>NZ_NHSJ01000001.1 GCF_002937075.1 Rhodoblastus sphagnicola
ACCAAGGTCGGGAACAGGAAGCGCGCCAGGGCCGGCGCTCAAAATTTTGCCGCTCGACAGCTGAACCCCGTTCAACAATCCGATGTGCTGACCATCGCGTTCGGGCGCAAGCGTGACGGTGACCTCGTCGCCCGGCTTCATATCGGCGGCGCCCCAGCCGCTGCGGGCCAACATGCCCGTGCTGCCGGCCTCGCAGCCCCAAATCTCCTCTGAGCCGTCCGGCTTGACGACCTTGATGTAAAGCCACGAATGCGGGTTGGCCCACAGCCATTTCTCGACTTTGCCATGCAAGGTGACAGACTTCGTCATGTCGAATGCGGCCGCAGAATGATGCGCCGCCGCAGGCGCCGCTGCCGAAGCAAGCAGTAATACTGCTAATACGACCGATATACGGGTTGAACGATGCGCATCCATTGCCTTTGTTGCCTTTCGATTATTTTCGGCATGCCGCCGCTCCACAGGCGCATTTCTGCCGCCGAAAAAACGTGAAAGCTAGCTGTCACAATTAGGTTGGATGGCCTGAGTCAGAAGCGGCTGCGGCGCAAAGGTTCGCATTTCATGACCGTTCAAGGCGGCGACGCTCACGAATCGTCTGAAAAGCACAAACTATTGTTTTACCAGTGTCTATCGCGCCAACCTCTGCCTACGTTCCGACATTTGCCGCGCTGTGTCCTGCGAAATGAGGCGGCTTATTCGCCCGGCTATTTCAGCACATAGTCGAGCCACCGATTCCAACACAGGTTCGAGAGATGATCGACGCGCTAGAAAACATCAAAAATCGTATATCGGCCAATTTCTTCGATCCGTCCCACAAGCTGACGAACGAGGAAATCGTTGAACTCGTCAAATACGCGCAAGAAGCGCCGTCTTCCTTCAACATGCAGAACTGGCGAGTCATTGTTTTCGCGTCGGCGGAGGAAAAGGAGAAGCTGAAAAAGCTCGCCTTCGGTCAGGACAAAGTAGCGGACGCAGCCGCAGCTTTCCTGTTTGTCGGCAACAAGGAAGGGTACAAAAAGCTCCCGACCATGATGCAGCCGGCGGTCTCCGCCGGAGCGCTCAAGGCCGAAGACCTGGCGAAACTCCTGGCGGGCGCGAACGCCTCCTATGAGGGCAATGACCAGCGACAGCGGGATGAAGCCATTCGCTCATGTTCTTTGGCGGCGATGACCTTGATGCTGGCAAGCCAGGCGAAGGGCTATGCATCGGGTCCGATGATCGGGTTCGACCCAAAGGGCGTGGAGCAATTGGCGGGTTTGGAACCCAACGAAGTTCCAGCGATTCTTGTCGTCGTCGGCCGCGCGGCGGCTGGAAACAGGCCGCGAAAGCCCCGGCTGCCTGTGCAGGTTCAACTCGCGATTCGCTAGAGATATTCAGCGGCTGTCGCCTCGCCGCCAACTACGCGGCGAGCGCGAGCGGCCGGGCGACTGAAGGCACAACCTTAAGCGACTCAGCTTCAACTGTTCAGCGAGGTTAGGTGGTCCCGGTTGGCTGGACAGGTCTGCGGCGAAATAAGCTATTCCCGCGATTGGTTATGCCGCCAGTTTGACATCCGCCGCCGTCTCGGGCGCGAGCCTTGGAGACAGCGGCGGCGTGATTTGATGATACGCCTCGTCGGGCGTGCGTCCAGCCAGCGATGAGTGCGGACGCGAAAAATTGTAGTGGCGGACATAGCGCAAAAGCCCGGCGTGAAGTTCCTGCCCGGTCTCGAAGGCGTGGAGATAGACGCATTCATATTTCATCGAGCGCCATAGCCGCTCGATGAAGACATTGTCCATCCACCGCCCGCGCCCAAGTTGTCCATGATGACGATGTCGCCTTCCCTCAGAGTTGGCGCGCGGTGCTGCGCAAGCCAGGACTGGAAGATCACCCCGTTCATTGGCCGGTCAACGACCAAGGAGAGCATGAGAAAGTGTGGGGCGCTCATGCTGCCTTGGCGTGAATCGCGCAGCTTCCGTTTTCGTTGGCCAGTCCTGGAAACCACCGTTCAAAGGTCGACCGCAGCGTTCCGTCGAGCGTCCGAGTGCGGGTCTGCAAGAGAAGATGCGCGCCGCGACGAGTCCATTGCATTTGCTGCTTTTTGGCGAACCGCTTGCTCACCACGGCGTTGACTGTCGCCTCCACAAAAGCCGAGGAAATACGCTCGCCGGGCCGATACCGTTCGCCGTAATGGATGAGGCTGGCCGTGTTCGAGGCGATATAGACGGCGAACTCGCGAGCGGCGGCGGCAAATTTGCGCAGATTCGGGTCATCGACGTCAAGTTCGGATAGTTCGTCTTCGAAGTCTTCAATGACCTCTTGAGCCGCAATCGCGTTTCCATGCCATAATTTCCATTTTATTCGTCCCAACTCCTTTGTCAGCTTGGCCCCGGCTTCCTCGTCATGTTGCGCGACGCCTTTCGCAAGCTGGCCGAGCACGGTAATGCGCATGGTTAGTCGAGAACATGCTCGCTGCACGGGCTGATCCTTTCGGTGAGCGCCCGAACTTCCTCACCGCCATCCGTCAGGAAAGTGATGTCCTGGTTGGCCTGCATTCCTTGGCTTTCCAGCATCTCGACAAGATGGCGCTTTGGCTTTTTGTCGA
>NZ_NHSJ01000002.1 GCF_002937075.1 Rhodoblastus sphagnicola
CCATGTCGCGCCGCCGCCGGCCGCACATGAGCCGGCGCCCGCGCCCCACCACGAAGCGCCGCCCGCTCATCCGGCGGGGCCGCACGAGCCGCCAGCGTAGTTTCGGCGATTATGACAGAGCCCGCCGGCGGAACCGGCGGGCTCTGTCTCATGACGAGGTCCCGTTAGCCCGTCGGACTTTGTCCACTGGAGCGCGAGTGTTGAACCGGAGGCGCGCCAGAGCGATTTTCACGCGAAGCGGATGCCGGCCCGCGTAAAGAAATTGCGAAAAACAAGGCGCTCTAGACTCTTTGTTTTTGCATGACCTTTTCCAAAAAACCGGTATCCATTTTTTGGGGTCATGCTCTAGCCCGATCCGGTTCAATCGGATCGAAACAGGCTAATCCGGAGCGGTAAACGGCGGACGGTTGCTGGTCAGGGCGTCGTCGAGCAGGTCGAGCCGGTCCTGGCCCCAAAAAATTTCGCCGTCGAGCAGGTACGAGGGCGAACCAAACACACCAGCTGCGAGCGCCTGGGTCCGGTTGGTCTCGTAGAGCGTCGCCGTCTCGGCGTTCGTCGCGCGCGTCAGCCAGGAGGAAGGATAGCCGGTCTCGCTCAAAACGGCGGCGATCTCGTTTTCATCGGCGATATCGCGATTTTGCTCGAAAATCGCGGCGAAAGCGCCCGCGATGAATTTTTGCGGATCGGCCTTGTCCGCGGCCAGCGCGCAGATGGTCCGATCGGCGCGCGTGGGGTCGAAGGGCCAGAAACGCGGCCAAAGATGAAAATCGAGACCGCGCTTTTCGCGCCAGCGCTGCAACTCGACCAGACGATAGGCCTGCCGCGACGGGTGGCGTTTGCCGAGCGGCAGGCCGCCGGACTCCGGAAACACCTCCATCAGATCGACAGGGCGATAGTCCAGCGTGAGGGCGTGTTTTTCCGCCAGCCGCCGCAATTCGGAGTGGCCGATATAGGCCCAGGGCGAAAGCAGGGAGAAATAGACCGTCAGCTGGCGTCCCATCGCAACACCTCATCGCCGGCGCCGTGAATCGGCCGGACCCGGCGTCGCGCGTTTATATGGTTTCCGCGAGATTGCTTCACAATCCGCGAAAACGCCTTCGCGGCGCTGTTTGCCCGTGTTTGTTCGCGGCTGTCGAGTCCACGCCTCTGATCCGGGGGGCGGACGTCCGAGGTCAAAAAAAACCCGCCACGAGGCTCAGCCTCAGGGCGGGCGCATGGCGCGTAAAAATTCGGCCGCTCTCAGGCCGCGGTGTTGACCAGCTTCTGGTGGACCGTTCGCAGTTCCGCGATCGCCTGGTCGAGGTCGGCGCGGCGTTCCTCGAGGTGGCGCAATTGTGACAGGACCATTTTTTCGTCGAGGGCGAAATCGCCGGCCTTGGGTCCGCGTTCCTGTTCGGCTTCCAGCAGATCGGTGATTTCGGTCAGGGTGAAACCGAGGTGCTTGCCCTTCAGAATCATTTGCAGCCGAACTTTTTGCGCGCCGTCGTAGAAGCGGGCGCCGCCGCGGCGGATCGGCTTCAGCAGGCCGCGCTGTTCGTAGAAGCGCAGGGCGCGAAGGGTAACGCCGTAAAGACGTGAAACCTCGCCAATGGTGAGCATTTCCGGGCTGTTTGCGTCGGCCTCGAAAGTTGGACTGTGGAGCAGTGCGCTGGCGTTCATTGGCATGGTCCTTGTGGGTTTCGAATCGATACGCGCTACACGTCAAGGTTGTAGCGCACGTTAACGATGGTTGCAATCCCCTTTGGTAAGCAAAATGGCGTTTCGCCTGGAATTACTGGCTTAACGGCTTGTTTACCCTAAACGAAGAAAGTTGCGGTCGAGGGAAAACGGGCAGGCGCCGCAACGTGATTCGCGTATCCGCGCGGCGATCCGGGCGGCCCGCCGAAGTTTTCCGGGAAAACCGGGTTTTAACAATGAGCAAGGCGGTACCCTGGAGCATTAAAGGCGTCGATTTCGACGCCCGCGACGCCGCGAAGGAGGCGGCGCGCAGGGACGGGCTTTCGCTTGGCGAATGGCTGAACCGCGCCATCGCCGATCATGCCGCCGAGACCGGGGCGGACGATCAGGAATTCGACGCCGACGAACGCCTTGAGGCGGTGGCGGCGCAATTGGCCCGGCTGAGCCGCGAAGCCGAAACCGACACCCGCAAGCCGCGCGCCGCCCGCGGTCAGGCCGAACGCATCCAGCCTGATCGCGATCAGGACGAAAGGTTCGACGAAAAGCTCCAGGCCGGGAGCGCGCCGCCTCGCGCGGCGCAATGGGACGAGGAGTCCGAGCCGGAGTCTGAACCGCGTCGCGCCGCCGCGCCGGGACGGTCGCGCCAGCCGCGCGAAAGGGCGCGCCAAGTGAGCGCGCGCGAAGGGGGGGCGCGCGAAAACGTCGATGCCGAGGCGCTGCTGGAAAAGGCCGTGGCCGCCTTCGAAAGTCGGGCCGAACGCGCCGAGGCCCGCGCCGCCCGCGCGCTGGCCCAAGTGGCCGACCGCGTCGCCGAGCGCATCGACAGCGCCGAAAGCGAGCGCGCGGACATGCTGGCGCAGGTGGAAAACCGTCTCGCCGACCTCGAAACCCACCTGCGCACAAAAGTCCGCCTGGATGTGGAGCCGTTGCGCGGCGCCCTCGGCCGGCTGGAGACACGTCTCGAGGATCTCGCGAGTCGCGAGCCCGAGCCGCGCGACGATGAAACCCTGCGTAAACTGGATCGTAAATTGTCCAATCTCATCTCTCGCGTCGAACGCGCCGAAACCGCCCCCGCCGATGAACGCGACGAACAATTCTCGCGGCTGGAAAAAAGGTTCGACGCGCTGCTGGCGCGTCTCGACCGTCCCGCGCCCTCCCGCGCCGCGCCGCCGCGCCAGGAGCCGCCGCCCGCCGCCCGCGCGGCCGACATGAGACGCGCCATCGAGGAAATTTCCGCGCATCAGCGCGCGCTTGATGCGGCGTCTTCGCATCCCCAGCCGGCGCCGCTGCGTCCGCAACCCGCCCCCGAACGCCCGGTCGCGCCGCAACCGGCGCCGCGCGCGCAACCGGCGCCCGCGTTTGACGAGCGCTTCGACGTTCTCGCCCAGAAACTCGACCGCATCGTTCAGTTGAACGCCGCGCCGAGCGAGGATCGCCGCATCGACCGCCTGCAAAACGGCATCGAGTCGCTGTCCTCGCGCATCGAAGACATGCGGCGCGACTTTTCCGCGCTGCAAGGCGCGCCGCGCGACACGGTCGCCCCGGTGGTGGAAAAAGCCCTGCGCGATCTCGCCGTCCGCATCGACACGCTGGCGGCGGCGCAGCCGGTCGCCGCGCTGAAGGAAGTCGCGGGCCTGCGCGGCGAACTCTCCGGCCTCACGCGCGGCTTGAGCGATCTCGCGCCGCGCGGCGCGGTGGTCGCGCTCGAAAGCGCCATGCGCGATCTGTCCAAACGCGTCGAAACCACCCGCTCCACCGTCGAGCGCGTCGCCGAAACCCGCGTCGCGCCGGATACGCCGGATCTCAGCCGCCAACTCGCCGATATCGCCCGGGGCCTGCACGATGTCGCGCCGCGCGGCGCGGTCGCCGGCGTCGAAAGCGCCATGCGCGAATTGTCCAACCGCGTCGAATCCGCGCGCGAGATCATGGCGCGCGCCAGCGAGCGGCATCTCGATTCCACGCCGGATTTCGAGAGTCTGAACCGGCAATTGGCGGACATATGCGCCGCTCTGGGCGATGTCGCGCCGCGCGGCGCGGTCGCCGGCGTCGAAACCGCCGTGCGCGATCTCGCCGACCGCATCGACTCGACGCGCGAGATCATGTCGCGCGCCAGCGAGCGGCATATCGACTTCACGCCGGATTTCGAGTCGCTGAAACGGCAGATGGCCGAGATCGGCGCCGCCTTGAGCGATGTGGCGCCGCGCGGCGCCGTCGCCGGGGTCGAGACCGCCGTGCGCGACCTCAGCGCCCGCGTCGACTCCGCCCGCGCCTTCATGGAGCGCGCCCCCTTGGGCGCCAGCGCCGACGAGATCGACGCGCTGGGCCAGCAGGTCGCGGCGATGAGCCGCGCGTTGGAGGATGTCGCGCCGCGCAGCCAGATCGCAGCCCTCGACCTCGCCGTGCGCGAGCTTGGCGCCCGCGTCGAGCGCTCGCGCGACGAAGGCCTGCGCGACGCCGTGCTGTCGCCGATTGAAAACCTCGCCGCCGACATGCGTCGCGCCCTGGCCGAAATCGGAGCTTCAGCCAATATCGATGGCGTGGTCAGGCAGATGCGCGCGCTGGAGGAGAAGATCGACGGTCTCAGGCGCAACGGCGCCGATCGCGGCGATTTCCTGAACGCCTGCGACCAGTCCGACGCGCTGCGCGCCAGCATCGCCCAGGCGCTGGAGCGCATGGCGCCGCTGGAGCGGATGGAACAGCAGGTCGCCAGCCTGACCGAGCGGCTCGAAGGCCTGTCGCGGCAATCGAACGAAGTCAGCCGCGCCCATGAAACCGGGCTGGCGCGCAACGAGGCCAATTGGCGCGACGTCGGCTCCCGCCTCGACGAACTCGCCCTGCGCATCGATCGCGCCAACGACCAGGTCCCGCATGTCGGCGAGGCGCGCGCCTTCGAGGAATTGTCGAGCCGGCTCGATTTCATGCAGCAGGCGTTGGCCGAACGCATCGACGGCGCGGTCGTGGCCGGACGAAGCCCCCAGGCGCCGCAGAGCCTCGAGCCGCTGCTGCGCGCGCTCGCCGACAAGCTCGAAAACGCCATGGCGCCGCAGGCGGATTCCCGCGCGATCGAGGCGCTGGAGCGCCAGATGGCGGAGGTGGCCGAACGGCTGGAGCGCGGCGCCGCGCATGGCGAGATGCAGTTGCAGCAGGCGCTGGCCGATCTGGCGGCGCGGCTCGACCAAGGCCGAGAGACCGCCCGCGAGGTCGCCCGCGAAACCTTGCGCGAGGCGATGGCGCAACTGCCGGCGGCCAACGCCCTGCCGGAACAGGCCGTCCGCGAAATCGCCGATCTGCGCGAAAAGCACGAACATTCCGACCGCCGGGCGCAGCAAACCCTGTCCGCCGTCCATGAGACGCTGGAGAGGGTCGTCGATCGGCTGGCCATGCTGGAGGAAGACGTTCAGGAGGCCCGCGCCGTGGCGCCGGCCGTCGCGACGGAGCCCGTCCCGCCACGGGCGCCGGCTTTGCAAAACGCCCCGCCGCGCCAAAACGCCCCGTCGCGCATGAACGCGCGCGCCGAACCGACGACGCCGGATTTCGACCCGGATTCCTTCCTGGTCGAGCCGGGCGCCGGGCGCCCGACTCCGGCGGCGCCCGCGCGCGCCGAGGCGCCCGCTGAGTCGGACGAAGACCAAGCGGCGCCGAGCGTCAAACTTTCGCGAGAGGACGAGGCGGCGCTGATGTCGGGATCGCAGAGCAGCAATTACATCGAGGTGGCGCGCCGCGCGCTCGCCGCCCGCGCGGTCGCCGAGGCGCAGGAGAAGACGTCGGCGGGCGAACGCGCCCGTGGCGTCGGCGCCGCGGCGGAGCGCGCCAAGGAAAAATTCATGCGCCCGCGGGCTTCGGGCGAAAAGCGCGGCGCCGGCGCGCGGACGGGCGTTCTGCTCGCGGCGGGCGCCTCCGTGCTCGCCCTGGGCATGCTCCAGGTCTATCGGGTCGCCCTGTCGCCGGTCGCGCCGCAGGTCGAGAGCGCGACGCCCGCCAAGCTCGACGCCCCGGCGGCGGAAGCCCAGACGCCCCAATCCACGCCACAGCCCGCGCCCGCGGCCGCCGCTCCGGCTCTGGCTCCGACCCCCG
>NZ_NHSJ01000003.1 GCF_002937075.1 Rhodoblastus sphagnicola
TCGAAACACAGACCGCGCGCGTAAAGTTCGATCGCGGCCTCGCCGTTGGGGATCCGCGCGACGCCGCAAAACCCGTCGGCGCGCGGACGCGGCGCGAAGGAGGCGTCGAAGAATTTCCCGCCGACGACCGCTGCCAAGGCCGTCAACGCCACGGACAGGCGGTCCGGGCGCGCCCAGAACGCGAGATTGCGCAGGCGCGTCCGCAACCGCGTCCGCTTTTCGGGCGCGCGCGGCGCCGCCGCCGCCTCCGCCTCCGCCCCTTCCGCGAACAATTGCGCGATTCGCGCGGCGCGCTGGTCGAGGGGAAGGAGGGCGATTTCCTGCAAGCGGACGTTGGACATGGGCGATAGCTCCATTTTGGATGCTTGTCGCAGGGCCAAATTGCCGCCCGGTTGGGGAAAATTCTAAAATGCCGGTATAAATCGCTAAAGCATTTGCGCCATTGTCGGCGCGTATCGAATCGCAGAGAAGAAGAGTCTTCTTTTGCCCGCAATTCTCGCCTAACTCGCACGAAGCTGAAGAGACCGGGGGCGATGATCCGCTTGCTGAACAAAATCCTGGGCCGGTTTGGGGCCAGTCCTTTCGGGGGCTTGCCTTTCGGGGCCAATACTCGCGGCGCCAATCCTCGCGGGGCCATGCCTTTCGGGGCTTACGAACGCATGCTCGCCTTGCGCTACCTGCGGGCGCGGCGTCACCGCTTCCTGCCGTCGGCCATCGCCGGCCTGTCGATCACCGGCATCACCGTGGGCGTGATGGCGCTGATCATCGTCATGGCGGTGATGAACGGCATGCGCGCCGAGCTGGTGGGGAAAATCATCGGCGTCAACGGCCATTTCTTCTTGCAGCCGATCGACACGCCCATGACCGACTACAAGGACGTGGCGGCCAAGCTGGAGACCATTCCCGGCGTCAAGCGCGCCATTCCCATGGTCGAGAGTCCGGCGGGCATTTCCTCGGCCAGCCAGCAGACCGGCGCGCTGGTGCGCGGCGTCAGCGGCGACGATCTGAAACGGTTGCCGGGCATCGAGGGCAATGTCCGGCAGGGCACGCTGGAAGGGTTCGATGCGTCGGGCGGCCTCGCCATCGGCCAGCGCATGGCCGACAATCTCGGCGTGCGCGTCGGCGACACCGTGTCCATCCTCACGGCGAAAGGCGCGCAGACTCCGTTTGGCGTCACGCCGCGCATGAAAGCCTATCCGGTCAAGGCGATTTTCCAGTTCGGCCTGTCGGATTTCGACCAATTGTTCGTCTACATGCCGCTCGACGAGGCGCAGGCCTTTTTCAACAAGACCGGCGAGGTCAGCGTCATCGAGGGCTTCGTCGACAATCCCGAGGCCATGGACGATTTGCGCATGCAGATCGAGGCCACCATCGAGCGGCCCAACATCTTCACCGACTGGCGCCAGCGCAACAAGGGCTTTTTCGACGTGCTCAAGGTCGAAAGCCAGGCGATCTTCATGATTCTGGCCATCATCGTCGCCGTCGCCGCGCTGCTGATCGTGCAGGGGCTGATCCTGCTGGTGAAGGACAAGACCCACGACATCGCGATCCTGCGCACCATGGGCGCGACGCGCGGCGCGGTGCTGCGCATTTTCATCCTCACCGGCGTCGTCATTGGCGTGATCGGCACGGCGCTCGGCGTCGGGCTTGGGGTGCCGCTGGCGCTGCATCTCGACGCCGTCCGGCAGTTCCTCAACCGCGTCTTCAGCCTCAACCTGTTCCCGGCGCAATATTATTTCGGCCTGTCGCAATTGCCGACTGTGGTCGAGCGCCACGAAGTGGTCATGGTCGCCTTCCTCACCATCGGCCTGTCCTTCGCCGCCACGCTCTATCCGGCCTGGCGGGCGGCGCGGCTCGATCCGGTCGAGGCCTTGCGCCATGAATGACGAACCGATGAATAGCGAACCCATGAACGAGCAACTTCCGGTGCTCTCGCTTTCGGGCGTGACGCGCCGCTATCCCGAAGGCGACGGCTTTCTCGAAATTTTGCGCGGCGCGCAGGGGCAATTGTGGCGGGGGCAGGCGGTGGCGCTGGTCGCCCCGTCCGGCGCGGGCAAATCCACCCTGCTGCATATCGCCGGCCTGCTGGAGCGGCCCGACGCCGGCGCCGTGGCCATAGACGGCGAGGACGCCTCGCAACTCGACGACCGCGCCCGCACGACGCTGCGTCGCGACAAGATCGGCTTCGTTTACCAGTTCCACCATCTGCTGCCGGAGTTCACCGCGCTGGAAAACGTGATGACGCCGCAACTGATCGCCGGGCTCGACAAGCGCGAGGCGCGCGCGCGGGCGCTGGACCTGCTCGACTATCTCGGCCTCGCCGCGCGCGAAGACCACCGTCCCTCCGAACTCTCCGGCGGCGAGCAGCAGCGCGTCGCCATCGCGCGGGCGGTGGCCAATGCGCCGGCCCTGCTGCTGGCGGACGAACCGACCGGCAACCTCGATCCGACCACGGCGGAGAAGGTGTTTTCCGCGCTCATGACTTTGGTGCGGGCGACCGGACTCGCCGCGCTGATCGCAACGCATAATCTCGAACTCGCCGCGCGCATGGACAGGCGTTGGAGCTTACGCAACGGGCTATTGGTTGAGCTCGAGTAGAATGCAACCCAAGGCCTCGCCGGCGGTTCGCGTCATTTTGGCGCGCTGTCGCCTTAGGCATTGTTATTTCATTAACCAATCGCCTCATCTGCGCCATAACGCAATCCACAGAAATCGGCGGGTTATCCACAGGGTGGCGCTGTCGCAACGATATGAAATTTCGGTATGTCCGGGCGTCGAAGGAAAAATTCCTCATGCGCCAAAACGGCCTTGGACAAAAAAACAACAAATAACGAACAAAATGTTTGAAGCTTGATAATTCCACGCCCGGTTTGCGTCACCCCCAAGCTGGACGATACTCAAACCGAGACTGATGGCGAGAGGCAGGACAGGGCATGACGTTTCCGCTTGAGGACGTGATCGCGAAGGTCGGCTTCGTCCATCTCCACGTCCACACCTCGTTTTCGCTGCGCGAGGGCGCGCTGCCGCTGGCCAAGCTCCTGAAACTCGCGAGCGCCGACGGCCAGCCGGCGCTCGCCGTCACCGACACCAATAACCTGTTCGGCGCGCTGGAATTTTCCGAAAAAGCCACCAAGGACGGCCTCCAGCCCATCGCCGGCGCCCAGCTCGCGGTCGATTTCGCCGACGCCGAGGCGCTGCGCACCCCCGGCGAGCCGCTGGCGGGCGACGCCTCGCTCGGCAATCTGGTGCTGCTGGCCATGGACGAGGCGGGCTATCTCAACCTGATGAAGCTGGTGTCGTCGGCCTGGACCGGGGTCGATGCGGGTGATGTTGCGCACGTGACGTTGGGGCAGCTGCGCGAGGCCAACCAGGGCCTGCTCGTCCTGACCGGCGGACCCTCCGGCCCGCTCGACCGCGCGCTGACCCTGCACAAGGACGCCGCCGCCGCGGCGCGGCTCGACGCCCTGGTCGAGATGTTTCCGCAACGGCTCTACATCGAATTGCAGCGCCACGGCAGCGAAGGCGAACAACAGGTCGAGCCGGCGCTGCTCGAAGGCGCCTACCGCCGCGCCCTGCCGCTGGTGGCGACCAACGAGCCTTATTTCGCGTCGGCTTCGGACTATGACGCCCATGACGCCCTGCTTTGCGTTGCGGAAGGCGCGCTGGTTTCCGACGACAACCGTCGGAAGGTCACGCCCGAGCACCGTTTCAAGACTCGCGCCGAAATGCAGGAACTGTTCGCCGATCTGCCGGAAGCCACCCGCAACAGCGTCGAAATCGCGCTGCGCTGCGCCTATCGGCCCAAGACGCGCGCGCCCATCCTGCCGAATTTCACCGAAGGAACCGACGAGGCCGCCGAATTGCGCGGCCAGGCCATCGACGGGCTGAAGGCGCGGCTCGCCGCCCACGGCCCCGCGCCGGGCCAGACCGTCGAGGATTACGACAACAGGCTCGAATTCGAGCTGTCGATCATCGAGAAGATGAAATTCCCTGGCTACTTCCTTATTGTGTCTGACTTTATCAAATGGGCGAAGTCGCAGGGGATTCCGGTGGGGCCGGGGCGCGGTTCCGGCGCGGGCTCGCTGGTCGCCTATGCGCTGACCATCACCGACCTCGACCCGATGCGCTTCTCGCTGCTGTTCGAGCGGTTCTTGAACCCCGAACGTATTTCCATGCCGGATTTCGACATCGATTTCTGCCAGACCCGCCGCGACGAGGTGATCGCCTATGTCCGCCGCCGCTACGGCAGGGACCGCGTGGCGCAGATCATCACCTTCGGCTCGTTTCTGGCGCGCGGCGTGCTGCGCAATGTCGGGCGCGTGCTCGAAATGCCGCTGGGACAGGTGGACAAACTCGCCAAAATGGTGCCGCAGAACCCGGCGGCCCCGGTGTCGCTGAAACAGGCGATCGAGTCCGAGCCGCGCCTGAAGGAGGAGGCGGAACGCGATTCAAAAGTCGCCAAACTGCTGGAGATCGCGGAAAAGCTCGAAGGCCTCTATTCCAACGCCTCGACCCATGCGGCGGGCGTCGTCATCGGCGACCGGCCGCTCGACCAGTTGGTGCCACTGTACCAGGACCCCAAGTCCGACATGCCCGCCACCCAGTTCAACATGAAATGGGTCGAGCCGGCCGGTCTGGTCAAATTTGACTTTTTAGGTCTGAAAACCCTCACAACCCTTTCAACTTGCATGAAATTATTGCAACTGAGGGGGATCGAGGTCGATCTGACGAAAATCCCGCTCGACGATGTGAAAACCTATGAAATGCTTGGGCGCGGCGAGACGGTCGGCGTGTTCCAGCTGGAAAGCGCGGGCATGCGCAAGGCCCTGGCCGAGATGCGCGCCGACCGGTTCGAGGACATTATCGCGCTGGTGGCGCTGTATCGGCCGGGACCGATGGCGAACATCCCCACCTATTGCGCGGTCAAGCTCGGCGAGGAGGAGGCCGATTACATCCACCCGAAGATCGAATGCGTGTTGAAGGAGACGTTTGGCGTCGTCATCTACCAGGAACAGGTGATGCAGATCGCGCAGATCCTCTCGGGCTACAGCCTCGGCGAAGCCGACATGCTGCGCCGCGCCATGGGCAAGAAGATCAAGGCGGAGATGGACAAGCAGCGCGCCCGTTTCGTCGATGGCGCGGTGGCGGGTGGGGTGGACCACGCCAAGGCCGACGAAATCTTCGATTTGCTGGCCAAATTCGCCGATTACGGTTTCAACAAGAGCCATGCGGCGGCTTATGCGCTGGTCGCCTATCAGACGGCCTGGTGCAAGGCCAATTATCCCGTCGAATTTCTGGCGGCGTCGATGACGCTCGACAAGAGCAACACCGACAAGCTCGCGGAATTCCGCAACGAGGCGCGGCGGATGGGGATCAAGGTCGAGGCGCCCTCGATCAACCTGTCCGGGGTCGATTTCGAGGTCCATCCCGACGCTGACGGCGCGCTCACCATTCGTTATGCGCTGTCGGCGGTGAAGGGCGTGGGCGAGGGGCAGGCGGCGGCGCTGGTGGCCGAGCGCGGCGATAAACCGTTCCAAAGCCTGGCGGAAATGGCGCAGCGGCTTAACCCGCGCGAGGTGAATAAAAAAGTGCTGGAGAGTTTGGCGGCGGCCGGCGCGTTCGACGCCCTGGAGCCCGACCGCTCCAAAGCTTTCGCCAGCATGGAAACGGTGCTGGCTCACGCCAATGTGGCGCAGGACGAGGCGCGCGCCGGCCAGAACGCCTTGTTTGGCGGCGGCGAGCCGGAGCCGTTGCACGTGACCAAATGGGAAAACTGGTCGGCGGAGGAGCGGCTGAAGCGCGAATTCGACTCGATCGGCTTCTTCCTGTCCGGCCATCCGCTCGATTCCTACGCGGCGGTGCTGGAAAAGCTGCGGGTGCGCAACTGGGCGCGTTTCGTCCGCGCCGTGAAGCAGGGCGCGTCGGCCGACCGGCTCGCGGCCACCGTGCTCGACCGCACCGAGCGCCGCACCAAGTCTGGCAACAAGATGGGCATTGTGACGCTGTCCGACCCTTCGGGCCAGTATGAGGCCATCATGTTCCAGGAGGGCCTGACCCAATACCGCGAATTGCTGGAAAAGGGCGCGTGCGTGCTGGTGACGCTGCAAGGCAATATCGACGGCGAGGATGTGCGCGCCCGCATCACGCTGGTGGAAAAGCTCGACGAGGCGGCGGCGCGCATCCAAAAGGGCCTGCGCATCGCGCTGCGCGACGATGCGGCGCTGCCGGGGTTGGCGGAAAAGCTGACGGGCCGTCCGGAAGGCGAAGTGACGCTGCTGCTGCGGTTTGACGAACGCGAGGTCGAGATCAAGCTGCCGGGCAAATATCCGATCAACCCGGCGGTCTCCAACGCGATAAAAAACCTGCCGGGCGTGGCCGAGGTGGAACTGGTGTAGCGGACGGGCTTCGAAACCGGGTTAACATCTCTGGTCAGGGCCGTCATGACCGGGCTTGTCCCGGTCATCCACGCCAAGCCGCGAGGCTCAAACTCTGACTTTTTGCGCTGTATCCTGGCGTGGATGGCCGGGACGACGCCGGCCATGACGACATGAAGGCGCCTGGCCTACGGGAAATGGCCGCAATTGTAGAACCGGATGTTTGCCTGGATAGCCGCGCCCGCATGGGGAGCATGCGCGCGCGCCGCATCGCCGAGGGCTGTTCGCGCAAGTCAGACAGGCTATAACCGTCCGCAAAATTCCTTTATCCGAATCGCGGGCGAAAAGAAGACATGCGGATTCTCATCACCAATGACGACGGCATTCACGCCCCCGGCCTCGCCGTGCTGGAGCGCATCGCCAGGAGCCTGTCCGAGGATGTCGTGGTGGTCGCGCCGGAAAGCGACCAGTCCGGCGTGGCGCATTCGCTGTCCCTGTCCGACCCGCTGCGGCTGCGAAAAGTTTCCGACAATCATTTTGCCGTCAAGGGCACGCCGACCGACTGCATCATCATGGGCGTGCGCAAGATCATGGTGGACAACCCGCCCGATCTCATTCTGTCCGGCGTCAATCGCGGCCAGAATGTCGCCGAGGATGTCACCTATTCCGGCACCATAGCCGGGGCCATGGAGGGCACGCTGCTGGGGTTTCCGTCCATCGCGCTGTCGCAATGCTATGTGGGCGAAAATTCATTCTGGCCCTGCACGGAAACCCACGCCGCGCCGTTGATCGAAAAGATCGTGGCGCGCGGCTTTCCGCCGGGCGTGCTGATAAACCTCAATTTCCCGGCCTGCACGCCCGAAGAGGTGCAGGGCGTGTCACTGGCGCGGCAGGGCCGGCGCGAGCAGGAGTTGATGAAGATCGAGGGCCGCCGCGACGGCCGGGGCAATCCCTATTACTGGATCGCTTTCGAGCGCCCGACTTTTATCGCCGGCAAGGGCACGGACCTCGAAGCCGTGGCGCAAAACCGCATTTCGGTCACCCCGCTGCGGCTCGATCTCACCGACGAACCGGCGCTGGCGCATTTCGCCAGTCTGTTCGGCTGACGCCATGGCCTATCAGCCACCCTTTCCCTCCGCGGCCGCGCAGGCGAGGGTGGAAGCGCAAAAGCTCGCCGCCGCGCAATTGCTGCTGCAGCTGAGGTCCAAGGGGTTTAACGATCTCAACCTTTTGCGCGCCATGGAATCGGCGCCGCGCGAAAATTTCGTCGGCGCGCATCAGGTCGAACTCGCCCTGCGCGACATCGCGCTGCCGCTGCCGTGGGGCCAGACCATCGAAAGGCCCTCGGACATGGCGCTGGCGCTGGCGACGCTGGCGGTGACCTCGCACATGCGCGTGCTGGAGGTGGGGACGGGGTCGGGCTGGTCGGCGGCGGTGCTGGCGGGGCTGGCGCAAAATGTCGTCAGCCTGGAATGTTTCGATTCCCTTGCGAAAGCCGCGCGCGAAAACCTGGAGCGGCTCAAGATCAACAATGTCGCGGTGATCTGGGCCGACGGCGCCGACATTTCGCCCGAACTCGGCCTGTTCGACCGCATCATCGTCCACGCCGCCTTCGAGGAGCCGCCGTCGCGCCTGCTCGGCGCGCTGGGAGAGGGCGGGGCGTTGATCGCCGCCCGCGCCGTGGAGGACAAGACGGAGCGGGTGCTGTACCGTCGCCTGCCCGGCGACCGGATCGAGGTCGCGGCCCTGGGTTCCTGTCGCGCGCAAAACCTGCTGCGCGGCCTCTACGCGGGTTAAAGCCTTCATTAAGGCTGATTATGGCGAAATTCGCATGACCATGATGAACAGGGATTCATCTTAAACGCTCCTTTAACCCGCATGGCGTTAAGTCGATTTGTCGGTGTCGGGTTTGTGAGTTGCGTCATGGTTCATTCGCTGAAGCGGAAAGAAAGCGGCCTCTTGTTGGCTGGCGTCGCGGTTCTCGGCCTGTCGGGTTGCGCCGATTCCTCCCGAATCGACGATCCCTTGTCGAATCCGTTCAAGACCTCCGCGTCGCGCTACGATCGCGCGCCGACCGGCTCGACCCTGCCGCCCAGCGGGGCGACCCGGCAGCAGCAGCAAGAGAGCCCAAGCGAGAACAGCGATTTCTTCTCCGAAACGTTTCGCGGGTTCAACGATCCCGCGCCGAGCAACGAACCGGTCGCCGATCTGCGCCGCTCCGGCGCCCCGCGCTCGATCGCGTCGAGGCCCGCCCCGCTCAATGTGCAAAGCCGGCCGAGCGCGCCCATTTCCATGCAGCCGCTGCCCCCGCCCAGCGCGGCGGCCGCGCCGGCCTTTTCCCCGCGTCCGATTCCGCCCGAGCCGGTGCAGGCTCAAGCCCCGCAGGCCCCGCGCGCCGTCGCGGCCCGCGTCGGCGGCTGGTCGATCGAGGGCGGCGTCCCGGTGGTGGTCGCCCAGGGCGAAACCGCCGGTGCGATCGCCAACCGCTATGGCGTGCCCAAGGACACCCTGCTGCAACTCAACGGCTATCGCAGCGCGGGGCAGGTCCAGCCCGGCGTGCGTCTGACCATCCCGGTTTACAACGCCAACCATCGCGCCGAGGCGGCGCGCGCCCAAATCGCCGCGCCGGCCCAAATCGCCGCCGCGCCGGCGCAAGTCGCCGCGCCGGCCCCGCGCATGGCGCGGGCCGAGCCGCTCCGGCCCAGCAACGATGACGCCCAAGCCGAGCCCGCGCTGAGAAAGCCCGATCCGCGTCTCGTCATGAAGCCCGGCGCGAAATCGCTGGTGCAGGAGGAAAATGAGCAGGCGACTGCGCCGGCGCAGGTCGATCCGGCCGCCGAGCGCAAGCTCCGTCTTGCCGAGGCCCGCGCCGCCGCGATCAAGGAGGCCGCCGCCGCCATCGAGAAGAAGAAGGCGCAAGAAACCCAGGTTGCGGCCCAATCCGCCGCCGATGCGAGAAAGAGCGCCGCATTGGAAGCGAAAAAGGCCGCCGACGCCGCCAAGGCGGAAAAACTCGCCCAGAAGGCGCAAGCCAAGACGCAGCAGCAGGCCGCCCAGCCCGCGCCAGAATTGCCGAATTTGGCGCAACCCGCGCCGAAAATGGCTCAAGCCGCGCCGGAACCGGCCCAGCCCGCGCCCAAGCAGATCGCCGCCGCAGCGCCCGAGGACGATTCCACCGCGCGCACCACGCCGGCCGGCGACAGCGCCAATCCGGAGTTCCGTTGGCCGGCGCGCGGCCGCGTGATCAACGGCTACGCCAGCGGCGGCAATGACGGCATCAATATCGCGGTGCCCGAAGGCACCCAGGTCAAGGCGGCGGAATCGGGCGTGGTCACCTATGCCGGCAGCGAGTTGAAGGGCTACGGCAATCTGGTGCTGATCCACCATCCCAACGGTTTCGACAGCGTCTACGCCAACAATGGCTCGATCAACGTGAAGCGCGGCGACACGGTCAAGCGCGGCCAGACCATCGCGCTGTCGGGCCAGAGCGGCAATGTCGCCTCGCCGCAACTGCACTTCGAACTGCGCAAGGGCCACAAGCCGGTCGATCCGACGGGTTTTCTGGCGGGGTTATAAGGTTTCCCCACAACCGCGAGACACGGTGTGGGAAATTTGACGGCGGGGTCCCAGGAAAGGCCCCGCCGTTTTCATTTGTGCGCCCCGAATCAAAAGCGGCCCCGGAGGGCCGCTTTTTTGAAGTTTGACGCGCCTGAGTTGGTCGCGGGCCTCAATGGCAGACGCGGCGCTTCTCCTTGCGCGTGAGCGCATAGCCTTCGTCCATTTCCACCTCGCGGTCCTCACAGACCGCTGACGCCGCCGATGAGGATGCGTCCGCATGCGTTTCCGCCCTGACGGTCTGCGCCGCGCCGGTTTCGGCGGTCGCCGCCCCTTGCGAAGTGAAGAAAGCCAAGCCGATACCGACGCCAAACGCCACCAGAACCACCGCTGGCGTGAGCGTTTTCGAAATTTTCATCAGATCCTCTGCCCGAATGTCAAGGTCAAGATCAAGGCATACCGCTGTTAAGCGTTGCTCAAAAAAAGCATTCGCATCTGCGAAGCATGGGTTTTTGTAATCCCGGCGCCCGTGCGAGGCTAGTGCGGAAAGGCCACAAGTTGGATTAAATTTTTAGCAAGAACGAAGCGCGAACTTGAACTGAAGCGCCGCCTGTTCTAGAGGTCGGGTGAGCCGGCCCGCCCGGCCGCTCACGATGAAAGTCGCGTCTTCAAGAAAATCTGGAGCTTATGGCCCGCGCCCATCTTCCGCCTCCCGGCGAGGTCAACCTGCCGGTCAACCTGCGCGACGCGCTTGAGGAGCGCTACCTCGCCTACGCGCTCTCGACCATCATGGGCCGCGCGCTGCCTGACGCGCGCGACGGACTGAAACCGGTGCATCGGCGCATTCTCTATGGCATGCACATCCTGCGGCTCGATCCGGGCGCGTCGTTCAAGAAATGCGCGAAAATCGTCGGCGACGTGATGGGCTCGTTCCATCCCCATGGCGACCAGTCGATCTACGACGCGCTGGTGCGCCTCGCCCAGGATTTCTCCTCGCGATACCCGCTGGTCGACGGGCAGGGCAATTTCGGCAATATCGACGGCGACGGCGCCGCCGCCTACCGCTACACCGAAGCGCGCATGACGGAAGTCGCCCGCGCGCTGCTCGAAGGCATAGACGAAGACGCCGTCGATTTTCGCGACAACTATTCCGGCGACCTGAAGGAGCCGGTGGTGCTGCCCGCCGCCTTCCCCAACCTGCTGGCCAATGGCGCGCAGGGCATCGCGGTGGGCATGGCCACCTCGATTCCGCCGCACAATGTCGCCGAACTCCTGGACGCCGCGCTCTATCTCATCGCCAATCCGGCGGCCTCCGCGCGCGATCTCTGCACCTTCGTGCAGGGGCCGGATTTTCCGACCGGCGGCATTGTTGTGGATTCGCGCGACTCGATCATCGAGACCTATGCGACCGGGCGCGGCTCGTTCCGCATCCGCTCGCGCTGGGTGAAGGAAGAGGGGAATCGCGGCGCCTGGAACGCGGTGGTCACCGAGATTCCCTATGGCGTGCAAAAGTCGCGGTTGATCGAAAAGCTGGCCGAACTGGTCAACGAGAAGAAGCTGCCGTTGCTCGCCGACGTCCGCGACGAATCGGCGGAAGACGTGCGCATCGTGCTGGAGCCTCGGGCGCGAAGCGTCGACGCCGGCGTGATGATGGAAAGCCTGTTCCGCATGAGCGAGCTGGAAAGCCGCTTTGCGATGAACCTGAACGTGCTGGCCGATGGCGTGACGCCAAAGGTGCTGTCGCTGCCCGAAGCCTTGCGGCAATGGCTCGACCATCGCCGCGACGTGCTGCTGCGCCGCAGCCGCTATCGGCTCGCCGAGATCGAGCGCCGGCTGGAAGTGCTGGCCGGCATGATCATCGCCTTTCTCAATCTCGACGAAGTCATCCGCATCATCCGCGAGGAGGACGAGCCCAAGGACGTCCTGAAGGCGCGCTTCGACCTCACCGACAACCAGGCCAATTACATTCTCGACACGCGCTTGCGCAGCTTGCGCCGGCTGGAGGAAATGCAGTTGCGCGGCGAGCATGCCGAACTGACGCGCGAAAAAGGCGAGCTGGAGCTGCTGGTCGGCGAGGAGTTGCGGCAGTGGAGGGCGATCACCGCGCAGATTCGCGAGATCAAGAAAAAATGGGGTCCGCTCACCGCGCTGGGCAAGCGCCGCACCACATTTGAAGCGCCGCCGGCGGTGTCGGAAAATTTCGACCTGACTGACGTGCTGGTCGAGCGCGAGCCGATCACGGTGGTGGTGACGCAAAAGGGCTGGATTCGCGCGCTGAAAGGGCAGGTGTCCGACCTCGCCAACCTGCAATACAAAGGCGACGACGCGCTGCAAGTCTCGTTTTTTGCTGAAACGACGTCGAAAATCATGGTTCTCGCCACCGACGGCAAGATTTTCACGCTGGACGCCTCAAAA
>NZ_NHSJ01000004.1 GCF_002937075.1 Rhodoblastus sphagnicola
GGTGTCCACCGCCAAGATAAGTGTCGCATCATAATCGACCGCGGCCGTCGCCGATGCCAATGACATTGTCTTTCCCATGAGATGTCATCCCCGCTGCTGTTGCGGCTACGAGGATAGCGCCCCCGGCCGCCGCTGCGCCCTCATGGGATCTGTACTGGAACGCGCCCTGAGAAAGGACATTAGCTTTTATTCTGACGAGCAGAGTTGCGTTACCTTGTTTCACTTTCTAGCCTCGCAACACATGCGAACCAAGGGTGTCAAAGTCAAATCAATTGAAATTTTGAAGCGAGATCATGGTCTTGATATATCGAGAATTTGGGCCGTCATGAGCCACATGTTCGCGACAAACATCGGCATGACTGTGTTCCTGGAAAGGAAAAGGCGCAAACTGATCTTGGTCGAGAATACCACAAACCTAGCCTTCATTACAGGTGATCAGCCGTTGATAAACTTACGTGGCGGCGGTGGTAAATCGCCGACAGAGCTTTGCTGGTACTATCCCATCTCGCCGTGCCTTGCGCTGATCCTGACGGAGGTGCAAGAGGAGCCTGCTTTCTCGACGGCGAGCCTGACATCAACGCGTGTTAGCGATCTGAATGCGTTGATCGCTAAGGCGAGCCATAAGCAAGTATTCGCGCAGTCGCCTACAGCGCTGCAACCCTTTATCCATCAGGCGAAGACTTGAGGATGGCATCCGCGCACTGCCTGATCGGGTGAGCCATCGTGCCTGAAAAGAGCAAGAGTTTCGCACGCGAATATGCGAGTTGCGCCGCACGAATCGCTAGAAAAAAATTGCCGGTTTTCGTGATCCACCAATCCCACTCCAGACCTTCAGCAGAGGTCCCTTCCCGCCGGTTTGAGCCATTCGCCATCGGCATCAAGCGACAGCGTCCATCCGCCGATCATCCGACCCTGTCGCCTTACCCTTGCAGACGCGCCAAAACCTTCGACCGCCCGATCAAGGGCAGCAGTTTCGCCAGTTCCGGGCCGGATTCGCGGCCGGTCAGGGCCAGCCGCAGCGGGTGGAACAGATCCCGACCCTTCTTTCCCGTCGCCTGTTTCAGCGCGCCGGTCCAGATCCCCCAGGTGGTTTCGTCCCACGGCTCGGGCGGCAGGCTTTGCGTCGCCGCCGCGACGAAATCCGCTTCCAGCGCGTGCGGGGCGATCTCGCCCGCGACCACGGTCCACCAGTCGGAAATATCGGCGAATTTTTCCAGATTCCCCCGCGCGGCAAGCCAGAACCGCTCGGCCTTGTGGCCGACAATGTCCAAAGCCTCCAGCCGCTGCCGCACGGCCTCATAGCTCAGGCCGTGCAGCACGCGATGCGACAGGGTTTTCAGCTCCTCGTCGTCGAAGCGGGCGCTCGAATGCGAAATCGCGGAGAGATCGAACAGGCCGGCCAGTTCCTGTAGGCTGTGCACCGGCTGCACGGCGACCGACGAGCCTATCAGCGCCGCCATCGCCGCCACGGCGAGGGTTTCGACGCCCGATTCGCGCAGGCCCGCGATGGAGAGCGCGCCGGTGCGCTTGGACAGGCCCTGCCCGTCCGCGCCGATCAAGAGGTTGTGGTGACCGAACTGCGGGGCGCGGCCGCCCAGCGCCTCGAACAACTGGATTTGCACCGCCGTATTGGTGACGTGGTCCTCGCCGCGAATGATGTGGGTCACGCCGGATTCGAGATCGTCCACCACCGAGGGCAAAGTGTAGAGATAGGAGCCGTCCTCGCGGATCAGGACCGGATCGGACAGCGAGGCGCAATCGATATGGCTTTCGCCGCGCACGAGATCGCGCCAGCGCACGGTTTCCGGCTCAAGCTTGAAGCGCCAGTGCGGGCGGCGCCCTTCCGCCTCAAGCGCCGCGCGCTCCGACGGCGACAAGTTCAGCGCGGCGCGGTCGTAGATCGGCGGCGCGCCGCGCGCGATCTGCAGCCGGCGTCGGCGCTCCAGTTCTTCTTGCGTCTCGTAGCAGGGGTAGAGCCGCCCGGCCTGTTTCAGCTTTTCCGTCGCCGCGTCATAGAGCGCGAATCGCTCGGACTGGCGGAATTTCCGGTCGGGCGTGATGCCGAGCCAGGCCAGATCGACCTCGATGCCGGCGGCGAATTCCTCGGTCGAGCGCTCGATATCGGTGTCGTCGAAGCGCAGGATGAAGGTTCCGCCCTGCTTTTGGGCGAAAAAATAGTTCAGGACCGCGGTTCGGGCGTTGCCGATATGGATGCGGCCGGTCGGCGAGGGCGCGAAACGCACCACGGGGGCGACGAAATCGCCATATTTCAGAGCTTCGATCATCCGCGCTGTTTAGCGCTTTTGCGGCCCCGCGTCACGTTGTACGCTGTCTGTCATATAAACGTGAAAAAAAATCCGCATAAGCGCAATAGGCGCGTCGGGCGCCTTCCGAAGGATACTGACAGAAAGATCGGCGCGGATGACCGGTATGATCGCTGCGGGCGTGTGCGTAGCCCTGATTGTTTTCAATCTTTTCTCCCTGGGCGTCGTGTTGTGGCGCTGCCGCCAGCGCCGGGAAGGGCAGGCTTCGCGACTCGCCCGGACCGGCCTCGCCAATCCGACGCCGCCGGTTTCGATCGTCCGCCCGGTCTGCGGCCTCGAACCCCATTCCGAACTGACGCTGCGCTCGACCTTCGAACTGGATTATCCCGAGTACGAAGTCATTTTCTGCGTGCAGAAGAAAAACGATCCAATCATCCCGCTGGTGCAAAAGCTGATCGCCGAACAGCCCGAAGGACGCGGCCGGCTGCTGATCGGCGACGATCCGATCAGCCCCAATCCCAAGCTCAACAACTGCTTTAAAGGCTGGCGGGCTTGCCGGCATGACTTCATCGTGCTGGCCGATTCCAATGTGCTGGCGCCGAAAGATTACCTCCAGCAGATGCTGGTCCGTTTCGCCCCCGATGTCGGCCTGGTGTGCTCGCCGCCGCTCGGCGTGATGCCCAAGGGCGCGGCGGCCGAACTGGAATGCGCCTTCCTGAACTCGTTCCAGGCGCGCTGGCAGTTCTGCGCCGACGCTTTCGGCCAGGGCTTTGCTCAGGGCAAGAGCATGATGTGGCGCCGCGACATCGTGGAAGCGGCCGGCGGCATCGCCGTTTTGGCCTCCGAGATCGCCGAGGACGCCGCCGCGACCAAGCTGGTGCGCGCCGCCGGCATGAAGGTGGCGCTGGTGGACCGCCCGTTCGGCCAACCGCTTGGCCATCGCACGCTGCGCGCCATCTACCAGCGCCAGACGCGCTGGGCGCGCTTACGCCGCGCCTCTTTCCCCCGGATGTACGCGCCGGAAATCATCGTCGGCTCGGTGGTTCCCATGCTCGCCGGCGCCTATGCCGCGCGCGACTTCGGTTTTGAGCCCTGGACCGCCGCCGGCATGGTCGCGCTGGCCTTCGCCGTGCCGGAAACCCTCGCCAATCTGGCGCTGCGCTGGCCGACCCATTGGGTCTCCCCGCTCGCCATCATCGCGCGCGACTGGGTGTTCGCCGTGGTCTGGATCGACGGCTGGCTCGGCGACGATTTCGTCTGGCTCGGCAATTCCATGACGGTGCGCGACGCTTCCGACGAACCCGCCGACCGCGCCATCTGAGGCGACCGCTCGCCGCCGCGCGTTAATAAATCCGTTGACCGCCCCCGCCCTTCGAGACGCGCCTTTCAGGCGCTCCTCAGGGTGAGGGCTAGTTGATTGATTGCATTGGGCGCCTGTTTCAGCATTGACGCAAGCGCGACCCTATTCCTCGAACCGCGTGGCTGACGCGGCCGGGCTTTCCGGGGCCAACGAAAAATCCGGCGTCTGCGTCTGCGCGCCGGGGTCGCGGAACTTGTTGACGATGGGATAGCGGCGGTCGCGGCCAAAGTTCTTCTTCGTCACTTTCACGCCCGGCGCCGACTGGCGGCGCTTGTATTCGGCGAGATAGAGCAGGCGCTCGATTCGTTTCACCGTTTCGAGATCGTGGCCGCGCGGAAGAATTTCGGCGATGCGCATGTCCTTCTCGACCAGGCATTCCAGCATGTCGTCGAGCGCATCATAGGGCGGCAGCGAATCCTGGTCCTTCTGGTTGTCGCGCAGTTCCGCCGTCGGCGGCTTGGTGATGATGTTTTCCGGGATCACCACGCCATCCGGACCCAAGGCGCCTTCGGGCTTCCAGCGGTTGCGCAGGTGGCACAGGCGGAACACCTGCGTCTTGTAAAGATCCTTGATCGGGTTGAAGCCGCCGTTCATGTCGCCGTAGAGCGTGGCGTAGCCGACCGACATTTCCGACTTGTTGCCGGTCGTCACCAGCATGGGGCCGAACTTGTTCGACACCGACATCAGCAGGATGCCGCGCGCGCGCGCCTGAATGTTTTCCTCGGTGACGCCGCGCGGCGTCCCCGCGAACAGGTTCGACAGCGCCTGTTCGACGCCCTCCACGGCGGCGGCGATCGGCGTGACGTCGTAGCGCAGTTTTAGCGCGCGCGCGCAATCCTCGGCGTCTTTCAGCGATTCGCCCGAGGTGTAGCGATAGGGCAGCATGAGCGCGTGGACTTTTTCAGCCCCCAGCGCGTCGGCGGCGAGCGCCGCGCACAACGCGGAATCGACGCCGCCGGACAGGCCGAGAACCACGCCGGGAAAGCCGTTCTTCTGGACGTAATCGCGCAGGCCGAGCACGCAGGCGGCGTAATCGGCCTCGTCGTCGCAAAGTAGCGGCGCGCTGGGCGCTTCCACGCAACGCCAGCCTTCCGCGCCGCGCTCGAACACGGCGCGCGCAATGGTTTCCTCGAAAGCCGGCAGGCGCCCGACTACAGCGCAATCGGGATTGACGATGAAACTGGCGCCGTCGAACACCAGTTCATCCTGGCCGCCGATCTGGTTGAGATAGACCAGCGGCAGGCCGCTCTCGACCACGCGCGCGGTGGCCTCCGCGAGGCGCTCGTCGTCCTTGCCGCGCCAATAGGGCGAGCCGTTGGGCGAGAGCAGGATTTCGGCGCCGGTTTCGGCGAGCGTTTCGACCACGTCGGGCGCCCAGATGTCCTCGCAGATCGGCAGGCCCAGACGCACGCCGCGAAAGTTCACCGGACCCGGCGCCGGACCGGGTTCAAACACGCGCTTCTCGTCGAACACGCCGTAATTGGGCAGATCGACCTTGCGCCTGATGGCGGCGATGCGCCCGCCCTCAAGCAAGGCGTAGCCGTTGTGGCACAAACCGTCCTGCATCCACGGCAGGCCGATCAGCACCGCCGGCCCGCCATCGGAGGTGTCGCGCGCCAAATCCTCCAGGGCGGCGCGGCAGGCGTCCTGGAAGGCCGGTTTCAACACAAGGTCTTCCGGCGGATAGCCGGCGAGAAACAGTTCGGAGAACAGCACGAGATCGGCGCCGAGGTCCGCCGCGCGCTGGCGCGCCTGTCTGGCGCGCGCGAGATTATCGTCCACCGCGCCAACGGTGCAATTGACCTGGGCGAGCGCGAGGACCAGACGGTCGAGGGGGGCAGCAGTCATATGTTCTATTTAGGCGAGGACGCGGGGCGCGTCCATCGCCGGCTCGTCCCCGTCAGCCCTGCCCGACCTGATAATCCTTGATGTCGGTGAAGGCGATCGCCGGCCAGCGCTCCTGGTCGTAGCGCAGCGAAAACGCCGATTGCGCCAGGAAAACCGGGGCGCCGTCGAGATCGTTGGCCATGGCGGTCGGATAGGCGCGGACGAATTTGTCCAGCTCCGCCGGCTGGTCCGAGCTGATCCAGCGGCAGATTTCAAACCGGCTGCTTTCAAAACTCACGGGCAGACCATATTCGGCCTGCAACCGCTCGGCCAGCACGTCGAGTTGCAGCGCGCCGACCACGCCGACCATGGCGGGCGAGCCGTCATGCGGGACGAACAATTGCACCACGCCCTCTTCGGCCATTTGCTGGAGCGCCTCGCGCAGCTTTTTCGCCTTCATGGCGTCGCCCAGTTTGACGCGGCGTAAAATTTCCGGGGCGAAGCTCGGCACGCCCCTGAACACCAGGTTTTCGCCTTCGGTCAGCGTGTCGCCGATGCGCAGCGCGCCGTGGTTGGGAATGCCGACGACGTCGCCCGCGAACGCCTCTTCCGCCAGTTGGCGGTCCTGGGCGAAGAAGAATTGCGGGGCGTTGAGCGCGATGTTCTTGCCGGTGCGGGCGAGGCGCGCCTTCATGCCTCTTGTCAGCTTGCCGGACGAGACGCGCATGAACGCGATGCGGTCGCGGTGGTGGGGGTCCATGTTAGCCTGGATCTTGAACACGAAGCCGCTCATCTTGGCCTCGCGCGGATCGACTTGCCGCGAGGCCGCCGCCACCGGCTGCGGTTCGGGAGCGAATTCGGCCAGCGCGTCGATCAGGTCCTGCACGCCGAATTTTTTCAGCGCCGAGCCGAAAAACACCGGGGTGAGATGGCCTTCGCGGAAAGCCTGAACGTCGAACGGCTTTTGCGCCTCGCGCGCCAGTTCGATCTCCTCCATCGCCAGCAGGGCGTCGTTGTCGGAGGAGATTTCCGCGATTTTCGGGTCGTCGGGGCCGGACACTTTGATCGGTTCCGTGCCCTCCTCCAGCCGCCGCACCACATTGGAACGCAGATCGTAGGTGCCGGCAAACCCCCTGCCCCGCCCGATCGGCCAGGTCAGCGCCACCGTGTCCAGCGCCAGGGTTTTCTCGATCTCGTCGAGCAGGTCGAAGGGATCGCGGCTCTCGCGGTCCATCTTGTTGATGAAGGTGAGGATGGGAATGTCGCGCAGGCGGCAGACTTCGAACAGTTTTCGCGTGCGCGCCTCGATGCCTTTCGCCGCGTCGATCACCATGATGGCGCTGTCGACGGCGGTGAGGGTGCGATAGGTGTCCTCGGAAAAGTCCTCGTGGCCCGGCGTGTCCAGCAGGTTGTAAACGCAATCGCCGTATTCGAAGGTCATCACCGAGGTGACCACCGAAATGCCGCGCTCGCGCTCGATGCCCATCCAGTCGGAACGGGTCTGGCGGCGGTTGGCCTTGGCGCGCACTTCGCCCGCGAGCTGGATGGCGCCGCCGAACAGCAGCAGCTTTTCGGTCAGCGTGGTCTTGCCAGCGTCCGGGTGGGAAATGATGGCGAAAGTGCGCCGTCTTGCGACGGGATCGATGGAAGACATATTCAACCGCAATTTGTCGGGGGTTGCGGCTGATTAGAGCATGGGGCGCGAAAGGGGAAGCCTTTTCACGCTGGGGCCTTCAGGCCGGCCTTGTGGGCGACGATCCATTTCTGCAATTCCGCGACGTGGCCAGCCTCCTCGGCCACGAATTCGATGGCGAGCCTTTTGATTTCCGGGTCGGTGGTGGTGTCGAGAACCTGCTTGTAGAAATCGTGGCCGGCCTGTTCGGCTTCGAGCGCGATTTCCAGCGCCTCGCCCTTGCCGATCATCGGATCGGCGGCCCAGATCGCGGCCTTTTCCGGGCTTTCGAAATCCGGCCACTCGAAATTGGCCGGCAACAGGTCGGGCACGTCGCGATAGCCGGCGCGCGCCTTGGCGTCGGCGAGATGGAGGCGCGAATAATCCGAAAGCTGGCGGAAGAGCTTGGCCACTTCGCCGTTGCCCGCGCTCTTCATGGAATCGGCGAGTTCGCCGAAGCGCTCGGCCGCCTCCTGTTCGAGACGGATGGCGTAAGCCAGGAATTCCTCGACCGACTGCATCGTTGCTCTCCTTTTACCTAGGATTTACGGCGCAGGCGTCAAGCAAACAAGCTCAATGATTAGGCGTGATGCCGAAATAGGCGGCTTGCTCTCGCAATAGTCTGAAGCCGGATGGTAATTGACGCGCAAGAATTGCGGTCGTTTTGCTGGTCGCGGCGATCGTGAGGCCGCCGGCGCGCGCCGGGCATTGCGCCCGGTCGGGATCGGGAGGATGATCACTCGCCCTTCCCATCGGAAACGGAGCTTTGCCATGTCGGATCATGCCATCTGTCCTCCTGCCCCTTCCCGCCGTTCGCTGCTTGTGGGCGCGGCCCTGGCCGCGCCGCTGCTTTGGATTCCGCGCGCGCACGCCGCGCCGCGCGCGCCGATCGCCCTGCCCTACGACGACCATGCGCTGGAGCCGGTCATCTCCGCCAATACGCTCGGCTTCCATTATGGCAAGCATTACAAGGGCTATCTCGACACTCTGGCCAAACTCACCGCTGGCGGCGATCTCGCCGAAGCGCCGCTGGACCAGATCATCGCGCTGTCATCGGGCGCGCCCGACAAGACCGCTCTGTTCAACAATGCCGCGCAAGCCTGGAACCACGCCTTTTACTGGAACAGCCTGAAGCCCGGCGGCGGCGGAACGCCCCCGGCGGCGCTGGCGCAAAGGATCGAGGCCGATTTCGGCTCGCTCGACGCGGTGAAGAAGGACTTGTCCGCCGCCGCGCTGAGCCAGTTCGGCTCGGGCTGGGCCTGGTTGATCGAGGACGCCGGCAAGCTGAAGGTGGTGAAGACCGGCAATGCCGACACCCCGCTCGCCGCCGGCAAAAAGCCGCTGCTGACCATAGACGTGTGGGAGCACGCCTATTACCTCGACTACCAGAACCGCCGCGCCGATTATGTCGCCGCCGTGATCGACAAGCTGCTCAACTGGGAGTTCGCCTTGACCAATCTGGGCTGAGCCGTTCAGGCTTCGCCGGCTCAAGCGGTCGCGCGCGAAAACGCCCCGTTGCGAAAAAAGGCGACGGCCTGACGCAAGGCTTCGCCGTCCCAGGGGATCAGCGGATGCGAAACCCGCAGGCTGAGGTGGTCGGCGAGGCCGGGCAGGCGTGTGCGCTCGACCGCCACCTTGCCATCGTTGGGGCCGCGAAAGAACAGCAGCGACAGCAGCGGGTTGAGCGTCTTTTCGCCGGCGATGACGCCGAGCGGGAAGTCGATCGGCCCGCGTTGCGCCGAGCAGGTCAGGTCGAGGATCGCCGGGCCGAACAGCCGCTTGAGAAAGGGTTTTTCCGCGATGAAATCGGCGATTTCGCTGCCGCCGAGCGGCGGCGCCAGCATCACGGCCTTGCCGAGATTGCGCGGCCGCTCGCGGGCGATCAGCGCCCAGGCCACCAGCCCGCCCATCGAATGGGTGAGGAAATGCACGTCGCCATCCAGGCTTTCGGCAAAGACGCGGACGCGGGGCGCGAGGCGCGCCGCGAGTTCGTCAACCGGCGCGCGACGCGACGGATAGGGCAGGTTCAGCGTGGCGAAGCCGCGCATCTCCAGATAGGCCTGCGCCCCCCACAGCGAAGCGGGGCTGCGGCCGAGGCCGTGCAAGAGAATGACGCCATCCACCTAGTCGAGTTGCTCCTTGCGGTGGTCGCGCGCCAGCAGCGAATAGACCGTCGGCGTGACGAACAGCGTGAACAAAGTGCCGATGCTCATGCCGGCGGCGATGACGATGCCGATGGCCATGCGGCTCTTGGCGCCGGCGCCGGCGGCCGTGATCAGCGGGATGACGGCGATCACCATGGCCGCCGTGGTCATCAGGATCGGCCGCAGCCGCACGCCCGCCGCGTGTTCAATCGCCGCGCGCGGCGACAGTCCCTGTTTGCGCTGCATGCCGTTGGCGAAATCCACCATGAGGATGCCGTGCTTGGAGATCAGCCCGATCAGCGTCATCAACCCGATCTGGGTGTAGATGTTGATCGAGGCGGCCCCGAAAAAGCCGAGCACATTTAATGGCAGCAGCGCGCCGAACATCGAGGTCGGCAGCGCGATCAGGATGATCAGCGGATCGCGGAAACTCTCGAACTGCGCGGAGAGCACCAGATAGATCACGACCAGCGAGAACACGAAGGCCAAAGCCAGCGTGTCGCCCTCCTGGACGTATTGCCGGGCCTCGCCGAGGAAATCGTAGGTGTAGCCCTCGGGGAAAATCTCGCCCGCCTTGAGTTTGAGAAAGTCCAGCGCCTCGCCCATGGTGCGGCCGGGGAACGGCACGCCCGACAGCGTCGCGGCGTTCAATTGCTGGAACGAGGTCAGCGCGTTGGGCTGGATTTTCTCGGTGATCTGAACCACGGTCGAGAGCGGGGTCAGCGCGCCCGAGGCCGTGCGCAACTGGTAGCGCGTCAGCCAGTCGGCCTCCAGGCGGAAATCGCGCGGCGCCTGCGGGATCACCTCGTAGGAGCGGCCGTAAAGGCTGAAGCGGTTGACATAATTGCCGCCCAGGAAGGTGGCGAGCGTCGCGCCGATGTCCTGCATGGAAATGCCGAGCGCATTGGCCTTGGCCGCGTCGATCTTCATTTCGAGCTGCGGCGTGTTGAACTTCAGATCGCCGTCGGTGAAGATGAACAGGCCGCTCTTGGTCGCTTCCGCCTGCAAACGGTCGAGCACGCCGACGAGGGTCTGGAAATCGCCGGCGGTGCGGATCACGAATTGCACCGGCGCGCCGCCGGGGTTGCCGGGCAGCGACGGCAGGGCGAAGGCGACCACCTGCCCGCCGGGAATTTCGACGAGTTTCGGACCCAGCGATTTCAGCACGTCCTTCTGGCCGCGTTCGCGGTCGCCCCAGGGCTTTAATATCATGCCGGCTATGCCTTGCGACACGCCCGCCGAGCCGTTGATGGCGAAGAGGTGGTCCTTTTCCGGGACGCTGTCGAGCACACGCTTCAGATTGCCGGTCACCTGCTCCATATAGTCGAGATTGGCCGATTGCGGCGTCTTGACCATGGTCAGCAGAAAGCCCTGGTCCTCCTCCGGCGCCAGTTCGCGCGGGGTCGAGAGATAAAACACGCCGGTGAGCGCCAGCGCCGCCACCAGGAACAGCAGCACGACCGGGCGATTGTCCAGCGCGCGGTGCAGGCGGCCCTCGTAGAGCAGGCGCAGTTTTTCAAACAGGGCGTCGAGCCGTTCCGCGAGGCCCTTCTTGCCGCCGCCCTCGTGGCGATGCGAGCGCAGCAGGCGCGAGCACATCATCGGCGACAGGGTGAGCGCGACAAAGCCCGACACGAAAACCGAACCGGCCAGGGTGAAGGCGAATTCCTTGAACAGGGCGCCCGACAGCCCGCCGACGAAGCCGATGGGCGCGTAAACCGCCGCCAGCGTGACGGTCATGCCCATCACCGGCAGCGCGATCTCGCGCGCGCCCTTGATCGCGGCGTCGAACGGCGTCAGGCCCTCCTCGATATGGCGGTAGATGTTTTCGACCACCACAATGGCGTCGTCCACCACCAGCCCGATCGCCAGCACAAAGGCGAGCAAGGTCAGGAGGTTGATGGAATAGCCCATCAACAGCATGAACAGCATCACGCCGATCAGCGACAGCGGGATGGTGATGAGCGGGATGACGGTCGAGCGCAGGTCGCCGAGGAACAGGAAGATCACGAAGACGACAATAAGAACCGCTTCGAGCAGCGTCTTCTCCACCTCATGGATCGAGGCGCGGATGAATTCGGTGGCGTCATAGGCTACCGCCGCTTTCATGCCTGTCGGCAGCCCGGCCTGGATGCTGGGGAAGGCCTTGCGCACATCGGCGATCACGCTCAAGGGGTTGGCGGTCGGCGTGCCATAGACGCCGATGAACACCGCTTTCAGCCCGTCGAACACGGCGGAGGATTCCGCGCTTTCCGGCCCCAGTTCGATCCTGGCGACATCGCCGAGCCGCACCAGGGCGTCGCCGCGATTGAGCACGGTGAGCTGGGCGAAGGCTTTTGCGTTGTCGAGCGAGGTCAGCGCGTCGATCGAGGTTTGCGTGTAGTCCGATTTGACCTGGCCGGCGGCGGAGGTGAAATTATTGGTGGAGAGCGCGTTGCGAATGTCGGCGGCGGTGACGCCGCGCGCCGCCATCCGGTCGGGATCGAGCCAGACGCGCATGGCGAAATTCTGCCCGCCGAGAATCTGGGCGCTGGCGACCCCGTCGATGGTTTGCAGCGCGGGCTGGACGACGCGGGTCAGATAGTCGGTGATCTGCGGCCCGGTCAGGTCGGCCGAATTGAACGACATGTACATCAGCGCCGTGTTCTGACCGGCCTGCTTGACCACGACCGGGTCCAGCGCCTCGCGCGGCAGCAGATATTTGACCTGGTTGACCTTGGACAGCACGTCGGTGACGGCGCGGTCGGCATTGGCGTTGAGGCGCAGGTTGAGCGTGATGAGGGAGGTGTTCTGCTGCGAATTCGACACCATGGTGTCGACGCCCTCCGCGCTCGCCACCGCCTGTTCGATCGGAGTGGTGATGAAGCCCTTGATCACATCGGCGTTGGCGCCGGGATAGCTGGTGGTGATGGTGATGGTCGCCGAGGACAGATTCGGGTATTGCCGGATCTGCATCTGGAAACCGGCCTGCGCGCCGACCAGCAGGATCAGCAGGCTGACCACGCTCGCCAGCACGGGGCGGCGGATGAAGAGATCGGTAAAGGCGCCCATTGGGATGTGACTTCCTTTACTGCAGCGGCCGGGGATTTTGCGGCGGCAGGCCCGAATTGGCCTCGATCGTCACCGGCGCATTGGGTTGCAGCTTGATCTGGCCCTGCGTGACCACCTTGTCGCCCGACTTGACGCCTTCCTGCGTCGCCACGCGCTCGCCGCGGGTGTCGCCGAGGCGCACGAAACGGCGCTCGACATGCAGCGGCCCGTCAAAGCCCTTTTGCGCGTCGCTGGGGACGACGACATAGACCGAGTCGCCGTAAAGCGAATAGGCGATGGCCGTGCGCGGCATGGTCACGACATTGCGCGCCACGCCGGCCTCGACCTCGACATTGGCGAACATGCCCGGCAGGATCTTCTTGTCGGGATTGTCGATTTCGGCGCGAACCAGCAGCGTGCGGGTGTCGCGGTCGACCCGCGCGTCGAGATTGACGATCCGGCCCGTGACCTTGACGCCGCCCAGAAGATCGACTTGCGCGGTCACGGCCTGTCCCAGCGCCAGATCGCCGAAGAACTGCTCCGGCGCCGGGAAATCGAGATAGATCGGGTCGAGTTGCTGCAAGCTGACCAGCGCGGCGCCGGCGGCGACATATTGGCCGACATCGACCTTGCGTATGCCGATCCGGCCGGCGAAAGGCGCGGTGAGGGTTTTCTGCGCGATGATGACCCTGGCCCGCTCCACCGCGGCGGCGGCGGTGTCGCGCGCGGCGATGGCGGCGTCGAGATTGGCCTGGGCGGCGACGCCTCGCGCGATCAGGGATTGCTGGCGCTGGTAGGCGATTTCGGCGTTCTTCAAGGTGGCGACGTTGGATTTGAGGTCGGCCTGCTCGCTGGCGTCGTCGATGCGGAACAGCAGCGCGCCCTGTTGCACATCCTGCCCGTTCTTCACCGCGACATCGGCGATGATGCCCGCCAACTGGCCGGCGACATCGATGCCCGGCACCGCCTTGAACGTGCCGATGGCGGCGAGGCGCGGCGTCCAGCTTTCCGGACGCGCCTCCTCGACCGACACCCCGTTCACCGGGCGCGGCGCGGACATGAACCCCGCCATCATCGCCGGCTTGACCTTGAATTGCACATAAGCGAGCCCGCCGATGACGGCGGCCAGAATGACGAAGGTAATGATGAAAGATCTGACTCGCATGGCATCCGTCTGATTTTCTTGCGCGCGAGCCTTTTAAGGAATCGCGCGCGCGCTGGCAAATCGGTATTGCGTTGTTACAACGCCTCGCTTTCGCCTGAGTTGCGCTGTTTTTAGCGCATGACGGGAGGGCGAATCGTGGCGCCAAGGGTTTGGACGACAGTTCTTGGGTCGACAGTTCTTGGGACGACAGTTCTTGGGACGACAGTTCTTGGGACGACAGGTCTTGTGCTTGCGGGCCTGAGCGCGCCGGCTCTTGCCCATCCGCATGTCTGGGTCGCCGCCCGCGAGGAAATCCTGTTCGATCCGCAAGGCGAGATTACGGCTATCCGTCATATATGGACTTTTGATGAAATGTATTCCGCCTTCGCCGTGCAGGGGCTGGGCAAGGACGGCAAGCCGCCGACGCGGGAAGAAATGGCGCCGCTGGCGAAAACCAATGTCGAATCGCTGGCCGAGTTCCAGTATTTCACCGCCGCCAAGACCGGGCCGAAATACCACGAATTTGGCGAACCCACCGATTATTGGCTGGAGACCGACGCCAACAAGATCGTCACCCTGCGTTTCACCCTGCCGCTGAAAAATCCGGTTTCGGCGCGAAAACCTTTCACCTTCATGGTCTATGACCCCACCTATTTCGTGGACATCGAACTTGAGAAGCAAGATCCCGTGGTGCTGAAGAACGCGCCGTCCGGTTGCTCGATGAGCACGATCAAACCGGAACCGCTCACGGGCTCGGACCAGAGCAAGCTCAGCGAGAGCTATCTGTCGGGCCTCGCGCCCGGCCAGGATTTCGGCATCAAGCTGGCGACCCGCACGCTTTTGGCCTGCCCATGAGAACGCGAATGAGAACGCGAATGAGGGCGCGGATCGCGCTGATCGCGCTGGCGCTCGGCGCCAGCCCGGCGCTGGCGCAGGTCGCGCGGAAAAACCCGTTCTCGCTTGGCGTCAACGAGGGCTCCGTCGGCGAGGCCGGACGGTTCGGCCTGTGGCTGCTGCATCGTCAGGCGGAATTCTATCAGCTTCTGCGCGCCGGCGTCGAAGCCGCCGCGCACGATCCCGCCGCCTTGCTGTCGCTGGCGGCGGCGGCCTTTGCTTACGGGGTGTTCCACGCCGCCGGGCCAGGCCATGGCAAGGCGGTGATCTCCTCCTACATGCTCGCCAACGAGCGGGCGTTGAGACGCGGCATCGCTTTGTCGTTCCTTGCCGCCGCATGGCAGGGGCTGGTCGCCATCGCCTTGGTGGGCGTCGCCACGCTGGCTCTCGGGGTGACGGCGCAAACCATGACCGCCGCGACGGGCTGGATCGAAAGATGCGCCTTCGCCGCCATAGCCGGGTTCGGCTTCTGGCTGTCGTGGCGAAAAGGGTTTGCGCTTTGGGCGGCGCTGCGGCCGCCGCCGCCCCGGTCGCGCTTCCAGTGCGACGACGGAAGCGGTCCCCACGCCGCCGACTGCCCGCATTGCGTCGCGCCCGATCCGACCAGGCTGGGCGACAGTTTTTCCTGGCGGCAGGGAGCGGCGACCGTGCTGGCGGCGGGATCGCGCCCCTGTTCCGGCGCGATTCTGGTGCTGGTGTTTTCAGCCGCCTTGGGCGCGTTTTCCATCGGCGTCTGGGCGGTGCTGGCCATGGCGGCCGGCACGGCGTTGACGACCGCCGCCCTCGCCGCTTCCGCCGTGCTGTTCAAATCCGGCATGACGCGCCTGCTTGGCGCACAAACGCGGCGCGCGGAAATTTTCGCGCGCGCGCTCGAAGCTCTCGCCGCGCTGGCCGTGCTGCTGCTCGGCCTGTCGCTGCTGCTGGGCCTGTGGGCCTCCGGCGGCTGACGCCACATGATTGCCGCGCAATGCGCGGCATTGCGCCCTACGTATAAAGTTCGCGGTGAGAGATTAGGTCTATCTCTGCCGCCGCAGGAGACCGGCCATGAATGCGCACGCCAATTTTGAGGGCAAACGGGTCCGCGATGCGATGAAATCGCCGGCGGTCACGGTCAGGCCCGACGATTCCACCCGCCGCGCCGCCGAAATCATGATCAGGCTGCGCGTCAGCGGCCTGCCGGTGGTGGATGGCGAAAACCGGCCGCTCGGCGTGATCAGCGAGACCGATTTCCGCTATGCCGACGAGGCCGAACGCGCCAAGCAGCGCGAGGCCTGGCTGCGCTACGTTTCCGAGGGCCAGGAGATGTCGCCGCGTTACCTTGAAGCGCTGGAGCGCGAGGCCGACCAGATCCAGCGCATCATGGCCGCGCCCGCGATCTGCATCGACGAGGACGCCAGTCTGGTCGAGGCCGCCGAACTGCTGGCGCGACACCGGATTCGCCGTCTCGTGGCGACCCGGAACGGCAAGGTGACCGGCGTGATCTCGCGGGCCAGCCTGCTGCGCTTTTTCGCGCCGGAACGCCCTCCGGCGCGGCCCCTGCCGACGCCGGACGAGTTTGAACAGGCGATCGAAGCCGCCGGCCTGCCCGCGCCAAAGCCCACGGCTCAGGCGTCTCAGCCCGACGGCGTGGCGAGCGCGGCCGAGTTGAAGAAGCTGGTTGGCGATTTCGAGCGCCGCAAGGCGGAGCTGAAGGGGGACGCCGCCCGCGCGGCCCACGGCCAGCGCGACGAGGCGATCAAGCATTTGCTGCGCGCCAAATTCAGCGATGGCGAGATGAAGCAATTGTTGTCGCTGGCTTTCGAGGCGGCGCGCCGCGGCGAGACCGGTTGCGTCGCCATGACCTTTCCGGCGGCGCTGTGCGCCGATGGCGGGCGCACCATCAACCTGCCCTCGCCCGACTGGCCCGCGAGCCTGCGCGGCAAGGCCGCCGATTTCTTCCTGCGCTGGGAGAAGGAGCTGAAGCCGCTGGGCTATGCGCTGTCGGCGCGCATCGCGAGTTTTCCGGACGGTTTTCCGGGCGACGCGGAATTGTCGCTGATGTGGGGGCGGGAGTAGGAGAACCGGCCAGAAGGCCGGTTTTCCGTGAAAATTCAGTAGCAGACGCGCACGGTGCGCACGCGCCAGCCGTAGGGCGTGCGGACGCGCTGGCGGCGCAGCACGCAATCGTCGTCGTAATAGTCGTAGGCGGGATAGGCGTAATAGGGCGCGCCCCACCCCCCGTAGAGGCCATAACCCCAG
>NZ_NHSJ01000005.1 GCF_002937075.1 Rhodoblastus sphagnicola
ACTTTTGCTCCGCGCTTCCTTCAGACCCCGCCTCGCGGCGATAGCCCTTGCGCATTGCTAACCCTTCACCTCCATCAGGTTGGGTAGAGGACTTTCACCTCCAAGCTACCGAACATGCCCGGCACACGACTAAACCGCTTCGCGGTATCTGCGGCGAAGTTCGTGGCGTTGGAATAGCTGATACGGCGAGGCTGACCTGTCTCAAGATCGTGGGGTTCAACCCCAAGCGAGACAGGAGTTTTCGCTATGATCGACCAGCCCAACAGCCCGTTGCGCCAGCGCATGATCGAGGATATGGCGTCGCGGCGCTTCAAGGAGAAGGTTCAGAAGGACTACATCCGCCACGTGCGGAACTTCGCGGTCTTTCTCGCCCGCTCGCCGGACACCGCCACGGCTGAGGACGTCCGCCTCTATCAGCTGCATCTGGCCGAGCAGAAAATCGGCGCGCCGAGCGTCAACGCCGCCGTCGCCGCGCTGCGGTTCTTGTTCAACGTCACGCTCGAACGTCCTGAACTCGCCCGCCATCTCGCCGGCGTGCACATGCCGCGTCGGGCGCCGGTGGTGCTGAGCCAGGACGAGGTGTCCCTCCTGCTCGATGCCGCGCCGGGGTTGAAATACAGGGCCGCGTTCGGCGTCGCCTATGGCGCGGGCCTGCGCGTCTCCGAGGTCGTCGCGCTCAAGGTCTCGGACATCGACAGCCAGCGCATGACCCTGCGCGTCGAGCCGGGCAAGGGCCAGCGCGACCGGTATGTCATGCTGTCGCCGCAACTGCTGGAATGGCTGCGTGACTGGTGGCGGGCGGCGCGGCCCCAAGCCTGGCTCTTTCCCGGGCAGAACCCGGTCAACCCGATGTCTGCGCGCCAGTTGAGCCGCGTGGTGCGCGAAACGGCGCGGGAGGCCGGCATCGCCAAGCGCGTGTCGCCGCACACCCTGCGGCACAGCTTCGCCACGCACCTGCTCGAACAGAACGTCGACATCCGCGTGATCCAGGTCCTGCTCGGCCACGCGAAGCTGGAGACGACGGCGCTCTACACCCGCGTCGCGGTCAACACGATCCGCGACATCGCCAGCCCGCTGGAAAAGCTGAAGGATTTAGTCGGGCGCGTCCAGCACGCCTGACGCGCGCTGATGCCGCGGCCTCGTCTGGAGGTCGCCGACATTTTTGACGCCCATGGAGCGGACTGGCGCAAAGCCAACGCGGGCCATGTCAGCCTCGCCCAATTGAAGGTGATGTCGGCGATCGAACATTGCCGCACCTCGGCGCTCGGCGGTCATGTCGAGCGCTGCGAGGATTGCGCGCACACGCGCATCTCCTACAATTCCTGTCGCAACCGGCACTGCCCGAAGTGTCAGGCCGCCGCCGCTCGACGATGGCTGGAGGACCGCGAAGCCGACCTGTTGCCGGTTCCCTATTTCCACGTCGTCTTCACCGTGCCGGCCGCGATCGCGCAGATCGCGTTCCAGAACAAGGCCGCCGTCTACGATCTGCTGTTCAAGGCGGCGGCCGAGACGCTGACGACCATCGCCGCCGATCCCAAACATCTCGGCGCCCGCATCGGCCTCACCGCCGTACTGCATACATGGGGATCGGCGCTGACCCATCATCCCCATGTCCACATCATCGTCCCCGGCGGCGGCCTGTCGCCGGAGGGCTCGCGCTGGATCACCTGCAAGCCGGGCTTCTTCCTGTCGGTGCGCGTGCTGTCGCGCCTGTTCCGGCGGCTGTTCCTCGAAGGTCGCTGCGCTCCACGCCGCCGGCCGGCTGGCCTTCTTCGGCGAGCTTTCCGCGCTCTCCGACGCTGCCGCGTTCGCCGCCGCCCTCGCGCCCCTGCGTCGTTGCGAATGGGTGGTTTACGCCAAGCGCCCCTTCGCCGGGCCGAAAGCCGCGCTCGCCTATCTGTCGCGCTACACCCATCGCGTCGCCATCTCGAACTCCCGGCTTGTCGCGCTCGACGACGCCGGCGTCACCTTCAAATGGAAAGACTATCGGATCAAGGAGGGCGACCGGCTCAAGACCATGACGCTCGCACCGGCCGAGTTCATCCGCCGGTTCCTCATGCACGTGCTGCCGAGCGGATTCCACCGCATCCGCCATTACGGCCTGTTCGCCAGCGCGGCGCGCGCCTTCAACATCGAACGCATCCGCGCGCTGCTGGCGGTCGCCGCGCCCACGCCGCAACAGCAGCCCGAAGCGGATGGGGCCGCTGGTTCCGCTGACGAAACGCGGAAATGCCCCTGTTGCGGCGGCCGGATGATCATCATCGAGACGTTCGAAGGCGTGTGCCCAGCGCGACCGCCGGCTCCCCGTCAGATCAGGATCGACAGCTCATGACCACGACGCCGCGGCCCGCTCCCCAGTTCTGCTCGTCTGCGCCGCCGACTTCGCCCTGGCGACGGGCCGCCGCGTTCCAAACGCCTATCCGAACCCGTCCCCGCCTCACGACCTCAGGAAAAAACGACGCCCAACTCAACCGATCAGCATCCTCGGCGAAGGCCAAAGCCGCAGGTCCTGGCGTCGGCGTTCGATACAGAGGCCTACCTGATCTGGCGCTCGTCTCGAAATCCCCATAGCGCGCCCCGCTGCAAACGCAGCCCTTCCTGCCCGCGGTTTCCTCCTAGAGAGGCTTTCGAACGCCGGCCCCTGCGCCAGACCGTTCGCTCGTGTTGGGGCCGGCGTCCGAAACCCATCATCGAAGGCGTCGTTTGCATGCGTCCATGAATGACGGCTTAGCGTTCGGCTGCCGACCATTGCGTCAACCCAATTGCTGCGGCCAAGCTGCAATTCCACGGTCCCGCGCGTTTGGCGTTTCTAACGATCTTGGCGGCCTTCGGCGCGGCGACTAGCTCGGTCGCAAGAGCCGCCCGACGGGAGCGCCATCGTCGAGCACTGCAGCCATTGCGTCCAAGATCTCAGAGGCCTTGGCGTGGCCGGAAAGCACAGGGTTAGCGGTCCGCTTTTTCGCGGCTCGCCGACCATCGCTTTCGCAAGGTCAAGGCACGGGGAGAACCGGCGCGGAGCTCCTCACGCACAAGCGGCAGCCCGTGCAGCACAAAGATAGGCATTTCTTGTTGGTCAAAATCGACGAACAAATCCGATGGATATTTTATCCATACTCGCCTTGACTCTGTTGTTGTTGATAGGAAGCGCATCAAACACTGTTTCCGAGAATTGAACCCGCTTATATTCGAGGCGAACGCTATTGTTGTCGCTCCAAAGGTATTCCAGGCCGCCACCGGCCGTCCATCCCGATAGCGCTTTAGATTCGGAAAGACCTAATACGTCATTCTTCACATGAGTATTGGCTAACGCATAGCCGCCGGCCCCGTATATCAGCGTCCGATCCCATATATAGCCCACCCGGAGGCCTATCGAACCGTCGACATCTGCATATGCTTTGTATCCAGCAACGCCATCTATACTCGATTGATCACCGCGTCCAAAATTATAACTTACGCTCGCCGTCGGACCGAGTACGAAATGGTCGTAGCGAAAATCGTAGCCGCCGGAGACGCCAACCGTCAGTCCCTTCGCATCGCGAAGTCGAGTGCGGTCGAATGCAATAGTATTGTAACTGATAATTGGCCTAAAATTAAAACCCTCCCATGCCGATATCGAGGGGCTTTCCATGTAGTTTGGAATTAAAAGGTTATATGGACTACTTAAATTTCCTACAGGCCGGAGATAATCTGGAAGACTCTGGGCCAGTGAGGCCGTTGCCGGCATCAAAAGGACCGGCATTGCCAAGGCGAACCATGTCTTTTTCATAACAGCTTTCATCGTCGATTTCCTTACACCTCACCGGCTGAACTTCCGATGCGCCACAACCTCAGCTCAAGCGCAGGAATGTCGCGGCGCCCTGAGCGACGCGGCCTTCGGCAGATAGGCCCTTGCGGAGCGACGCCACCCGTTAGATACAATGTGTATCTTATGGCGATTGCCGCGTCAATAAGATGCGGATCGAATCTAATTAGCGACCGATAGTGCAGGAGGCGGCCGAGCCATCCATCGAAGGCCAACACCGCTCCGCAGCCCCAACCGCAAAACGCCTCACGTCGGCGGAACGCGCAGCGACTTCACTTCTGCCCGATATAAATCATAATGACCGAAACGATTCTTCATTGAGAATCAATAGGTTCTCGTCGTTTATTAATTTCGACGCTCTGTCGTCGAGACTATAGGAAGAAAGACTTGGTCCACAATCGCCGCGATTGCCTCGTCGGACGGCGTTTTGCCGCTTATCATAGTTAGAGTCAGAACAAGGCCGGTTGGAACCCAATTGACCAAAGGTGTTAGCCGATTCTCGTCAATCTCACCGCGCGCGACCGCTCGGTTAATCAGGTCGCCAAGCAATTTTTCCTTGAAGCGTTCATCTGTGAAACTGTCACCGTGAGCCGCCATATCGGAGCTCACATCGAAAAACAGACGAGTTGAGTTTGGGGGAATTCGGTCTGCAAATTTTCGTAAGAGCAGACAGAGTTCATCGCGAACATTGCCCATATCCGGCACAGAAATCGGATTAGCTTTGGTGAAATGTATTATTGCAGCGGTTGCGAGACTGACGCGGTTCGGCCAGCGTCGGTATAAAACCGGGCGGCTCGTCCCAGCGCGCTTCGCAACACCTTCAATTGTGAAGTTGATATATCCTTGTGTTAAGAGCTCTTCCCAAGCGGCATCGAGGATTGCCGCTTCTAAAGCAGCGCCGCGCCGCCGGGTCACAACTTGGTCTTTCATTCCGTCACACCGATCCTCCGCGCAGCGCCGCTGAGCGGACGCCTGCCGATATTGCGGTTTACCGCCTTTGGGATATTTTAATCTACCGTATTGGGGACGCGATAGCTGTTTATCAGCCCGTTGACGAAGTCGGCTGGCGCTGATTCCGTTGTGCTGGGGTGAAATTCGGCGGGGCTGAAAGCCGCGGTGGAAAAGCTGGAAAAGATCGGGCTCGGTCCGACCGACGAGGAGCCGTGCGACCTGATCGCGGACAAAGGCTATCACTCGCGCGAAGGGCTGAAGGACCTCGCTGATCGGGATAGGGGGACGCCTCGCAGCGCCGCCCCTCCCACACCACCGGGCATACGGGTCCGTACCACGGCGGTTCGACCAAGTTATGCTTCGGCGGGAACATAGATTCGGGGAAGACCAAGC
>NZ_NHSJ01000006.1 GCF_002937075.1 Rhodoblastus sphagnicola
TCCTGGGTTCATGCCTACTACGCACAGAACACCGAGGCCGCTCTTGCCGCCGCTTGCCAGCAAAACGAGTTTTACCACGCGAGCTCTACCTATTGCTACGACGACCGCCGCGTCGTCCATACGCTCAGGCCGGACGGAACAACGACGAAACCCGGTCTCGACTGGCGCGTAAACGAGTCCGCTCTTCGCAAGGCTGAAGCAGCGGCGGCGAGAGAAGCGCGTCATTCGCGGCCCATCGAGCCCTAGGGTTCTATGTGAGAGAAAACGATCGCCAGTGTGCACAGCGACGATTAAGCTGCTCCTTCGGCGCCGCTGTTTGCTCGTCGACATCCCGTCGTTCAGCGTATCGAGGAAGTCGCTGACGGTCGTGATTGCTTCGCGCGAACTGTTCCGGACGAAATCGATCGGCGCGCGTCAGCTGAAGATCGCGGCTTTGCTCGTGTTGATCAGCCACGCCAGCCTGGTGCTTTCGGTCGGGAACAGCGCCTTCAATTTCATGTCGATGAGCGCGACCAGGGCGATGCGGATTTCCGTCATCGGTCTGGCGTCAGCGACAAGGGGCTGCGTTGAAATGACAACGGGGACGAAGCGGCGGCGCCGACGTCACGACGGGAAGCTTCGCGGGGATCTGCGGCTTCGTTCGATCCATAGGGCGGTCGGCGCATCGAGGGAGGATCGCTTGGTTTTCAAAGAGCAGGGCCTTGCGATTGCGGGCGTCACGCTGGCCGCGCTCGATTTCGAAGCGTCGTCCCTTCACGGCTGGCCCATCGAGGTCGGCTGGATGCGCGACGACGACCTGGCGGCTAGTGACGCGAGTCACTGGAACTGGGGGTATAGTCGCTTGAGCTTGATGCGCGCATCCTCGGTTGTGAATTGCCAGTCGGCTTGCGCGCATTGCTTGTTGCGATTGGCCTGCCAAGCGGCGACCTCCTTGATCAACTTCTCCTTATTGGGGATTCGGCGATCCAGGCATTGGCTTGCCAGAACGCCGAGTTCGGATTCCGCCAGGTCGAGCCAGCTCCCATGCTTTGGAGTAAAATGCCACTCGAAGCGTTCGACGAGCCGTCGCGCCTCGGCGGCGGCGAACGCCGCGTAGAGCGACGCTGGCGTGTGCGTCGAAAGATTGTCCTGCACCAGCACGATCTTCGTCGCGTCCGGAAAATGTACGTCCGGCAAATCCTTGAGCGCGTGAGCGTAATCGACGGCGGCGTGGCGGTCGGTGACCTTGACGTGACGCCAGCCTTCCAATGGCGCGAACATCATGAACAGATTGGCGACGCCGTTGCGTTCGTACTCGTAATCGTGGCGCGCCTTGCGTCCGGGCGCGGGCGGAATGGGCGTGCGCGTCTCCTTGATCATCTGCTTCGACGTCTCGTCGAAACACACCAGCGGACGCTTCGGATCATGCGGGCGCTGATAGACGTCCAGCACGTCTTCCATGGCGGCGACGAAGGCCGCGTTGGCCTCGGGCGCGATCACCCATTGCTGCTTGAGATGCGGCTTGAGCGTGTTTTTTTGAGCGTGCGCCCGATCGTATTGTCGCTTGCTTTCTCGACGATGTTCAGCTCGACCACCTTCTGTTCGAGCAGGCTCAGCGTCCATCTGGCGTAGCCTTCTGGCGCCGGCCCGCAGGCCAGGGCGATCAGCTTGGCTTCCGCCGCGCCGTCGAAAATCCGCCTCGGCGCGCAGCTTGGATTGTACTTGCGGACCAGCGCCGCCTCGACACCCTCTTCCACCAATTGCCGACGCGTCCGCTCGACGTTGGCGATGCTGGTGTCCAGGGCCGCGGCGATCTGGCTGTCGCTCCAGCCTTCGCCGGCGTCCGACACATCCGCCTTCAGCAAGATGCGCGCCTTGGTCACGAGTTGCGCCGAGCGCTTGCCGGAGTTGATGAACGCTGACAGCCTCTTGCGCTCCGCCGCGCTCAAACGGATCACGTATTTCTTGACGGCAATTTCTCTTCCGGACACGAATCGCCTCCATCGCTCCTGCAAAGCGACAGAGATTCAGATATTGTCATCAAAGGCAACGACGGACGCCACTAGAGCGGATTCGGCTGTCACGCTGCGCGTAAACGTGAGACACCAAAGTTACTTAATTGCAATTATTTAGGTATTGCGCTTAATTTGAGACGCTGTACTTAATTTTGAGATTTTCGCTTGGCCGATTGTACTTTATGTAAGAATCTCGGTTGCCCTTGTTGGACCAAGGATTCTCCTCGTGAGCGACATTGAACCCGCCATAAAAACACGGCCAAGTGGGACTCAAATGCGACCATCGGAGGCTACCGGTTCCAATTTGACAAGATTGTCGCGCAGATGTCGGCCGGAATGCGCCGCCACCAGACGGTCTCACAATTGCTGCAATTGTGGGATGGAACCCCGTTTTTGTCTCAAATTTAAGTGCAATGATAAGTGCAATGAATCGCGAAATTCATCGGAATCTTGCGATTAAATGCAACGCGACACTTGCGCTCAACGTCAAGGACGCCGGATTGCAGCCGCGCCTCACGCCTTTGATCGCGCGATTCGGCATTCTGGACTATTTCACCTTCGCCCGACATGCTGGCCGATTGCGCGGCTGGCCTGCGCGCCTTCGCGCGCGAAAGCGACATAGAACCGTGGAATTCGTCGCAGGCCGAACATCCCCTGCCGAATTACGCCAGCGCCGCTGACGTCTGGATGGACACTTTCAGCGGTCGCGCCTGGATCGACTCTGCCGCCATCGAAAGGCATTTTTCACGCGGTAAGGACATCCGCCTTGGTTTCTCTGGAACTTCATCCCTGGGGCCGGCGCGATGCGGGCGCGGTCATGCTTGAATTCTGGACTGACTTGGCGGGATGTTCTGAGGCGGCTGCGCGCGGCGTTCCCGGAGCGCCGCATGTCGGTGTGCACCAAGCTGCCGGTGCGCGCCTTCACGTTTTTCAACGCCCTGATCTGACAGCCTATGGCATTTCCATCATACACGCGGCCAATGCGGATCGCGATGCAGATAGCGCGCCTTGTGAAGGCTGAGAACCCTTGAGTAGTCGATGGGTCGCCCGTCCGTGGTGATCAACTGCGGCGCGATCGTGTCCGCGCGTCCTTTCAGTTCGGCGAGTTCATCGTGCGTGAGCGGCAGAACCTGTAGGGTCACCCGGTCGGTCACCCGATCGAGGACCGACGGCGGAAAGAGCGCGGGTGGAAGCCATTCTGGAGTGTTTTCATAGGCGGTCAGATAAATCGCATCCGGATTCCCCAGGTCTGGACAAGCGAGCGCATTGGCGATCGGCAGAGCCACTACGCCGTTGGATGCAGGCTTGCGCCCAATGAATGGCCTTAGAGTGAACCTCGCCACGCCATAGAGATCGTCGGTGCGGATATCGACAAGGGTCGCGCCATTTTTCTGGAAGACGAAGAAGCCGTTACATCCGGGGAGGGCCTCTTCGGCGACATGCTCCGTGAAGCCCGAATAGATCAGTCGCTCGCGCAAATAGGCGTCGTCATTGTAATGCGTGGCGATGACCAGCGTGAGCCGCGATTTTTCACTTGCGGTGACGAGCGCTTGCGCCTTTTCAGCGGAATCCCGGATCGGCTGTTGCCACCGCCACCACAATAGCGGATTCCAGAGTTGTCCGGTCACGCTTTGCGGACCTTCCTGTTCGTAAAGCACATTTGCCGGCATGACGCCGATTATCACGCCGATCATGGGCGCCAGAACATAGGCGCCCATCTTGCCTGCGCGCCAATCGGCCAATCCCATCCGCACCGCCCAGCCGGCGCACAGGGCGTAAAAGGGCGTGAGGAGCGGATAGCCATACCGCACACTAGAGCCCAGGAAGACGGCGGCGAGCGCCGTGATGCAAAGCGGCGCGACGACGAATGCGAGCAGTCGCAAATTGTCTTTGCGCCGCAAGCACCGAGCTCCGAACTGAACAAAGCCCGCGCCGACGACGGCTGCCATCGCGATCCCAAAATATGCGATCAAGTTGAATAGATTCAAACCGCTCGCATAGACAGGGAGGCTTCGAAAATACTTGGACACGCCAACCGCATCGGCAAAACTGAAGTCGCCGAACCACGAAACCGCGCCAAGCGTCGCGCCGAGCCCGGCGGCAAGCCCGCACCAGCGCGAGAGGACCAGTCGGTAATTCTTAGACGAAGGCAGGCCTGCAAGGAGACCAAGCAAAGGCAATACGAGCGTCGCGTCGATCCGGCAAGAAATGGCGCAGGCCATCAGAATTCCCGCACCAGCGAAACGACGCCATGTCGAGGCCGGAATAATCAAGGCGAAGGCGCAGGCGCTGAAAGCGGCGGAAACGATGTTGTCGTTGAAGTAGTAGGCGACCTGCGACACGCCCGGAATCAGCAGCAGGATCGGGATCGTCAAACGATAACGCAGGGCGCCCCATGTTCGCGCGAAGGTCGCCGACGCGAGGACTACGGCCACAAAGCTGGTGAGGGTCAGAAGCCTAAATCCGAGGTCGGGAAAAAGACCGAACAGCCGGTTGAAGCCGGCCAGCAGAAAGACGACGCCGCTGCGCGTGAGATAAAGATATTCGACATGCAGCGGCATCAGACGGTCGTAATCGAGCACGCCCGGCCCGTTGAACTGCGCAGCCATCGATTGAAGGCGCGCCGTGTAGGCTTCCAGGTTCACAGCGGTGAAGACCGGGCTTACGATCCAGATGAGCAACAGCGTCCATAGCACGAACAGAATGCGACGCAGACTCGGAATCATGCCACTCACACGGCAGAGCAGGACCGGGACTCCCGAAGCGATCCTGGCGGCCCCACCCGGCTCCGCCCGCAAGTCGACGCGTCCCGTCGAACGGACCTCCATTCTCCCCACCGCTGGCGTACGGCCTTCTGCCGAAAGCTTGCGGCGCTCGCCATCGTGCGCCGTTACGGTGATGTTAGACATCTACGAGGTCTCCCAGTCCGGTGCGGAAGCGGCCTTCGGTCATCCGGTTGAGGGCTCCACGTCTCGAAAAAGGGCCGTGCAGCTTGATCAAAGACTTTGGCGAAGCATGCGAACCGCGCCCGGCCATCGGCGTCACGAGCAAAAGGTGCGCCACGGTCATTCCCTTTCAATCTTGCGCGGCGCCGGCGCCGAAATGGAGCGGGAGACGACGAAATTAAGAAAGAGTTGCGGAGGCGTGATGATGACCTTGGCCATGATAACGTCCTGCGCGCGTTGACCTGCAAGGGCAGGCCAGCGGCCGAGGCATTCGACCATGGCCGCCGAGAGGCCAGGGCAATCATCAGGATCGCATAGCCTCTGTAGGCGAAGAAGCACAGCAGCACAGCTTTATCCACGCCATGGCGGATATGCTTTCGTGATATCAGGAAAACGAACGAAGCTGCCAGAACCGACCTGGCCATGTTGGCGAGAAAGGGCGGCAGGTCAAAGGTGCGGGTCAAGGAGTTGAGCGTGGCGAGATATAGCAACCGGTCGCCGCCGGACAGCAGCGCGAACTCGACGACGGCGGTCAACCCGCTCCCCATCTCCCACATGGAGAAACCCTGCGCACGTTGGATGGAAATGTTGATATCTAAGTCAAAACCCATGTCGAAGCCTAATTCGACATGAGTTTACGTTAGAGTCATTAAGGAATTTGATTGCCTGTCTCTCCTGGCCGGAGCGAATGAGGGGAGCACGCCAAAGTGTGGGGCGGTCGTGCCGCTTCGGCCTGAATAGCGCTATCCGTGTTGTTGCCGGCCAGTCCCGGAAACCCGCGTTCAAAGGTTGGCCGCAACGTTCCGTCGCGCGTCCGGGT
>NZ_NHSJ01000007.1 GCF_002937075.1 Rhodoblastus sphagnicola
TTCGGGAGACTGGTGATGCGCGCACAAGTCGGTGAAGCCGAAGTCATGGCGGCGGTCCAGCGGGCCGAAGCGCGGACCAGCGGCCAGATCGTCTGCGTTCTCGCGCGGCGATCCTGCGACAGCGGCGGCGCGGCGGCGCTTTATGCCGGCGCCTTGGCGTGCCTGGCGCCCTGGCCGCTGCTGTCCGCGACCGACTGGTCCGCGCAAATCATCTTCGCCATTCAGCTTGCGGTCTTCATCCTCGCGCTGGCGGTGTTGGGGGTGACCTCCCTCGGCGTCGCGCTGGTTCCCCGCGCCGAGCGGCGGCGGCAAGCGTTTCGCGCCGCGACCGAACAGTTTTTCACGCGAGGCGTCGGTCGGACGCAAAGCCGGGCGGGCGTGCTGATCTTCGTTTCGCTGGAGGAGCGCTACGCGCGCATCCTGCCCGACGAGGGTTTGGCGGGAAAAATCTCGGAGGCCGAATGGCGCGAGGTGATCGCCGTCCTCACCGAGCGCCTGCGCGCCAAAAGGGTGACAGAGGGATTTGTCGCGGCGATCGACCGCTGCGGCGCGCTGCTGGCGCGCGCGGCGCCGGCCAACGGCAAGGGCAATGAATTGCCCGACGGGCTGGTTCGGCTGGACTGAGTCTCAGCGTCCCCCGCGCAACAATTCGAGAACTTTTTGGCCGGCGCGGCCGTCCGCTTTCAAGCCGGCGCTGTCCTCGAAGGCTTTGATGGCATCGCGGGTCTTGGTTCCCATCACGCCGTCGTGCTTGCCGCCGACATCGTAGCCGCGCTGTTCGAGCCGCGCCTGCACCTCGCGGCGTTCGGCGCGCGACAGTCCGGGGTCGTCGGTGGGCCAGGGGGTTTGCACCGCCGGCTTGCCTTTCAGCCGATCCGACAACAGGGCGATGGCCAAAGCATAGGATTCCGCCGCATTGTAAGAATAAAAGGCGTCGAAGTTGCGCGAGACCAGGAAGGCGGGTCCGTGCGGCCCGGCCGGCAGCAGCAGGCCGAAAGCGCCGGAGCCGGCCAGGGCCGCGCCGTCGATATGGGTCAGGCCGCGTTGTGCCCAGGCCGCCAGCGGCTGCTTGCCGCCGCGTCCCGAAGGTCCGTGGTAATTCTCTGGCAGCGCGACCTCAAAGCCCCAGGGGAGGCCGCTGACCCAGCCCGAACTGCGCAAGAAATTCGCCGTAGAGCCCAGCGCGTCCGCGACCGATCCGACCACGTCGCGCCGCCCGTCGCCGTCCATATCGACCGCGAGGCGCAGGAAGGTCGAGGGCATGAACTGGGTGTTGCCAAAGGCGCCCGCCCAGGAGCCGGTAAATTCCTCCAGCTTGACGTCGCCCCGGTCCACGATTTTCAGGGCGGCGATCAACTCGCCCCGGAAATAATCGTTGCGGCGGCTGCCAAGGCAGGCCAACGAAGCCAGCGACTGGATCACCGGTCGCACGCCAAAATTCTTGCCGAAATTCGACTCGACGCCCCAGACGGCCACAACGGCGGCGGCGTCGACCCCAAACCGCTGCTGGGCGGCGGAGGCGGCCTGTCGGTAGGTGGAGAAAGCGGCCCGGCCCTCGCTCACACGCTCCTCGTCCACCAATCCGGCGATATAATCCCAGATCGGCGTCGAGAATTCCGGCTGCACGCCCAGAAAAGTCGGGGCGTCATTGGGTTCGAGATCGTCCAGGGCGCGCGACAAAGTCGCGCCGGACACGCCCTCCGACGCGGCTTCGGCCTTGATATGCGCCTTGCACGAGTCGAAGTCCGCGCGCGCCGGGACGCCGAGCGCGAGAAGGGCGAGAAGGGAAAGGCTCAGATGTCTCATGCTCCGAGCCTAGCGCGTTTTTGTTAACCAAACATCAGCCGATCAAATCCAGGGCCGCTCCTCGGCGATCTTGGCTTCGAAATCGCCGATCTTGGGCGCCTTGACCAGGGTGAGGCCGATGTCGTCGAGGCCTTCCAGCAGGCAATGCTTGCGGTGCGGGTCGATGTCGAATTTGACCACGCCGCCGTCCGGTCCGCGCACTTCCTGCGCCGCGAGGTCAATGGTCAGGGTCGCATTGGCGCCGCGCTGGGCGTCGTCCAGCAGTTTGGCCAAATCCTCCTTGGAGACCTTGATCGGCAGGATGCCGTTCTTGAAGCAGTTGTTATAGAAAATGTCGGCGAAGCTGGTCGAAATGACCGCGCGAATGCCGAAGTCGAGCAACGCCCAGGGCGCATGTTCGCGCGACGAGCCGCAGCCGAAATTGTCTTCCGCGACGATGATCTGGGCCTTGCGATAGGCCGGCTTGTTCAGGACGAAATCGGCGTTTTCCGAACCGTCATCCTTGAAGCGCAGTTCCGAAAACAACCCCTTGCCCAACCCGGTGCGCGCGATCGTCTTCAGATACTGCTTGGGGATGATCATGTCGGTGTCGATATTGGTGATGGGCAGCGGCGCGGCGACGCCCGTCAAAACCGTGAATTTGTCCATTGTCTTGCTCGCTTCTCGCGGATTGTGGGGTTGAAACGAATTAGTCGGCTTCGCGCTCGATTGTTTCCATGTCTTCGTCGGAAAGGCCGAAATGGTGGCCGATCTCATGGATCAGGACGTGGCGGATGAGGTCGCCCAGCGTCTCCTCGCTTTCGGCCCATGCGTCCAGGATCGGGCGGCGGTAGAGATAGACCATGTTGGGAAACTGCCCGGTCTGCACCTCGTCGCCCTGCGCAAGGCCGTGTCCACGGAAAAGGCCGAGCAGTTCGAATTCGCTTTCGCAGCCCATTTCGTCGAGCAGTTCCTCGTCCGGGAAATCCTCGATCTGGATGATCAACCCGTTGCAGTAGCGCAGGAAACGCTTTGGCAAGCGGAGAAAGGCCGCCTCCGCCAAGGTCTCGAAGTCGGTCAGAGACGGCGCCTTGCGCATCGCCCAATCGACGGAAGGAGGATTGATGCTGCCCATTCAGCGATTCACCGTCAATGCGATTTGCGGCGGCTTCGCCAGGGTCTGGAACACCACGCAGTAACGTTCCGTCAGCTTGGTCAGCGCGTCGATGCGGTCCTGCGGTTCGTCCGTATCGAGATCGAACACCAGCCGTATCGCGACAAAACCGACCGGCGCATCCTTGGCGACGCCGAGTGTGCCGCGAAAATCCAGATCGCCTTCGGCGCGCACGGCGCCGCCCTTGAGCTTGAAATCAAGCGCGGTCGCCACGGCTTTCAGGGTCACGCCGGCGCAAGCGACCAGCGCCTCCAGCAGCATGTCGCCGGAACAGGCCTGCATGCCCGTTCCGCCGGTGGCGGGGTGAAGACCGGCCTCGATCAGCGCCCGTGAGGTCGAGACTTTGCACGCCAACCCCTCGCCGGAAATGTCGCCCTGCGCCTTCAGCGTCACCAGGGCGGATTGCGCATCCGCCTTGTATTTCTCTTTCAGGGGCGCCTGAAGGGCGCGCAGGTTTTCCGCGTCCATTCGGTCCTCAGGTCAGGTTGCGCACATCGACGAAATGGCCGGCGATGGCCGCCGCCGCCGCCATGGCGGGCGACACGAGATGGGTGCGGCCCTTAAAGCCCTGGCGGCCTTCGAAATTGCGGTTCGAGGTCGAAGCGCAGCGTTCGCCCGGTGCCAGACGGTCCGGGTTCATCGCCAGACACATGGAGCAACCGGGTTCGCGCCATTCGAAACCGGCGGCGAGGAAAATCTTGTCGAGGCCCTCGGCTTCCGCCTGTTCCTTGACCAGACCGGAGCCGGGCACGACCAAAGCGTTGACATGGGCCGCGACCTTCTTGCCCTCTGCAATCTTCGCCGCAGCGCGTAAATCCTCGATGCGGCCATTGGTGCAGGAGCCGATGAAGACGCGATCGATCTTGATCTCGGTCGGCTTCTCGCCGCCTTTCAGACCCATATAGTCGAGCGAGCGCTGGATCTTGGCGCGCTGCGCCTCGGTCTTGCCGCTCTCCACCGTCGGAACGACGCCATCAATGGCGACGACGTCCTCGGGGCTGGTGCCCCAGGTCAGGACCGGCGGCAAATTGCCGGCATCGAGTTCGACCACGGCGTCATAATGCGCGCCCGGATCGGACTTGAGATGGCTCCAGTATTGCACGGCCCGCTCAAAAGCCTCGCCCTTGGGCGCCTTGGGACGGTCCTTGATGTAAGCAAAAGTCTTTTCGTCCGGGGCGATCAGGCCGGCGCGGGCGCCGCCTTCGATCGACATGTTGCAGACGGTCATGCGGCCTTCCATCGACAGGGCTTCGATGGCCTCGCCGGCATATTCGATGACATAGCCGGTGCCCCCGGCTGTGCCGATCTTGCCGATGATCGCCAGCACGATGTCTTTTGCCGTGACGCCCGCGCCGAGCTTGCCGTTGACCTTGACCAGCATGTTCTTGGCCTTGGCCTGGATCAGGGTCTGGGTCGCCAGCACGTGCTCGACTTCAGACGTGCCGATGCCGTGAGCGAGAGCGCCGAAAGCGCCATGGGTGGAGGTGTGGCTGTCGCCGCAGACGATGGTCGCGCCGGGGAGCGTAAAACCCTGTTCCGGCCCGACGATGTGGACGACGCCCTGACGACGGTCGTGCTCATGATAATATTCGACGCCGAAATCGCGCGCGTTGATGGCGAGCTGTTCGACCTGCGCCTTGGATTCGAGGTCTTCGATCGGTTTTGAGCGGTCGGTGGTCGGGACATTGTGATCGACCACGGCCAGCGTCTTCTGCGGCGCGTGGACTTTTCTGCCGGCCAGACGCAGGCCCTCGAAAGCCTGGGGGCTGGTGACTTCGTGGATGAGATGACGGTCGATGTAGAGCAGGGCGGTGCCGTCGGGCTGGATGTCCACGACGTGGTCGTCCCAGATCTTGTCATACAGAGTGCGCGGCTTGCCCGTGGTCCCAACCATCTTCATCATCCCTGTCGCGGCGGATATCTCCGCCCGAATGCGCTGAAATTAGGTGTGGCGCGCTCCATTGCAAGGCTTGACGCGCCGTTTGTGGCGAACGCAAAAGGCTGGCGCAGCGGCCAGCCTTCGCGAAAAGTCGAGTTTTGACCCCGGAAGAGGTTACTCGCCCTTGGCGGTCTTGGCCTTGGCCTTGATGTCCGTGCGCTCGGCGATACGGGCCGACTTGCCGCGACGATCGCGCAGGTAATAGAGCTTGGCGCGACGCACCTTGCCGCGACGGACCACCTTGATCGAATCGATCAGCGGCCCATAGATCGGGAAAACGCGCTCCACGCCTTCGCCGTAGGAAATCTTGCGGACGGTGAAGCTCTCGTTGAGGCCGCCGCCGTTGCGGGCGATCACGACGCCTTCATAGGCCTGCACGCGGGCGCGGTCGCCTTCCTTGACCTTCACGTTGACGATCACGGTGTCGCCGGGACCGAATTCGGGAATGGTCTTGTTTGCGGAAAGCTTGGCGATCTGCTCGGCTTCGAGCTGCTTGATAATGTCGACCATTGTTTTCTCCGTTTCGCCTTTGCGGCGAGCGTTTCGGAACGCTGTTGTGAGTTGGCGCCCGCGAGAGCGGACGCATCTTGAGCCGGCGTTATCAGCCGGAGGCGGTGCCTTACAGAATTATCCTGTCTTTGTCGAGCCTTTATGCGGCGACAAGGCTCTCGAACAGGCCGCGCCCATCGATCCCGCCGACCAGAGGGTCGATCAGGTTTTCAGGATGCGGCATCATGCCGAGCACGTTGAATTTTTCCGAATAGATGCCCGCGATGTCATGGGTCGAGCCGTTCGGATTTGCGTCCCCGCCGACGATTCCCTCGGCGTCGCAATAACGGAAGGCGATGCGGCCCTGGTCTTCAAGCGCGCGAATCGTCTCGTCATGCGCCTCGTAATTGCCCTCGCCGTGGGCGATGGCGACATCGATGGCTTGATGTCGGGCGTAAGCGCGCGTGAAAACCGTGTCGTTGCGCTCGACTCGCAGGAACTGGCGTTTGCAGACGAAGCGCAGGTCGCGGTTGCGCATCAGCACGCCCGGCAGCAGGCCGCTCTCACAGAGAATCTGGAAACCATTGCAGATGCCCAGCACATAGCCGCCCCGCGCGGCATGGGCGCGCACGGCGTCCATGACCTTGGCGCGGCCGGCGATGGCGCCGCAGCGCAGATAATCGCCATAGGAAAAGCCGCCGGGCAGAACGACGAGGTCGGTTCTGTCAGGCAGATCGGGATCGTCGTGCCAGACGATGGATGTGTCGGCGCCCGCCTGACGCAGGGCGCGCGCGGCGTCGCCCTCGCGGTTGGAGCCGGGGAAAAGCACGATCGCGGCTTTCATCAAAACCTCGGTTTGCTGGAAATCAGAGGATTTCGACGCGGTAGTTTTCGACGACCGTATTGGCCAGCAGCTTTTCGCTGGCGGCCGCGAGCGCCACCTTGGCGGCTTCCGGGTCGGAGCCTTCGACCTCGATGTCGAACACCTTGCCCTGGCGCACCGAGGCGACGCCCTCGATGCCGAGCGAGTGTAGCGCGCCTTCGATCGCCTTGCCCTGAGGGTCGAGCACGCCGGTCTTCAGGGTGACGGTCACACGGGCTTTCATCGGAGTCCTCACTGCACCAGTTTCGGGCCGGTCGCGACCGGCTTCTCGTTTTCCTGCATGATGCCGAGTCGGCGGGCGACTTCGGAATAGGCCTCGACCAGACCGCCCATGTCGCGGCGGAAACGGTCCTTGTCGAGCTTGTCGTTCGACTTGATGTCCCACAAACGGCACGAATCGGGCGAGATTTCGTCGGCGACGACGATGCGCATCATGTCGCCTTCCCAAAGGCGACCGCATTCCATCTTGAAATCGACCAGACGGATGCCGACGCCGAGAAACAGGCCGGTGAGGAAATCGTTGACGCGAATGGCGAGCGCCATGATGTCGTCGATTTCCTGGGGCGTCGCCCAGCCGAAGGCGGTGATGTGCTCTTCCGACACCATGGGATCGTTGAGCGCGTCGTTCTTGTAATAGAATTCGATGATGGAGCGCGGCAGTTGCGAGCCTTCCTCGATGCCGAGTCTTGTCGACAGCGAACCGGCGGCGACATTGCGCACCACGACTTCGAGCGGCACGATCTCCACTTCGCGGATCAACTGCTCGCGCATGTTGAGCCGGCGGATGAAGTGCGTGGGCACGCCGATATCGTTCAGATTCTGGAAGATATACTCGGATATCCGATTGTTCAGGACGCCCTTGCCATCGATCACTTCATGCTTCTTGGCGTTGAAGGCGGTGGCGTCGTCCTTGAAATGCTGAATGAGGGTGCCGGGCTCCGGGCCTTCGTAGAGGACCTTGGCCTTGCCTTCGTAAATGCGACGGCGGCGGTTCATGGGGTTCAACCGATCACTTTGAGAAAACCAGGGAAGTTTCGGTCGATCGCATGCGCGCCTAGCCTCCCGCGACGATACGTCCAACTCTCCGGGGGCGCGGCAGCGGCGTCGATGCCTGCTTTGGCGCGCGCTCACGAATTCGCGACGCGTTTCCAGAGGTTCCTAGCCCGTTCCGAGCCGTAGCACAACCGGATTCGTCGCGGGAACACAATCCGCGGCTTGACGTTTCACGTCATGTTGGACGGAAGCGCTACTGGCCTAGCGGACTCCGAGCCAGTATAAAGGGTCTAAACTTAGGCTCGCATGCAAAGGGAAAAAATCATGTCCACGTTCGACAAGCGCGAAGACGCCTACGAGAACAAGTTCGCGCATGACGAAGAGCTTCAGTTCAAGACCCTGGCGCGGGCGCACAAGCTCCTGGGGCTCTGGGCGGCGGAGAAGCTGGGCAAAAGCGGCGCGGCGGCGGATGCCTACGCCAAGGATCTGGTCCTCAACAGCGTCCTCGGACAAGTGTCCTCCGGAGTCGTCGAAAAGATCCTGAAGGACTTTTCCGAAGCGGGCGTCGAGCAGTCGGAGCACCAAATTGGCCGCCATCTCGAAGAGTTCCGGGCGCAAGCGGGGGATGACTACAAGAAAGCGTGAGGCGCGCCGCAAGGCTTTCTTGAATTTCATCTGCTAGGCTCGGATTATGTCCAGAACCGAGCCTTTCGCCGAACTCGCCTTTCCTCATGCCGACGCCGACCTCGCCGCCGCCGCCGGCGCGTGGCTGCGGCGGTTGGCTGGAGAACGCCGGGTGTCGCCGCTGACGCTCGACGCTTACGCGCGCGATCTCCGGCAGTTTCTCGTCTTTGCCAGCCATCGGCTTGGCGGGACCGTCGCCCTCACGGCCCTGGCGGCGCTGAAACCGACGGATTTGCGCGCCTTCATGGCGCAACGGCGGGAGCAAGGCGTCGCCTCGCGTTCGCTGCTGCGGCAATTGGCGGGCCTGAGGTCGTTCGCGCGGCATCTGGGCCGCGAAAAGATTGCCGACATCGACGTTTTCACCAAGGTGCGTTCGCCCAAACTGGCGCGCGTGCTGCCCAAGGCCCTGTCCGTCGCCAAGGCGCGCGAACTGGCGTCCGGCGAAGGCGACATGGGCGAGGCGCGTCCGGCCTGGATCGTCGCCCGCGACGCGGCGGCGCTCGCCCTGCTTTATGGCGCGGGCCTGCGCATTTCCGAGGCTTTGGCGATCACCCGCCGCGACGCGCCGGTCGGGGCCGTCGATTCGCTGATCGTCAAGGGCAAGGGCGGCAAGACGCGCGCCGCGCCGGTCATTCAACCGGTCCGCAAGGCGGTTGAAGCCTATCTCGAACTTTGCCCGCATCCGCTCACGCCGGAAGGGCCGCTGTTCGTCGGGGCGCGCGGCGGGCCACTGTCGCCGCGAATCATTCAGTTGACGGTTGAACGGTTGCGCGGCGCGCTTGGCCTGCCGGATTCGGCGACGCCACACGCGCTGCGCCATTCCTTCGCCACCCATCTGCTGGGGCGCGGCGGCGACCTGCGCTCGATTCAGGAATTGCTCGGACATGCGAGCCTGTCGACGACGCAGATTTACACGGCCGTGGACAAGGCGCGCCTGCTCGACGCCTACAAGTCGGCGCATCCCCGGGCATGATCCCAACACAGGGAGTCGCGCTCTTGGAAAAGATTCTGCGCAGACAAAGACCAGCCTAGATTCCGATGGCGTTGCGCGCGGCGGCGTCGGCTCTTTCAGCATAGCGCCGCGCGAGAAAAGCTTCCGTCACCGCGCCGAGCGGCGCGCCCGTCACGGGATTGACGACCGCGAGCAGATCGGCTTCGGATTTGTCGAACAGCGCCATGGCCGTTTTGGCGTTCATCTCCGGGGTGAGCCAGACATCGGCATGACGCGCGAGGGTTTTCGCCCGGCCTTCGCGGCTTCGGGCGTGTGCGTGCGCTTCAGCCACGTTGACGAGACCGGCATAGCGACCGGCGCGATCGACCAGCGCGACCGCTTGCTCGCCGCCGGCGGGGAAAAGTTGGCAGAAGGCGTCGAGGTCGATCCGATCGGGCGCGGTGGCTGGCGCCGGCCGCATCAACTTTCCGACCTTCAATTCCTCGATCCACCCGATGTCATTGGCGCTGCGGATGTTCTCGCCGCGCAGATGCAGGCGCCAGGTCGAGAAGGAATAGCCAAAGGCCGAACGCGCGATGAGACTGGCCGATATCGTCGCGGCGATAATGGCGCTGGCGGCTGAAAAGTCCGAGACGCCCTCCAGAACCAGGAAGGCCAGCGTGAGCGGGCCGCCGACGATCACGGCGCCGAAGGTCGCCATGCCCGCGAGAATGCACAGCGTCGGGTCGGGCGCGAAAGCCGGAGCGAATTGCGCCAGGGACAAGGCGTAAATCTTTCCGATCAGGGCGCCCATCAGCAATGAGGCGAAGAACAGGCCGCCGCGAAATCCGCTCGCCAATGAAGCGAGGCAGGCGACAATCTTCATGCCCAGGAAGGCCAGGAGGACCGCGACAGGAAAATTCGTCGCCACGTCCAGGGCGAGCGCGCCATGTCCCGCGCCGAGCACCTGCGGCGTGAACGTGGCGAGCGATGCGACGATCACGGCGCCGATGACCGGACGGAACAAGGGGACGATTCGGGTCGCGTCCAGCGCCTTTTCCGCAAAGCCCGCCGCGCGCATGGTGAAAATGCCCAGCGCCGAGGTGAGCGCAGCCAGCCCGATCAATAGAATATATGAACTCCAGACGAGGGATTGCAGCGGCGGCGCTTCGATCTGATAGGGCGCGGTCGCGACGAGTTTTGTCACAAGCGTTCCCGAGATCGCGGCCGCGAAGATCGGCGCCGCGCCGGAAATGGAATAGGCGCCGAGCACCACCTCGAAACCATAGAAGGCGCCCGTCAAGGGCGCGTTGAAAGCGCCCGCTATGGCCGCGGCGGCGCCCGCGCCGACGAGCACGCGAAGGTCGCCGCGCCGCAGCCGCAATTTCTGTCCGAGCGTCGATCCGAGGGCTGCGCCAATCTGGGCGTAGCCGGCTTCCAACCCGACCGAGGCGCCCGCGCAATTGGAAATGAGGGTCTGCAACGCCACGACAAAACTGTCGCGCAACGACATGTGTCCGCCGCGCAGGGCATTGGCCTCCACGGGATCGACGGGGGCGGGGATGTTTCTCTTGCGCCGCCACGTTTCCATGGCGCCGATCGCCAGACCGGCGACGATCAGCGCGGAAAACGCCGCCAAGGGCGATATTTTCGCGGCGGCGCTGAGCCGAACGTCGAACGGCAGGTCATAGATTTTCTCGTGAAAGAAAATCGCCGTTTGCGTCATCGCCGTCACGCAGAGCGCGGCGAGACATCCCACCAGCGCGGCGGTCGCGACCAGCGCAAATTCGTTGGCGCGCAGGACTATGCGCAAGCTTCTCAGCAATCGCGCGCCGGGCGAGAGTTTTGAGAGATTCAACGGTTCGGTGGAGTCAGGCGGCGACACGGCGGCAGGATGACCCCTCAACGTCGGCGGAGCAAATTCATCTTGTCTGGCGCTCCCCAATCCAGCATCGGCGGCAGGCGCGCGGCCTCGCCAGAAACCCAAAAAGGCCCGGACACGCCGGGCCTTTGGGCGCCGAGGACTCGCTTACATATGGATCGCGCGCTTTTCGACGGCGAGGGCGGCTTCCTTGACCGCCTCCGACATGGTCGGATGGGCGTGGCACGTGCGCGCCAGATCTTCGGACGAGCCGCCAAACTCCATGAGAACGGCGGCCTCGGCGATCATCTCGCCGGCGCCATGGCCGAGGATGTGCACGCCAAGCACCCGGTCGGTCGTCGCATCCGCCAGAATTTTCACGAAACCATCGGTGTGGTTGGCGGCGCGGGCGCGGCCGTTGGCGGTGAAGGGGAACTTGCCGACCTTGTAGGCGATGCCCTTGGCCTTCAAATCTTCTTCGGTCGCGCCGACACAGGCGATTTCCGGGCTGGTATAGACCACGCCGGGGATCACTTCGTAGTTCACATGGCCATGCTGGCCCGCCAGAATCTCGGCGACCGCCATGCCCTCGTCCTCGGCTTTGTGGGCCAGCATCGGCCCGCGCACCACATCGCCGATGGCGTAGATGCCGGGGACATTGGTGGCGAAATGGCTGTCGATGACAATCTGGCCCCGCTCCGTGGCGACGCCCAAAGCTTCCAGGCCGAGGTTTTCGGTATAGGGCCGGCGGCCGATGGCGATCAGCACGACATCGGCGTCGAGAACCGTTGCGTCGCCGCCGGCGGCGGGCTCGACCGTCACCTTGGCGCCCTTGCCGTTGGCCTCGACCTTGGACACCTTGGACCCCAGTTGGAATTTCACGCCCTGCTTTTCGAGCAGGCGCTGGAACTGCTTGCAGGTGTCGAGGTCAAGGCCGGGCAGGATGCGGTCCAAAAATTCGACCACGGTCACTTCGGCGCCGAGACGCCGCCACACCGAGCCGAGTTCGAGGCCGATCACGCCGGCGCCGACCACGATCAGTTTGCCCGGCACTTTCGACAGTTCGAGCGCGCCGGTGGAGGAAACCACGATTTTTTCATCGATGGTCACGCCGGGGAGTTGGGCGACATCGGAGCCGGTGGCGATGACGATGGTCTTGGTGTCCAACACCTGCCTGGAGCCGTCCTCGGCGGCGACCTCCACTTTGCCGGCGGCGGGGATCGAGCCGGTTCCGAAAAAAGCGTCAACCTTGTTCTTCTTCAGCAGGAAGCCGACGCCTTGCACATTGGCGCCGACCGTATCGTCCTTGTGCTTCATCATGGCGGGCAGGTCGAGTTTGGGCTTGCCGACGGTGACGCCGAGTTTTCCCAGGCCGTGGGCGACCTCTTCATAAACTTCGGAAGCGTAAAGCAGCGCTTTTGACGGAATGCAGCCGATGTTCAGGCAGGCGCCGCCGTGGGTCTTGCGCTTTTCGACGATGGCGGTCTTCAGGCCGAGCTGGGCCGCGCGGATGGCGCAGACATAGCCGCCCGGGCCGGAGCCGATCACGATGAGGTCGTAGGACATTACGCTTTGCCTTTTCGTTTTAAGTGAGAGGCGGATTGTACTGATAAGCCTCGTCGAGTTGCTCACCTTTAATTGATCCAAAAATAAGCTTGCTAACTGCCCCGGATAACTCAACGTAAATGCTGTTTATGGGTGTTATATTGTGAAATATGACTGTTCCAGATATTTTCTCATTCAAATTATCGTAAGAAAATGTACCGGAATTTATCATCCCATCAAGCGATGCGCGGCCCGATGGTCCTTGCATAAGACATCCGATATACTTTGCTTCAGATGCCAAGGTTGCAACGAACGCAGGATGCCAGCGCCCTGCTCTTGGATGGATTTCAACAACACGCTTTCCATCCAGATTGTGTTCCTTCAGGAAAAAAGGGAGAATTTGTTCAATAGAAATATTAGGAGGCCGTCCTTGTGTAGCAGCAACGATTCGTTCAATCCAATTAGGGTCTGTTAAGTCAATATAGAGCCTCGTGCGAAGCGAGGCAGGTACGCTATTTTTATCAACATCGCCTGGATTGATGGCGACTATAGGAAAAGCATTACCGCGTGATCTCAGCGCACGATCAACTGCATAGCTAATCTCTTCGAGAACCGCCTCGCTTGTAAGACTGTTTTGGGTGAGATAGATGCACCAAGCGTCACATTCTTTGGGGTCGCATATATGGCGTTCAATTTGGGGCCAAAGCCGTTGCCCCGCCTCTAGAACAAGTCGGTCAAGCTTCACTAGGACGCCGGCTTGCCCAATCCGTTGAGCAATGAAATCGACGTCATTTTCGCTGTTATCCTTCCAAGAATAAGAAATCCAAAGCTTTCGCATGAGATAAACCGCCAAAGACAAAGGGTGGGATGGTGCGGTTAATCAACGCCAAAAACCGCACCATTTGATTATCAGAGGTCGAGCACGAGGCGCGCCGGGTCTTCCAGCGCCTCCTTGACGCGGACGAGGAACGTGACCGCTTCCTTGCCATCGACGATGCGGTGATCGTAGGACAAAGCCAGATACATCATCGGGCGAATCTCGACCTTGCCGCCGATCGCCACCGGGCGCTCCTGGATCTTGTGCATGCCGAGAATGCCCGACTGCGGCGCGTTCAGGATCGGCGTGGACATCAGCGAGCCATAGACCCCGCCATTGGAGATGGTGAAGGTGCCGCCCTGCATCTCGTCGATCTTGAGCTGGCCGTCGCGGGCGCGCTTGCCGAAATCGGAGATGGTCTTTTCCACGCCGGCGATCGACAGTTTTTCCGCATCGCGCACCACCGGGACCACAAGACCCTTGTCGGTGCCGACGGCGACGCCGACGTGACAAAAATTCTTGTAGATGATGTCCGTGCCGTCGATCTCGGCGTTGACGGCCGGAACTTCCTTCAGCGCGTGGGTGCAAGCCTTTACGAAGAAGCCCATGAAGCCGAGTTTTACGCCGTGCTTCTTCTCGAACAGCTCCTTGTATTGCGTGCGCAGGCTCATCAGCGGCAGCATGTCCACTTCGTTGAACGTGGTCAGCATGGCGGCGGCGTTCTGGGCGTCCTTCAGGCGGCGCGCGATGGTCTGGCGCAGCTTGGTCATGCGCACGCGCTCTTCGCGCGAAGCGTCCGACGGCGCCGAGGGGGCGCGGACGGCGACAGGCGCCGGGGCCGGAGCGGCGGGCGGGGTATAGCCGAGCACGTCGCCCTTCAAGA
>NZ_NHSJ01000008.1 GCF_002937075.1 Rhodoblastus sphagnicola
TCGGCAAAAAGCCAAAGCGCCGTCTTGTCGAGATGCTGGAAAGCCAAGGAATGCAGGCCAACCAGGACATCACTTTCCTGACGGATGGCGGTGAGGAAGTTCGGGCGCTCACCGAAAGGATCAGCCCTTGCAGCGAGCATGTTCTCGACTGGTTCCACGTCACCATGCGCATTACCGTGCTCGGCCAGTTTGCGGAAGGCGTCGCGCAATGCGACGAGGAAGCCGGCGCCCGGCTGACAAAGGAGCTGGGACGAATAAAATGGAAATTATGGCATGGAAACGCGATTGCGGCTCAAGAGGTCATTGAAGACTTCGAAGACGAACTATCCGAACTTGACGTCGATGACCCGAACCTGCGCAAATTTGCCGCCGCCGCTCGCGAGTTCGCCGTCTATATCGCCTCGAACACGGCCAGCCTCATCCATTACGGCGAACGATATCGGCCCGGCGAGCGTATTTCCTCGGCTTTTGTGGAGGCGACAGTCAACGCCGTGGTGAGCAAGCGGTTCGCCAAAAAGCAGCAAATGCAATGGACTCGTCGCGGCGCGCATCTTCTCTTGCAGACCCGCACTCGGACGCTCGACGGAACGCTGCGGTCGACCTTTGAACGGTGGTTTCCAGGACTGGCCAACGAAAACGGAGGCTGCGCGATTCACGCCAAGGCAGCATGAGCGCCCCACACTTTCTCATGCTCTCCTAGCGGTCCGCATCCGGGTCCCGCGTGAAGTCTGAACGCGAGAAGGTGCCATCCGTCCGCGTGGATTTGTCGAATACCGGAATATGCGGCGTGATCTGCTTGTGCTTGACGAGCCAGGCGAGGTTTTGCGCCGCGCCATAGTCCGTGTCAGCGGCCGGGCCGTGACGGCCAAGCCCGCTGATATTTCACGCTTGGTCGTTGCGCGAAGAAATCGGTGGGGAGTGATGGGCCCGCGACGCGAACGGCTTCAGCAAAACCCGAGTGGTAACGAATTTGCGATTTGACCACGTGTCGCGCGCTTTGATATTTTAATGGTACTTATCTAGCCTTCTTCTCGCCTTGCTTTTCACGCTTGGCCACAAAGGCAATGTAGAAACGTACGCCGCGCGGTCGCGCGGGTTAATTGCGAAGCCCGACCCTGCATTTCGCGCTATTTCTGCTCAAGCCATCTTCGGCTGCAAGAAGCTCCCATGCCTTCGAGTTCGCGCCTGATCCCCCAGGCCCCTGACAGAATAACCGATTGAACGCCTCTCGATTAGCTCTTGACAAGGAGTTGCGCGTATGACGAACCCTGCTTCCGCTCATGCGGTTCCGCCATCTGGTGAAACGGAATTGCCAGCCGAGCTTCGAAACGATCCGCAGCGGGCCGCCATTCCGGTCGCGGCGGGTTTAATCCACGACAATGTTCTGCTCCCAGACGTCGCGCCGCCGAGCGCGCATTTCGGTCCTGCGCCCGCCGCGCCGGTTGGCCCGGCCATTCAGGTGGACGCCCTCGAATTCGCCCGCCGCGCGTCGGCGCTGACGCCGGCCTCGCCGGAACGCCCCCTGGTCGAGCCGATGGCCGCGCCACCCCCGCAACCCGAGGCGCAACCCCTGCGCGTCGTCCCGCTCGATTTCGCCCCTCCGACGAGCGTGTCGCACCGGAATTCGCAAACCGACTTCACCGTCAGCCAGGGGGCGCGCGGAACTTGCTGGGCCTTCGCTGGCTGCGCTGCGCTGGAGGCGGCCTACGCCCGGAAGAACATTCACGTCAAGCTCTCCGAACACTACCTTTTCCATATTTCCAAGGCGCATGAGAATCATGTCGCCGGACCCGGCATCCATTCCCTCGTCGGGTTCCAGGGCTCCTCGGATATTGTGCATCACCTCAAATATTGGCGGGTTCCGATCCAGGGCTACGCTCCCTATATCGACCAGCCCGCGCTCCAGGCGCTCGCCGATTCGATCCCGGGGACGGGCGGCGCCCTGAAGAACGCCGGCGCCGGCACACGCGAACAGGACGACTGGTTCGAATACGACCTGCGCAGCATTCCGCTGAACGCGCTCTGGTTCGCGCAATATGGGGTCGCCGATTTCGGCACGCTGAACAGCACCGTCAACGACATCAAGACCACGCTCGCCGCCGGCTACGACGTCGTCGTCGATGTGTTCGACAAGATCAACAATGGCGGCCATGTCCTGCTGATCTTCGGCTACGACGACGGGGCGCAGGAATTCCAGATCAAGAATTCCCAGAGCCTTCCGGGCTTCGGCACGATGAAGTACGTCAACGACGGGCAGTTCCAGCTTCAGGGCGGCAGCGCCTATTTCATCAAGTCGGTCGCGGATGTTCAGACGCAATGGGCGGCGATGTGGGTCGGGCGCTGGGAAACCGATCATGACGGCTGGCGCGGCAAGCTGGTCATCCGCCGTTTCCTTGACATACGCGCCAACACTGGCGTTCCGCCCACCAACGCGCCCATCAGCCTCGGGAGTTGGTATGGCGAGGATGGCCGCGTCCTGCCCGTGGACGGCGGCTTTGTAGATGGCGGCCGAGGTCTCCACTGCACGATCGGAGGACAGCCCTTCCAGTTTTATCTCCATTCCAGCGATCCCTATCGCGCCGCCGGCCGGGTGCTCTGGAACAACACCTGGTTCGGCGTCGTGATGTCGCGCGGGACGGCGGTGGGCGCCGGCTCCAATTTCGACCGCACGGAGACAATCGGGCTCTGGGACACAGTGCATGACGGCTGGCGCGGCCAAGCCCGCATCGGCGTCGATCCGAGCTATACGCAAGCGGCGGACGGCGCCGTGAAACGCGCCTGGATCGATCCCGGCAACATCGTCCAGCAGGTCGACTATCACGTGGATTTCGGAGGGTCCAACCGCGACCAGCACTTCCAGTTGCTGCATCACACGCATGAAGATGGGCTGATGGGCGGCGTGACGCAGTGGGGCGGCCGCGATTGGCCGGTGGAAGCGCGCATGTCGCCCAACCTCTACTCAATCGCGGATGACGGGAAGCTGCGCTGGTACCATCACACCGGCCGTTATCGCCGCGTTTTCGAATGGGACGACTCCAAGGAAGTGGGCACGGGCTGGAACGCCTTCAAGTCGGTTTTCGGCGGACGCGATGGCGTCATTTATGCGATCCAGCCCGATGGGCGCCTGATGTGGTATTATCACGACGGTCGCAACCAGGGCACATTCCAGTGGCAGGGACCGTCCCAGGTCGGAACCGGCTGGCAGAACTTTCGTCGGGTCTTCGCCGGCGACGGCGGCGTCATCTACGCGGTGGAAGAGAGCGGCGCGCTGCACTGGTATCGCCACCAGGGTCGCCGCGACGGCTCGTTCCGCTGGCAGGATCCGGCCATCGTGGGCTCGGGGTGGAATTCGTTCGTGGCGCTCGCGGCCGGGCCGGATGGCGTCATTTACGGGACCCTGCCCGATGGCCGGATGATGTGGTACCGCCACTACGGCTATGACCAGGGTTATCCCATTTGGGTGGGCGCGATCCAGGTCGGTTCGGGCTGGCAGGACGTTGACAGAATATGGATCGCTGGAAACGGCTTCGTCTATGGCCGCAAGCTTAACGGCGAACTGTGGTGCTGGCGCCATCATGGCTACCTGAACGGGACCGGCGACTGGACGCCCGGCGCCCGCGTGGGCACGGGATGGACCGTAGGCTTCAAGGAGGTGTTCCTCACCTGAAGCCACAGCTCCGGCGGGCGACGCGGTTTCGACGCCGTCGCCTTACGCCGCGATCAACTTGCGCTCGCCCGAACGGCGGAGATCGTGAAGCATGTGGATATCGGTTACCGCGACGCCATTACGTCGGGCCCGGTCGATATCGAATATCCGTCACTTTGGGCCAGCCGTGATCGAAGCTCAAAGTCTGCCCACAGCAGACAGTCGTAGCGGAAAAGTTCCAGTCCATGGTGGCGCTGGACATGCTCAATTCGCGAATGAATGACTTCTACGATCTTTGGGCTATCGCCGGCGCGTTCGAAGGCCCTGTTTTAGCGCGGTGTCACGCTGCGCCTAAATGCGAAACACTTGAGTTAAGTAATTTCAATTATTCATTTATTGTAATTAATTTGAGACGCTGTACTTAATCATGAGATTTTTGCTTGGTATATTGTACTTTATTTGATATTATCGGTTGAGATTGTTAGAGCAACCCCCAGATAACATGATCTATATCCATCATTTCTGAAGAAGTTTGAGCACTCCAGGGATCTCAACTCGGCGAGAATGGCGCCTGTCGCTTTCCATTTAATTCTGAGAATGAGAGACCAATGATTTGAGATACATACGTCGGCATCTAATTTGAGAACTGGCTTTTAAATTGATAATACGGCTATAATTACGTCAACTTATTTGAGAATCGGACCATCTCCTTGTTTTCTTTGTGATTCAGCAATGACTGACCCCTTTTGCCCGAGGAAGTTGATGAAGCAAACCTCGTCTCAAATGAATTTAATTTGAGACTCCGCCCACCAAAATTATCATAATTCAACGCCACACCTCAACGAAACAGGCGCATTCTTACAATTAAATGCAAGGCGACACGTGTGCCCCACCGGCGTCGACATTCGGCAGGGCTTGCAGATGGGCTGCATTCAGTGCGGCCTGTGCATCGACGCCTGCGATTCCGTGATGACCAAAATCGGCCAGCCCACCGGATTGATCGCCTATGACACGGACATCAACATCCAGCGCCGCGAACAGGGTTTGAAGCCCATCTTCAAGCTGATCCGGCCGAGGACCGTCATCTATTCGGCGCTGATCCTACTGACGGCGGCCGTCATGGTCACCGTTTACGCCAACAGGGCCACGATCGGCTTGAACGTCCTGCACGACCGCAATCCGCTTCATGTCGTGATGAGCGACGGGTCCGTTCGCAATGCCTACACGATCCGCATCCTCAACAAGTCCGATCGGCCCCGACGCCTCGATCTCGCTCTGGCGGAGGGTCTGAAAGCGACGCTGTCGGCGAATGGCGAGTCGTTGCGGGACAGCGCGGCCCTGTCCTTCGATGTGGACGCCGACCAGACATTTGAGGCTCGCGTGTTTCTCACGGCGCCTCAGGCGGATGTTTCGGGCAGATCGACCCCCGTCGTGTTTCGGCTGATCGCAAAAGATCCGACTGACGTGGAGGTAACGGAGACGCGGGATTTCTTCGACGCGCCCTGATCGAGGCGCACAGGGAATAGGCCGCTCGGGCGACCTGTTCCGCCTGTTCAGACGACCATGGATCGCGGCCGCCTTTCCGCGTCCAAAATCTGACGGATCGACTTGAGCGCCTGGGCGAGGCGGGTGCGCTCCGTGACGCCGCCGAGCGAAATGCGGATGGCGTCGGGCGCGTGTGGCGTAGCTGCGAAAGCGTCCGAGGCGGAGACGCCGAGCCCTTCCCTGCGCATGGTCTCGACCAGACGAAGCCGTTCCCAATGCGGCGGCAGCGGCAGCCAGACATGCAGTCCGTTGCGGTGCGCGCGCGCCGCCTTCGGCAGGATTTCGGCGGCCAGTTTTTGGCGCAAATGCGCTTCCGTGCGCACGCCCGCCAGAATCTCCTGCGCGAGGCCGACCTGAATCCAGTGTGTCAGCAGAGCGGACATCAAAGGCGCCGGCATCAGGCTGGCGGCGCGCAAGTTTTCCAGAACCCGGTCCGCCTCGACGCCGATGGGCAAGGCGAGATAGGCGCAGCGCAAGCCGGGACACAACACCTTCGACACCGTCGAAATGTAATAGGCGCGGTGCGGCGCCAGCGCCGAAAGCGGCGGCGGCGCGTCCTCGGCCAACAGATGGTAGGGATCGTCCTCGATGAGGATGAGGTCGTGCTTCTCCGCCAGCGCGACGATTTGCTCGCGCCTGCGCCGGGGCAGGGTCGCGGTCGTCGGATTTTGAATCGTCGGGGTCAGGCAGACAAGTTTGGCTTTCTCCGCAACCGCGAGGCGCTCGATCGAGGCGGGTAGGACGCCGTCGTCGTCCATCTCGGCCGCAAGGACGCGCCGCCCGAGGAAATGCGCCGCGCCGAGCAGGCCGGGATAAGTCAGCGCCTCGCAGATGATCGGCGCGCCCGGCGGCGACAGGGTTTCGATCAGCGCGAGGATCGTGGCTTGCGCGCCCGGACAGACGACGATCCGTTCCGGCGCGACACGTCCAAGCGCCGGCTCGATCCAGGCCGCGCCCGCCGCGCGCTCGGCTTTCGAGCCCGCGCCGACGTGATAGGTCATCAACAGATCGACATTGGACCGCGTCAGCAGGTCGTTGACGCCGCGCTGAATCAACTCCCCTAGCCTCACCCCCTGCGGGGGCGGCGGAATGTTCATGCCGAGATCGACCGGAGGGCCGGCGCGCTCCACCGCCGCCGCGACGAACGAACCGCGCCCGGTCACGGCGTCGAGCAGATGACGTTGGCGCGCTTCCGTGTAGGCGCGCGTCACCGTGGTCAGATCGACCCCAAGACGTTGCGCCAGCGCCCGTTGCGGCGGCAATCGGTCGCCCGGCAAAAGGCGTCCCTCGCCCACGGCCATTTCGATCATGTTGGCGATCTGGAGATAATAGGCGCCGGCGGCGGAATCGAACTCGCGCACCCAGTGCATGGCGTTTCTGTCGCTCGTCACCGGCATTCTCTCTTCTGAACCATGCAATTTCCCGCTTTGTAATGCAGAGCGCGCGGCAAATCCATAGGGATATCCGGCTTACTGGCCTTGGCGGCGGTGTTTCATTGCGACGTTCCGTCCCAGGCTTGCGGGCGCGGTCCCATCAATTTCGGCTTGCACAACAAAAGACATTTTTATAAGTGTATGCATACAACTTTGAGGAGCCGCAAAAATGTCCTATCGCGCGCGTTTCGAGAACCAGATCGCCGTCATGAAGCAGGATGGCCGCTATCGCACATTCATCGAACTGGAGCGGATCGCCGGTGAATTCCCGGCGGCGATCTGGAAGCGCAAGGACGGCGAGGCGCGCAGGGTGGTGGTGTGGTGCAGCAACGATTATCTCGGAATCGGACAGCATCCCGACGTTCTCGCGGCAATGCATGAGGCGCTCGACAACCATGGCGCGGGCGCGGGCGGCACGCGCAACATTTCCGGGACGCAAAGCCAGCACGTCCGCCTGGAAGCCGAAATCGCCGACATGCACGAAAAGGAATCGGCGTTGATTTTCACCTCGGGCTGGATTTCCAACCTCGCCGCCCTGAGCGCGCTGGGAAAACTGTTGCCGGACGCCGTGATCCTCTCGGACGCCGGCAACCACAATTCGATGATCGAGGGCATCAAACGCGCCGGCATCGAAAAGCGGATTTGGCGTCACAACGACCTCGCGCATCTCGAAGAGCTGCTGCTGGCCCTGCCGCCGGAACAGCCGAAACTCATCGCCTTCGAAAGCGTCTACAGCATGGATGGCGACATCGCCCCGATCGCGGACATTTGCGACCTTGCGGATCGTTTCGGCGCCATGACCTATCTCGACGAAGTTCACGCCGTCGGCCTTTACGGGCCTCAGGGCGCGGGCGTCGCCGAACGCGAGGGCGTCGCCAACCGATTGACCTTCATCGAGGGCACGCTCGGCAAGGCGTTCGGCGTGATGGGCGGCTATGTCGCAGGCCCCACGGTGATGATCGATGTCATCAGAAGCCTCGCCGACAGCTTCATCTTCACTACATCGCTCTGTCCGCATCTCGCTGCGGGCGCGCTAGCCGCGATCCAGCATTTGCGCAACGATCCGGCCCTTCGTGAAAAACAGCAGCGGCATGTGAAAATGCTGAAGGACATGCTCAAGGACGCGGGCCTGCCCGTTCTGGACGGCCCAAGCCACATCATCCCGCTGATGGTCGGCGACGCCCACGCCTGTCGCGCGGCCAGCGACCGCCTGCTCGAACAGCATGGCATTTATGTCCAGCCCATCAATTATCCGACCGTCGCTCACGGAAAGGAGCGCCTGCGCATCACGCCGACGCCGTTCCACACCGAAGAGCACATGCGCCAGTTGGTGGACGCCTTGAGCGCGATCGCGCGCGAGTCGCTCTGGCCCAGCCTGCGCGTCGAAGCCGTCGCGTGAGAGGGTTGCAAATGGATATCAAGGTCATCGGCGCCAGCCGATTGTGCGACGGCGTCTCGGTCTGGCTCGACTCACGGCAGGACTGGAGTCCCGATTTCAGCCGCGCGCGAGCCTTCCTCGACACTGAAATCGCGGACGTCTTTGCGCGCGCGCAGCGCGACGAGCAAGCCAATCTGGTCGTCGATGCCCGCGTGATCGAAGTCGAGCGCGGCGATGCCGGGATCCTGCCCAGCGTCGCGCGCGAAAAAATGCGCGCGTTCGGTCCCTCGATCGCGACGCCCGAGCACGGCGTCGTATCGACGAACGCGCCGCCGCTTACAAAAACACTGGCTGCGGCGGCCGGGGTCTATCGCTATGACGAGCATGAACGGCAGTTCCTGCGCGACCGCGCCGCGATTTTCCGCGATCAAGTGCGGCGGCGCCTTTCGGGGGAACTCAGCGAGGACGAGTTCAAGCCTCTTCGCCTGATGAATGGCCTGTATCTGCAATTGCATGGCTACATGCTGCGTGTCGCAATGCCCTATGGCGGGATGAGCGCGGCCCAGATGCGATGCTTGGCGGCGCTCGCGCGCCGCTTCGACCGGGGCTACGGCCATTTTACCACGCGGCAGAACATTCAGTTCAACTGGATCCGTCTTCAGGATGTGCCCGACATTCTGGACTTTCTGGCGGAGGCCGACCTCCACGCCATCCAGACCAGCGGCAATTGCGTTCGCAACGTCACCACGGACCATTTCGCCGGCGCCGCCGCCGACGAAATCGTCGATCCCCGCTTGTACGCCGAAGTGCTGCGCCAATGGTCCACCGACCATCCTGAACTCACCTATCTGCCGCGCAAGTTCAAGATCGCCATGACCGGCAGCCCGGTGGATCGCGCCGCCGTGCGCGTTCATGACATCGGACTGCTGGCTTACCGCAACGCGGAAGGCGAGACCGGTTTCCAGGTTTACGGCGGCGGCGGCCTCGGCCGCACGCCCGTCATCGGCGTGAAGGTGCGCCACTGGCTGCCCGAGGCCGATCTGCTGCGTTACGTGGAGGCGATCCTGCGCGTCTACAACGCCATGGGCCGGCGCGACAACATTTATAAGGCCCGTATCAAAATCCTCATTCGCGATCTGAAGCCCGACGTGTTCATCGCGATGATCGAGGACGAATTCGCGGCGATGGAGCCCGCCTATTGCCGTCTCGAACCGGAAATCATCGCGGCGGTTTCCGAACGTTTTGTCCAGCCGTCGCTGCAAAACGATCTGCCCTCCTCATCGCCCGATCTCGCCGCGCAACGCGAGCGTGAGCCGGGCTTCTCGGATTGGCTGGACAACAACGTCTTCCCGCACCGGCAGAAAGGCTATCGCTCGGTCGCGCTGTCGCTCAAGCCGCCGGGCGGCGTTCCCGGCGACGCCACCGCCGACGAGATGGATTTGATCGCCGATCTCGCGGAAAAACATGCGTTCGGAGAGATCCGCGTCGCGCATCAACAAAATCTCGTCCTGCCCCATGTCCGCGAGGACGCACTATTGGACCTGTGGCGGTCCCTGCGCGGGACCCAACTCGCCGAAGCCCATATCGGCCTGATCACCGACATCATTTCCTGTCCCGGGATGGATTATTGCGCGCTGGCGACGGCGCGCTCCATTCCGTTGGCGCAACGCCTTTCGCGGCATTTTTCCGACCGCAGCGACCGGCCCGCGATAGGTCCGCTCGACCTGCATGTCTCCGGCTGCATCAACGCCTGCGGCCATCACCACGTCGCGCATATCGGCCTGCTCGGTCTCGAAAAGAACGGCGAGGAATCCTACCAGATCACGCTGGGCGGTTCGGCCGACGAACAGGCCGCCATTGGCGAGATCGTCGGTCCGGCCTTCTCCGCCGATGAGGCGGTCGAGGCGGTCGACCAGATCGTCTCCGTCTATCTGCGTGAACGCGCACACAAGGAGACCTTCATCGCTTTCTACCGCCGCGTCGGCGCCGAACCGTTCAAGGAGGCTCTTTATGCGCGCGCTTGATCGTCAGGCCTTCGTCACCGACGACCTCTGGAGGCTTCATGAAGATGGGGCCCCGCCTCAGGCGAACGATGTCTTCAGGGCGCCAAGCCTTGCCGATGCGCTGGAGAAAATCTCCGCCGGGCCTGTCGGCGCCTGGCTGCCGCCCGACCAGAGCGTCGATGCGCTCGCGCCGTTTCTGCAACGGTTGTCGCTGATTTGCATCGAATTTCCCAAATTTCGCGACGGCCGTGGCTTCACCGCCGCGCGGCGGTTGCGGCAGAGCCATGGATTTACCGGCGACATCCGCGCGGTCGGGCGCGTGCTGCCCGATCAGTTCCAGGCGCTGATCGCCTGCGGATTTTCCAGCGTCGCCCCGCCTGAAAACCATCCGCCGGACGCTTGGCGTCCCGCCGCCGCGGCAGAAGCGGCGAGGCCGTTTCTGCTGCGGATGATCGGTCGCGCCATGACCACAAAGGATGCTGCAAGATGAACGATCTCGCGCCCATGCCGTCGACACGGCCCGCAAGCCCGCATTTTTCGTCCGGCCCCTGCCGGAAGCGTCCGGGATGGACGCTGGACGCGCTGCACGGCGCGGTCCTCGGTCGCTCGCACCGCTCCCGCGAGGGCAAGGCCAAGCTGCGCGAGGTGATCGACCTGACGCGCGAGGTGCTTGAAATCCCCGAGGACTACCGCATCGCCATTGTGCCGGGATCGGACACCGGCGCCGTCGAAATGGCGCTGTGGAGTCTGCTCGGCCCGCGCGGCGTCGATGTCTTCGCCTGGGACTCATTCGGCGAGGAATGGGTGACGGATATCGTCAAACAGCTCAAAATCGAGGACAGCCGCGTGTTTCGGGCGCGTTATGGCGAACTGCCCGATCTGTCGCAGGCGGACTCCGCCCGCGACATCGTCTTTACCTGGAATGGCACGACTGCGGGCGTGCGCGTTCCCGATGCCGATTGGATCGCCGGCGACCGCACCGGCCTCACGATCTGCGATGCGACTTCGGCGGCTTTCGCCATGGATCTGCCATGGGACAAGCTCGACGTGACCACTTGGTCCTGGCAAAAGGTGCTCGGCGGCGAGGGCGCCCATGGCGTGATCGTCATGAGCCCGCGCGCCATCGCCCGGCTGACCGATCACACGCCGGCCTGGCCCATGCCAAAACTCTATCGCATGGTCAGCCAGGGTCTGGTGACGGAAGGACTGTTCGTCGGCGAAACGATCAACACGCCGTCGTTGCTCGCGGTCGAGGACGCCATCGACGGTTTGCAATGGGCGCGCGCCTTGGGCGGTCTCCCCGTTCTGAAGGCGCGCTGCAAGCGCAATTTCGAAGTGGTCGCCGCATGGGTCGCGCACAACGACTGGTGCGGCTTCCTTGCCGCCAGACCGGAAATCCGCTCGCCGACCTCGATCTGCCTTAAAATCGTCGCGCCGGAACTGGCGGGCGATTCCGAGCTGCAAGCGAAGATCGTCAAGGCCGTCGTCGCGAAACTGGATGACCACAAGGCCGCGCTTGATGTCGGCGCCTATCGCACGGCGCCGCCGGGCTTCCGCTTCTGGGCCGGCGCGACGGTCGAAGCCGACGATCTGAAACTGGCTTTGGAGTGGCTGGATTGGGCCTATCATCAGGTCTTGACGGACATGGCCGGATGAGTGCGGGCGCATATCTCGACGCAGCCAGCGGCGTCGATTATCTCTATCCCTGTTTCCGGCGCGCCGAAATCGCGTTTAGTCATGGCGAGGGCGCGTGGCTCATCGCCACCGACGGGCGGCGTTATCTCGATTTCGCGACGGGAATCGCCGTAACCGGGCTTGGCCATTCGCACCCGGCGCTGGTCGAAGCGCTCCAGCGGCAGGGCGCGCGTCTTTGGCATGTGTCCAACGCCGTGCGCATCCCGGAACAGGAAGCCCTGGCGCGGCTCCTGTGTGGAAAAACCTTTGCTGACCGGGTCTTCTTCAACAATTCCGGCGCCGAAGCGGTGGAAACGGCCATCAAGACGGCGCGCCGCCGCCAGTTTTTCGCAGGCTGGCCCGAACGGTCGGATATCGTGACCTTCGCTGGCGCCTTCCACGGACGCACTTTGGCGACGCTGGCGGCAGGCGGCCAGGCCAAATATCTCGAAGGTTTTGGGCCGCCGGCGCCCGGGTTCAAGGCGGTTCCGTTCGGCGACCTCGACGCGCTCGACGCCGCCTGTGGCCCGGAGACGGCGGCGGTGCTGCTGGAGCCGATCCAGGGTGAAAGCGGCGTCCGCAAGCTTGAGGCTTCGGCGCTCGCGCACATCCGCGACCTCTGCGACCGGCGCGGCATTCTGCTGATCTTTGATGAGGTGCAAACCGGAATAGGCCGGACGGGGCGGCTCTTCGCCTATCAAGGAGTTGGCGTGACGCCGGATATCCTGGCGACGGCCAAAGGATTGGGAAATGGCTTTCCGGTCGCGGCCTGCCTCGCCAACGAAAGAGCGGCCGCCGCCATGAGGCCGGGAACGCATGGCAGCACGTTCGGCGGCAATCCCCTCGCCATGGCGATCGCGCGCAAGACGGTCGAGATCGTCGCCGACGAGACCTTTCTCGGCGACGTCAGGCGCAAGGGCGGAAAACTGTTCACCGGCCTTCAGGCCCTCGTCGACGATTTTCCCGACGTCTTCGAGGAAGCGCGCGGCGAGGGCATGTTGCTGGGGCTGCTGTGCCGGCCACCCGTTGAAACCGTGATCGAGGCGGCGCGCGCCAACGGCCTGCTGTCCGTCACGGCGGGCGACAACGTGCTGCGGCTGCTTCCTCCGCTGATCCTGTCCGATGAGGAAATCGAAGAAGGCTTGAGACGGCTGGGTCTTGCCGCACAGTCGCTGCGGGTCGAGCCGTGAACCAAATGGAGTGAAAGCGATGTCGATTTTCAAGGCCGCCGTTGTTCAGGCCGCCCCAATCCTGTTCGATACGCCCGCAACGCTCGACAAGCTGGCCACGCTCGCCAGCGAAGCCGCCGGCATGGGCGCAAGCCTCGTGGTCTTTCCGGAAGCCTTTGTCGGCGGCTATCCCAAGGGCCTCGACTTTGGCGCGAGGCTCGGGACGCGAAGCCCCGAAGGACGCGAGATGTTCCGGCTCTATTTCGAGAGCGCCATCGATGTTCCCAGCCCCGAAACGGCGCGTCTCGGCGAGGTCGCGTGCGAAACCGGCGTTCACATGGTGGTCGGAATCATCGAACGCGACGGCGGCACGCTCTATTGCGCGACCCTGACCTTCGCGCCCACCGGCGACCTGCTTTACAAGCATCGCAAACTGATGCCGACCGCGATGGAGCGGCTGGTTTGGGGCTTTGGCGACGGCTCGACCATCGGTGTCGTGGACACGCCTCTTGGAAAAATCGGCAGCGTGATCTGCTGGGAGAATTACATGCCGCTTTTGCGCGCGGCGATGTATGCCCAGGGGGTGGAGCTTTATTGCGCGCCCACCGTGGACGACCGCGACGCCTGGTTGCCAACCATGCGTACCATCGCGCTCGAAGGGCGCTGCTTCGTCCTGTCGGCCTGTCAATATTTTACCCGGGGAGATGGACCCGCACATTATGCGCCGGACGGGGCCAGCGATGCGAAGGCGGTCTTGATCCGTGGCGGCTCATGCATCGTCGATCCGCTCGGCAATGTGCTGGTGGAGCCTGATTTCACCGGCGAATTCATCAAAATCGCCGAGATCGACCGGCGCGTCATCCCGCGTGGCAAATACGACCTCGATGTTGTGGGTCACTATGCGCGGCCGGACATTTTTCATCTCAAGGTCGATACGCGACCGAAAACAAGCGTAGCTCTGGAGCCCGCTCCGGCCACCTTCGATTCTGGACTGGCCTAGAAAAGCTGATCGGGGCCAACTCGGGATGGAGCCATTGGCTTGGCGGCCGGGCTGGCAGCGCCGCATCACCAACCAAACGACCGCTCTCTGTTCGACACTGCTCCTTCTACGAAGGCCGCTTCTCGCCCATCTGCTTGGCCGCCAGCACACCCATCAGGCCTGCGGCGCCGTCGCCCACCACGACCACGGTTGAGCGGGGCCGCACCCTCGCCGCATCCGCCGCGCACCAACCGGCGCCCAGCACTTCGGAAACGGCTAACAGGCTCGGTAGCAGATGCCAGCCATCACCGGCCGCCATAGCCGAGACAGCGGCCATCGAGCACGACGCTGTTGGTTATGCCCTTTTCCGCCAGCTCCAGCGCGGTGTTGACGCCGAAAAAGCCGCCGCCGATCACCACGACATTGGCTTCGATATCGCCTTGCAGGCCGGGAAAGCTCAGGTCGTATTTCCGCGTGACCGTATAATAATTGCGGGCGTCGAGCTTGTTCATATGGGCGATGTTCAAGGTCATGGCCAAGCGTCCCTTGTCGCTGCGAAAGCCATCGCCGCGACCCTGTCTGGAGTGAATTCAAGCGTGGGGACAGCCTCGCCGAAACCTGGCGACGGAACCTGATCTTTTGCGACGCTGATTTGATAATTCGCGCCAAAGGACTGGCGCGGCGGTCAAAACCGCTCGGGCGCGCGCACGCCTGCTCCGGCGATGAACAGAAACGGGCGCATGCCGAATTTTTGCCCGGCGTCTGTCTCCACCTGCGCGGAAACTTTGGACAGGCCTCTTGAATCCTGACGAGAACGCGTTTACAGAACACGTTCTCTAAACATGTTCTGTAAACGCGCCTGATCGGAACCGCATGCCTCGCCCCTCCATGTCCACGCCGGAAATCGACGCCGTTCGACGCAGACTGCTCGAAACAACCGGCAAAATCATTGCGCGCGAGGGCTACGACGCCTTTTCCATGCGGCGCCTCGGCAAGGAGGCCGGCATGAGCGCCAGCGCGCTCTACCGCTACTTTCCCGCGCGGCGAAATGTGCTCATCGCTTACTGGCTGGACACTGTCGATGAACTGACGCGCCGGTGCGAGGCAGTTCGCGACCAGGATGTGAGTCCCGTAGACAAGCTCCAGGCCGTGCTGTGCGCCTATGCCGATTTCGCGATTGAGGATCGCGACCGTTTTCGCGTGTTCTTCATCGAAAACGACAAAGGGCAGTTTTCCGATCTCGTCGCCATCGACGCCGCGGTGCGGCCCTATCGCCTGTTCGTCGAAATCGTCGGCGCGGCGATCGCGGCGGGAAAAATTCGGCCTTTGCCGAGCGCGACCGCCGCGCAGATCCTCTGGGGCTCCGTTCATGGCGTCCTGACCCTCGCGATCACCATCAACGAGATCGATTTCGGCGATGTCCGGCGCCTTGCCGAGATCACCGCCCTCACCGCGCTGCGCGGTCTCGCCGTCTCCGACAAGGACAAGCCCAATGACGTTTAAACGCCTGCCGCTGGCGATCGTGGCGCTGCCGCTGACCCTTGCGGGCTGCCAGGATGCCTCGCCGCCTCCGCCTCCGCCCGCGCCCCGCCCGGTGCGAACCGTCGTTGCGGAGCCCCGCGACATTGCGGAAACCATCAGCCAGACCGGCGAGATCCAGCCGCGTTACGAAGCTGATCTCGGTTTCCAGATCAACGGGCGCGTCACCCGGCGTTTTGTCGATGTCGGCGCCGTCGTCAAGACCGGCGATCTCCTGGCGACTTTGGACGACGCCGACGTCGCCAACGAGCTCAAGGCGGCGGACGCCGAGGTGATCAACGCGCAGGCCGCCGCGCAAGCGGCTCTGGCCGCGTTCCGGCGCCAAAAACAGCTGTTCGACAAGCAGATTTCGGCAAAAGCCGCGCTCGAAAACGCGGAAGCCCAGTGGAAAAGCGCGGCGGCGAAACAGGAGGCGGCGACGGCGGCGCGAGAGAATGCTGTCAACAGACGCAAATATGCTGAACTGTTCGCGACCGAAGGCGGCGTCGTCACCGCTGTCGGCGCCAACCGGGGGCAGGTTGTCGGCGCCGGCCAGATGGTCGCCCGCGTCGCTTCAGCCGACGCCAGGGACGGCGTCTTCAACGTGCCCGAACGCCTGATCGCCGACGCGGCGATGGGCATTCCCGTTGTTATCAGCCTCACCGCCGACCCGGCCGTCAAGACCGTCGGAACCTTGCGCGAAATCAGCCCGACGGCGGACCCGTCGACGCGCACCTATCGCGTGCGGGTGTCGCTGCCCAACGCGCCGGCCGCCATGGCGCTCGGGACGACCGTCAATGGCAGCGTCGATCTGTCCAGTGGACGCATGATTTCGGTTCCCGGATCCGCGATCACGGGCAGTTCCGGCGCCCCGGCCGTCTTTGTCGTCGACCCGGTCAGGGCCAAACTCATTCTGAAGCCGGTCGTCGTGGCGCGGTACCAGGACGGCGCCGCGCTCATTCGCTCCGGCTTGCCGGCCGGCGACCGTGTCGTTACCGCCGGCGTCAGCAAGCTGCGCCCGGATGAATCGGTTAAGCTCGCGGAGCCGACGCCATGAACGCGCCATCCATGGACAGAGTCGGCATGCGCTCGAAATCCTCCACCCTTTCGTCCTTCAACCTTTCCTCCTGGGCGCTCGACAACAAGCCTCTGGTCGTCTTCCTGATGCTGGCCACGCTCATCGCGGGACTGATGAGTTTCACACGCCTGAGCCGCAACGAGGACCCGCCGTTCACCATCAAGACCATGGTGGTTTCGGCCTCCTGGCCGGGGGCCTCGACCCGCGACACGACCCATCTCCTCACCGACCGGATCGAGCAGAAACTGGAGGAGACGCCCTGGCTCGATCACCTCGACAGCTACACGCGCCCCGGCGAATCCGTGGTGCTCGTCAACCTGCGGGACGATACGCCTCCCGGTGAAGTGACGAAAATCTGGTATCAGGTGCGCAAAAAGGCCTCCGACATTGCCGCGACGCTGCCCAATGGCGTCCAGGGACCGTTCTTCGACGATGAATTCGGCGACACCTTCGGAATCATCTACGGTTTCACCGCCGAAGGTTTTTCCGACCGCGCATTGCGCGACAAACTCGATCAGATCCGTGCGGACATCCTCAGGACGAAGGACGTCGGCAAGGTCAATCTCCTGGGCGTCCAGGAGGAGCAGATCGTCGTCGAATTTTCGCCAAAGCGGCTCGCGTCCTACGGGCTCGACGTGCAGGCCGTGGTCCGGGCGATACAGGCGCAAAACGCGGTGACTCCGGCCGGCGTCATCCGCCGGACCGACGAACAGATCGGCCTGTCGGTTTCCGGCGCCTTCGCCTCCGAGGCCAGCCTCAAAACCATGACCCTCGCGGTCAACGGCCGCTTCCTGCCGCTCACGGATCTCGTCACCGTCAAGCGCGTGGACGCCGACCCGCCCGCGCCGCTGTTCCGCGTCAACGGCAGGAAGGGGTTGGGCCTCGCCATATCCATGGCCCCGACCGGCAACCTGCTCGATTTCAGCGCCGCCCTGAAGGCGAGAATGCGCGGGGTCGCCGAAAAATTGCCGCACGGCATCGAAATGACTCAGGTCGCCGACCAGGGAACCGTCGTGAAGGAGGCGGTCGACGGCTTCACCAAAGTTCTGGTCGAGGCCATCGTCATCGTGCTCGCCGTCTCGTTCGTCTCGCTTGGCGCCCGCGCGGGACTAGTCGTCACCTTCTCGATTCCGCTCGTGCTGGCGATGACCTTCTCCTGCATGGAGCTGGCGGGCATCGGCCTGCAACGCGTGTCGCTGGGCGCGCTGATCATCGCGCTGGGCCTGCTCGTCGATGACGCCATGATCACCGTCGAAGCCATGGTCGGACGCCTGGAGCGCGGCTGGGACCGCCGCAGCGCCGCCAGCTACGCATACGAAACGACGGCGTTTCCGATGTTGACCGGCACGCTCGTGATGATCGCGGGCTTCGTGCCCGTCGGCTTCGCCGCCTCCAGCGCCGGCGAATATTGCTATTCGCTGTTCATGGTGATCCTGATCTCCCTGCTCGCCTCCTGGATCGTCGCCGTGCTGTTCTCGCCTCTGATCGGCGCCTGGATTCTGCCGAAGACCATGGCGTCTCATGGCGAAGGCGGCGACCGGCTGCGACAGGTTTTCGAGAAACGGCTCGAACAGGTTCTCGCCCGCCCTTACATGACGCTCGGCGCGGCGGCGGCGGCTCTCGTCCTCGCCTGCATCGGCGCGACGCAACTGCAAGAGCAGTTCTTTCCGCCGTCGGATCGACCGGAGCTGCTGGTGAGCCTGAACCTGCCCAACGCCGCGTCGATCGACGCGACCGACGCGGAAGCGAAGAAACTCGAAGCCATCCTGGCCTGAACGAACGAAACGGTCGCCAGATACGCATAACGAGACAAAGAACGAACGTAGCTGTGCGTAGCCTTGGAACTCCGCCGAAAATCGGATGTACGGGTTCGAGCGACTGCTCGGCGACCATGTCGAGAAACAGATGATTTCCGACATCTCCGCAGCATGGCGAAAGGCTGCCCGTCGCGGGCGAAAAAACTGCACGACAAACCCTGTCGGAATGTGAGACTGTGCGGAAACTCGTTGGATAGGGTTTTCCGCACATGCTGGTCGGGTACATGCGCGTGTCGACGAACGGTGACCGTCAGGTTCTGGATCTACAGCGTGACGCGCTCCTCGCCGCCGGGGTCGATGAGCGCCATCTGTTTGAGGATCGGGCCACTGGCAGCCGCGGCGATCGCGCCGGCCTCTCCAAGGCGTTGGCTTTCATGAAAGCTGGCGACTGCCTGGTTGTCTGGAAGCTCGACCGACTCGGACGATCGTTGCCTCACCTCCTCGCCACCGTGACCGATCTCAAGAAGCGCGGCATCGCCTTCCGTTCGCTGACCGAGCAGATGGACACGACCACGCCGCAGGGCGAGTTTCTGTTCCACATTTTCGGCTCCCTCGCCCAGTTCGAGCGGTCGCTGATCCAGGAGCGTGTACAGGCCGGGCTGGCAGCAGCTCGCCGGCGCGGTCGCCACGGCGGTCGTCCCGTCGCCATCGACGCCGAAAAACTCGCCGCCGTGACGGCCGCGCTCGACGGTGGGGCGACCAAGGCCGCGGTCTGCCGGACTTTCGGCGTCAAACGCAGCACGCTTCTCGACTCCCTGGCCCGGATCGGTTGGTCTGCGGGGGGCAAGATCGAGGAGGCATGAGTGGCGCGACCGCAGCGATTGAACGAAACCCAGATCGCGGAGCTGTTTGATCCGCCAATCGAACAACGGGACCTGGTGCGCCACTTCACGCTGTCGGAGGCCGATCTCGGAGCGATCCGACGCTGCCGCGGAGATCACAACCGCCTCGGCTACGCTCTCATGCTTTGCTACCTGCGCCATCCCGGTCGAGCGTTGCGCTCCGGCGAGCGTCCGCCTCCGCCCCTGCTCGCATTCGTCGCCGAGCAGATCGGGATTCTTCCAGAAGCGGTGGACGCGTATCTCGCGGCGGAGCGGAACCGCCAGCGTCATGCCGTCGAATGCCAGGAGTTGCTGGGCCTTCGTCCGTTCGGTAAACGCGCCGCCGCCGAATTGGCAAGCGCCCTCCTGCCGCATGCCATCGAGGATGATCGGCTCGCCCGACTGGCGGAACTGGCGATGGAGACGTGCCGGCAGCGCCGGATCGTCGTCCCGTCGCCGCCCGCGCTTGAGCGGCTCTGCGCCAAGCTCCGCCACCAGGCGCGTCGGGAGGTCTATCGCCGGCTGACCGATGGCCTGACCGCCGAACAACGACGCAGGCTCGATGCGCTGACGCTGCGCCGGGAAGAAACCAACCAGAACTGGCTGACCTGGTTGCGGCAAATGCCGGAGGCCGCCAAGCCGGGCGCCATGCTCGGTCTGACCGAGCGCCTGGAACATGTCCGCACGATCGGCATCGAGCCTGGCCGCGGACGGTTGGTCCATCAGGCGCGCCTTGCTCTGCTTGCTCGCGAGGCCGGCCGCACCACCGTGCAGCATGTCGCCGGTTACGAGCGGCTGCGCCGCCACGCGACGCTGGTGGCCATGAGCCTGGACCTCGCCGCCAGCTTGACCGACCAGGCGATCGATCTGTTTGACCGCCTGATCGGCGCCATGTTTCGCAAGGCCGAGGGTCGTCAGGCCCGCGCTTTTCAATCCGACGCCCGGGCCATCAACGAGAAAGTCCGTCTTTATGCGAGCGTTGGCGCGGCGCTGATTGCCGCCCGCGAGTGCCATCTGGATCCTTTCGGCGCGATCACGGCGGTGATCCCGTGGGAGCGGTTTCGCTCGACCGTCGCCGAGGCCGAGACGCTGGCGCGACCGCAAGAGTTCGATGTCTACCAGAAACTCGGCGAGCACTACGCCGGGGTTCGGCGCTGGTCGCCCGCCTTTCTCGACGCGCTCCAGTTCGAGAGCGTGCCGGCCTCGGCCTCACTCATGCGCGCCATCGAGGTGCTGCGCGAGGCGAACCGCACGAACGCGGCCACCCTGCCGAAATCCGCGCCGACCGGGTTTGTTCGGCGGCGCTGGGCGGCTTATGTGCTGCCCGGCGGCGCCATCGACCGTCGTCATTATGAACTCTGCGTCCTGGCGGAGTTGCGCGACAGGTTGCGCGCCGGCGACGTGTGGGTCGTTGGCAGCCGGCAATACCGCTCCTTCGAGGAAAGGCTGATCTCGAAAGAGACGCTGCGGGACCTGCAGAAGGCCGAAACGTCTCCATTCGCAGTCGAGGCGGATTTCGACCGTTTCGTCGAGAGCCGTCGCGCGCTTCTGGACGAACGGCTGGCGGCGACTGACGCTCGTGCGAAGGGTGGTCTGTTGCCCGACGTGACGATCGACAAGGGCGTGCTGAAAATCGCGCCGATCGAGAAATCCACGCCGCCGGAGACCGACGCCCTGGCCGCTCGCCTCTACGCCATGTTGCCGCGCATCCGCATCACCGATCTCCTGACGGAAGTGGCGGGGTGGACGCTCTTTCCCGACTGCTTCACCCATCTGCGGACCGGAGAGGCGGCGGCCGATGGCCGCGTCCTCATGGCGGCTCTGCTCGCCGACGGGCTCAATCTCGGCCTGACCCGCATGGCCGAAGCGTGCAGCATCGCCAGCCTGGGGCAACTCGCCTGGACGGCCGACTGGCACATCCGCGAGGAAACCTATGCAGAGGCGCTGCGGCGTCTCATCAATCAGCAACAGCGGGAGCCGTTTGCGGCGATATTCGGCGGCGGCGTTGCTTCGTCGTCCGACGGGCAGTTCTTTCAGGCCAGCGGGTTCGGCCGCGCCGCCGGCCGCGTCAATGCTCATTACGGCCAGCAACCAGGGTTCAAGGTCTACACCCATATCTCCGACCGCTACGGGCCGTTCTTCACCAAGGTGATCGCGGCGACGGCGAGCGAGGCGCTGCATGTGCTCGATGCGCTGCTCTCTCATCAGAGCGAGGTCTCGACCCGTCGCCACCATACCGACGGCGGCGGCGATTCCGAGCATGTCTTCGCGCTCTGCGCATTCCCGGCCTGAAGCACCGGCGCCTCTACAGCTTCGGCAGGTCGTCGGACTATCCGACGCTCGAGCCGTTGATCGCCGGGCGCATCAATGTTGCCCTGATCCGCGCCCACTGGTCGGAAATCCTGCGCATCGTCGCCTCCCTTCGCACCGGCGCCGTGACCGCCTCGCTGATCATGCGTCAGCTCGCCTCCTATCCCCGGCAGAACGGCGTCGCCGCAGCGCTGCGCGAGCTTGGCCGGCTGGAGCGCACCCTGTTCACCCTCGACTGGATCGAGGATCCCGAGTTGCGGCGGACGACCGGCCAGGAACTCAACAAGGGCGAGGCCCGCAACAGCTTGGCGCGGGCAGTCTTCATCCACCGGCTTGGCGAAATCCGCGATCGCACTTACGAAAATCAGCAGCACCGCGCGTCCGGCCTCAACCTTCTCGTCACCGCCATCATCCTCTGGAACACGCGATATCTTGAGCGCGCCGTCGCCACTCTGCGTCAGACAGAGGACATTCCCGACCGCCTGCTGGCTCACCTGTCTCCGCTGGGCTGGGAGCACGTGAACCTGACCGGCGACTATGTTTGGGGAGCCGAGTGCGCCACGTCGGAAAACAATGCCGGATTGAGACCATTGCGAACGTTGTCCGAGGCATTGCTCAGAGCCGCCTGAAGTTCCTGCTTTGTCTGCTTATGCGTATCCGAAGGCCTTTTCGTTAGTTCTGGCC
>NZ_NHSJ01000009.1 GCF_002937075.1 Rhodoblastus sphagnicola
TCGGCGCCGGAAATCACCGTCATACGTCCCATGCTGCGCAGCTAACCTCGCTCATAAAGCCGATATAGCTGCGCAGAATCGCTCCGCGGGCCTGAATCCCGCAAGGCGCGTCACGCCGGAAGGATACTCTGTTCATCAAGGACGCGCTGGGGTTGCATGAGCTCACCCATCCGGTTGGGATGGCGAATGGCGTCTTGCCTCTGACCCGAAATCGCGGCATTCAGGGGCCTTAGTTCAAATGATCGAGGTCATCGAATGCCGATCTACGGCTATCAGTGCAAGAAATGCGGCGAGTCCTTCCAGACGCTTGTGCGCTCCGGCGAGGAGCCTGTCTGCCCGTCCTGCGGCGGCGCCGATCTGGAGCAGCAATTGTCGCTGATCGCTTCCCCAGCGAAGGGCGGCGAGAGCGATGCGCCGGCCTGCTCGAACGCCGGCGCCGGCGCAGGATGCGCCACTTGCCCCGGCGCGGCAATGTTCGGTTAGACAGCAAGAGCTGCAGACGGGCGCCGAGTTGCGGAAGGCGCCGGGTTGAGAATTTCTGAGGCGTCTCTTGTAGAACGCGCAGAACGCGCCCTTCTGTTTCATGCCACCATTCATTTCATGCGCCTTCGCCGGACAGGGCGCGCCGCAGAATTGGCGGATGGCGCAGGTGGCGCAATCCTCGATGTCCTCGACCTTGCGTCCCGTCAGCCAACGGAAAGCGTCGCTTTCAAGGGGCGCCTTGTTGGCCAGAGCCGACAGGATCGGAAAGTATTCACGGCCAAAATGCCCAGATGTAACATGCGTTATATCACCTGGCTGGGAGGCCTGGGGCGATTCCATTGGGCGCGTGGGTAGTTTCCGAGGGTGCTGCCTGACGTGAGGGGTTTGTAATGTCCAAAAATTGGGTTCCTTAACCGAGATCGAAGCCATGAATCGCGCCAACATAATTTTTCTTGTCATCGGCGGCCTCGTCGTTATCGCGGGCGTGCTTGCCTATGAGCTTTACCAGGACCGAAAGCAGCCACAGGGCGTGCAGATTCTCGTCGGCCCCAATGGGGTATCGGTCGAAGGCAAATAGCCTCGGTTCAACGAAACCAATACCCGACGCCACGCGATCCTCTGGGAATGCCTTCGCTGCGGTTTGCGCTGCGGAGACGCCTGCGATTCTGGCGTCGCCAGTCCGCAAAGTGACTTGCCCGCAAACTGGACTTGTACGCGGACGACCAAAGAGGGGAGGCCACCGTCGACTTCCATGCGTCTCTGACCACGGAGCCGAACGCGGGCGTGACCCAAAGGCAATGCCGGTCATTCTGACGACGGACGACGGGTTCGACATCTGGTTGCGGGCGGCGGCGGTCGAGGCCATGGCGCTTCAGAGGCCGCTGGCGGACGGGATGCTGAATTTCGTCGCGAGGGGACAGCGCGAGAACGCTGCGTCCTGAGCGGAATCGGACGCTCGGGCGCTGGAGAACCGCGATGACGGCAAAGCGCGATTTACGATCAGATGAAGCACGGCGTCACTGACGGGCGCGCCCGCCGGCGACGGCCCTTTCAGTCGCCGATTCCGGATTTCACGGCGTCGCCGCTGACAGGTTTGAAATAGACCTCGGCTTTCTTGGCCTTCATGGTGTATCATACGATTTCATGGAGGTTTTCGGACATCTTGTTGATCCGCTCATAGCCCAAGCGGCGGCCTTGGCCTTCCTGAGATTGTAAAGCAGAGGCTCAGACAATCGCGATCGATGGTCAAACCGAACCTATAACTTTGCCGCTCCCCTGAGCGATCGCACGACTTCCTTCGCGGCGCGGGAGCTTTGCCTGCGGATAATGTGCTTGCGCGGTCGAACGCTGGATCCTGGCGGGTGTTTTCTCCCGTCGCGGAAAACTGATCCGCACTCTCCATGCCAACGCCCTTCCGTCTGACTCGCAGAGGATTGAACTCATAGACACCGAGGTGCGGTCGCGCATTTCGGTTCATCGATCGCGTCGCATCACGCGCCGCGACCGCAACCCGGTGCAGAGCGCCGTAAGGAAATGATCCATGACAGATGAGCCAAGGGGTGAGAAAAGGCTATGCCTGAATTGCGCCGCCAAGTTTTTCGATCTCGCGAAGGAGCCGATCAAATGCCCAAAATGCGGTGCGACCTTCGAACCCGTGCTGCTTGCGCGCTCGCCGCCGCGCCGGATTGGGCGCCCATTTTCTCCCCAGCCTTTTGAACATCAGGGCGCAGTCGTTGAAGCGGCCGAGGAAGGCGTCAAAGCTTCGGATGGCGAGCATAACGAGGACGAAGGTGAAAAGCTGGCTGAAAATGACGCGGCGGTGTGAAGGGCCTGCGTGATGCGTTGATGCCGCCCGAGGGACTCGGCCGTTTCTCTGTGGACGAGGCCGAGACCGTCCGCGCGGCGATTCGCGACGCCGCCAGCACGGTCGGGAGGATGCCGGCCCATTTCATCCGTCGACGCCAAGGCCCTGACGCGCCAGTGGCATTCCAATCGCCCAACGCCGATCTCCCGTGCTATTGTTGAGCATAGAGTGTGGGAGAGTGCATTGTCAGACAGGCGAGAGTTATACCGGAGCCCAAACGGGGACACTTGGTTCTTGGCGCGCGAACCGTCCGATGGACGCGCTTTCATCATTCACCAACCGAATGCTCCTTCGGGCGGGCGGCTGTCGCATATCGAACTGGCGGCATTTCTGAGCAACAATGCGAATGGGCCTGAACATCAAGCATTGCTTCGCTTGATCGCAACCTTGGTGGAAATTCCCCCATATGCCCAGCAGACCTGAAGCTTGGAAGCGGCGGCCGAGGTGATCGGCAACGCAGTCAAGGTTATGGTTTCATTGTAGATCAATGCGGTTTGCCAAGGGCTTAGAGCGCGCTGCGTTTCCACGGAAACGCAGCGCGCTCCGGACTCTTTTTTTCGCATGATCTTTTCCAAAAACCGGTGTCCACTTTTTGGGATCACTCCAGGCGGCTTGGAACCTCACTCCGAGGGGCAAACGCAGATTGCCTTGATGCGCGATGTCTCGCGCAGGCTAACGAAGCGCGGCGCGCTTCGATCATCGCCGCAAAAGGAAAGGCCGCGCTCGCGGTCAACAGGCAGAGGCATGACCATCACAGCGCGCGCGCAAACCTCGCTGCCCCCCCTTGCTTCACCGGAGGGTTTTTGAACTCAAGAGGGGTGTTGTTGCGGCCCGCCGGCCTGTCACGCGCGTCGGACAGTGCAACGACTGGCCGGATCACAAGCCCGCCGCCCGCCGCAACGCGTCGTTGATCCTCTCCTGCCAGCCCGGTCCATCCTCTTGAAAATGTGCAAGCAGGTCGCTGTCGAGCTTGATCGACACCAATTCCTTGGAGACGGGAAGGCCACTTTTTCTTGGCGTGCGGACAGGCTCGACCGCTGGCGGCGGCGCTGGTTTGAACACAGCTTCGGCCAAGGACAAGGCGTCAGTCGGTCGATACCGGTTCGGGGGTCTTGTCATGCGAATTCTTCCGTTGAGCTTCTAACCAATACTGCTTAGCCACGCGCCTCAATGGGAAACGAAGGCGAAGGTGATGATAGGTTATACCTTAACGTGTGTGCGCGCCCCTACGATTGCAAGCAGAGTCTTTCGATAGCAGAACAAAGCGGGCGGGGACGCGCGCCCGGCCTGATCATGCGGCGTTCGAACGCCGGCCCTCAACCACTGGGAAAGCCATGTCCAAATCAAATAACGATTCCAACGTCAACGAAGACCGAGCTGATTTGGCCAAGGCAGCCATCGATACATTTCGCAACCGAACCGGAACCGACGCAGGCGACGTGATCGGCGATCTCATCGTCGACCTGCTGCACCTCAGCCGCCGCAGCGTCAAGAATTTCAATCCAAAACCCTTCCTGGACGGAAGTCTCCAGAGATTTCAGATCGAGGAAAGTCAGGACGGCGGTCGCGTCGCGTACGTCGGCCTCAAGGCGTTCGACGCCTGAAGGGCGCCGCCGCCGACACATCATCTGCGCCGAGCGAGGTTCAGGCGGTAATGCGCTCGCCGGCGTCAAACGGCTCGCGCGCCACGTAACCGCGTCCCCAGACGGTTTCGATATAATTGCCGCCATTGCTGGCGTTGGCGAGTTTCTTGCGCAATTTGCAAATGAAGACGTCGATGATCTTCAGTTCCGGCTCGTCCATGCCGCCGTAAAGATGATTGAGGAACATTTCCTTGGTGAGCGTCGTGCCCTTGCGCAGCGCAAGCAGCTCCATCATCTGATATTCCTTGCCGGTCAGATGCACGCGGACGCCGGCGATTTCGACCATTTTCTGATCGAGATTGACGACGAGGTCGCCGATGGCGATGACCGATTGGGCGTGGCCCTTTGAGCGGCGGACGATCGCCTGGATACGGGCGATCAGTTCGTCCTTGTGGAAGGGTTTGGTCAGGTAGTCGTCGGCGCCGAAACCCAGCCCTTTGACCTTGTCCTCGATGCCGGCCAGACCGGACAGGATCAGGATGGGAGTCTTGATCTTCGCGACGCGCAGGGCGCGCAGCACCTCATAGCCCGACATGTCCGGCAGATTGAGATCGAGCAGGATGATGTCGTAGTCGTAGACCTTGCCGAGATCGATGCCCTCCTCGCCGAGATCGGTGGTGTAGACGTTGAACTTCTCGGCCTTGAGCATCAGTTCGATGCTTTGCGCGACCGAACGGTCGTCTTCTATCAAGAGTACGCGCATGTGACGACCTCACCCTCAAGAAGCGTGACGACGGTCATCGGGCATCTCCGGCCAAGTTTTTTGCCCGTTGCTCCGATGATCGGCAGCGCGATTTTCATTCCAAAATGAATAGCGCGGAATGGTTAACGGCGAGTGCGGTGGATGCTAAGGCCGGCTTTCCGGCGCCACGACGCGGGCGCGCCACTCGGGCGGCGGCGCCATGCAGAAGTCGCGCTTGCCCGCCAGGAGATGGCGGTTGCGCGCTATCCGGTCGTAGACCCAGTCGCGCAAGGAACGCGGAAACACGGTCATGAAGGCCGCGAAAGACCACGGTCGACGCAGGCGCGCGCACACGGCGGCGACGCCGTCGGATTTCACAAGGGCCTTGCCGCCATCGATGAAGAGGAACGAGTCCGTATCGTCCGGATCGATCCCGTGACGCTCGGCGAGCAGCCTTCCCTCGTCCGACTGGAACGCCACGAAACGGATCAGCGGCGCCTTCTCCCGGCGCAGGACGAACAGGACCCAGCGCGAGCAGAAGATGCAGTATCCGTCGTAGAGCCACACCGGCGCCGAGCCCCTCGGCGATGTCGGCGGATGCTCTGGCCCGTTTGGCCTCATGGCTTCGTCGCCCATGGCGGTTGTCCTCTTCCGTGGTCAACAAGCGGTCGACCTGACCGTCACGTGCGCCATCTCGACGGAGAGGCGTCGCGCGTCCCGATTTGTTGCGGCATTTCATGCTTGGCGTCCCCGGGCGCGTGCGCCATGGGGAGTCTCGGTAGGGAATGCCGTGGTTACGCGGCCTTCGACTGTTCCGGCTCGGACGATTCCATGGCCCTGAGATACACGTCGAGCAGCGTCTCATGCTCGTCGCGCTCGTCCTTGTCCTGCTTGCGCAGGCGGATGATCTCCTTGATGACCTTGACGTCGTAGCCTTCGCCCTTGGCTTCCTGAAAGATTTCCTTCTTGCCCTCGTTCAGGGCCTTGATCTCTTCCTCGATGTGTTCGATGCGCTCGACGATGGTGCGAATGCGCTCACCTGCAACATCCAAACTGTCCGACACGGATGGTCTCCCTGATTGAGTCATGCCGCGGAGGCTAGGGTCGTGAAGGTCACCAAGATGTTAACGCGGTGGTTTGAGCTGTGGAGAATTCCGGCGTCGCGGGGCGCTTCCAACGTGTCTTTTTTCATCCATCGGCATCGCGGGATGTCGCTCCGGACGACGGACGGAAGACGAGCTTCTGATAGACGAGGCCGATGCCAATCGAGACAGCCCCAAGGCAGATGAAGGAGAAGGCGCGCGCGGCGCCTTCGAGAGCGCCGAGGTCGCAGAAGATGGAAGACGCGGCGCGTCTCCAGCGTGACATAGGCGAAGGTCAGCGCCAGGGCGGTCAGGCGCGTCATGCGGACGAGCCATGAGGGCCGCGTCTCGGTCGTGTTGGCGAGCAGGGCCGTCGCGGCTGTGATCGGCTTCACCGTCGTCAGTCCTGTTGCGCGGGAACAATCACCCCGCGCGAACCGGGAACAGCAACCCGTTGCGTCCTGACGCCATAGGTATCGAACAGATAATTCTCCGTGATCGCCGCCGACGGACAGCCGACGAAAACGGCTCCATTGCGCCCGAGCGTCGCCACGCTCTGCGCGTGACGCAGCGCCTGATTGGGATCGTGACTTGTCATCACCACGGTGAGCTTCGATCGGCGCGTCAGCTCGCACACGTGGTCGAGCACGCGGATCTGATGGCCGAAATCGAGGCTGGCGGTCGGCTCGTCCATCACCAGAATTTCGGGCTGTTGCGCCAGCGCGCGGGCGATCAGGGCGAGTTGCCTTTCACCGCCGCTGATCTCCGTGTAGGGGCGCTCGGCGAGATGTCCTATGGCGAGCGTCTCCAGCGCCTGGCGCGCGACCGCCAGATCGGAGGCGCCTGGCGCGGCGAAGGGTCCGAGATGCGCGGCCCGCCCGATCGAAACGACATCGATCACGCTGAAGGGAAACGGCGGCGTGTGCGCCTGCGGGACATAGGCGACCGTTTTGGCGAAGCGCGCGTCGGACCAGCGCGCGACGTCCTCGCCGCCGATGCGGATCACGCCGCGTTGCAGCGGCAGAAGCCGCAGCATGGTCTTGAACAGGGTGGTCTTGCCGACGCCATTGGGGCCGAGCAGACAGAACAGTTTTCCGCGCGGGATCGAGAGATCGACATTGGCGAGAACCGTGCGCGCGCCATAGCCGCAGGCGACGCCCTCAAGCTGCATGGCGATTTCGGTCATGACCAGCCTTTGCGAACATTCGACAGCAGCATGAGAAAGAACGGCGCGCCGAGCAGCGAGGTGAGAATGCCGAGCGGAACCTCGCTCGCCGACAGCACCCGGGCGAAATCGTCGACCGCCAGCAGGAAACCCGCGCCGAGCAGCGCGCTCGCCGGCAGCAGCACGCGATAGTTCGGCCCCACGATCAGGCGCGCCAGATGCGGGACGATCAGGCCGACCAGTCCGATTACGCCGCTGATCGACACACAGGCCGCCGTCATCAGCGTCGCCGCCACGATGACCACAAGGCGCAGCCGCGCGACACTCACGCCCAAAGCGCGGGCCTCGTCGTCGCCGAAGCACAGCGCGTTGAGCCGCCAGCGCAAAAGCATCAGCGTGGAAACGCCGACAAGCACGGGACCGGCAACCAGTTGCAGATCGCGGGAGGAGACGGACCCAAGGCTTCCCATCAGCCAGAAGGTGATGGCCGGCAGCGTGTTGGCGGGGTCCGCGACGAATTTTATCAGCGCGACGCCGGCGGAAAACAGGGTTCCCACGATCATGCCCGAGAGCACCATGACGAGAAGCGTCGCCCCGTCCGCGCTCTGGCGCCGGGCGAGGCCGTAGGCGAGGGCGACGGCGGCGAGACCACAGGCGAAGGCCGTCGCCTGAAGGGCGAGACCGCTCCAGCCGAACAGGATGGCGAGCGCGGCGCCGAAGCCGGCGCCATGGGCGACGCCGAGAATGTCGGGCGACACCAGCGGATTGCGGAATACGCCCTGAAAGGCGGCGCCCGATGTGGCCAGCGCCATGCCCACGGTCATGGCGGTGAGAATGCGCGGCAGCCGAACCTTGATCATCACGGCGGCGGCGTCGGCTGACGGAGCGTCTATCGGGAACACAGCAGCCAGCAGGGCCGTGAACGCGTCATGGGGCGACAGCGAAAACCGGCCGACCATCAGCGAGCCGAGAAAGAGCGCGATCAGCGCGGCAAGAGCGAGAAACCATCCGCCCAGGCGAGGCCAGCCCGGTCGGAAAGGTGTTGCCGCTTCGGGCGTCGCCAGATTCATCAGTTCCCCATCGGGTTTTGCCGGCGCCCGTCCGGGCCCTGGCCCTGCAACAGTTTTTCGGCTTCGGCGTCGGACAGCGCGTAGTGGTAGAACCGCCGATAATAGGCCTTCACCTCGGCGGCGAGATCGAGATCGGCGAACAGATCGGGGTGCAGGGTCTTGGCCATGAAGGCGAGCAGCAGAACGCCTTCGCTGCTGCTGTCCCAGAAGAACACGCCGTCGGGAACGGCGATCACGCGCCCGGATTTCACCGCCGCGATGTCGCTCCAGCGCGGGTCCTGCGTGACCAGTTCGAGCGGATATTGCCGCCCGACCAGGATCACGTCCGGATTCCAGGCGATGATGTCCTCAATGTTGACGGGGGAGATGCCCGGCTTGGTTTGCCGCATCAGCGCCATGTTCGCGCCGGCCATCTCGCCATACCAGCGCATGTTCGATTCGCGCCCATGGGTGGTGAGCGCCGCCGGCCCCCGCACATAATAGACTTTTGGCCGCTTGTCGGCGGGAAGGCGATCGGTCTTCGCGGTGATGCGCGCGACCATGGCGTCGTAACAGGCGCGCCAATCCTGCGCGACCGCCTTGGCTTTCGGACCGAGCACGTCGCCGAACAGCCGCACCTCGTCCTTGACGGCGCGCAGGAAATCCTCGCGGTCCCGGGCTTCGGCGGTCGAAGGCGTCGTCACCAGCGCGGGGATGCCGGCGCTCGCCAGTTTTTCCAGCGGACCGGGCTGGTTGAAGGAAAACGCCAGTTGCACATGGCGCGACAGCAGGTCTTCGACATTGGCCGTGGTGACGGTGGGAATGTCCCTGGCCTTCGGATTGGTCTGTTCGAGCCAGGGCGGAAAATTGCGCTGCCGCGCCACAATCCTGTCGGCCTCTCCGAGCAAGAAGACCTTTTCGTAGCAGGCGCCGGTGAGACAGGCGACGCGCCGCGCGTCAACGGGAACCGAGACCTCCCGCCCCGCGCCGTCGGTCACGGTAAAGACCTCGGCCGCGCGCATCGGCGCGGCGCCGGCGAGCAGCAGCGCCGCCAGCGCCAGTTCTCGCGCCGCGCGCATCGTCAAAAACTCACGGTCATCGAGAAGGACAATGTGCGCGGAACGCCGGTGTAGAGCATGTCGTCGCCCTTGTTGGTCCAGTAGCGCTTGTCGAGCAGGTTGGCGACATTGACCCGGAACGTGGTGGGCTTGCCGCCGACCTTCATCTCGTAGCGGGCGCCGGCGTCGAGCAGGAATACTTGCGGGATCGAGATCGTGTTGGCGTTGTTGACCCACTCCTTGCTGGTGTAGGTCGCGCCCCCGAGCAGGGACAGACCGGGCAAGCTGTCGAGCGCGTATTCGCCAAAAACATTGGCGATGCGATTGGGCACGCCGAGCGGCGTCTTGCCGACGAGGCTGGCGGTGGACGACTTGGTGATTTCGGCGTCGAGAGCGGTGAAACCGCCGCCGAGGGTGAGTTGCTCCGTCGCCTTTCCCGTAAAGGTGAATTCGGCGCCCTTGTGCCGCTCGCGCCCGTCGAGCGTGTACAGCGTCGTCACCGGGTCGGTGAAGGCGTTGGCCTTTTCAATGTCGAAGAGCGCGAGGTTGAGATCCATCCGTCCGACCGTCGCCTTGACGCCCGTCTCCCATTGCGTGGCGAGATAGGGCGGCAGCGCCTGCCCGTAATTGATCGAGGTCGAGGGCGCGGTCGGCCCCTGCTGCAACGATTGGGTATAGGCGACATAGGTGGTGACGGCGGCAATCGGCTTGAACATGATCGCGCCCGAAGGCGTGACTTTTGTCGCGGCATATTGCGCTGTCTGCGCGCCGGTGTTGGCGGCCCAGGTCGTGTCCTCGACCCGGGGCGCGTTGGCGCCGAGAAAAACCGACCATTGGTCGTTGAACGTCACCCTGTCGGCGACGAGCGCGCTGATCAATTCGGTCGTCTCGGTCGCGCGCATTTTGTGGCCGGTGTTGAGCGGATAGTTCGGATCGGCCGGGTAGGTCGGGTTCAGGATTTTGCCGATGATCGAGGTGGGAAATCCCCACTTGTTGGTGTCTGAGTTCGGATAGGCGTTGCGCGAGTCGACATGGGTCTGCGCATAGCCGAAGGTCACGTCGTGATGGACGAAATCGGTCGAGAACGCGGCGTCGACAAACGTGTAGCCCTGCGTCGTCAGCGCCTGGTTTGTGCTCTTGATCTGCATGTAATAATTGTAGTCGCCGGCATTGTTGATGAAGCTGTCGCGCATGTTCAGGCTGCGGTTTTCCGCCGCCGTGTAGCGGAAGGCCGAGCGCAATGTGAACACGTCGTTGACCCGCCAATTCAGGCTGGCGCCGACGCGATTATATTCGTCGTGGGTGAAATTGTAGGGCGCGCCATAGTTGCGCCGCAGGTCGGGCGCCGCCGGAATGACGGTGGCCTTGCCGACCAGGAAATAGGCCTGCTGGTTGTTGATGTCGCGGTCGAAATGCGAGGCTTCCAGCGACAGCGTGGCGGAGGGCGCGACATGCCAGTCGAACGCGCCTGAATACAATTGGCGCGGATGGGTTTCGCGGTCGACGCCGACATTGCCATCGCCGACCTTCACGAAGTTGAAGCGATAGCCGAACTGGCCGTCGCCAATGGTGAGCGGGCCGCCAAAATCGCCCTGCACATAGCCTTGCTGTCCCCCGTAATTGCCGACCCGGATCTTGTTGATCGTGGTTTCCGTCGGCCGCTTCAGCACGTAATTCACCATGCCGCCCGGACCTGTGAAGCCGTAGAGAAAGCCGCTGGCGCCATTGAGGATTTCCACCCGCTCCTTGTCCTCGATCGGCTCCAGGCCGACAGAGGCGCGCATGCCGTCTACGGCCGCGGCGCCGTTGGAGCTGTAGCTGAAGCCGCGAATCATGAAGTAATTCGCCGAGAGATTGCTGCCGAGTTGCGGGCGAACGGTCGGATTGTATTTCATCGCTTCCGAGGTCGAACTCGCGCCGATGTTTTCGATGAGTTCGGAGGAGACCGCATTGATCGACAATGGCGTGTCCTTGATCGGCAGCTTGCCGAGCGGGCCGACATTGACCGTCGCGGGACGGTAGCCGTTCTCGGACGATCCCGCGTTCGCGCCTTGCGCGTTTTCGGCTGGCGCGGCTTGCGCCGCAGAACCCTGCGGGGCGCGCACGTCATCGGCGTTCACGACAATGTCCGGTATCGCCACATCCTCGGCGTGCGCCGCTGCAACCAATGCGGAGATCGCCAACAGACTGACGCCGCCGAGGCGCAGACGGCTGAGGGGCAAGACACGGATTTGACGACGCGGGTTCAAGAGTTGCATGCCGGCCCCCAGGGCTCGCAAATGAAATTGCGAGCTTAGGATTGAAACGCCGGCTCATGCCGTTCTCGGCGCTCCAGGTCACCGAGGAGCGCAATAAAAGTCCTTATTCTGCAAAGATTAAGCAACTTTCAGATGGCGATATACATGCGGCGGAAAACGGGTGTCAACATTTGAAGCGCGTTATTTTTGAGCAAAGCGCCAAAGGTGCGGCCTTGTCCCGTTCTCTTTGGACGCGCTTGCCGACATTGCCGTCCTTCCGCAGCGCCATTTTGTTGGAGGTGTTTCGGCTGACCTGAACACGGCAGGCGATCGCGTGGGGCAATGGCCCCGTCGGCCCCGTTGGGATCGGCGTCAAACGCCCCGTCGACGATCGAGCCGGCCGGCGTTTCCCTGTGCGGCTCCGCTGGCTCGCTGGCCAAGCCTGTTGAACCCCCATGTGTGCTGCCGCGGCGTCGGCGTTTGCGTCCATCTGCCGCAACCCGATATTGATCTCCGACAAGCCGTGTTGCGACAAGTCATGGGTACAACCGCGTCGTCATATGGAGCTTCGAATGGCGCGCGTAGAATCGGAACTGGCCGAAACGGCAGCCGTCACCGTGCAAGTCGCAAGAGACCAGGTCATCGCTGCCGGCGACCCCGAAACCATTGCGTGGGCCCTTGATCAGTTCCGCGAGGCGGAGGCGTTGCTGCGGCGGGTCACCGCGGATTGCGACGGGCCGCCGGGGGAGGTCAAGGGGGCCGTTTGAGAGCGAGGGCGGCGGCCCGGCAATCCGAAAACCAGCTTCCCCACCTTTGTTCCGGCTGCCAAACCTAAGATTTCATCTCGGGCTTCTGGCAACGTAGATGACTGTAATAAATGGAATAAATCTGCTTCTGATCCCGCATATGGGGAAGGGGTAGGGGAAGAGCTGGTCAAATCAGCGCCGCCTTGCTGTGCCGAAGTCGTCGTGCAAACCTCGAACGTCGAGGAAACGATGTCGCGACATCGCGCCTTTCCGCACGCCCTACGCGTCGGAATTCGACCATGCGATCCTGATTTCCGAGAGCTGTCACAAAGTCCCGCGCGCCGGCGGCGGCGGCGCGCGGTCTCGCAGCTCGCGCCACGGGCGCGCAGACCTGCTGGATCATCGAGTCTTGAACGCGTGCGTGTTCTTCCGGATATTGAGAGGACAACTCTCGATATCGAGGGCTGACCGCGAATGATCATCGAGGGTAGCTTTCGTCATCGGCCCTCGCCGAGCCTGCCGTCAAAACCGAAATAATTCGGTGCGCCGCGTAATAAGCCCACACGGCGCATCGTATAGTCGGTGAAAGATAAAACTTCTTTCAAACGTTTTGCAGAACTGACGGACCATGACGGGCCGCCAGGGATCGCCTACGCCTCACTTCCGGAGCACAGTCATGAACGTCAAGACCACCAGCGCCGCCGCTTTCGCTTTCCTCGCCCTGTTTGCTTTCGCCGGCGCCGCCTCCGCCGAGGACAAGATGGGCGCTGATGGCATGAAAGCCGACGCGATGCATGGCGACGCCATGAAGACCGAGCCCAAGAAGGGCGACGCCATGAAGGGCGATACGACCAAGCACGACACGATGAAGCCGGACGCGATGCATGGCGACGCGATGAAGCCCGACGCCATGAAGGGCGGCAAGTAGTCGCACAATCCAGCCTGTCCGGCTTCGCGCCGGGCAGGCGTCTCGGCAGCCAGGAGAGGAGAACTCCTTTGACGATCCTTCCGACGGCCGAACTTGAATCGCCGGCGAATGCCGGCCGCAAGCTGGTTCATCGTCACGCCCTGGCGACGCGCGTCACCCATTGGATCAACGCGCTTTGCGTGACCGTGCTGCTGATGAGCGGATTGCAGATTTTTCTCGCGCATCCC
>NZ_NHSJ01000010.1 GCF_002937075.1 Rhodoblastus sphagnicola
GGTTGAGGCGATAGATACCGGCCTCAACCGGCGTCCACGGCAGGAAGGACACCAACCATCGCGGCGTGATGCCCGACCATTGCGCCCTGGTCTTGGTGGCGTTGGCAAGCTGCCTGGCGGCGGGCTCACTCAAGGTTCTGCGGATTTCGACATCGTCGGGCATAGGATCCTCGCTTCAGGGAGGCATTAAAATGAAATTTTTAGAGTTTATTTCTTGCTTATGAGAAACAAACCCTGCAACAAGGATCAGAATCCTTGGTAATGGTAGTTAATATGATTTTTCCACCCGCCTCAAGCAAATTTTTATGGCCTGCAGATTAATACATATTTGATATAAACTGTATGTTTGCTTAAAATATCGACAAACACATTGAAGTGACATTCTAATCAGCGCTCGCATAGGCGCCGATGGCGCTCGCCTTCCCCATCATGCCGATGATTGAGAAGGCCAAAAAATCACCCACGCTCGAATGTCGAATCAGGGTCCGAGGCGGTTTGCCGTGACGCGGCCGAGCTCCGCAATTGCGGCAGGTCGAGCAGCGTCTGGGCCGCGCGCGCCGCCTGCGCGCGCAACTCCGGCACGGCGATACATTCCCACAAGGCCGCCTTGCGCAAGACGCCGACCACCAGCAGGTCGGTCTCTTCACGGCCATCGGCGGCCACAGCCGCGCCCGACGCCGAGGTTTCGACGCCGAGGCCCAGCGGGTCCGGCCGCAACCGTCCCTGAAGCAGCAGCGAGGCGATCGCCGGATTGGCTTCCGGCCGGTTGGACGGCGTCGGCCCGGTGCAATTGACCACCCAATTGGCTTCCATTGCGAAGGTCTGGCGCGTCTTGCGGTCGAGAACCGTCAGATTGACATTGTCAGGGCCGGCCTCGGCCGCGACGACGCGTCCGGCGACGATGCGCACCAGGCCGCGCGCCATCAAGTCGCGAAAGCGCGCCTGGATATGCGGCGCGGTCCGGTGGCGGTGGATATCCCAGAACGGGCGGACGCGAGCGAGGAAGCGCCGGCGCTCCGGCAGGCTCAGGGCGCGCCACAGTCGCGGCGTGTGCCGCCGCAAGCCATCGACGACGCCGCGCCAATCGCCGCCGCTCGCGACATGATCCTTGGCCGCTTTATGCACGGCGCGCAGCAGGGCGTAAGCGGTCAGGCCTCCGGGCGCCGTGAGAAGACCTTCGACCAGCGCCGTCAGATCGAGCGGCGCGGACAGCGGCCAGGAATGGCCCTGCGGCGCGTGGCCGCGCAGGGAGATGAGGGTGATCGGCGCGGTTCGGAGCCGCGCGGTCAACGACAGCACGACGTCAACCGCCGTCAGTCCGCTGCCCAGCACAGCCACCGGTTCGGCGGGCAGCACGGCGTTGAGGGCGAAGGCGCGCCAGGGATCGGCGACGAATCGCTGGCGCGGGCCGCTCCAGGCGGCGCCGATGGGATCGGCCGGCGCACAATGTCCGACGGCCAGAACGGCGGCGTTGACAGCCAGCGAGGGGGCGTGTTCGAAATGCGCCAGCCAGCCGCCCTCCGGCTTGCGCGCCAGACGGCGCAGTTCGTCGTGGACGATCTCCAGCCGGGCGCCCCCGGAGGCCTGTTCCGCCGCCGCCTGCAAGGTCTCGCGAATATAGTCGCCATACCAGCGCCGGGACAGGAAATCGTCCGGTCCGGTGCTGGAGTCGCGCCGGGCCGCCCATTCGACGAAATCATTCGGCCGGTCGGGCCAGGCGCTCATGTTTTTCGCCGGCACATTAAGCAGATGTTCAGGCTCGCCGGTGGAATAGGCGACGCCTTCGCCCAGGGCGCCGCGCCGCTCGATCAGCACGATTCGCAGGGGACGCCGGGCCTCGCGCAACAGATGGGCCGCAACCATGGCGCCGGAATAACCGCCGCCGACGATGGCGACGACGGGCGCCCCCTCTTCGCCGCCCCGCGCCGGTCGAGCGGTAAAACTGCGGAAGCGGGACAGGGGCGGCGCATAGACATGCAGGGTCGCCAGCGGCTGTTCGGCCTCGGGACTATTGGCGAGCGAATGCGCGCCCGCGTCCTGAAAGGCCGTGACCGCGCCTTCCTCCAGGAGTTCGGCGAGTTCGGCTTCGGCGAAACCGTCGCCGGAGAGGGCGTAACTGGTTTCCAGCGCCTGTCCGCGCAGGACGCGCACGACGCCCGCCGAGTCGCCATGGTCGTGCGGCGGGCTGGCCTGCCCCGGCAGCCAGGTCATGACCAGGAGTTCGAAATGATCGCGTCGCGCCACACAGGCGCGGTTATAGGCGTGGGGATTGGCGCGGATATAGGGCGCAACGTCTTCCGCCGTCAGCGCCGTCGCCGAAACCAGCCGCGCCAGGTCGAGCGCATTGGGGCGGGGGCCGAGATCGTCCAGGCGCCGGAGGAGGGTTTCGAGGCGCGCGCTCGGAATCATTGTTCGTCGCCCCTTTGGCGTGGAGATATTTTTCTCTCCCTATGGCGCGACGGAGATGCAAAACCACCTTCTATCGCCAAAAAGAGAACATAGGCCGCGACACAGAGTTAATCAATATTATAGACTTGGTAAATTAGCTTTCGCGGCAATGGGCGAAGGCGGCGGCTGGCGACTCACGCGCGGCGAGGTCCGCTCGCGTCGATTTGCCGCTGCGAAACAGCGCGGCTTTGTGTTACTGGCCTCGCGCATGGTCAATCTTAAACAGAGCGTCGCGCCCGCTGGCGCGGAAGTCACCCGAAACGCCCCCCACGCGGTGGTGATTGGCGGCGGATTCGGCGGTTTGGCCGCCGCTGTTCGGCTTGGCGCCCGCGGCTATCGCGTCACCGTGCTCGACCGGCTCGACGCCCCCGGCGGCCGGGCCTATGTCCACCACATCGACGGATTCAGCTTCGACGCGGGGCCGACCATCATCACGGCGCCCTTCCTGCTGGAGGAATTATGGGCCTTGGCGGGCCGCAGGCTGGAGGACGACATCGACCTGCGGCCGATGACGCCATTCTACCGGCTGCGCTTCGACGATGGCTCGTGGTTCGATTGCTCGGGCGATCCGGATGCGATGCGGGCGGAAGTGGCGCGGCTGTCGCCTGAAGACGTGGACGGCTACGAAAAGTTCATGGAGCTCAGCAGCCGGCTGTGCCGCGTCGGCTTCGAAAACGCCGCTCACACGCCATTCGGCTCGTTGATGGACATGGCGCGCGTCGCCCCTGAAATGATCGCGGTCAAGGCCTGGCGCAGCATTTACGCCGCCGTTTGCAGCTACGTGCGCCATCCGCACCTGCGCGTGGCGCTGAGTTTCCATCCGCTGCTGATCGGCGGCAACCCGATGAGCGTCAGCGCGATCTACGGCATGATCTCGTCGCTGGAGCGGCGTTGGGGCGTGCATTTCGCCATGGGCGGGACCGGCGCGCTGGTGCGCGGGCTGGTCAGCCTGATCGAAGGCCAGGGCAATGTGGTGCGCTGCGGCGCCGAGGTGACGCAAATCCTGACCAAGGATCGTCGCGCTGTCGGCGTGCGGCTGAGTTCCGGCGAGGAGATCGCCGCCGACATCGTCGTCTCCAACGCCGACGCCGCCTGGACCTATCGCTACCTGCTGCCGGCGGAGGACCGCCGCCACTGGACCGACCGCAAGGTCGAGGGCATGGATTATTCCAATGGCCTGTTTGTCTGGTATTTCGGCGTCAACCGCCGCTATGACGACGTCGGCCATCACACGATCACGCTGGGATCGGACTACAAGGGCCTGCTGAAGGACATTTTCTCGAAAAAAGTGCTGTCGCAGGATTTCAGCCTTTACCTGCACCGCCCCACCGCGACCGACCCCTCGCTGGCGCCTCCGGGCTGCGACACCTTTTACGTGTTATCGCCGATCCCGCACCTCGACGCCAAGATCGACTGGGCGACAGAGGCCGAGCCGTACCGGCGGGCGATCGCCAAATTCCTCGACAACACGCTGCTTCCCGGCTTCGAACAGCACGTCGTGGCCTCGCGCGTCACCACGCCGCAGGATTTCCACGACCGGCTGCTGTCGTTCAAGGGCGCGGGCTTCGGCATGGAGCCGGTGCTGCTGCAAAGCGCCTATTTCCGGCCGCACAACAAGAGCGAGGATGTCGAGAACCTGTTTCTCGTTGGCGCGGGCACGCATCCCGGCGCCGGCATCCCCGGCGTGCTGTCGTCGGCCAAGGTTCTCGACAAGGTGGCGCCGGATGCAAGCGCCTTTGCGTCAGCGCAAGCCGGCGCCGCTTCAACGTAAGCCGGCGCCGCTTCAACACAAGCCAGCGGCGCCTGAAGCGCGCGCATGGCGCGGCGGCGCCATCCCCCGGGGGACGGCCGCCGCTTCTTCCTGTTTCAGATCGGCAGGCCCGACATCACGACCGTCTCGTGCTTGTGGCCGGCGCTGACCAGGATCTGGACGATGAAGGCGGCGAGATCGACGCGGCTGATCGTCCTCTTGCGTCTCTCGCCTGTCACGCTGGCCAGCCAGCGCCCGGTGGCCGCGCCATCGGTCAGGCCGACCGGTTGCACCAGAGTCCAGTCCAGGCCGGACGCCTTGACCAGTTTCTCCTGCCGCTCCTTGTCCTCAAACTGCTCGCCGAGCCGCAGCCAGCCGAAGATTTTCTTGTGCAGCGGCGACGGCTTCTCGCGCGTGTCGCCGACGCCGTAGCTGGTGACGCAGACCAGCCGCTGGACCGACGCCGCTTGCGCCGCCGCGATCACATTGGCCGTCCCCTTCTCGCAGATGTCGATCGGCGACCGCCGTTTCGTCAAGCCCAGCGCCAGGACGACGGGGTTGGTGGAATCGCCCAGGCTGACGACCACGGCGTCGTGACCGGCCACGGCTTTCGCCACGTCGGCGGCGTTCATGGCGTCGCCCTCGATGGCGACGATCGCCTTTTGCGCGGGAAGTTTCTTCGCGTCGCGCGCGAAGGCCGTCACCTCGTGCCCCTCGGCCAGCAGCGTCAGCGCCACCGCGCGCCCAAGCTTGCCGGTCGCCCCGAAAACAATGACTTTCAAGACAAGCCTCCCGATATCCAGATGATCGGCAGGCCTGATCTGGTTTCAAGGCTCGCCGAAATGGCTTTCATCGCTCCACGTTGGAACAATCGAATTGCTGAAGACTAGGGCTAGCACAGCGGCTTGAGCGGAACAATGACGGCGCGGCTGTCGAGATGCCTGACAAACGTCCGGTTTGTTCCCTTGCGGCGCTCGCGGATCTGGCCATGCGCGTCCTTTACCTAAGTTAACTCCCGATGGGGTGTAAGTTAACCCCCTGGATCGCGCCTGCAATGACAGCAACCCCGACCTAACGACGTCAGTAGAGCGACGGTTAAGCGGCGGGTCACGCCGCGAAACCGTATGCCAGCGCGCGGCGCATCGCCGGCAACGCCGGCCAGCCGCGTCATCAACTTCAGTGAAATCCCTGTATCAGGCAAGCGAACGCTTCCATATCCTGTCAGAGAGATTTCCAATAATCTTGCTTGACGCAGACCCGCTTCGTCATGCGCGGCGATATGCGTGTATTTGTCGCACAATCACTACTATCCAGCAATGAAGAGGTATGGCAGACATTGGCTCCACGAGGGCCCTGGGGGCGGCGCCCATTTCTCCGCACGTGCCCCACCGGATCACGACCATGTACGAGTTTTTCAAGGGCGTTCATATTTTCGGGCTGATATTGATGGCGGGCAATGTCACCGTCACCGCCTTCTGGAAGGTGTTCGCCGACCGCACGTGCAAGACGCAAATCGTCGCCTTCGCGCAATGGCTCGTGACGGTCACGGACTTTTCGTTCACCCTGACCGGCGGCTTCCTCATGGTCCTTGGCGGCTACGGCGCCGCCTTCGCGGGTCACATTTCCTTGTTTTCAACGCCTTGGCTGGTCTACGGGCAGCTCATGCTGGCTGTGTCGGGGGCGATCTGGGTGGGCATCCTCGTGCCGATCCAGATCAGGCAGGCGAGCGCCGCCCAGGATTTCGCCATCATCGGCGACGTGCCGGACTCCTACAAGAAAGACAGCCGCACCTGGCTGATCTGGGGTCTCATTTCAACCGTCCCGCTCACGCTTGGCATGTATTTCATGGTGGCCAAGCCCTTCTGAGCGCCCCCTCCGAACGCCGCCTTGGCTGAGCTAAATGACCGCTCAACCTTGCCAAATCGCGAGCCATCGACAATGGTCGACGCTTCACACCTTCGGAGTTGGGAGTCGTCATGCCGGGAGATGAGTCATTGCTGATAGCCGACCAAGCGCCGCAGGCATTCGGGGGAGAGGCGCCGCAGGCATTCGGGCGAGAAGCGCCGCAGGCAATCGGGCAAGAAGCGCCGCAGGCATTCGGGGCCGGAGCGCCGGAGGCCGGCGCGGCTTCGACGGCGCGCGCCGACGATTCAGTTCGCGGACCTCGTTTCGACGCGCCGGTGGCGCAGGGCGGCTACAGCTGGTGGTATGTCGACGCGCTCAGCGACGACGGGCGCAACGGAATCACGATCATCGCGCTGATCGGCAGCGTCTTTTCCCCTTATTACGCCGAGATGCGGCGACGCGGCGGCGGCGATCCCTTGCAGCATGTGTCGCTGAACGTCGCCGTTTACGGCGAGGGCAAGCGCTGGGCCATGACCGAACGGTTTGGCGACGCGGTGCAGCGCGACAAGTCCTGGCTGGAAATCGGGCCGAGTTCGCTTGAGTGGGACGGCGACTGCCTGACCATCCGGATTGACGAAATCGCCGTGCCCATTCCCAAACGCCTTCGCGGAACCGTTCGGGTGCATCCGACGGCGTTGCACGACAAATCCTATCAACTCGATTCCGCCGGCCGCCACCACTGGGGGCCGATCGCCCCGTGCGCGCGGGTCGAGGTCGAGCTGGAAAAACCGTCGGTGCGCTGGTCGGGCTCCGGCTATCTCGATTCCAACCGTGGCGACGAACCGCTGGAAGCGGCGTTCAAGCGGTGGGACTGGTCGCGCGCGGCGCTGAAGCGCGGCGCGGCGGTTCTGTACGACGTCACCGGTCGCGACGGCGCCGGGCCGGTTCTCGGTCTGCGTTTCGATCCAGCGGGCGGGGTGGAGCCGTTCGAGGCGCCGCCGTTCATCAAATTGCCGTCCACGCTCTGGCGTGTCGAGCGCGGCACGCGAGGCGACCCGCAAGGCGGCGCGCGCGTCGTGGAGACATTGGAAGACACGCCGTTCTACGCCCGATCGGTGCTGGAGACCAACCTGCTGGGCGAGACGGCGACCGCCATGCACGAGAGCCTGTGCCTCGACCGGTTCAGCGCGCGCTGGGTGCAACGGCTGTTGCCATTCCGAATACCGCGCGCCCTGCGCTGAACAAGGCAGGGGGTTCACCCCTGGAATAGGACGATGACCGGTTGGACGACCGCGCACATGCCAACGCAAAGGGGGCGTCTGGCTGTCATAACCGGAGCGACCGGCGGGCTCGGTTACGAGGCGGCGCTGGCGCTGGCGGCGGCGGGCGCCGAAGTGGTGCTGACCGGCCGCAACGAGGACAAGGGCGCCGATGCGCTGGCGCGCCTGCACGCCGCCCATCCCCGCGCCGCCGTGCGGTTCGCTCATCTCGACGTCGCATCGCTCGCCTCGGTCGCCGCCTTCGCGGACAGCATGCGCGCGGCGGACCGGGGCGTAGACCTGCTCATCAACAATGCCGGGATCATGGCGCCGCCCGCGCGCCATGTGACCGAAGACGGGTTTGAGTTGCAGTTCGCCACCAACCATCTCGGCCATTTCGCCCTGACGGCCCGGCTGCTCCCGCTGCTGCGACGCGGCGTCGGCGCGCGCGTGGTCAATGTCAGCAGCCTCGCCGCGCACGGGGGGGCGATCGATCTCACCGACCTGCAATCAGAGCGGAGCTACGCCGCATTCCGGGTCTATGCCATGACCAAACTGGCGGTGCTGATGTCAGCGATGGAATTTCAGCGCCGCAGCGAGGCCGCCGGCTGGAACGTCAAAGCCATGGCGGCCCATCCCGGCATAGCCCAAACGTCCCTCATCGCCAACGGGCCGGCCTCGTGCGGCGTGCTGGCCGTGCTGTGGCGGCTGACGAGCCTGTTTCCCACGCCTTTCAACGCATCGGCCGCGCACGGCGCGTTGCCGATTCTGTTCGCCGCGACGTCGCCGGACGCAAACGGAGGCCGGCTTTACGGGCCGTCGCAGACCTACGAGACCAAAGGGCCGCCAGCGACGTCAAGGCCGCCCGCCCAGGCTCTGGACGCCGCGATGGCCGCCAGCTTATGGGAAGCTTCGGAACGGCTGGCCGGCGTGCGTTTCGCGTGAGGCGCCAGTCGGCGCTTCACCACCCCACGCAAAGCTCAGCGGAAAGGTCGAATCCGCGGTTCACCCTGGATCTGGCGCTTGAGGACCGGCGGCTCAAGCCCACCGTGGCGACGGCATGGCGCCGCGTGCTACAGGAGGCCATCATCAATATCGTTCGGCGCGCCGCCGCGACCAGGGTCGGCGTGGCGCTCGAAGCCAGCGACGCGGAGGTCAAGATGATCATCGAGGACAAGGGACGCGGCTTTTCGCGCGACATCGAGCCGGCGGGCGCGCCGACGAAGGACGTCGAATCGACTCCCGTTCAGGGCCGCGCGCTGTTCGTCCCGGTGTCGCCATGAGCGCTTCATCGAAGCTGCGCGTGTTTCTGGCCGACGATCATCCCGTGGTGCTCGCGGGCATCAAGTCGCTGCTGGTCGCGGACCCCGGCATAGAGGTCGTCGGGGAGGCCGGCGACGGGCCGGCCGCGCTGGCGATGGCGAAAGAGCTCAATCCCGACGTCCTGGTGCTGGATCTGTCGATGCCCGGCTTGAACGGCGTGGAGGTGGCCCGCGACATGCGGGCGGCGTCGCCCCAGTGCAAGGTGCTGGTGCTGACCGTTCACGAAGACCGATCCTACGTGCGCAAGCTGCTTGAGGTCGGCGTGGCCGGTTACGTTCTCAAACGCTCGGCGGCGGCGGATTTGCCGCACGCCGTTCACGCGGTCGCCGCGGGCGGCACCTATCTCGACCCGGCGATCGCGGGACAGCTCGTCGACAGCGTGGTCAACCCGTCGCGCGTCGATGCAACGGAGAACGCGGTCGACCTCAGCGAACGCGAAGTCGATGTGCTCAGGCTGACGGCGCTCGGCCACAGCAACAAGGCGATCGCCAATCTGTTGAAACTCGGCGTCAAGAGCGTGGAAACCTACAAGGCGCGCGCGATGGACAAACTCGGATTCCATGGCCGCGTGGAGCTTGTGGGCTACGCCCTCAGGCGGGGGTGGCTGACGGCGGCGCCCGATGTCGATGTGTGATCGGGCCGCTTCACCGCCTGGGGCCTGTCGGGATTGATCGCGCGTTGATCACGGACGCGGCGCGCCAAGGCGACCCCGCTTCCGCTCCCGAAACCATCCACGCCGCCGCTCGCGGGATCGACCGGCCAGCGGAACGTCTCCGAGGGGCGACAAGCGCGGCGGATCGCCGGGAGCCTTTTCGCCCTTGCGCCTGACAGCGACCTGAAACGGGCGCCGACTTGCGTTCAGCCCGGCGTCAGAAATGGACCGTCGCGCAAAAGCCCTCGCCCGCGCCGGGACGCGGCGATTGCAGCTCGAGCCTCAAGCCGGCGCCGCGGCAGATCGCGGCGGCGATGGCGAGGCCGAGGCCCGATCCGGTCGCGCGGGTCGGCCCGCGCTCGAACGGCCGCAGCAGCCGTTGCAGATTTTCCGGCGCGACGGCCGGGCCGTCATTGGCGACGACGAAGGTATCCGGACTCAAGCGCGCGACAATCGGCCGTTCGGGATCGCCGTGCTTGACGGCGTTCTCGATCAGGTTGCGCGCCAGCACCGCGAAGGCGTCTGGATCGAGCGGCGCGACGGGATCGCCGGCGATGACAAGGTCGAGCCGCCCATCGATATCCAGATCGCGCTCGGCCTCCTGCGCCACCAGCCGCAGCACCGGGCCGAGCGGGCGCGGCGTGTCGGAAATCAGACCGCCGCCCTCGGCCTTGGCCAGTTGCAGCAGTTTTTCGGAAAGCCGCGCCAGCCGGCGCAAGGCCGAGGCGATGGCGGCGGCGCGCTGGCGTGAAGCCTCCGTGGACGATTCCGCGAGCAACCGCTGCGCCTGCGCCAGCGCGGCGGCGATCGGCGTGCGCAATTCATGCGCGCTGTTGGCGGTAAAACTGCGTTCGGCTTCGAGCGCATCGCTCAGCCGACCGATCAACGCATTGACCGACACAGCGACCGGCGCGATCTCCCGGGGCAGACCGGCGCCCGCCACCGGCGCGAGATTGCCGCCGCCCCGGTCGGCGAGTTCGGCCCGCAGCCGATCGACCGGTTTGAACGCGAGCCGCGCCGAAATCCAGATGACGGCGACCACGGTCGGCGCCAGCGCCACCAGCGGCCAGATCAGCGCCGCCACCGAGCGCCACACCGCGCTGCGGCGATGGGCGAGATCCTCGACGGTGGTGACGAAGATCGTGCCCTTGACGCCGGATTCGGTATAGGCGCGCACGACCTGCGTGGAGGAAAAACCAAGCGGCGGTTTCTGCGGAAATTTGGCGAGGTCGGCGTCGCTCGATTGCAGCAGCGTTTTTCCCGCCGCGTCGCGCACGACATAGCTGATGTGCTCGTCCTTCTGGCGCACCGAGGCCACATGCTGCGCGTCGGCGGTTTCGCGCGAGAGCAGTTCGGCATAGGCGAGCGGCAGCACGCGCTCGGCCACCTCCTGCAACGCGCTGTCGAACACCTCGTCGGTTTCGCGCTGCAGCACCAGGCTCGCCGCCGCCGTGCCCGCCAGCCACAGCGCGGTCACAGCGCCGGTCAGCGCCAGCGCCAGCCGTCGGCGCAGGCTCCAGCCTGGCGGCGCGTCGTCCCTCACGCCCGCGTCCCTTGCGCGCCGAGCCGGTAGCCCATGCCGCGCACGGTCTCGACGATGTCGGCGCCGAGCTTGCGCCTGAGACGCCCGACATAGACCTCGATGGTGTTGCTCTCGACCTCGGCGTCGAAAGCATAGAGCCGTTCCTCGAGTTGTCCCTTGGACATGAGTTGCTGCGGGCGCTGCACGAAAGCTTCGAACAGCGACCATTCGCGCCGCGTCAGCTGCACCGTCTTGCCCGCCCGATGGATCGACCTTTGCGCAAGATCTATTTCAAGATCGCCGATGACGACCAGCGGATTGGGATTGCCGGCATAACGGCGGCCCACCGCGCGAATGCGGGCGGAAAGCTCGAACAGGTCGAAGGGTTTGACCAGATAATCGTCGGCGCCGGCGTCGAGCGCCGCGATGCGGTCGGAGATCTGGTCGCGCGCGGTCAGCACGATGACCGGAGTCGCGTCGCCGGCGGCGCGGCGTGTTTTGAGGAAATCCAGTCCGCGGCCGTCCGGCAGCATCAGGTCCAGCAGCACCAGTTCATAAGCGGCGCAGACGATCGCGGCGGCGGCGTCGACGACGCCTTTCGCCCAGTCCACGGAATGGCCGTCGGCGGCGACCTGATCCCTGATCGCCCCGCCCAGGACGGCATCGTCCTCCACCAACAGCATCCGCATCGTCTGGCCCCGCTCCTCGCCTCGCAATCTAGCGCAGCCCGGTTATAATCGTTGCGAAAAATCTTCGCCCGACGTTCAGGGGGGCGTCAGCTTGCCGCGCTAACCTCCAATATTCGGCGCTTACCGGGAAATGTTTGATGCGCGTCGCCACGATGGCCTTGATGATCATGCTCACGAGCGCTGGCGCGGCTTGCGCGCATTGGGACTGCGCGGCGCCGCTGGCCGACTGGCAGCCGCGCGAAGCCCTGGTTTCCAAGCTCGAAGCCGATGGCTGGCGCGACGTCGCCATACGGATCGAGGATGGCTGCTACCTCGTCCACGCGGTCAATGCGGCCGGCGAACGGCTGCATGGCAAGTTCGATCCGGCGAGCCTGATCCAGGTTTCCAGCGGTCGCAGGCATCACGGCGATGGCGAACATGATGAAGGCCGTCACGATGACGACGGTCACAGGCGCGACCAGATGGAGGATCGCGGGCGTGATCGATAGCGCGGGCCGCCTGCTTCTAGAGCTTTCCCCGCTTCACTTGAAGCGGGGAAAGCTCTAGATTCCTTTGAAAACGCATATCCTTTTCGCAAAACCGGCGTCCACTTTTGCGGGATATGCGCTAATGCTGGCGCAAAACGTCGCCGGCCCATGCCACAAGTTCGCCCGCGACCTTGCCGAACGCCTCGTCGAACCCCTTGACCGCAAGCTTGACGTCGGTCGCCGACGCCGGGGCGGTGGCGTGGAACAATCGCGCATCGACAACGCGGCCCTTGCTGGACAAGATCCTGGCGCTGAATGCGATGCTCGCCTCCGAGCGTTCGGAGACGATTTCAAACCCACGCACATCGATCGACACCCGGCGGCTCGGCGCGTCGCCTTCGACCGGCTTGGCGACAAAGCCAAGATAGCCGGCGTCCTCAAAACTCTGGATGATCTTCGCCTGCAACAGCTTCGGCGTATTTTCGGCCCATTGCGCCTTGCCAAAGCCGGGGCTGGTATGGGTGTCGGCGCGCACCAGAATTTTCTGGGTGTCCATGGCGATAGGAACCGTCGGCTCCGCGACAACGAAAGGCTCGACGGACTTTTTCGGCTCCGGCGCGCTTTGCGGCGCCGCGAGGTCGTAAGACTCCACAGGCTGCTCGGCGCCGCCGCCCGTCAGTTTTTCCAGGCCGGCGACGATGGTGTCGAGGCGGTCGGAATTGCGCGCCAAGGCGGTGGAGAAGGTCGTGATGTTGGCGATCGACGTTTTCAACGGCCCGGCGTTCTCCGTCAGGATGGTGTCGAGCCGCAGCAGCGCCTCGCGCGCCGCCTGGCCCGTGCTGATGCCAACCTGGGGGTCGGCGACCAGCATGGGCGCCTGGACCTCGGGCGGAAACCTGGGCGCATCGGCGGCGCCGCCTTGCAGCGTGATGACCGGAACGCCGGTCAGGCCCTGGAAATCCAGGCCGACCCTGGTGTCCAGCCGAATCGGCGCGTCCGCGACGACCGCGATGGTCGCGATCACCCGGCCGGGATCGTCGGGCGCAAGCTGGAGGCGGGTGACTTCGCCGATGCGGAGTCCGTTGAATAGCACCGGCGCGCCGTCCACCAGTCCCGCGACGGTGTTCTCGAACTGGATGCGATAGGCCGTACGCATTTGCAGGCCCGTCGAATTGTGCAGCCAGAACACGAAGGCGAACATTGCGGCGATGGCCGCCGTCATGAACAGCCCGATCAATGCAAAGGGGGCTCGCGATTCCATCCGTCTAGCCTTTCGCGGGGACTTGAGCA
>NZ_NHSJ01000011.1 GCF_002937075.1 Rhodoblastus sphagnicola
GCACCGAGCCGCCGCCTTCGTGGTCGGTCGGCGTCAGCTTGAGCGTCTGGGACAGGCCGTCAAAACCAGCGCGCTTCAATTCGGCGTCGTCAAGATCAAAATGCTCAAGCGCCCATTGCGGTCCCGGTCCGGCGATCGGTCGATTGCCGAATTGTTTCTGCGCCTGACGAACGATTTCGACCGAGAGCAGCCCGTCGAGCAGGCCGGAATTATAATAGACCGAGCCAAAAGCCTTGGGATCGCGCAGGTCGGATTTGCCCTTGTCGACGATCTCTTTCTTGATCCGCTGCAAAATGTCGAATTGCGTTCCCGCCGGATAGGGGGTCAGCGCCAAAAACCCCTTGGCGGCGTCGCCGGCCGGCAGCACGTCGCCTTCCGAACTCGCCCAGACGTCGCCGATGATGCGGTCGGCGGGGAAGCCGAAGCGTGCAGCGGTCTTGATTGCGACGGGAGTCGAGACGCCCCAGGTGCGCAAAAACACCCAATCCGGCTTTTTCTCGCGCACCTCGCGCCATTGCGCCGATTGCTCGGCGCCGGGATCGGCGACCGGAATCTGAATATTTTCAAAGCCGTATCTTTTGGCTAGCAGCGCGAGGGGATCAAGCGTTTCGCGGCCATAGGCGCTGTCGTGATAGACGGTGGCGATCTTCTTGCCCTTGAGCTTGTCGAAGCCGCCTTCGCGTTCGGCGATATAATTCACCAACGCCGAGGCCTCGGAATAAAAGGTCAGGACAACCGGAAAAATATAGGGAAAGACGCGACCGTCGGTGGCTTCTGTCCGGCCATAGGCCAGCGTCACCAGCGGGATCTGGTCTTGCGCGGCGCGGTCGGACAGAGCATAGGCGGCCGGCGCGCCGTTGGGGAAATAGGCCGAAACCGGCGCGCCGTTCAGACCTTTCTTGAAGCGCTCATAGCATTCGATGCCCTTCTCGGCGGTCCATTCGGTCTCGCATTCGCGCCATACGATCGGCACGCCGTTGATGCCGCCTTCGACGTCATTGATATAACGGTAATAATCGATGCGGCCGGCCCAGATCGCGGTGGCGGCGGCGGCATAAGGGCCGACGCGATAGCTGGCGATCGGAAAAAATTGCTTGTTGCTGTCGGGACCGGGAGTGGTTTCGGCGGCCCCGGCGCTGACCGTCAGGGCGAGGCCGAGCGCGGCGGCGCCGAGCAGCGAGGACATAAATCTGGACATGGCGGCGCCCTTTCGGCGGGAGGGGTCGGTTCGGCTCATTTGGGACCGGCTTCGGTCGCCGGATTGCGCACGGCAATGCCGTGCTGCTTGGCGTAGAGCTCGGCGCCTTGGCGGATCAGCGGGTCGAGCAGCGCGTGATCGGCCTTGATCCAATCGGTCTTCAGCACCCACTTCTGGCCGTCCCAGCTCTGGATGCGCGCCGCTCCTCCGCCTTCATGATCTTCCGGCGTGATGCGGATCGGCTGCAGCAGGCCGTAAAAGCCGATGTCCTTGAGGCGGGCGTCGTCGATCGACAAATGTTCGAAGGCCCAGCGGCCCTCTTCGCCATTCAGCGGCCTTGCGCCGAATTTCTTGTGGCCGACGCGCAGCGCCTCCACCGCGAGAGCGGCGTTGACCAGGCCGACGTTATAATTGACCGCGCCAAAATATTTGGGATCGCGCAGATCCGACTTGCCCTGATCCAGAATATTTTTTTTCAGCCGCCGATGGATCTCGAAATCGCCGCCGGCCGGATAGGGCGCCAGCGCCGAATAGCCGATCGCCGCGGCGCCCGCGGGAATGGCGTCGGATTCGGAGCCCGCCCAGACGTCGCCGATGATGTGGTCGGCGGGGAAGCTGAAACGCGCCGCGGTCTTCAGCGCGACCGGCGTCGAAGCGCCCCAGGTGCGCAAAAACACCCAATCGGGCTTGGCCTCGCGGATCTGGCGCCATTGCGGCGATTGCTCGACGCCGGGATCGGCGACCGGGATCTGGATATTCTCAAAACCATATTTCTTCGCCAGCAAGTCGATAGCCGGCTGGCTGGCGCGGCCATAGGCGCTGTCGTGATAGACGGTCGCGATCTTCTTGCCCTTGAGCTTTTCAAAACCGCCTTCGCGCTGGGCGATGTAATTGATGCCGGTCGAGGCCTGGCTGTAATAGCTGAACAGCAGCGGGAAGGCATAGGGGAAGACCAAGCCGTCGACGGTCTCGGTCTTGCCGCCCGCGGGATCGATCAGCGGGATCTTGTCGACGGCGGCTTTTTCCAGCAGCGCATAGGTCGCGGGCGTGCCATGGGTGAAGAAAAAGGCGAGCGGCGAGCCGTCCTTGCCGGCCTTGACCCGCTCATAGACCTCGACGGTGCGGTCGGGGCTCCATTCGGTCTCGAATTCCTCATAACTGATCTTGACGCCGTCGACACCGCCTTCAACCTCGTTGATATAGCGGAAATAATCCTTTTCGCCGGCCCACCACAGCTCACCCGACGAGGCATAGGCGCCGACGCGATAGGTCGGCAGCGGCACATATTGCGCGGTTTCGGCTTGTGCCGGCGCGCCCGGCAGCGCGGCGAACGAGACGCCGGCCATCAGCGCGGCGATCAAGAAGTTTCTCATTTTCTTCTCCATGAGGACCAACGGGGAGGATCAGGAACGGGGGTGGAAAAATCTGGCGCCGAGCGCGTCGACCAGACGCTGCAGCAGGCGGGCCAGGCCTTCCGGTTCGCGGATCAGGAACCAGACGATCAGCACACCGAAAATCGCCTTCTGGAAATTTTGCAACAGGCCGGCGTCGACATGGCCGGCGAACAGGCGTTGCGACAGCCAGTCGAGCGCCAGCGGCAGCAGGCTGACGAAGGCGGCCCCGAAATAAGCGCCGCGGATCGTGCCGAGACCGCCAATGATGATGATGAACAGGATCTGATAGGAGCGGGTCAGATCGAAACTCTGTACGCTGGCCGAGCCGAGATAGGCGAAGGCCCATAAGACGCCGGCGACGCCGAGGATGAAGCTCGACACCGCAAAAGCTTGCAACCGGGCCTTTCCGGTCGGCACGCCGACGACCGCCGCAGCGGTGTCCATGTCGCGGACCGCCATCCAATTGCGCCCGGTCTGGCCGCGAACCAGATTGACGGCGAGGGCGGTCAGCGCCGCGACCACGACCAGCACGACATAATAGCGTCCGCGCGCGCCGCCGAGATCGACTCCGAACAGGCTGAGGGCGTGCGGCAGCGCAATGGTCCCCGACGAGGCGCCGTCGTAAAACCACGGAAATTTCAAGAACAGCCAGCCGAAAAAGAACTGCGTCGCCAGCGTGCTGACGATCAGGTAAAAGCCTTTTATGCGCGAGGCGGGCAGACCGAACAGCAGGCCGGTCGCGCCCGAAATCAGGCCGGCGGCGATCAGAGCGAGCGGCGCCGGCAGCTCCGGCGCACGCAAGGCGAAAGCAAAAAACGCATAGGCCCCGACCATCATGAAGGCGCCGGATCCCAGCGACAGCTGGCCGGCATAGCCGGTCAAGAGATTCAAGCCGAGCCCGGCCAGCGACAAGATCAGGAACGGCGCGACAATGGCGTCGAGCCAATATTCGGAGGCGACAAGGGGGAGGGCTGCGACCAGCAGCGCGCCGATCACGGCCGCTGCGAGCCAAAGGGGTTTTCGCGCTGGGTCGCGCGCCAGCAAGCGGGGCGCGCCGCGCGCGGCGATGTCGGACATGGTCAAACCCTTTCGATCTGACGTTCGCCGAACAGGCCGGCGGGTCGGATGAACAGAAAGATCAGCGCCAGCACATAGGCGAACCAGGGCGTGATCCCGCCGCCGAGCAACGGTCCGAGATAGGTTTCGGCGAGAGCTTCGGCGGCGCCGACGATCAGCCCGCCGACAATCGAGCCGATGATGGAGGTGAAGCCGCCGATGATCAGCACCGGCAGCGCCTTCAGCACCACCAGCGACAGCGAGAATTGCACGCCCTGGCGCGAGCCCCACAACAGGCCGGCGACGAGCCCGACCAGACCGGCGACCGCCCAGACGATGCGCCAGATGTGATTGATGTCGACGCCAATCGACAGCGCGGCGCGGGTGTCGTCGGCGACCGCCCGCAAGGAGATTCCGATCCGGGTGCGGTCGAACATCAGCGACAGCGCGCCGACCAGAACCACGGCGACGCCGGCGGCGACGAGGTCGAACTGGCTGATCAGAATGTCGCCGAGGAAGATCGGGCGGTCCTCGAGGCCGATGTCCAGCGCGCGAATTTGCGAGCCCATCACGCCCTGCGCCGTCCCTTCGACAATATAAGAGAGGCCGAGCGTCGCCATGAACAGCGTCATCGGACTGCGATTGGCGAGCGGGCGCAACAGCAGGCGCTCAATGGCGACCGCGACGACGACCAGAGCCGCGATGGTGACAGCAAGCGCAACGATGAATGGCGCGCCTTGATCGGTCAGCGTCGCAAAAGTCAGGGCGGCGAACAGCAAGAGCGAGCCCTGCGCGTAATTGAAAACGCCCGAAGCCTTGTAGATCAGCACGAAGCCGATCGCGACCAGCGAATACATCGTGCCGGCGAGCAGGCCTCCGATCAGGGTTTCGAGAAAGGCGCTCATGCGGCGAGTTCTCCATGCGGCGCGCCGATATAGGCGGCGATGACGTCGGGATTGTCGCGGATCGCGTCGGGCGGCCCATCGGCGAGTTTTTTGCCGTAATCGAGCACGACGACATGGTCGGCGAGCTTCAGCACGATGCCGAGATCGTGCTCGATCAAGATGATGGTGAGCTTGAGATCTCGGTTGAGCCGGGCGATGATCGCCGCGATCTCCTGTTTTTCTTCGGCGTTCATGCCGGCGAGCGGTTCGTCGAGCAGCAACAGGCGCGGACCGCCGACCAGAGCCCGGGCGAGTTCGACCTTTTTCTGCACGCCATAAGGCAAAGCGCGCACGATCACTTCGGCGTGACGCTCCAAATCGAAAAGTTTGAGCGTTTCGAGCGCCCGGGCGCGGAATTCGCGCGCCTGGACGCGGGCGCGCGGCAAGCCGAGCGCCTCCTCGATCAGCGAGGCGCGGGCGTGACGCGACAGGCCGACGATGACATTGTCGATGACGCTCATGCCGGAAAACAGCGCATTGTTCTGAAAACAGCGACCGATGCCGCGCCGCGCCGCCTCAAGCGGGTGAATGTCGCGCAGCGGCTCGCCCTCGAAGATGAATTCGCCGCTGTCGGGGGCGTAAACACCATTCAAGATATTGAGCAGCGAGCTTTTTCCCGCGCCATTGGGGCCGATCAGCGCGCAGATTTCGCCTTTTTCAACGCGAAAACTAAGCTCGGAGATCGCTTTGACGCCCTTGAAGGAAAGCGAAATATTTTTGACGTCAAGCGCGGACAAGGCGGCGGCGGTCATGGTGTCACTCAATTGTGAGGGAAGGGCGCCAGTCGTTCATGCGTCTTGCGGCTCAGCCTGTTTCGCGGCGTGCAGCGCGGACTGTTCGCGCTTGACGCGCTCAATATCGCGATAGCGGTCAGCGGGATGGGTTTTGGGCAGATAAGGCCCGTCGCCGAACAGTTTTTCGCGCAGGGTGCCGTTGCGATAGCCGGAGGCATAGGCGCCGCGGCGCTGCAACTCGGGCACGACATAGCCGATCACATCGGCAAAACTGTCATGGGCCAGCGCATAGGCAAGATTAAATCCGTCGATATCGGTCGCCTCGACCCAGTCCTGCAAAAGATCAGCGATGGTCGAGGGCGAGCCGACGAACAACGGTCCCAGACCGCCAATGCCGCCCCAGCGCGCCAACTCCTCAATCGTCCAGGCCTTGTCGCCCTCGGCGAGATGTTCGACCGCGGAAATGATCGCATTGGTCTCGACCTTGCGCACCGTGTCGGTGGGCAGATAATGGCCGAAATCAATGCCGGTCCAACCCGACATCAGCACCAGCGCGCCGTCATAGGAGGCGTAGCGGGCATAATCCTCATATTTGGCGCGGGCCTTGGCGTCGGTCTCGTCCACGATGATGGTCGCCATCGCATAGACCAGAACTTTGCGCGGATCGCGGCCCTGTTCGGCGGCGCGGCGGCGGATTTCGGCGACATAGGCGCGGGTTGCGTCCTTCAGCGGCGTCGAAATGAACACGCATTCGGCATGGCCGGCCGCGAACTGTTTTCCTGCGCCCGAGGCGCCGGCCTGGAACAGCACGGGGGTGCGCTGCGGCGAAGGCTCGCATAAATGATAGCCCGGAACCTCAAAATATTTGCCCTTGTGGCCGATCTCGTGGATCTTGGCTGGATCGGCGAAAACGCCGCGCTCGCGATCGCGCAAGACCGCGCCCTCCTCCCACGAGCCTTCGAATAATTTATACAGCACCTCGACATATTCGGCGGCGACGTCATAGCGGTTGTCATGAGTGCGCAAGCCGCCCTGGCCGATGTTTTTCGCGCCGCTCTCGAGATAAGAGGTCACGATGTTCCAGCCGACCCGCCCCTTGGTGTGGTGGTCGGCGGTCGAAAGCCGGCGCGCGAATGTATAGGGATGTTCGAACGAGGTCGAAGCGGTGATCCCGATGCCAAGATGCTCGGTCGCCAGCGCGATCGGATTGGCGAGCTGGAGCGGATCATTGACGGGGATCTGCACGCCCTGCAGCAAGGCATTGTCGAGATTGCCCTTATAGACGTCATAATAGCCGATGACGTCGGCGATGAAGATGGCGTCGAAAAAGCCGGTTTCGAGCAATTTGGCGAGGTCAGTCCAATATTCGAGGTCTTTATATTGCCAGGAGCGGTCGCGCGGATGGCGCCACAGGCCGGGCGATTGATGGCCGACGCAATTCATCTCAAAAGCGTTGAAGCGGATTTGGCGGGTCATGGCTGGTCTCGCGATTTTCGGACAGATTATTTGGCCGACGCCTGTACGGGCGTCGGCGGGCGCTCAGGACGTCCAGTCGAGCGAAAACAGGACCTGATTTTGGGTGTTGCGGTGATTGGGCGCTGCGGCGGCGGCCGTCGCGCCGAGGTTCCTGCATTTATGGCCGAGCGTGAGGAGAACGGCGGTCAGGCCGTTGAGCCGCGGCAGGCCGGAGGATAAGCGGTTCATGGGATGCCTTTTCTAAGGTTTGGGGCGGAAATGCTCGGGCTTTTGCGTGGCGGATGCGAAGGTGAAAATGTGCGTAATAATATTATTTAATACATAGAATAACTAGGAATTTAGCGCGCAAAAAGTCGGGTTAGAGTCGAAAAACCGCGTCTCTAAATCGGCATCGGCCTCAAGCCCGCGGGAGGGCGCGGCGATATGTGAGAGGGCAAACTTTTGCCAGACGGACTTCATGCGCAACTCCATTCCCGGCCTGTGGATCGCGCCTTCATCCCGAACATCGGGCGCGCCGGTCTCTGTCACGTCGGTTGAGACGCTTAAGAACCGGCGACGAGCATGCGCCGCGGCAGTGGTGACCAATGAGCAAGGCGCGTGCCAAGTGAAACTCTATATATTTGTTATGATTCAAAAAAATGATCTGCTGCATATGGTGCAGACGCCGCGCTGTTTTGCTTCCAATGCCGCAGGTTGCAGGCGCGGCGACGTGACGCGTCACTCCAAGCTCGAATTCGACGGCGAGCTTTACGGCCACGGCGATGGCTTCGGTGTCGCTTTTGATGATGTGCGCTGTCGGCGCAACCGCCCGAGAATATAGGTCTGGGCGATGCGCGCGCCGGCCTCCACTTTGGCCCTGGATAAAGTCGTCAACTGCAGCCCGTGTGGGAACCACCGAACTTACCGTGTCGATCGCCGCCCTTCCATCCGTCCCGGGGCAGACGTTCGATGTCGTCAGCAGGAGCCCTCACTGGGGTGAGGAGCCGGTCATCCGCCGGGCTGCCGGCGGCGCATTGGCGACCATCGCAGTCAGCATGTCCGCATGTTCGCCTTCTTCATGATCGGTATTCCCGGCCAAGACGAGGACGATGTACGCCAGACGTTCGAACTGGCCAAGGAACTGGATCTTGATCGCTGGATCTGAAGCATTTACAGCCCGCTGCCGGGATCGCTGCTTTACGACGACTTGGTCGCGGAGGGGCGGTTACAGCCCTTCGCGCTCGACCACGAGCGTGTCCATTTCACCGAAGCCTATGAGGGAATCTGCGCGATCCCGCAAGATCGCCTGAAGCAGCTTTAGGGCGAGATCAATGATTACTTCACGCGCCGCCAGGAGGCCGCCTGAAAGCAAGCATACCAATCCAGGTCAGCCACCCCCCCATGGATCGCTATCTGGGCGTAGCTGGCTTTGGCCTTGGCCTCGCCCGGAGCGCCAGCCGCGTATCGTCTGTTCCATCACGACGGCGGTTTTCGTCGTGTGCGGGTCCCGTCCGACAGGGGACGGGACCCGCCAAATGACTCAGAACGCCTTGTCTTCGCCGAATGTGACGCGATGCAGCAGGCGCTCCCCGACATAATCGTTTACGGCGTAATGCACCGTGGCGCGATTGTCCCAGATCACCACCGTGTCCAGCTCCCAGCGCAGCCGGACCTGCACTTCCGGCTTCTCGAACAAGCCGAACAGAAGCGTGAGGAGGCCGTCGCTCTCCTGTCGTGAAAGCCCCTTGACGCGGTCGGTGAAATTCGGATTCACGTAGAGGATTTTCTTGCCCGTCACCGGATGCGTGCGCACGACCGGATGAACGACCGGAAGGTATTCCGAGCGCGCCTTGTCGTAAAGGTCGCGGCCGTTTTCGATCTGGTCGAAATAAGCCGGCCAGCCGCTATGCTCGAAGCTGTGCACGGCTTCGAGCGTCTCCAGCCAGGTCTTCAGGCCTTCCGGCAACAGTTCATAGGCGCGGGTTGCGCTCGCCCAGACCGTGTCGGCGCCGAGTTGTGGAATCTTCCGTGAATAGAGAACCGTGCCAGTCGGCGGGTTGTGGTAGAAGCTGATGTCCGAATGCCATTGATCGACGCCATAGCGTGGCACATTCGGCGCGGTTTCGATGATCTCGACGGCATTGTACCCGTTAAGGCGCGGGAAAAACGCCTTGGCTTTTTCCGGATCACCAAAGACACGCGCGATAGCCACATGCTGCTCCGGCGTCAGCGTCTGCTTGCGGAAAAACAGCACCTGGAATTCCGCCAACGCCTTCCGCAAGTCGGCGCGCAGGGCTTCTTCCGAAACGTCTGAAAGGTCTACCCCGTGAACCGTGGCGCCGATCAGCGGCGAATGGGGCTCGATCTTGAATTTGGCGTAACGAACAAGCGAAGCATCGAGATAAGTCATGGTCGAGGTTCCCTGGGGCGCGGCCCGTTCCAAAAGGCAAGCCTGAGGGCAAAGGACCCTGCAAGCGGCGCTCCGCCATCCGGCTGAGCCGCCACAGAACGGCGAAAACCCTGTTCGGGTAATTTTCGCTTCTGCGATAGCTAATTAGCGTCTTTAATACGTGTAAGTCAACTAATTCTATCGAGAAAGTTCTTTTTACCTCTTGTATGTAAGCGAGAGTTCCGACCCACGCGGTGTGACATCGCGACGGGGCGCCGGCGAAGGTTTTCGATCTCATACGGTTTCCGCTGGATCGCTTCGCGATTCGCGCAAAAAAGTCACTCTGGACCCAGGTCCGCGAGGGAGCACGCCAAAGTGTGGGGCGGTCGCGCCGCTTCGGCCTGAATAGCGCTATCCGTGTTGTTGCCGGCCAGTCCCGGAAACCCGCGTTCAAAGGTTGGCCGCAACGTTCCGTCGCGCGTCCGGGTGCGGGTCTGCAAGAGAAGATGCGCGCCGCGCCGGGTCCATTGCATCTGCTGCTTTTTGGCGAACCGCTTGCTCACCTCGGCGTTGACCGTCGCCTCCGCGAAAGCCGAGGAAATGCGCTCGCCGGATCGATACCGTTCGCCATAATTTATGAGGCTGGCCGTGTTCGAGGCGATATAGACGGCGAATTCGCGGGCGGCGGTGACGAATTTGCGCAGATTTGGATAGTCCGATTCGAGACTGAAGAGGTCTCCCGCAAAGTCTTCGATTACATCTTGGGCGCCGCTCGTATTTTCGTGCCATAATTTCCATTTAATTCGATCGAGATCCGCTATCAGACGGGCGCCAGCCTCCTCGTCGTATTGCGCGACGCCTTTCGCAAACTGGCCGAGCACAGTTATTCGCATGGTGATGTGAAACCAGTCGAGAACATGCTCGCTGCAAGGGCTGATGCTCTCCGTGAGCGACCGAACCTCTTCGCCGCCGTCGGTCAGGAAAGTGATGTCTTGATTCGCCTGCATTCCTCGGCTTTCCAGCATATCGACAAGACGGCGCTTCGGCTTCCGATCGAAACCATGGACGAAACCGACATAGCGAGAGGAGCCGTCCTCCGGCATCGAACGTCCGACAATGATTTCGAAATTGCTCTTCCTCTCGGTCCAATCGCGGACATAGCCGCCATCAGGGCCGACGACGATGCGTCCGTCCGGGATTGGCAACGCCTCCCAATCCAATGGACCGCCCTCTATGAAAGAACATCGGTCTTTCGGCAGTTCTGCTTCGGTGCGCTCGGCGACCCGCAGGACATGCCGCCGCACCGTTGTGGCGTTAACGCCAGCTTCGATCGGCAGGATGTCGCCCATGATCCCGACCGCACCGGCATAGGAAACGAGCGAGGCCCAGCGCGTCTCCAGATAAAGCCGCTCCGGCGCGACGTGATCGGGAATGATCTCCGTAAGCGGCGACACGGTGGCGCTTCCGTTTCCTTTCCGGCATGGACAGCAGTGAAATCGTGGGCTCACCAACTGCGCGTCGCCAAATAATGTACAAAACACAATCGGGTAGCTGCCCTCTCCCAGCGGCGAGGGTCGGATCGAGGCTATGCCGACGGTTTGACGGGTCGATCTGGAGTTTGATCGCCCTCGTCTTTTCCTTTGGCCTGAACGGATACCTGGGGGAGAGCCCCGGATGACAAGCAGAGGCGCGGAAAAGATGCAGAATGATACCATCGGCGTCGATGTCTCGAAAGACCATCTCGACGCCCACCGGCTGGCCGACGGCGCGAGCCGGCGTTTCGCCAACGACAAAGGCGGCCACAAGGCGCTGATCAAATGGCTGGCGCAAACGCCTGTCCAGCGCGTCGTCTTTGAGCCGACCGGCCCTTACCATCAAGCGCTGGAGCGCGCGCTGGGCGCCGCCGACGTCCCTTTCGCCAAGGTCAATCCGGGGCAGGCGCGCCGCTTTGCCTAGGCGACGGGCAAGCTCGCCAAGACCGACAGCCTCGACGCGGCCATACTGGCGCGCATGGGCGCGTTGCTGGAGTTGGAGACGCGTCCGGCCCGCAGCGAAATCTTGCTCGAACTCAAGGAGCTTCACCTTGCGCGCGAAGCCTTGGTGAAAGATCGAACCGCCGCCAAGAACCGCGCCAAGGCGCTGACCTTGTCGCTTCTGAAGCGCCACAACGCTCGGCGTCTCGAACAGATCGAGCGCCAGATCGCGGCGATCGAGGCCGCAATCGTCGAGATCATCGAAGCCGACGCCAATCTGGCCGATCGCTTTGCAATCGTGACGAGCATTCCGGGGATCTCGAAGGTCACGGCCTTCGCCTTGCTCATCGAAATGCCGGAACTCGGTTCTCTCGAACAGGGCCAGGTCGCAAGCCTGGCTGGCCTTGCGCCGATTGCGCGGCAGTCCGGACGTTGGACCGGCCGCGCCTTCATTCGCGGCGGCCGGGCCAACGTCCGGACCGCCCTCTACATGCTCGCCCTCGTCGCCATAAGGTTCAATCCTGACCTGAAAGCGAAGTACCGACAGCTCATCGCCGCTGGAAAGCCCGCGAAGGTCGCCATCACGGCGATCATGCGAAAGCTGATCGTGCTTGCAAACGACTTGCTGCGCGCCAACCGAAAATGGCAGCCAAAAGCCGCTTGATCAAAACGGATACGTGTCAGCGCACCCGGGACCGCAATGGGCGCTTGAGCATTTTGATCTTGACGACGCCGAATTGAAGCGCGCTGGTTTTGACGGCCTGTCCCAGACGCTCAAGCTGACGCCGACCGACCACGAAGGCGGCGGCTCGGTGCGCGTCCAACAATGGGACGGCCAGAAGTGGACGCTGGTCAGCAACTGGATCAAGGCTGATCGCGACACGGTGCGGCCTTTGATCGACGCCAAGGCTCAAACCTATGCCAAAGACCATGGCGTCGCCCTGCGCGCCATCGCGCAATGAGCGCCCCCGCACGATTTCGAGCGTTGCGCAGGGAGGAAAAATGACAGAACTCGCCCCGCTTGCGCCCGCCGCCAACGCGGCGGGCCTGCTCGAAGTCCGGAGCGTCGAGGTCGCCTATGGCGGCGCGCAGCTCGCGGTCTCCGACATATCGCTTCACGTCGGCGCCCATGAAATCGTGGCCTTGCTTGGCGCCAATGGCGCCGGCAAGAGCACGGTTTTGAAGGCGATCTCCGGCCTCGCCGCTCTTGACCGCGCCGCCTTGCGACGCGGCCGGATCCTGTTTGACGGCGCGGACGCCATCGGCGTCGCCGCCAACCGACTCGCTGCGCGCGGCCTCGTCCATGTGCTCGAAGGCCGCCATGTCTTTCCGCATCTGACCGTCGAGGAGAACCTGCTCGCCGGCGCCTTTCTGCATCGGCCAGGACGCCGCGAGCTTCGCGCCCGCCTCGAGGCGATCTACGATTGGTTCCCCAGGCTCAAGGACAAGCGCAAAACCTTTGCCGGCCTGACCTCGGGCGGCGAGCAACAAATGCTGGCGATCGGGCGGGCTTTGTTGACGCGGCCGCGTCTGGTTCTGCTCGACGAGCCGTCGATGGGGCTTGCTCCGCGCATTGTGCAGGAAATTTTCGCGATCATTCGACGGCTCAATCGCGAAAGCGGCGTCGCCTTTCTGCTCGCCGAGCAAAATGCCGCCTTGTCGCTGCAGCACGCCCATCGCGCCTATGTGCTCGACGCCGGCAAGGTCGTCCTGTCGGGGCCTGCCTCGGAGCTTGCCGCGCGCGACGATCTGCACCGCATCTATCTCGGCGACGCGCCGTAATTTGTCCGTCGCAACGCTTGTGATCGATGACCCCAAAAAGCGAAGACAAAACGACGGCGCCAATATGGCTCCGTCGCAAGAAACTCATTCGGCGGCGTCGCGATGCTCGAAACGCTGGCCGCGGCTGGCGTCGGCGATGCTTTCGCGCCCGACATAATACTCGCGCCAATAGGCCGCCGGATGGCTTTTGCGCGCCCAACCGTCCTTGTCGCCCAGAAGCTTTTCGCGGAACAGGCCAGGCGCATAGTCACTTTGCGCGCGGCCGCGCTTGCGCAACTCCGGCACGACGAAATCGATGAAATCGGTGGTCGAAGCCGGGGTGATCGCATAAGCGAGATTAAAACCATCGACTCCGCCTTCATCGACCCAACGCTCGAGCTCGTCGGCAACTTTCCGCGGACCGCCAACCAGCACCGGACCAAGCCCGCCGATGGCGCGCTTGCGGATCACGTCGCGCACCGTCCAGTCGTCGCCGTCGGCGGCCAGCGATTCCAGCGTGGTGCGCAGACTGTCGTTTTCAACCGCGCTCAAGGGCGTGTCAGGATCGAGCGACGAGAAATCGAGCCCGGTCCAACCGCCATAAAGCGCCAGCGCGCCCTCGGCCGAGGCGTAAGACAGATATTCCTCATATTTGCGCTGCGCCGCCTCGTCTGTCGCGCCGGTGATCACCGTCAGCAGGGTAAAAATTCTCAGCGCGTCGGGCTCGCGGCCGGCGGCCTGCACTTCGGCGCGGATCTGGTCCGTCAGTTTTTTGGCGGTTTCCGGCGAGGTGGCGAGGATGAACATCGCCTCGGCGTGGCGGGCGGCGAAACGGCGACCGCGCGAAGAGGCGCCGGCCTGAAAGATCACCGGCGTGCGCTGGGGCGAGGGCTCGCACAGATGGAAGCCCGGCACTTTGAAATATTTGCCGTCATGCTGGATCGGATGAACTTTTGACGCGTCGGTAAAAACGCCCTTTTCCTTGTCGCGCAGCACCGCGCCCGGCTCCCAACTGCCTTCCCACAGCTTGTAGACCACCTCCATATATTCATCGGCGAGATCGTAGCGTGCGTCATGCTCGATCTGATTGTCGAGTCCGATGTTGCGCGCCGCCGAATTCAGATAGGACGACACCACATTCCAGGCGACGCGGCCCTTGGTCAGATGGTCGAGCGTCGACAGGCGGCGGGCGAGCAGGTAGGGATGCTCGAAGGTGACCGCCGCGGTAACGCCGAACCCGACATTTTTGGTCACCGCCGCCATGGCGGAAATGGCGCCGAACGGATCATTGACCGGCACCTGGGCGGCGTCTTCGAGCGCGGCCTCGGCCGAGCCGCGATAGACGTCATAGACCCCGACCACATCGGCGATGAATAGCGCATCGAACGCGCCGCGCTCGAGCTCGATCGCGAGATTGGTCCAATATTCGAGATCATTGTAGCGCGAGGCCTGGCTTGAGGGATGGCGCCAGGTCCCAGCCGCCTGATGACCGACGCAGGTCATATCGAAAGCGTTGAGAATAATGCGTTTCTTTTGCGTGCTCATTGATGCGCCTCGTGATCGCCGCAAGCCCTCGCGCGCCGCGCGAGGGGCGGGCAGGAAAAAGATGTCAGCCGGCGACGGCGCCGATCTGCCAGACATAGACCGGCTCGGTTCCGTTGACCGCATGATCTCCGAGCACGCGCTCCTTATAGATCAAGGGGTTGTGGCTCGCCGCCGTGCGGGCGTTGCGCCAATGGCGGTCAAGCGCCAGCGCTTCATTCGAGGCCGAGGCGCTCAGCGCGTTGAACAGATCGCTGGTCGCGCGCAAGGCCAGCTCGGCGCCGCTGACCTGCGCCGCGGCGGAAGCGAGTTCCGCCTCGACATTCGCGGCGTCATCGGCGGCCTTGTCGGCGCCTTGCGAGGTTTCATAGGCGCGTTGCGCGGCGCGGGCGGCCTCGATCGTGGCGGCGCGGGCGGCGAAAGCGAAGGCGCGGGCGCGGCCGACCACCTGCAGCACCTGATAATCATGACGAACCGGACCGCCCGAGCCGTGCGAAAAACCGCGCTTGCGCTCGCCCACCAGAACCGAAACCTCGCGCAGCGCCGCCAGCGCCGCGCCGGCCAGCACGGAATCCAGCACCAGCTGATAAAAGGCGGTCTGATAGCGGAAACGGGTCTCGAACGGGATCAGCCCTTCGGCCTCGACCGTCGCGCCTTTGTAGAGCGTGGTTCCGGTGCCGGTCAGGCGTTGGCCAAAACCGTTCCAGTCGTCACGACGTTCGACGCCGGACTGATGGGTCGACACGATGGCGATGACCGGCGCGCCGCTGTCGGCGCGGGTCGCATAGGTGTCGATCCAATCGGCGAAGATCGCGCCGGTCGAATAATATTTTTCGCCGTCGACGCGAAAATTCTCGCCCTGCGGCGTGACCTTGGTGTTGGTGTCCCCGATCTTGACCGCGCCGATTTCGGTCCAGCCATTGCCGGCGGTCTCGCCGGCGCCAAAACGCTTGAGCCAGACCTCGCCTTCGCTGCGCGGGGCGACCAGACGATCCTCGACCAGCGCGAAATGACCGCGCAAAGCCTGGGCGATATTGGTGTCAGCGGCGGCGAGGTCGATCAGCAGATCGAAAAATTGCGGCAGCGTCGCGCCAAGCCCGCCATATTCGACCGGAACCCGCAGCGCGGTGAAGCCGGACTCCTTGAGCCAGGAAAGTTCCTCGAACGGCAGGATGCGTTCGCGCTCGCGCTTGATCGCGCCGGCGGCGATGCGGTCGAACAGCGGCTGGAACCGCGCTTTCAGATCCCTTGTGTCGGGAATGGCGCTGCGAATGTCATGAACGGTCACGGAAAACTCCTCAAATTTTTGGCGACAAGTCGCGGGAAAGCGCTGGCGCTCAGACGGCGACCGGAAGGCGGCGCAAGACCAGCGCCGCCGCTTCGTCGGCGGCCTGGCGCAGCCGCGCCTCGACCTCGGGCCGATTCAGGCGGTAGTTCTCGAAATCGACGTCCCTCGCGAAAACGCCGGTCGGCAGGGTCAGCGCCTGGAAAAAGCCGAACAGCGGCCGCAGTTGATGCTCGATCACCAGCGCATGGCGATCACTGCCGCCCGTGGCCGTCAGAAGCACGGGAACGCCGACCAGCGCGCCGGGATCGAGAAAATCGATCAAATGTTTGAACAAGCCGGTGAACGAGCCCTTGTAGACCGGCGAGCCGACGACCAGCAGATCGGCGCTGGTGATCGCGGCAAGCGCCGCGCCGACGCGCGGCGGAATTTTTTTGTAATCGATCAGGCCAGCGAGATCGGGCGCAAGCTCCGCGATGTCGATCGCGATCCTGTCGACCGGCAGGCGGCGCGAAATCTCCTCGACCGCCGTATCGACCAGAACCCGCGTGCGCGACGGATTGCTCAGACTTCCCGAAATCGAAACCAGTTTGATTTTGCTCATGTTGGCTGCTCATGCGAGTGTGAAACGGCGTGGGGCCTGGATGGCGATCGACGTCGTAAGACGTTGAATTAGTTGGCGCCTGAGTGGTAACGCTGCCGCGCCGATTAACAATTGGGTCTTGTGTCAGGCGATGGTTTCGAAAGCGCGCGGATTGTCCACCGCCCGATCAGCTGAGACGGATCCCTCGTCCGAGACAGTACGTTCCCCAAGGTAGAATGCCCTGACGTCGTCGCGATTACGTAAGACCTCGGCTGCGCCCTCCAGCACGGCGACGCCATTTTCCAGAACCGTCGCCCTGTCGGCATATTGGAGAGCGACTGTGGAGTTTTGCTCCGCGAGAAGAATCGACAGCCCCTCCGACTCATTCAGGGATTTGAGCTTGCGGAAAATGTCCCTGATGATCAGCGGCGCCAAACCCATGGAGGGTTCGTCGAGAACGAGCAGGCGGGGCCTCGACATCAATGCTCGCCCGATCGCGGTCATCTGCTGCTCGCCGCCGGAAGTGAGGCCGGATGTCTCCCTCCTCTTCGCCTTGAGACCAGGAAAAATCGAATAGACCCGCTCGAGATCCTGGACGATCTCGACGCGGCTCGAACCGCGCCCAAGTCCGCCGGTGACCAGGTTTTCCTCGACATTGAGCGCGCGGAAGCAATGGCGCCCCTCCAGCACCTGCACCAGACCATGGCGCACAAGGTCGGAGGGCCTGGTGCGCAAAACGTCGATGCCTTCGAAATGGATCGACCCCCTGGTGATCTGGCCGCGCTCGGCCTGGAGCAGGTTCGAGATTGACTTGAGCGTCGTCGATTTTCCGGCGCCATTGGCTCCGAGCAAGGCGAGGATCTCCCCGCGGCGAATGGTCAAGCTGACCCCATGCAGAGCGACGATCGCATGATTGTAAACCGCCTCGAGGCGGTCGACGACGAGTTGGATTTCACCTTGCGACATGGAACGTGGAACTCCTGCGAAAGGTCGCGATCTGTCTGGAGGAAAAGGGCCAGCGCGCGAACCGCCGGCCCTTTGAAACGAGTTCAGCGGCTTGCCGTTTCCGCGTCGGCGGCGGTGCGTGGCGTGATTCCGTGCTCGGCGGCATAGGCGGCTGCGGATTTCTCGATGATCGGGCGCAACAGGGCCCAATCGGGAGAAATCCAGTCGGACACGACTTTCCATTTGGCGCCGTCCCATTGCTGGAAAGTCACGCGACCGTCGCCTTCATGATTGTCCCAGGTGACGTTGATCGAATGGAACAGCCCCTTGGCCCCCAGCGCCGCTACACGGACTTCGTCGAGCCTGAGGTGCTCGAATCCCCAGCGCACTTCATCGCCGGTGAGAGTGCGGTGACCGAACTTCTCCTGGGCGATGCGGATCGCCTCGACATTCAGAATGCCATTCACGATCCCGAGATTGTGATAGACACTGCCGATGCGCTTCTTGTCATCCAGATTGCCCTTGCCGGCCCCATAGACCGTCTTGATGATCTCCTGGAGCACGGGATATTCGGCGCCCGAAGCCTGGGTAGTGATCGCGACATATCCCTTCGCGGCGCTGCCTGCCGGGATTACGTCTTCTTCAGAGTTGGACCAGACGTTGCCAACGATATGGTCGACCGGAAAGCCGGTCTTTTGCGCCGTTTTCAACGCCACCGGGTTCATCACGCCCCAGCCGCGCAGCACGACGAAATCTGGCTTTTCGCGGCGAATGGTCAGCCATTGCGCCTGTTGCTCGTTGCCAGGATGCGGCACTTCGATCTGAGACACGGTAAACCCGTATTTCTGCGCCAGCAATTCATAGATCGGGATCGTCTCCTTGCCATAGGGAGAGCCGTGATAGAGCACGACGATCTTCTTGCCCCTGAGCTTGTCCAGGCCGCCCTCCTTGCCGGCGATATAGTTGATAATGCCCGACGTTTCGCTATAGGGGTTCAGGAGCAGCGGAAACACATAGGGAAAGACGCGCCCGTCGGTTGAATCGGTGCGGCCGTGGTTGATCGTGATCAGCGGCGTCTTGTCCTGCGCGATCCGATCGATCATCGCGTAGGCGATGCCGACCGAGAGCGGATTCCAGGCGGCGATCGCGGGGTGGCTTTTCTGGCGCTCGTAGCATTCGACGCCGCGCTCGACCTCATATTGGGTCTCGCATTCGTCCCAGGTCAGCTTCACGCCATTGACGCCGCCATCGCGGATGTTGACCAGGTTCAAATAATCGATGAAGCCGCCAAAAAAGCCTGTGCCGCCGGCGGCATAAGGGCCGACGCGGTAGCTCTGCAACGGAAAATACTGCTCGGCGGCCTTGGCCGGGGCGGCGATCGGAATTGCGAACGAAATCGCCAAAACGGCGGTTCGCGCGATGGTGCGCAGGCTTCCAAAATATGACACGGCAGGTCTCCAAGGGGCGAACAGGAAGGGGATCATGGTCATTGAGGCTGTTGTCGGCTGGTTCGGCTAAACCCTTTCGTTAGCCGGTCCCAGAGGGCCGTCAGGCCGTCCGGTTCGGCGATAAGGAAGACGATAATGAGCGAGCCCAGAACGATGCGCTGGCTCATGTCGAGAACGCCCGAATCGAAGTGGCCGCCAAGCAGTAAGCTGCCGACGCGAGACAGGATGAGGGGAAACACCACGATCAGCGCGGCGCCGAAAAACGCGCCACGGATCGAGGCCAGCCCGCCAATGATGATGATGAAAAGAATCTCGAAGGAACGGTCGAGGTTGAACCCGGCGGGCTCGACCGTTCGCAAATAAGCGAAAGCCCAGAGCGCGCCGGCGACGCCGATGATGAAGGACGAAATTCCAAAGGCGAGCAGCTTGGTCTTCAGAATCGGGATGCCGATCACTCTTGCGGCAAGTTCGTTATCGCGCACTGCGATGAAATTATGTCCGGTTTGCGTGTTAACCAGCCGATAGGAGAGCGCCGTCAGCACGGTTACAACGGTCAAGGCGAACAGATAGCGCCCAACGGGGTCATCGAAGGAGACGCCAAGAATGGAGAGGGGCGGCGCGTCGATCACGCCTGACGCGTTGTTATTGGAGAACCAGCCGAATTTGGTCAGCGCCCATTGGACGAAAAACTGCGCGGCGAGCGTGGAGACAGCAAGATAGAAACCGCGCAATCGCAAGCTTGGCAGGCCGAACGCGATGCCGATCGCGGAAGCGGAAAGCCCGCCTAGAGCAATGCTGAAGATCAGCGGCAGCTCATGGATGCGCAGATTGAAATTATAGGCGGCGTAAGCGCCCACCGCCATGAAGGCGGCGGATCCAAGCGACAACTGGCCGGCATAGCCGGTCAGCAAGTTGAGCCCGACCGCGGCGAGCGACAGGGCAAGGAAAGGCGTCAGGATGGCTTCGAAAATATAGGCGCCCCCGATAAAGGGCATGACGCCATAGGCGACGGCGAGGACCGCGATTGGTCCGATCCAGGAGGGGACCCGCCAGGACTTCGTTTCTGCGCGATCGAAAACGGCAGTTGACATGGTTTCAGGCCCTTTCGACGATTTTTTGACCGAAAAGTCCGGCCGGACGCACGAGAAGGAAGGCGAGGGCGACCAGATAGGCGAACCAGCTCTCGATGCCGCCGCCGAAAAATGGGCCGATATAGACTTCCGCGAGTTTCTCGGTGGCGCCGATGAGCAGGCCGGCGACAATGGCGCCGAGGATCGAATCGAACCCGCCCAGCACCAGCACAGGCAGAGCCTTCAACACGACCAGCGACAGCGAAAATTGCACGCCCAGTCGCGCGCCCCACAGCAGCCCGGCGACCAGCGCCACGGCGCCCGCCGCAGCCCAGACCGTGGCCCATATGCGCGGAAGCTTCAAGCCGACCGCGAAGGCCGCGAACTGATCGTCGGCCACTGCGCGAAAAGCGAGGCCGATCCGCGTGTAGCGGAAGAATGCGGTGAGGAAGGCGACCATGGTTGCGGCAACGGCGGCGGCGAACAGATCGAACTTGCTGATCAAGATCCCCGCGACTTCGAACGGCGTATCGTCGATGCCCAGGTCCAGGCCATGGACCTGCGTGCCCCAGGCCAGCTGGGCCGCGCCTTCGATGACATAGGACAAGCCCAACGTCGCCATAAACAACGTGATCGGCGGCTTGTTGACCAGAGGGCGGAGCACGACGCGCTCGATCGCCATCCCCAGCGCCACCATGATTGCGAAAGTGATGAGCAAGGCGAGCGCAAACGGCGCGCCCCGCTCGACCAGGCTGACAAAGGTCAATGCCGCGAACAGCAGCATCGCGCCCTGAGCGAAATTGAGGACGCCTGAGGTTTTGTAGATCAGCACGAAGCCGATCGCTACAAGTGAATACATCACGCCAGACAGCAAGCCGCCGACCAGAACTTCGGCAAGGAAGGAGTAATCGAAATCAAGCACAGGCGGCTCCAACCGGTTCATGGTCATGGGCGACGCCAAGATAGGCGTCGATGACGACCGGGTCGGCGCGAACCTCCGCTGGCGTCCCGTCGGCGATCTTGCGGCCATAATCGAGGACAGCAACCCGATCGGAGAGTCCCATGACGACGCCAATGTCGTGCTCGATCAGAACCACGGCCATGCCGAACTCGGCGCGCGCGGCGCGGACGAACTGCGCCATTTCCCGCTTTTCGGTGGCGGTCATGCCGGCCATGGGTTCGTCGAGCAGGAGAAGCTTCGGCGTTGCGACGAGCGCCCTTGCGAGTTCGACGCGCTTTTGCAAACCATAAGGTAGCGTGGCGACCAGTCGCTGGCTGACGCCCTTGAGATCGAGAAATTCGATGATCGCCTCGGCGCGCGCGCGGGCGTCCTCTTTTTCCCGGCGCGCGCGCCCTAGGCCGATAATCTGCTCGACGAAATTGGCGCGGCGGACGGCGACCCGCCCGATCGCAATATTGTCGAAAGCGCTGAGCCCCGGGAAAAGCGCCAGATTTTGAAATGTGCGCGCAACGCCCAGCTGCGCCAGTTTTTCGGTTGGAGTCTGAACGAAACCAAGTCCGCCGATCCAGACCCTGCCGCTGTCGGGCTGATAGATTCCGCTGATGACATTGATCAGCGAGCTTTTGCCGGCGCCGTTTGGACCAATGATTGCGCGGATTTCGCCGGCTTGCACGACGAGATCGACATCGGCCACGGCGACGACGCCACCAAAGGACAAGGAAATGTCCTCAAGCCGCAACGCGGCGGGCGGAGGCGCGTCCGAACTTGACGATCTCTCGTGGGGGGGCTGCGCGATGCGATTGGCCGCCTCGGCGGCCTCAGGAAGATCAAGCGCGCTGGCTCCCAATATGCCGACGGTCATCAATGCTCTCGCTTCCTTACATCAAGGGACGGGGGATCGAACTTTCGCGGGTCGTCGGGCAGGCCTTTGCCGGGACGGCAGCGGGTCCATGCAAAAACTAGTAAGTCTATCAATTAACGTATTTTTAGTGAGATCACAAGCGAAAATGACCTCCGAGCGACCGCCGCCCGCTCTGGCGTCCAAGGGGAGCCAGAGCGGGTCGCTGAGATGTGCTATTCTCGCAACACCCGAAGCTTGGTGGTTATAAATTATATTAAAACTATCGACTTCATATTATATATATATATCATTGCCCTCGCGGTGACCGACGACCTGTCTCTCAACCGCGGAAATCGTGGGAGGCGAGTTCGTCTCCCACTCCATGAACGAACAACGAGGCATCGGCTCACTCATGAAGGCGCAAGTCCAATCACTCATCTTGCGTGGCGGTCTGGCGACCGTCGCGGCCATCTCCACCTCGTCCTTCGCCGGAGCCGCCGATCTCAGCGACTCGACCAAAGCGGCCATCACCGCGCCTGCGCCAGCCTCACCGTTTTCGTGGGACGCGGGTGTGCTTTTGACCAATTATTATGTTGAGCGCGGCGTGTTCATCAGCAAAAAGGGCGCTGTGTTCGAGCCCTATGGCGACCTTTACTACAAACTCTATCAGGGCGGGGGGGTCATCAACAGCGTCACGGCGGGCATCGGATATTGGGCGAGCTTGACCACCGCTGGCGTTCCGGCCTCCGCCAACTACACCGGCTTTCAGCGCGATTTCACTGAAATCGACCTTATTCCATCCTTCGCAATTCAATTCGCGGACCGCTTTACGCTGACCGCGAAATACAATCACTATGCTTCCCCCAGCCATGGCTACGGTCCCGGAAATTGGGTCAACGCCACTTTGGCCTATGATGACACGGGGCTGACCGTCGCCAACTTCTCGGTGCAGCCTTATCTGAACGTTCTCTACGAGCTGCCGGGACAGTCCCATTCTGGACTTCAGCCGAACGCCTGGTATTTCGAGCCCGGCGTCAGCCCGAACTACACATTTTTTACAGGCTCTAAATATCCGATCAACTTTGCCATTCCTATCGCATTTGGTCTAGGTAGCAAGTTCTACGCAGGCCAGAGCTACGGCTACTTCGCCGGAGGCCCCCAGATCTCGATCCCGCTGAGCTTCATTCCGGACCAATATGGCAAGTGGAATGCTTCACTCGCCTATAAATACTGGAATCTTGGAACGACGACGGCCGCCATCGCGCCTGGCGGAAACCGCAACCAAAGCCAGGTTCTCTTCACGATCAGCGTCAAGGGTTAGTCGCACAGCGCAAAAACGTTTTGCGCCAAACATTAATTCCTCAACTACCTTCGCACTCCACTTTAACCTTCACAAGGTTGCAAAGGGTCAGAGTCATGACGATCAACAATCTCCTCCCGCTCGGCCGGCGTCGTTTCCTTCGCCTCGCCGGCCTGGGCTCCACGCTGACCGTTTTGCAGACTGGTTTGGGAGCCCCGGCCTTCGCCGCAGACAAGCGACTGACCTGGATCAGCCCGCGCGGCTACGTCGAAACACCGGACGATTTTCATTATCGAATTGCTGAGAAACTGGGCTTTTTTGGCGATCTCAAGGTGGACTATCTGGCGGGTCCGCAGGACGGCGCCGCCAGCATTAAATTCGTCGATCAGGACAAGGCTGATTCTGGCTCGCCGGCTCCGGGCGTTTTCGCGCTAGGGATCGACAAGGGCCTCGACCTCGCCTTCGTCTTCGCCAAGCACCCCGTCGACATTTTCAGCTTTGCCTTCCGCAAGGGCCAGAGCGTCAAGGATCCCCTGGGTCTGGTTGGCAAGTCCATTCTGCTCGGCAGCATCGGCTGGAAACCGATTGTCGACGCCGAACTGGCGCAGATTGGAGTTGATCCCTCTAAGGTGACGTCCGTTGAAGCCGGGGCCGGTTGGGCGCAAGCGCTGGCCGCCGGCAATGGAGACGCCGCCCTGGTATGGGAAGGTTTGCGCTCACAGTGGACCGCCAAAGGTCTCGACTTCGATTATCTGTCGTTGGTCAAGACCTCAAAATTCCCAGCTAACGGCGAGATCGTCAAGAAATCAGCGCTCAAGGATCCGGCCAAGCGGCAATTGTATGCCGACTATGTCCGTGGCTTGGCGAAGGGCTATGCCTTCGCCTACGCCAACCCTCGCGCCGCCGCGGCAATTGTCGACGAAGCGTTTCCGAGCATCGCGGCATCCGGAACGCCGTCGCAACGCACCGAGTACATCGTTCAGCTTTCCAACGTCACTCGGGGTCCGTTCACGGATAGCAAGGGCTGGGGCTATCAGGATATTTCCCAGTATCAGGCATTCTTTGATGTCGCGCTCAAGATCGGAACCATTGCCAAGCCGATTGATGCGTCAAAAGTGGTGCTGAACGACCTGATCGCCTATGCCAACGATTTCGACCACGCGGCATTGAAGACGCAGGCCGAAGCCTATCCGTTGCCCGACGTTTATAGGGCCGTGGATATCGCCGAAATTCGAAACCGCAACCCAGTGGCGTATCTGTGACGCTTTCGATCCAAGTCCAGGCAGCCTCCAAGGCGTATCACTTCGGCAGAGATCGGGTAAGAGCCTTGGACAGCGTTTCGTTCTCGGTTCGGGAGGGAGAGTTTGTGTCCCTTCTCGGACCGAGCGGCTGCGGGAAGTCGACCCTGCTGTGGGCGATCGCGGGCCTCAAGGCCTTGGACAGCGGGACAGTTTCGCTTGATGGCGACCCAATCCTGAAGCCGCATCCGGCTATCGCCTGCATCTTTCAGGAGCCTACCCTATTGCCGTGGCGCACAGTTGCGGAAAATATCGCCTTCCCTCTGGAATTGCGGAGGGACCAGAGGGATGGATCGAAGGAACGTATCGCCCGCCTCATCAAGCGGGTCGGTTTGGAGGGATTTGAAAGGCATTTTCCGAAGGCTCTGTCAGGAGGTATGCAACAACGCGCCTCCATCGTTCGGGCGCTCGCCGCCGAACCTTCGGTGCTTCTGATGGACGAACCGTTCAGCGCCCTTGATCCCTTTACGCGGGAGGACATGAACCTGTTGCTCCAAGATATTTGGATCGAGACCGGTAAGACCATGATCCTGGTGACGCACAACATCGAAGAAGCGGTGTTGCTGTCCGATCGCATTGTCGTGATGACGCCGCGCCCCGGTCGTGTCCGCAAAGTTGTCGAGATTAATCTTCCAAGGCCGCGCACAGCCGAGGTCTTGACGACGCCTGAAGTCTTCACCCTCATCGCCGGAATTCGCCGGGCGATTGCCTATTAAGGGAGACAAAATATGGCCGACAGCGTGATCGAAGCTCCAGAAATTTCCGGCTTTTCCGCCGTCGGCGCCAGCGTGCTTCGCCGCCGGGCGCTCAACGAGGTGTTCATCATTATCGCGGTTGCCGTGATGCTGATTGGCGGCCTGGAGCTGGGTCTGCGGCTCGCGCATGTGCCGCCCTATATCTTTCCGCCGCCAAGTGCGATCACCGCCGCCCTGGTTCACGGGTTCTGGCCGCTGCTGCCGCATATCGCAACAACGCTGTTCGAATTGATTTCAGGCTTCATCATCGGAGCTTCGATTGGCTTCAGTCTCGCGATCATCGTGACCCAGTTTCCGTTCGTCGAGAAGATCGTCACCCCCTACATCGTGCTCTTGGTCACAACGCCAATGATTGCGCTGGTTCCCCTTCTGATCTTGCGCCTTGGCTTTGGACCGGAGCCGCGCATCGTCGCTGTGGCCTTGGCCGCGGGACCGATGGTCATGCTGAATTCGGTAACCGGCTTTCGCCGTACCGATGAAATGCGAATTTCCCTGGCGCGTTCGTTTGGGGCGACGCCGCTTCAGGTCTTTCTCAAAATCCGCATCCCGCAATCATTGCCAATGGTTCTTGCCGGCCTGACCGTTGGCTCCATCTTCGGTCTCTTGACGGCGGTTGCAGCGGAGATGGCCGGAGGGCAGAGCGGAATCGGAACCCGTTTGGTCTATCATTCATCAATGTTGGAAATGCCAGAATTCTTTGCGGCCATCGTGGTGCTCGCGGCCATCGGGGTCGCCATTCATCTTTTCTACGGTTGGCTTGGGCGTAAGCTGGTTCTCTGGTCGGCGTGATACAGATAGGTCATGTGAAGTGGACCCCATTTGTGGGACCAGTGGGGCTTGGATTTTAAGGTGTAATCCGCCTGAACCGCGCCGGGTTTGCCGAAGGCTCCAACTCCCAAGTAGGATGGAGCCGTCATGAGCAATACGACCAATAGATTTTCACCTGAGGTTCGCGCCCGCGCGGTTCGGATGGTTTTGGAACACGAGGGCGACCACGCCTCGCGCTAGGCGGCGATGTCATCGATTGGCGCCAAGATCGGCTGCTCGCCGCACACCCTGCGGGAATGGGTCGGCAAGCCGCGCCACCGCGCGCACCCACACCGTCATTTCGAAGGGAGCAATTCTCGCCGCCGTGCAACGCTCGCGCGCGCTTGGCGATCGCACGCCGATCAACGAGAATGATCTTTGGCGCCGCGTGGAGAAGGATGTTTCCCAAAAGCCCTACAAAGCCCTGGCGATCGATCTCTTGGACAAGGGCCGCAAGCAGCGCAATCAGGCGATCGTTGACGGGCTGAAGCAGCACAAGGTTCTGGATGACGCGGAACGCATCGAGGCAGAGCGCGCGAAACCGATGCTGGGCGCCCACGCGCGGAAAGCATTCGAGGAAGGCCTCGCCCGCGAGGCGTTTTCGGACCAGCGCGTCACGCTCAAGGCGATGGTCGATGAGGCCGTGGAACGCCTGCGCGAGGCTGGCGAATTCCTGACGGAGCATCTTCGCTCACGGCGGGACGCCATTCGTCCAGGTGATTCAACAACGTCCCGCGCGCCTCAATCGCCGCAGCAAGACGACGAACCTGTCGCGGGTCCTTCATCACCGTCAATGCGATAAGAAAGTCAGGTGGAGCGCACGTCGTGCCCAGCTGTTTCGCGAGAGGATTTACGCCAAGGGTACGCGAGGAGCGCCGAACTCGGCGACGAAGGCCGAGAGTTTTTCGACCCGGGATCTCGGAGGCTGAGTCTCACTCGCGGTCATCCCCTGCGTCACGGCAATGCGTTGGG
>NZ_NHSJ01000012.1 GCF_002937075.1 Rhodoblastus sphagnicola
GGCATGGCGGCGGAACGCTTCCTCCAGAGCCGTTGGGTCGATCCCTTGCAAAATCAGCCGAAGGCCCGAATAGGACGGCGCATAGCGCAAGTTCAGTTTGAAGGCTTTGTTCAGTCGCTGTCGATGAATGCGAATGAACTCATGCAGTTGCCGATAGGAATTGGCGCCGGCGACCATGGCCAGGATCGCGTAAAGCAGCACGGTCGCCAACTCAAACCGCTGGCCTTCCCGTCGACGATGATCTGGAACCGAGCGCAAAATCTCAAGCAGCGACACCGCCATCCGACAACCTCCGATTCGGGTTGTCGTTGATAGATTCACACATTTTCGCCCGCGGGAATCCTAAAGCTCCCTCAAAGTCTAGAGAACTGAACAGCCCTGAAAGCTACCGGGAGCGCTCCGCAGCCCGCAGAGCCGAAAGGGAGGAAGCACCAATCTTGGCTTAACAGGCCATGGCGTCACATCAGCCTCATTGAAGTGTAATTGTCGCTCGCAAAAACCACTATCGACAATTACCGAGACCGAAGCAGAAAACCATCAGCGTCAATTAGAGTAATTGTCGTCACGATACCCTCTTTCCAAACGACAATTATACAAATAACGTCATCATCGCTACTCGACGACAGCCCATTTTGGCCAGTCTAATTGTCGGTAAGCGGCCTTCATAATTGTCGCGTTGCAGCTCGATGAACTGAATGTATTTTGCTACATGCGCGGCCATGATGCGCCGACGGCCGATCAGGTCAAGCGAGCGAAGAAACTGGGGCAACGAATGTCAAACGTATACAAATTCGATCCGAACGCCATCCGCGAGCGCAAGCGACTGAACGGGAAAACGCCGCCAATGTCGGCCAGGGAGACCGAGGAGACGAAGGCCCGCAAGGACTCCCGCAGGGCATGGCTCCTCTTCGCCGGTGCGGTGATCCTGCTGACGCTACTCAAGGCATTTTTACCTCTTTGATAACGCATAGGCGTCGACGATCATCTGCCCCCGATTTTGTACGAGCGAGGAAATGAAGACAGAGACAAGGCATCTCGTTTCGACGACGGCGGAACTGCGTCGATCGAAATGCGACAGGTCCGCCTTCATCGCCAAACCGCGCCTGCCAATTCGCGTTGTTCTCGACCGCGTGACGCAGGCCTACAACATCGGCGCGATGTTTCGGCTTTGCGACGCGATGCTCGCGGAGCGACTGATCATCACCGGGGTCGAAGTCGACCTGAGCAAACGAAATCTGGGGCAGGCCGCGTGTGGAACTCAGTATTGGACGCCCTGGTCTCAAGAAACGTCGGCTGCAGACGCCGTCCTTGGCGCTAGGGACGACGGATACCAGATCGCCGTTGTCGAATTGGCGTCCAACAGCATTCCGCCTGAGGCTTTCATGCCGAAGTTCCCGCTGTGTCTCGTCCTCGGCGGCGAGTTCGATGGCGTGTCCCAGGACGTCGTTGATCTCGCTGACGCCGTCATCGAGATCCCGATGCGCGGCATGGCGAACTCGATCAACGTCTCCACGGCGGCCGCCATTGTTCTTTATGAATTGTCGCGCCGCGCCGAGGCTGTTGGCGCATGAGTTCGAATATCAACGCGGCGTTCGTGAACAAATTGTGGATCGTCGGCCGCGAGGTGACGGTGGAGGCTTCACCGACAGCCGCCGTGTCGGAGGAGCCCTCCTCATCGATCAGCATGCGTACGCCTCGACAACCGGGTCCATCGGCCGCTTGAATTCCCACACCTGCCATTCGTTCTACGACGGGTTCCCGCCGACGGCTTCCATCGTAGAGTTTGCCTATCAAAAGCTTGCGGGATAAACATCCGGCTTGCTTCCCGCCCCCCAGGTGACCCGATGAAAATCCTAAGAACGCGGACCGAGTTCGAGACCGTCGAGCCGATCCAGATCCTCGATATTACAGGACAGGTCCGCGATTGGCTGAAAACGACCGGAATTCGCGAGGGTCTTCTGACCGTGACGTCGCTTCATACGACGGCGCGGGTCAATGTGAATGAGCGCGAGCCGCAGCTGCAAAAGGACATGGTGACCTGGCTGAAGCGATTTGTGCCCCGCGATGGAGACTGGCTGCACAATCTCGTCGCCGTGGACGGACGCGACAACGCTCACTCGCACATCCTCGGGCTTCTCATGAATTCATCCGAGAGCATTCCGGTTGCGGACGGCGAGATGATCCTCGGCAGCTGGCAGGCCATCTTTTTTATTGAACTTGATGGCCCGAGGGAACGTCGCGGGCTTGAGCTTCAAATCATGGGAGAAAGTTGATCATGACGCCGGGCGATATTGCGGGCTTCTACGCCAAGCGGGGTGATCTCAATCCCGAAGACTACATCGAGCTTGATTTCACCTTCGAATGCGCTGGCGATCCGCGCGAAGCCGCCGCACATCTTTGCAGCGAGCAATCCACGGCGCAATGGCGTCGCGTCGGCGTCGACGAAGACTTCCGCCCGCGCTTCGCGGCGAAGGTGCTCGACTTGGAATCCGAGCCGCGCCCTTCCGGGTTCAGCATCCCGGTCGAGTGCGCGGTCCAGGGTCCAGTGCACGCGGTGCGCGCCACAATCGCCCACCCGCATGGCAATTTCGGGCCGCGCATTCCCAATCTGCTTTCCGCTGTCTGTGGCGAAGGCGTTTTCTTCTCGCCCGGCATTCCCCTGATCCGGCTGCAGGATATCCGCTTTCCGGACTCCTACCTCGCGGCATTCGAGGGGCCGAGGTTCGGCGTCGCCGGTTTGCGCGAGCGCCTGCAAGCCTTCGGCCGCCCCATCTTTTTCGGTGTCATCAAGCCGAACATCGGGCTTCCCGCCGAGCCTTTCGCGGAGCTTGGTTATCAAAGCTGGCTTGGCGGCCTCGACATCGCCAAGGACGATGAGATGCTGGCCGACGTCGACTGGTGCCCGCTCAGCGAGCGCGCCGCGGCGTTGGGTGAAGCGCGCCTCCGGGCGGAGCGTGAGACCGGCGTTCCGAAGATCTATCTGGCCAATATTACCGATGAGGTGGACCGGCTTGCGGAACTCCACGATCTCGCGGTCGCGAAAGGCGCAAATGCGCTCCTCATCAACGCAATGCCAGTTGGATTGAGCGGCGTTCGGATGCTGCGCAAGCACGCCACGGTTCCACTTATCGCGCATTTCCCATTCATTGCCGCATTCAGCCGGCTTTCGGGCTACGGTATTCATTCCCGGGTGCTGACCCGACTGCAGCGGCTCGCAGGGTTCGACACGGTCATCATGCCGGGCTTCGGCAGCCGCATGATGACGCCGGAGCACGAGGTTCTGGACTGCGTCCGCGCGTGCCTGGAGCCCATGGGGCATATAAAGCCCTGCCTGCCCGTGCCCGGCGGCAGCGATTGGGCAGGCACCCTGGAGGGCGTCTACCGGAAGGTTGGCAGCGTGGACTTCGGTTTCGTACCGGGACGCGGAGTTTTCGGACATCCGATGGGCCCGCGTGGCGGCGCCGCAAGCATACGGCAGGCATGGGACGCCATCTCGCAGGGAATCCCACTCGCGCAACATGCGCTTGCACATGCCGAGCTTCACGCCGCGCTGGAGGCCTTCGGCCGGCGAGCCTGAGTCGTAGCGCCTGGCGATTCCACCGCTGTGGCCCGCATGCCCGAAATTGGGGCGCAAACGCAGCGTCACACGGTGGCCACGCTGGTCGGCCAGCGCGTGTTCGGCATCGCCTTGATTTATGCAGCTTCCTTGTGGCCTGCGGCGTCGGCCGAGAAGCTGCGCCAGCCTCAAACATTGGAGTCAGACACCGACACCCAAGAAGTCAGGCGATCTTGAGTCCTTGCCTCATCAGGTCGTCAGAGGCGATTCGGATGCCTCGTTCGAGGATGTCGAACATTTTGTTGATTTCGTCCGCGGTGATGATCAGCGGTGGCGAGAACACGCACATGTTGACGATAGGCCGCAGGATCAGGCCAAGCTCCTGGCAGCGCCGGTCTATCTGGGCGCCGACCTTCTGGTCAATCGCCAACGAGTTGTCGCCGCATTCGACGCAACCGACCAGCCCCTTGCCTCGGGTGCTGTTGACGATCGGCAGCTTGCCGAGGGTGGCGAGGCGCTCGGCGAATAGCGGCGTCACGTTGCGGACATGCTCGAGGATGCCATCACGCTCGAAGATCTCGATCGTCTTCAGCGCCGCCGCCGCCGCCACCGGATGGCCAGAATAGGTGAAGCCGCCGGAAAACACCGCTCCCTTCGACTTGTCGCCGGATATATCGGCGATCAGGCGATCCGATATGATGCAGGCGCCCATCGGTACGTAACCGCAGGTAAGTCCCTTGGCGCAGATGATGATGTCGGGGACAATGTCGAACTCCGGTTCGGAGGCGAACCAGTGGCCGAGCCGGCCAAAGCCCGTGACGACCTCGTCAGAAATGTAGAGAACGTCGTGCCGGCGGCAGACTTCCAAGCAGCGTTTGTGATAGCCCTCCGGCGGCACGATGACGCCGCCCGAGGCCAGAATAGGCTCGGCGATGAACGCCGCAACCCGATCGGCCCCTAGCGTCAAGATCGCGTTTTCGAGATCGGCCACCTTCTCGTTAAGGAAAGCCTCCACGCTCACGCCGGCGCGTCGACGAACCGGATTGACGTCGGGCAGGAAACACACGTTTTCGTGGTCTTGGTCGAACCAGACGCGCGTGCGCTCGGTGTCGCTGACGCTTGCCGACAGATAGGTTGAACCATGATAGGCCTTGCGGCGCGTAATCACGACCTTCTTTCTCGGCTTGTCGAGCAGGTTGTTGCGGAAGTGAATGAAACGCAGCGCCGTGTCGACGGCGGTGGAGCCGCCCGTGGTGAAGAACACGTGGTTAAGGTCGCCCGGCGCGCGGCGGGCGAGTTCGTGAGCCAAACGGGCGCTGACCGGACTCGTGTTCGAGAAGGGCGAGAAGTAGCCGAGTTCTTTCGCCTGTTGTGCGATGGCCTCGGCGATCTCGGCGTTGCCATATCCGAGCTGAACGCACCACATGCCGCCAGGGCCGTCAATCAGCCTTTGGCCGTCGGTGGTCGTGACATAGATCCCTTGGCCGCCAGTGATGAAAGTTCGGCTGTTTTTTCCGAGGTCTTCCATCCCCTCCCAAGGATGCAGAAAATGCCGGTTGTCCCAATCAGAGAGAGATTGCTGCGTTGTGTCGGTCGCCATTAAAATGACTCTACTATCCTCAAATTTCGTCGCGCCAGCCAAACCGGCGAAACCGCCTAAAACTGACCGGCGTGGGCATTTCTCGACCCCGAGGGTGAGACCACTGCGGCCGGTCGAAAGTACACACTTAAGCTATAGACTTAATATTTTAATATGTCTACGATGTCCCGCCCGCGCCCCCGACCGGAGGAATATCGAAGCTGCCGACAGCAAACTCCGCCACCGCGATTTGCGCCACCTGGCGCCCGAAGCTGTGGCCGATCCTGTCGGAAATTGAGGGTGAGCCGAAACCCGGACACGCGCGCTGTAGCGCCGGCGGTGTTTCCCCCAATCCTCCGCCAGGCGAAGGTTTGCCCTTCATTCCCTTCGCCATCAATATCTTCGAGCCATTGCGCCCGTTGCGCCCGGGAGTTCTAAAGTGCGGCAAAAGATCGCTCCAGCGATCCGACCAAGTTCGAAGCGGGATTGATGACGCTTAAAAATCCTTGTTCAGCCCGAAAGTGATGGCGTGCTGGCGAGCCTCGCGTCGCGCACAGGCAGTCTCTCCCTTTAACTTGCATAGTCTATCAATTTTATGTACTAGATAGACAATCATGAATCGCCGATGCTCACGCCGCGCAGGAGGGGGTTCGGCTTGGTGCGCCACCCTGCAAAAACCAGGGCGACGCGATCTGAAAAATTTTGGACGCTATTCTTATGCGCTCGACATTAATTCGCGCGTTGGCGCGTGTATCCCTTCTCCCCTGTTTCGCGCTGGCGGCCGCCAGCGCCTATGCCGAAAATGCGAAGCCGAGTTACGGCGGCGACATCGTTCTGGCGACGCTCAAGGAACCTGAGTGCCTCGATCCCACCGTCGGCGGCGATGTGCCGCAGGACATCATCGCCCATCAGTTTCTCGATAGCCTGGTGTCCCAGGACGAACATGCCGGCTACCATCCCTGGCTCGCCAAGTCCTGGGACATTTCCGCTGACGGCTTGCGTTACACTTTCCATCTTCGCGACGATGTGAAATTCACCGATGGCGAGCGCTTCAACGCTGCCGCGGTCAAAGCCAACTTCGATCATTGGCTTGATCCTGCGACCGGTTCGGGCAACATCGCGCCGCAACTCACCAACTATCTCGGCGTCGACATCGTCGATGAATACACTATTGCCGTGAAGCTGAAGACGGCGAACGCCTATTTCCTGACGCTTCTCGCCAATCCCTCGGCGGGCATCCAGTCGCCGAAGGCGGTCACACGCGGCAACGCGGACAATTGCGTCTCGCCAGTCGGAACGGGACCATTCATCGTCACCAATTGGGACCGCGGCCACGCGATCTATTTCAAGCGCAATGAAGACTATAATTGGGCTTCGCCGCTCGCCGAGCATCAGGGCAAGGCTTACGCGGAAAAAGTCGAATGGCGCATTATCGTAGAACCAGCGACGCGTTACAACGGACTCGTCTCCGGCGAGATCGGCGTGGTGGATGGTTTGCCCCCCGAGAACTTCAACGCCGCAAAATCAGCCTCGAACATCAGCATCATCGATGACAATGAACCGGGCGTTCCCTTGCAGATCGATTTCAATACCAAGCGGGCGCCGTTCGACGATATCAAGGTGCGCCGGGCGTTCCTGCACGCGGTCGACATAACGCCCGCGCTGAAGAGCGTCTTTTTCGGCGCCTACAAACAGGCGCGCGGTCCGCTATCGCCCAACACGCCTTTCTACGATCCGGCGTTTGATAACACCTATCCCCACGACATCAAGAAAGCCAACGCGCTGCTCGACGAGGCGGGCTGGACCGGTCGCACCGCTGATGGCTACCGCACCAAGAATGGCAAGACGCTGGAAGCCCATTTCCCGATCTCCGCCAGCACGCAACCGGCGGATTTGGCGCTGTTCGAACAGGTGCAGGCCTTCACGAAGAAAGCCGGATTCAAGGTTTTTCTCGACACGGACGAAGATTCCAAGGTCTTAACACGACAAGCTTCGTGGGATTACGAATTATATATCGACTACTGGAACATAAATACACCTAGTGCTCTAAGATTCATCTATCATTCTGATGGCTTGGTAGGTGTGGATCACGGATCCGGCTATCACAACAACCAGATAGGAATCAAGGATGCACACATTGACGAGCTCTTAGACAAGGGTCCCCAGACGAACGACGCCGCCGAGCGCCAGAAGATCTACTCCGAGGTGCAAAAAATCGTCGCCGATCAAGCGCTCACCGTCCCTCTCTACGTCTATCCGTCTTTATCAGCCTACAACACCGACAAAGTGCGCGGCGTTCATCCCGACTGGTCGATCCACTCCGTCACGCTGTTCGACGCCTGGGTTCCGAAGAAAAACTGATCCGTCGCCGGCCAACGATGGGGAAACCCGTCATTGGCCAGCGGGTTTCCGCTTCGAAGAGGGACTCATGACGATCGAGGACGAAACTTCGCACAAGGCCCCTTCGCGGATCGAGGGCGCGCTGTCGCGCGTCGGCGCGGCTTTGGTCGTGCTTTGGCTATCCGTCACGTTGACATTCATTGCGTTGCAGGTTGCGCCGGGCGATCCGTTGCAAGCGATCTTCGGACCAGGCGTGACGCCGTCGCCGGAGGCCATCGCCTCTATGCGCAAGCAATTCGGTCTCGATCACCCCGTCAGCATTCGCTACCTAGCCTATCTCGTCGGCATCCTCCACGGCGACCTCGGGCTGTCTTACACCACCAAACAGCCGGTTTCTCAACTGGTCCTCGGGCAGGCCGGAAGTTCACTGATGCTGACCGGCGCATCTTTGACCTTAGCTTGGCTGCTGGCGGTGGCGAGCGTCGTGCTGACCACCCGCCGACGCTGGCGCACCGAAGCGGCCGGGCGGTCGCTGGAGATCATCGCCGCCTCGTTGCCCGATTTCTGGCTCGGGCTCATCCTGATCACCATCTTCGCCTTCACGCTGCACTGGTTCCCGTCCGCAGGCGGCGACGGCCTCCAGGCGCTCGTCCTGCCCGCCCTGGCGCTGGCCATCCCGTTGGCCGGCTGGCTGGCGCAAGTCATGCGACAATCTTTCGCCGACGCGCTCGACCAACCGTTCGCGCTCACGGCCCGGGCGCGCGGCGTCGGGGAGTGGCGGATTCGGCTGCGGCATGCGCTGCCGCATGCCGTGCTGCCTGGATTGGCGCTGTCGAGCTGGGCGGTTGGATGGCTGATTGGCGGCTCCGTCGCCATCGAACAGATTTTCGCCCGCAAGGGGATTGGCACGCTGCTGCTCGCCGCCGTCTCCAAGCGCGACTATCCGGTGATCATGGGGAGCGTATTTCTAATCGCTGCCGTCTATGTCGCCGTCAACTTGGCGACCGACGCGATCCACGTCGCCATCGACCCCCGCGAACCAGAAACGGCGTCGTGATGACCAATCTGTTGACGACCGCAGGCGCCGCCCCCGACCTGTCGAGCCGTTGGGCGTCGAAGCTGCCGTTGCAGCGGTTCGCGCTGGGACTCGCGGCGGCGGTGCTCGCGACCGCCGCCCTCGCCGCTATCTTTCCGCAACTCTTGGTCGATCAAGGGCCTTACGATATCGATCCGACAAACGCCTTTTCCCCGCCCTCGCCGCAAGCTTGGTTCGGGACCGACCAGAACGGCCGTGATGTTTTCAGCCGCGTCGTCTACGGCGCCCGCGCCTCCCTGTTCATCGGCATCGTCGCCATTTCCATAGCCCTTTTTCTCGGCGCCGTTCTCGGCATCACAGCGGCCCTGGGCGGTAGATGGCTCGACCTGACCATCCGCCGGTTTATCGACGTCCTCTACGCCTTTCCTGGCATGGTGCTGGCGCTGGTGGTGATCTCCGTCCTCGGCGTCTCGGAGTTGACCATGGCCATCGCGGTGGGGGCAGCCAGCGCCGCTGGATACGCCCACATCATCCGCGCCCAGGCGCTGATCGTGACGCGATCCGACTATGTGGCGGCGGCGCGCGCGCTCGGCCATTCGCCCGCGCGCGTGTTGATCCGCACAATTCTGCCCAATATCGTCCGCATCCTGCTGCCGCTCGCCACACTCGGGGTCGGTCAGACCATCGTTTGGGCGACCGGTCTGAGCTTCCTTGGCCTCGGCGCCAAGCCGCCGGCCGCCGAATGGGGCGCCATGTTGTCGGATAGCCGTAACTACGTTTCGCTCGCCTGGTGGCTCACGGTCTTTCCCGGCGCGGCGATCGCGGTGACCGCGCTCTCTCTCACGGTCATTGGCAAGAGTTTGCAGGCGCGCGTCGAGGGAGGTCGGGTCGGATGAGTGCCAACTTGGCGACGAACGTTGATAGCCGTTCTTTCGTCGACAGCGAACCGCTGATGCGCGTCGCGCATCTCTCGGTTTCTTTTCGGCGCGACAGCCGCTGGGTCAAGGTCATCGACAACATCTCGTTCGACCTGCAGCCGGGCCGTATTCTCGCTCTTGTTGGCGAATCCGGCGCCGGAAAGTCAGTGCTCGCGAGAACGATGCTCGGGCTTGCCGGCGAAGGCGCCGAAATCGCCGCCGAACGTTTCGAGATCGAAGGCGTTTCCGTGGCGGGCGATACGCCGCGGCAGTGGCGGAGGCGGCGAGGACGCCAAATCGGCATGATCCTTCAGGACGCGCTGACCTCGCTCGATCCACTGCGCTCCATCGGCGCGGAGATCGGCGAGACGCTCGACGCGCATCGGCTGTACGCAGGCCACGACCGGCGTCGGCGCGTGCTCGATGCAATGGCGGAAGCCGGTATTCCCGAGCCAGAACACCGCGCGCGGCAATATTCCGGCCAGCTCTCCGGCGGGCTGCGCCAGCGCGCGCTGATCGCCAACGCCATCGTCGCCAACCCTCGCATACTGATTGCCGACGAACCGACGACGGCGCTCGATTCGAGCACCCAGCGCCAGATTCTGGACCTGTTGAAGAGTCTGACCAAGCGCGGCGCCGCGATCTTGCTGATCACCCACGACATCGGCGTCGTCGAGGAGATCGCCGACGATGTCGCCGTCATGAAGGAGGGGCGGATCGTCGAACGCGGCGACGCCCGCGAGGTGCTTGGCGCGCCCAGCCACCCCTATACGCGCTCGCTTCTGGCGGCCCTGCCGGAAGGCAAGCCCAAGGGCGTCCGGCTGCTCGCCGCCAAACCGGCCGTGGCCGCTTTCGCTGCGCCAGCGTCGGCTGCGCCACGTTCTCCGCAAGTCAGTGGCGACGCCATTGTCGCTCATCATCTCACGAAGCGATACCAAGGGCGTGATGGACGAACGCTCGTCGCCGTCGACAATGTCAGTTTCCGCGTCGGCCATGGTCAAACGCTTGGCCTGGTCGGCGGCTCCGGCGCCGGCAAGACGACTGTGGCGCAGATCCTGATGGGCTTTCTCAATCCCGACGAGGGACGCATCGAGATGCTCGGGGCTCGATGGTCGAACCTCGCCGAGAAAGAACGCCGCAGCCGCCGGCGGTTGATTCAAATGGTCTATCAGGATCCGCTCGGTTCCTTCGATCCAAGGCTCAAGGTTGAACACATCCTCCACGACGCGCTCGACGCCAGCGGGCTGAAGGATCGATCCGTCATTCGCCGACGGTCGCTGGAGCTGTTGGATTTCGTGGGGCTACAGGGTTCGCGCCTTACGGCGCACCCGCGCGAACTCTCCGGCGGTCAGCGGCAGCGCGTCGCCATCGCGCGAGCCCTCGCGCCGCAACCGTCGATTCTGCTCTGCGACGAGCCGGTCGCCTCGCTCGATGCGACGACACAGGCGCAGGTGCTCGATCTGCTGGCCGATATCCAGTCGCAACTTGGTCTGAGCATCGTATTCATCAGTCACGACCTCGGCGTCATCCAGCATGTCGCCGACACCATCGTCGTCCTGAAAGACGGCCGTGTCATCGAACAGGGTTCGGCGCAATCGGTTTATGCCGCTCCGGCTCATCCTTATACGCGCGAGCTTTTCGCCGCCGCGCCGCGATGGCGCGCCCGCGCCTGACTCCTCCTTTGCTACAACCGGCGAATAATCGGGCATGACCTGTCGAGCACGCGCGCGCCCTGAACGCACTTGGCGCCCGCCGCCGCCAGAGCCTCGACAACTTCGCCTGCACGACCGAGGCGCTCGCCGAAACCGATCGCCATGCGCCAGATTGCGGGATCAACCTGTGGGATTGCGCCGTCACACGATCTGCCGATCTAACCGTCTATCGAGCCGCGCGCGCGGAGGGGAGCCAGATATGCCAAGAGATTTGTTTATCGGCGGAGACTGGACCGCGCCAGTGCTCGGCGGCCGTATCGAGGTGGTCGATCCGGCAACGGAAGAGACCTTCGATCACATCGGCGCGGCGAGCGCAGTGGACGTAGACCGGGCCGTCCGCGCCGCCCACGCCGCCTTCAATAAAGGGCCTTGGCCCAGACTAACGGGAGCTGAGCGAGCCAGGTATCTCAAGACGATGGCGACTGGGATCGTCGCCCGGCGCGACGAACTCGCCATCATCGAGGTGCGAGACAACGGCAAGCCGCTTGCCGAGGCGCGTTGCGACATCGACGATGCCGCGACTTGCTTGCGTTATTACGCCGACCTCGCGGAGGCGGAGGATCGTCGCGTCGAAAACGTCGGACAGCCCGCCGACCCGAACTATTCGCTACGGGTTGTGCGCGAGCCGATCGGCGTCGTCGGCGCGATCACGCCTTGGAATTACCCGCTGCTGATGTCGATATGGAAGGTGGCGCCGGCTTTGGCCGCCGGCTGCGCCGTCATACTGAAGCCGTCGGAACTCGCCTCGCTGACGTCGCTGGAGCTGGGCTTGATCGCCGAGGCCGCCGGACTCCCGCCCGGCGTACTCAACATCGTCACCGGCTACGGCGCCGACGCCGGTCAAGCTCTGATCGAGCATCCGCTGGTCGACAAGCTCGCTTTCACCGGTTCGGTGACGACCGGCCGCAAAGTCGCCGCGGCAGCAGTCCAGGACATAAAGCGGATCAGCCTCGAACTCGGCGGCAAGTCGCCCTTCGTCGTGTTCGCCGACAGCGACATCGACAAGGCGGTCGAATGGATCATGTTCGGCATTTTCCTCAACCAAGGACAAATTTGTTCGGCGACGTCGCGCGTTCTCGTCGAGGAAAGCCTCTACGACCGTCTCGTCGAGAGACTGGCCGAAGAAGCGGGACGGATCGTCATCGGCAATGGTCTGGACGAGGGAACGCAACTCGGTCCTCTGATTTCTCGTGGCCAATACGACAAGGTGATCGCCGCCATCGAGCGCGGCAAGGCCGAAGGGTCCAGGTTGGCGGCTGGCGGCAAGCGCCCGCTGGGCTTCGCGCGAGGCTATTTCGTCGAGCCGACGGTTTTTGCCGATGTCAGCGCTGACAGCTACCTTTGGCGCGAGGAAATCTTCGGGCCGGTGGTTTGCGTCAAGTCTTTCACGACGGAGGAGGAAGCGATTGAACTGGCCAATGACAGTCGTTTTGGTCTCGCGGCGGCCGTCATGTCGAAGAATCAGGCGCGGGCCGAACGGGTGGCGCGGGCCTTCCGGGCGGGCATAGTCTGGATCAATTGCTCGCAGGCAACCTTCATCGACGCACCCTGGGGCGGCTACAAGCAGTCGGGCATCGGCCGCGAACTCGGCCGCTGGGGGTTCGAGGCTTACCTTGAGGTGAAGCAGATAGCCGCCAATATCTCCGATACCCCCTGTGGCTGGTACAGAAGGTAAGGCCCGATCAACCGGTTTCGAAACCAGTCGGCGCGCGATTTTGGAGACGGTCCACCAAGGCTCCCTGACTCTAGCTTAAGCGAGGTGAGCGAGTCCGATGCCGGTGATCGCCGTTTCGACAATCGGATCCGTCCCGGAGCCGATGCCCGCGAACGGCGGGCCGGCCGCATCGACCCAATGCCCCGTCGCGTTCATATTCCCACGGGACGTACATCACACCGTTGGAGAAGCGGCCAAGCAGGCCTGCATGGTCGAACAGATCGCGTGGATATTCAAGCGCTCACCGCTGTCGGCTGGCGGGCGAAAGTCGCGATAATGGCTTCGGCGGTCTCGGCGAAGCGACTGCCTGGCCCCCCGGGACCCACCGACTGCCAGCTGACGCGGGCGCCCTCCACCAGCAGGGTCAAGCAATCCGCGAGCAGTTCGGCGTCGCGG
>NZ_NHSJ01000013.1 GCF_002937075.1 Rhodoblastus sphagnicola
CCCCCGCCGAAGCCAATGGCTGGATGAGCAACCTGCTGGCCCGCGCCTCGCAGGAGGACGCGCCCCGCCGCAAGGGGGCCGCCGGCCCCGATCTCGAAGGCCTCTCCGCCGACATCGCCCGCATGGTGGACGAGGGCGCGCTGTCGCAGGCCTGGGAGCGCTACCGTCGCGGCGAGCGCGGCGTGTTCGACCGCCGGCTCTACATCGGCGCCGGCGCGAAAACCTTCGACGAAGTGCGCCGCCGCTATTCCAGCGAGCCGGACTTCCGCCAGACGGTGGACCGCTACGCGCAGGAATTCGAACGCCTGCTGTCGGAAGTGGACCGCGAGGACCGCGACGGCCTGCTGACGCGCTCCTATCTGACCTCGGAGACCGGCAAGGTCTACACGCTGCTCGCCCATGCGGCGGGCCGGCTGGGGTGAGGCGGGCGACGCCGGCAAATGAAAACAAAACGCCCGGCGAGAGCCGGGCGTTTTTCGTGGGCGGGCGGCTGACGCCCGTTTATCGCGGCTGACGGCCCGTTTATCGAAGACTACTGGTTCGACGCCACTTTCTGCCGCAGGTCCACGCTGAACAGGCTGTCGGCGCGTTCGCCGAGTAGGGCGCGGTACATTTGCAGGTTTTCCACCACGCGCTGGACGTAATTGCGCGTCTCCGTGAAGGGGATGCGCTCGACCCAGTCCACCGGATCGACGGCGCCGTTGCGGGGATCGCCATAGGCGCCGATCCATTGCGCGACATTGCCGCCGCCGGCGTTATAAGCGGCGAAGGCGAGGATGTGCGAACCCTTGTATTCGCTCAAGAGTTCGCCGAGGTGGAAGGCGCCCAATTGCGCGCTGAACGCCGCGTCGCCGCGCACCCGCGCCTCGTCATAAGCGACGCCGGCGCGCTTGGCGACGCCGCGCGCGGTCGGCTCCATCATCTGCATCAGGCCCATGGCGCCGACGCCGGAGCGCGCGGTCGCCTTGAAGGCGCTCTCCTGCCGCGCGATGGCCAGCACGGTGCTGCGCGGCGCCGATTTCTCCGCGAGCGGACGAAAGTCCGGCGCGCCATTGATCGGCCAGGCCAGCATGGGCAGTTTGACGCCATGGCTCAGCGCCGATTTTCCCGCCAGCAGCGCCAGATTGGGGTCTTCCCGCGCCGCCAGGATTTTCGCCAGCGCGGCCATCTGCTCCGCCGGCAAGCTGGCGCTGGCTTCGAGCGCCAATTGTCGCGCCGCCTCGTTTTCGCCCAGCGCGAACAAAAGTTCGGCTGCGCGCACAGGTTCGGCGCGGCCGTCGCCGACGGCGGGCTCGGGCGCCGCGGCGAGGGCGAGGGGTTCGTCGCCGAAACGCGCGCGCGCCAGTTGGCCGTAATAGGTCTCGCTCTCGCGCGCGGCCCGCGCGAACAGGGCGCGGGAATCCCCTCCCCGCGCCTCTTCCACGCGGCCGCGCCAATAAGCGGCGCGCGCAATGCTGGCGGGGGTGCGGGCGATTTTCGCCATGGTTTCGAAATGCGGCGCGGCCTTGGCCGGGTCTTGGAGGAAGCGCAGGGCGATCCAGCCGGCGTGGAACTCGGCTTCGAGCCGGGCCTCTTCGCCGGACGCGGCGTGTCCGGCCGCGATTTGATAGGCGCGGGAAAAATCATTGGCGTCGAGCAGTTTTCGCGCCAGCAGGCGGCGCTCCACCCACCAGTCGTCGCCGCTGCGCGCCTCGGCGGCCGGGGGAACCGCGAGCATCAGCTTCGCCGCCTCGTCGATTTTTTCGGCCTTGCGCAAGGCGTGGATGCGCGCGAACAGCAGCAGCGGATCGTTCTTGTCGGCGACCTTCTCCGTCGCCTTGGGCCAGGCGACGCCATCGGCGACATTGGCGGCGGCGCGCAGCAGGATGTCGCCATCCTTGCCGGCGAGCGCCGCGGCGCGGCTGGCCGCCGCCGCCTTCTGATCGCGCAGCCACAGCCGGCCGGCGCGAAAAAGATGATCCTCGCGGGTCAAGCCCCCGCCAAAATGCTTTAGAAGCCGTCTTTCCGCCGCGGGCGTGAGATCGGCGCTGCGCCAAAGGTTGCGCGCGGTCTGAACGCTTGCCGGATCGTCCTTGTCCAGCAGCGCCTGCGCGAGATCGCCCGCCGGGCCGGTTGGCGGAAAGGCCGCGAGATAAGTTTTCGCCCGCTCGGGATGCAACTCCTCGGCGCCGGCCAGTTCCTCGGCATGACGGCGCAGCGCGCCGGCGGGCCAGTCCGGATGGGCGGCGAGGAAATCGCGGTGGCGCGCCAAACCGGCCTCGGCCGGTCGCGCGCGCAAAAACACCCATTCCACCGCCGCGCGAACCAGCGGGTCGCGTGTGGCGAGAACGGCGTCGCCCGACGGCCCCTCGCCTTCATGATAATAGCGCAAGGCTTCGGTCACGCCGGCGAGATCGTGGGCCACATCGGCGAGGCCGGGCGCTACCGATTGGGACGCGGCGGAGGTTTCGGACGGAAGGGCGGCTTTCGGCTCGGACGCCTGGGGCGCGTGCGCGGCGAGGACAGGTTTACGGCCATGCCACACCGAGGAGAGCAGGCTGGGAACGGCGACGCCCACAGACAGGGTCGTCACGGACAGAGCCGCCAATTTCCACATCCGCGCTTTTCGCATTTTTCCTTTCAACGCCTCCTTGGCTTAGCCTGGGCGCGCAAAGCTAACAAAGCCTTAAAGGCGCGACCCCCCTTTTCGCGGGGACGCTCAAGGTCTATGAGAGGCGTTTACGGATGAAAAGCGGCGCGGTTGAGGCGCGCTTTCTCAAAGTGGATGCGATCATGGCGGATGCGAGCAGACTGCGTGGATGGATGACGGCGCTGGTGACGCCCTTCAAGGACGGCGCCGTGGACGAAGCCGCCTTTCGCGCGCTGATCGACTGGCAGATCGAGAGCGGCATCCACGGCCTGGTCCCGGTCGGCACCACCGGCGAGAGCCCGACCCTGTCGCATGAAGAACACGGACGCGTGGTGGAGATCGCGGTTCGGCAGTCCAACGGCCGCGTGCCGGTGATCGCCGGCGCCGGCTCCAACAACACCGCCGAGGCCGTGGCTCTGGCGCGCCACGCCGAACAGGCCGGCGCCGATGCGATCCTGGTGGTGACGCCTTACTACAACAAGCCCAACCAGGAAGGGCTGTTTCAGCATTTCAAGGCCGTTGACGCCGCCGTCGGCCTGCCGATCGTGATCTACAACATTCCGCCGCGCTCGGTGATCGACATGTCCGTCGACACGATGAAGCGCTGCCGCGACGAATTGCGCAACATTGTCGGCGTCAAGGACGCCACCGGCAATGTCGGACGCGTCTCGACCCAGCGCGCGGCCATGGGGCCGGACTTCCTGCAATTTTCCGGCGACGACATGACGGCGCTGGCCTGCCTCGGCGCCGGCGCCCACGGCTGCATTTCCGTGGTCTCCAACATCGCGCCGGCGCTTTGCGCGCGTTTGCAGAATGCCGCTTCGGCGGGTGATTTCGCGGGGGCCTTGGCGATTCAGGACAGGTTGGTGCCGCTGTATGGCGCGACCTTTTTGGAGGCCGGCGTCACCGGCGCCAAGACGGGCCTGAGCTTGCTGGGCAAGGCGCGCGAGGAGGTGCGGCTGCCGCTGGTCCCCTCCACCGGCAAGACGCGCGAGGCGATCAAGGCGGCGATGACTTTCGCCGGACTTCTGGACGGCTGACCCATTGGCAGAAACACCCCACAGAAATTTCAAGATCGTCGCCGACAATCGCAAGGCGCGTTACCACTATGAGATCGGCGAGACCTATGAAGCGGGCCTCGTCCTCACCGGCACAGAGGTCAAGAGCCTGCGCACCGGGCGCTCGACGATCGCCGAATCTTACGCCAGCGTCGACGCGAACGGCGAAATCTGGCTGATCAACGCCAATATTCCCGAATATCATTCGGGCAACCGTTTCAATCACGAGCCCAAGCGGCACCGCAAACTGCTGTTGAAGCAACGCGAGATCGCCAAGCTGTCGCAGGGCGTGGCGCGCGAGGGCATGACCATCGTGCCATTGAAACTGTTTTTCAACGACAAGGGCCGCGCCAAGCTGGAAATCGCGATCGCGCGCGGCAAGCAGATTCACGACAAGCGCGAGACCGAGAAGCAGCGCGACTGGAACCGCGAAAAGAGCCGATTGATGAAACAGCGCGATTAGCGCATAGTTCTGGCAAGCGTTCTTTTAAAAAGAAAATTGGAATGGGAGTGCGTTGCGTGGACGACGAACTGCGTAGCCATTTCTTTGCTTCCTCCGATGGCTTGCAGCTTCACGCCCTCACGCTCGGCGAGGCCAACCATCTCACCCCCGTGGTCTGCCTGCCCGGACTGACGCGGCCGGCGCGCGATTTCATCATTCTGGCGCTGCATCTCCACCGCGCCGACGGAAGGCGCATCGCGCTCCTCGACTATCGCGGGCGCGGCGGCTCGGACTGGGACCCGGACTGGAGCCATTACAGCATCCCGGTCGAGCATGGCGACGTGTTGCGCTTGCTCGACGCGCTCGACATCCACAAGGCGATTTTCGTCGGCCTGTCGCGCGGCGGCTTTCATGCCCTGATGGTGTCCAAGCATCGGCCCGAGAGCGTCGCGGGCCTGGTGCTCAACGATATCGGCCCCCGGATCGAACCGGCTGGCCTCGTCCGCATCAAGGATTATCTCGGCAAACTGCCGGTGCTGCGCGACACCGACGCGGCCATCGCCCATTACAAGCGCCTGATGGCCGCGCATTTTCCCGCCGTCACCGACGAGGACTGGCGCTTCTACGTCAGCAATTCGCTCAACCACACGCCGGAGCGCATGCGCCTGTCCTACGATCCACAACTGGCGCGGATCATGGACTCGTTCGATCCCGCCGCCCCCATGCCCGACCTGTGGGAGGATTTTGTCGCGATCCGCGCGCCCATCCTCGCGCTGCGCGGCGAAAATTCCGATCTGCTGTCGCCGGAGGGTCATGCCGAAATGGCCCGGCGCAATCCACTGTGCCAGTTGCACGTCGTTCCCGGCCAGGGCCACGCCCCACTGCTGCTCGACACGCCGACGCTCACGCGCATCGGCGCGTTTGTCACCGGACTTTAAAAAAGCGTCTTCGAGCGAAATGGGGGCCGGTTCGCGTGAAGAAAACGCCTAAAAACATGAATCTAGAACTCGCGGACGCCCGACAACGGCGTTGAACCCAGCGGCGTCCTGAACGCCCCCGTGAGCGTGTCGCCAGCGGCGCTCACGTCGAACCCGATGTTGAAACTGCCCATGGGCGTCGGAACCTGCGCGGAAAATTCCGCTGATTCGGCCGTCAAGTGAAGGTCGGTGAGCGCAACCTCGCCGGCCGACGACCCCAGTCCGCCCGTCCCGTCCGCCGCGATGCGCAGGGTCGGCGTCTGCACGCCGAACGGGGTTTCGAGCGTCAGTTTCCATGATCCGATAATTGCCATGAGGCGTCCTTCCAAAAACAAGCCGGACGCGCGGCCCGGCGACGCGAACATAGGGCTATCGAAGAAGGATCGCCAGCCTTGCTGAGTCAGCGCGGGAATTCACAAGTGGATGGCCGGGACAAGCCCGGCCGTAACGGCATCCCGTTGGTGGCCCCCTGCCCGTGCGCGGAGCCGGCTTTCGGAGGCTCAGCGCCCGGCGATGCGGGAGCAGGAGCCGGCGGAGCCTGAGAATTCGTAGCGGTCACCGCAGGCGTAGGCCGTGGGCGGCACGTGCGAACGCTCGAACAGGTCGTAGCCTTCCTTGAGATTATGCCAGAACGGCGACCAGTCCTGACGCGGGCCGCCGTTGTCGAGGAAGGCCAGGAAGGAGTTTCCGCCGCCGTTTTCGCGGGCGATCGCCTCTTCCGTCATGCGGAAGGGGAAAATGTGCACCGGCACTTCGCTCTGGCCGCTGGCCAGCGCCGAGGCCACGAAACCGTAGATCTCGTCGATGCCGGCATTGGTCATGGCGAAGCAGCCGACCGACTTGCAGTCGCCGTGAACCATGATCTTGTTGCCGGTAAAGCCGTGGCGGCGATCGTAGGCGTTGGGATAGCCGACGTCGAAGGCGAGATGATAGGCCGAATGCGGATTGAGCTGTTTGGACGAGACCGAGTAAAAACCCTCGGGCGACTGGTAATCGGCGTAAGCCTGTTTGGGTCCAAGCTTTCCCGACCATTTGCAGATCGGGTAATTCTTGTAGAGCGCGAAGCGGTCGCCCTTCTTCATCCACAATTCCAGCGAACCCTCGCGCTTGAAAATGCGCACGAACACCTGAGCGCCCTTCTTGAAGCCGCCGGTCGGTTCGGGAAAGGCCGGAGCCACTTCTTCGGGCTGCGGCGTCATCGTCGAGTTGGCGCCGCCGACCGAGGCCGAAACCGCCGCAAGCGCATTGGAGATATTGGGGAAGCCGTTGTCCGAGGGCGCGGCGGCGGGCGCGGGCGCCGTCTGCGGCGCGGCGGTTTTAGCCGACGCGGCCTTGGCGGGAGACGCCGCGGCGGCGGGCGCGGATTTCGGCTCCTGCGGACTTACGACGACCTGTGGCGCGACCGCGACGCCGGGCGTCATCGGCAGCGTGACGGGGCCGAGCGAGGCCACCTGGGCGGGCGCGGGAACCGCCGCGAGGCCGACGGGACGGCGCGGCGGGAGCGGCACCCCGTCCACCGGAACCGGCCGGTCGGCCAGTTTGGGCAGCAGAATCTCCTGGGGCAAGGTGAAGTCGTCGAGCGGCGAGGGTTTTTCGGCGGGCGCCACGGCGGCCTGGGCGCCGCTTGGCGGCTGAAGCGGCGGAACGTCGGGAACGGGGGCCCCGCGCAGTTCGAGCGCGGCGGCGCCGGGGTCGGCGTCCGCGAACAGCGAACGGGTCTCGACCGAAAGGCTGGCGCGAATCACGGACTCGTCGGGCGCGGTCTCTACGGCGGCTTGGCTTTCGACGGCGGGCGGCTCGGCGGGAAGCGTCGCGCCGGTCGGGACGGCGGCTTGCGCGGCGGCAGGTTCGGCCGGGATGGCGGCAGGTTCGGCCGCGCGGAGATCGATATCCGCCCGCGCTTGCGAAAAATTGCCGGAATGGCGCGTTTCAGCGACCGATCCGCTCTGGATCGCCGCCTCGTAGGACAACCACGCGCCCAGGCAAAGCGTCGTCACCGACGCCGACGCGAGCGTCAAGAAGCGGGTCCATTTCCTGTGGGTCACGGCCAAAGCCTTTCGTGGGCGACTTACGCACATAACCGAAAAAACCACGGAGCGTAAGCCACCTTCTCCATCTCATCACAAGGGCGTTAACAGCATATTAATCATTTCATCCTTGCGCCGGACCGACTTTGCGCTGGGGCCGACGCGCGCGCGGACTGCGTTTTTTCGCCGCGCGTTGTATTTTTGCCACGGTAATCGGGGCGAGATTCAGGGAATCCCGATCAGCTTGTGGGTCTGCAAACTGAGTCGCCAGCGCGGATGAGCGAGGCACCAGGCGACGGCGCGGCCGGTGTTGGCCTCCCGATCCGGCCCGTCCATCGGCTGAAGGAAGAAATGCGCGAAATCCAGGGCCTCGAAAAGCTCCGGCTCCGCCCGCTGCTGCGGGAAAACCAGCTTCAGCTCCTGTCCGGCGGCGACGCGCAGCGGCGCGCCCGCCTTGGGGCTGACGCACAGCCAGTCGATTCCCTCCGGCGCGGGAACCGTCCCGTTGCTCTCGACCGCTATGAAGAAGCCGCGCGCCTTCACCGCCTCCAGCAGGGGGGCGTCCAGTTGCAGCAGCGGTTCGCCGCCGGTGAACACCACGAATCGGTTGTCCGCGTCGCCCCAGATTTGCGCGATTCTTTCCGCCAAGGCCTCGCAATCGGCGAATCGGCCGCCGTTCTCGCCGTCGATTCCGATAAAATCGGTGTCGCAGAAGCGGCAGGCCGCCGCCGCGCGATCCGCCTCGCGGCCGCTCCACAGATTGCAGCCGGCGAAGCGGCAGAACACGGCCGCGCGCCCGGCCTGGCCGCCCTCGCCCTGCAAGGTGAGGAAGATTTCCTTGACGCTATAGGCCATGGGACTCCTGTCATACGGCTTCCGCGAGATTGCTTCGCAATCCGCGGAAACGGATCGCGCGGAAATCTTAGAACCGCAAGGCGGATTTCCGCGCGAGCGGAATACGGTTTCCGAACGGATCGTTCGGAAACCGTATCAGACGTCTTCGGGAAAGGCGCCCGCGAACGCGGTGCGAACAACGGCGCGGCGCGCGTTGGGCTTTTCCAGCGCCTGCTTTTCCGGCGACAGTTTTGAGGCGTCGCCGCGCCGGCCCACCGCGATGATGGCTTCGAGCCTGAGGCTTTCCGGCGCCTTGACGGCGGCGCGCGCCTTGGCGCGGTCGAAACCGCCCATGGCGTGGGCGGTCCAGCCCAGCAGCGACGCCTGAAAGGCGAGGCTGGCCCAGGCGGCGCCGGCGTCGAACGAGGCCGAGCCCAGATTCACCGGCTTGTCCTGGCCCGGCGGGGTGAACTCCGCCTTGCTCGCGGCCACGATCAGCGCGGAGGCCTCGGCCGCCCAGGGCCGGTTGCCCTCCGACAACGCCGCGACCAGCGCGGCGAAGGCCGGCTCCCCTTTTCGCGCGTAAACGAAACGCCAGGGCTGGGCGTTGAAGGCCGAGGGCGCGTAGCGCGCCGCCTCGAACAAGGCGAACAGCACTTTTTCAGGGATAGACTCGCCGGTCATGGCCCGCGCCGACCAGCGGCGCAGAAACAGCGCAGAAACCGGCGTTTCCGCCGCGCGGTCGCCGGCGGACGACACGAGTTGAACCAGGGAGGCGTCGGTTTCGGTCATTTTTTTCAGTCCGGGAAAGGGAGGTTTCGCCGCCAATTATCGGCTTTTTTCCTGGCATCAAGGAGAAAATCGTCAAAGCGGCTTTTGCGGGGGCGCCCAATCGCCGCGCTTTCGTTTATCATTTCGTCGCAACAGGCCGCTATTGGCGGCGAATCCTGCTACGCGGAGTTTTGCCTTGAACGCGCTATTCGTCGGCCATTCCTATATCGACATGACCATGCTCACGGATGTCATGCCCTCGGGCGACGACAAGGAGGTGGCGAAGGATTTCGCCGTCTCGTTCGGCGGCAACGCTGTCACCGCCGCCTTCACCTGCTCCAAGCTCGGCATAGCCACCGACCTGCTCACCACCATTTCCGACGACTGGCTTGGCCAGATGTTCATGATGATGGCGCAGCGCTACAGCGTGTCGGTCTATCCGCGCAAGGTTTCGCGCTGCTCGCTGTCGTTCGTGCTGCCCAAGGCGGGCAAGCGCGCCATCCTGCGCGCCCGCGACAACCATTATTTGCGGCCCTTCATGAAGCTCGACGTGTCCTGCTATAAAGCCGTGCATCTCGACGGCCACCAGCATGACGCGGCGATCTATTACGCCAAGGCGGCGCGCGAGGCCGGCGTGCTGGTCTCGCTCGACGGCGGCGGCGTGCGCGCCAACACCGAGGAAGTCCTGCTCAACACCGACGTCGCCGTGGTCGCCGAGGCGTTTTGCAAGGAAATCAAGCTCTCGGCGCCGGAGACGCTCAAATATCTGAAAGACCGCGGCGTAAAAGTCGCCGCCGTGACCGAGGGCGAGCGCGGCATGATCTGGAGCGAGGAGGACGGCCACGTCCAGCATCTGGCCGCGCTTCATGTTCCAGATGAGAAAGTCATCGATACGTCCGGCGCGGGCGACGTTTTCCATGGCGCCTATCTCGCGTCCTACCTGCGCTCGCCGTCCTCGCCCTGGGCGGTGCATTTCGATTACGCCCGCGCGGCTTCCGCCCACAAGGTGCAGCATCTCGGCAACGAGGCCGGCCTGCCGACCGAACAGGATATTGTGATCGCGCGGCGGGAGTTCGGCGGCGCGCGATGAGGCGATTCGTCGCCGCTTTCGCCCTGGTGTTCGCGCAACCGGCTTTGGCCTGGTTCGACGCGGGCCACGAGACGATCGCGGCGGCGGCTTTTTCGCAACTCACGCCGCAGGCGCGCGAAAAAGTCGGGCGGCTGCTGCGGCTTGCCCCCGACTATCCCGCCTGGATTTTTGGCGCGCCTGAGGGCGAGCGCGACCGCATCGCTTTCGTGCGCGCGTCCACCTGGGCCGACGACATCAAGCGGCGGCCGGATTTTTACAAGAATTCGCTGGCCGAGGACGGGGCGGGCGCGGCCGACAATATCGGCTTTGCCGACAGGCGCGTCCACGCCTACTGGCATTATATCGACCTGCCGTTTTCCAGTGACGGCGCGCCGACGCGGCCGGCTGATTCGCCCAATGCGCTGACGCAAATTCGCGTTTTTACGGCCGCGCTGCGCTCCGACGCGCCCGGCGAGGTCAAATCCTACGATCTGGTCTGGCTGGAGCATCTGGTTGGCGACGCGCACCAGCCGCTGCACGCGACCTCGCGGTTTTCTCGTGGCCTGCCCAAGGGCGACAGCGGCGGCAACCAGGAGCGCATCTGCCTCGCCTTCACCTGCGGATTAAAGCTGCACGCGTTCTGGGACAGCCTGTTGGGCGCGTCCGGTCAGGTGGGGGATGCGATGGCGGTCGCCGCGCGCCTGCCCGCGCCCGATCCCGACCGCGCGGCGGTGGACGACCCGCAAGTCTGGTTCGAGGAAAGCGCGGCGCTGGCGCGGGCCGTGGTCTACACCAAGGCGATCGGCGACGGCGCCGGGCCGTTCGCGCTTGACCAGGCCTATCAGGCGGAGGCGCGGGAGATCGCGCGCGATCAGGCCGCCGTCGCGGCGGCGCGGCTGGCGCGGCTGCTCAATGGGGCGCTGGGGCGGTGAAGGCCGCTTGAATTGCCCGGCCGCGACGCCATGTCTTGGGAAGGGAGGCGAATCATGAAGCGTTTTCTTTGCGCCACCGGCTTGCTCCTGCTGTTTTGCGCAGGCGCCGCGCAGGCGGAAACCTGCGCCCAGAAAATTTCGCGGCTGGAGAAACGGATCCACCGGGAGCCGGCCAATGCGGCGCCGGGAGCGTTCCTGCCGGAATCCACCGACGCCAAGCTGCATCACCAGCCCACCGCCGCAAGCGTGGGCGAGGCGCTTCAGCGCAGCGACGCCGACACGCTTGACGACGCCCGGCTGCTCGACGCCGAAGGCAAGGAACGGGCGTGTCTGGCCAAGCTGCGCCCGCTTGAAAGGGAATAGCGGCGCGGGGCTGTCGCAAATCCTTTGCATTGGTTGACGACAAAGGGGGCATGAGTCCAGGCGCCGCCGGCTGAGATGGCGCGCCGGGACGATCTCTGGAGTTGGCCCATGCCGCCTGTGTTTCGCCCTTTGCTTGTCGTTTCCGCCTTGCTCGCGCTCGCCGGGCCGACGGCGGCGGATTCGCTGTCCGACCGCCGCGCGTCAAAAGACTCCGCGACCGTGGCTGACATCGAGGTGGCCTGTGGCAAGCTCGACAAGGAAAATTGCGCCATCGTCGCGCCGGAGATCAACGCCAAGACCGTGCCGGTCGGGGTGCGGCTGAAGCCGCTTGAATCCAAAGGCAGCGTCGAATCGCTCAACGGCCTGTGCGACGGCGACATCCAGATCGCCATCGTGCAGGCGGACGTGCTGGCCAGACGCGCGGCCAAACCCGATTGCGCCGGAAAGGTGGTTGGTCTCGGTTCGCCGCTCTACCCCTACCAGGGCTTCATGGTGGTGCGCGAGGAGACGCGCGAGGACAAGTTCGGCGACATGATCGGCGCCTTGAAGCCGGGCGCGGTGCTGCGCGTCGCCGCCGGTGGGGCGGGTTCGGGCGGCGAGGCGACGCTGCGCGCGGTGCTCGCCAACGCCCCGGAATGGAAACAGCTCATCGACATCCAGCCCGACAGTTCGGCGACGGCGCTCAACAAGCTGCGCGACCGCGAAATCGACGCCTTCTTCGTGATGGACGGCCCGAAGTCGCCGCTGTTGCAGGAGGTGCGCGAGACGCTCGACCCCAAGACGAAAAAGCGCGTGTTCAAATTCGTCGATTTGCGTCCGAGCGAAAGACTGCTCGCCGTGACCTTCAACGGCCGCCCGCTTTACGCCACCGCCACACTGGAATCCGGCTGGTTCAGCGCGATCAAGTCGATCTCGACGCCGGCGGTGATCGCCATCCGCGACGATTATTACCGCGCCCAGCTCGGACTCGCCGCCAAGATCCGGCAGGCGGCGGAAGACGCGCTGCCGGCCATCGCCGCCAAGGCGGGCGCCCGTCCCAACTGGCGCGACGATTTCGAGCGGCGCTGACGCGGCGCTCTTACGCCGCCCAGTTCTCACCCCGCCCAAGCGAGCTTGCCGCCGGTGGCCGGCTCGCGCACGCCGGTGGTGCCGGGAAAGGTCAGGGGCAGGCCCTTGGCCGAGCGCGCCGCCAGATAGGCGAAGGCCTGCGCCTCGATCGCCTGGGAATCCCAGCCGAAATTTTCCGCGCGGCGCACAGGACAAGGCGCACGCGCGGAAATCGCCTCGACCAGCGCCGGATTGCGCGCGCCGCCGCCGCACAGCACGATCATTTGCGGCGGCGCCGGGACGAAGGCGTCCGCCGACACAATGCCCGCCGCCGTGAAGGCGCAGAGCGTCGCCGCCGCATCCTCCAGCGACAGGCCGGCGACCGGCGCGGGATCGAAGGCGTTGCGGTCGAGCGATTTCGGCGGTTTTCGCGCGAACCAGGGATGGGCGAGCAGCGCGGCCAGCGCCGCTTCGTCCACCCGGCCCGCCCGCGCCGCCGCGCCGTCGGCGTCCATCGCCCGGCCGGCGCGCGCCAGCATGAGATCGTCGAGCAGCGCATTGCCCGGCCCGACGTCGCAGGCCAACGGCGCCGCTCCGGGCGCGCAAAACGTCACATTGGCGACCCCGCCGATGTTCACGAACAGCATTGGCGCGCCGAAGCCGCAACTCTCCGCCAAAGCCGCATGATAGACCGGCACGAGCGGCGCGCCCTGCCCGCCCCGTTCGAGATCGGCGGCGCGCATGTCATAGACGACATCAATGCCGGCGCGCCGCGCGAAAAGAGCGCCGTCGCCGAGTTGCACGGTCAGGCCCTGCTCCGGCCGGTGCAGCACGGTCTGGCCATGAAAGCCGATCAGGTCGATGGCGGCCGGCGAAATGTCTTCGTCGCGAAGAAAGGTCGCCACCGCCTCCAGATGCCGCTGCGTGATGAGCGATTCGGCCTCCGCCAGCGGTCCCGGCCGCTCGTCGCGCCGGTTCAAATTGCGCGCGGCGGCGACGGCGGCGCGCAAAAGCGCGCGGTCGGCGTCCGAAAAGGCGAAACTGGCGGTCGGCCCGAATTTCAGCAAACCCCGGCCGTCGGTTTCGAGCAAGGCCAGGTCGATGCCGTCCATGGATGTGCCCGACATGGCGCCCAGCGCCCGAAAGATTTTCGGCATGGTCTTTCCCCGGAGACGGCCGGCGCTTACCTTACATCTGGCTCGACGCGAAACGCCTGTCGATCTAGAACGATATTGTTTCCGCAAAAGCCTGGCGAGGGAAGCCCGATGATCGAACTATTCTACTGGCCGACGCCCAACGGACACAAGATCACGATTTTCCTGGAGGAAGCCGGCCTGCCCTATGACATCCATCCGGTAAACATCGGGGCCGGCGATCAGTTCAAGCCGGATTTTTTAAAAATCGCCCCCAACAACCGCATGCCCGCAATCACCGACCACGACCCGCTCGATCACCAGGGGCCGCTGTCGCTGTTCGAATCCGGCGCCATCCTGGAATATCTTGGCGGGAAAACCGGGGGCTTCCTGCCCGCCGAAACGCGGCGGAAATTCGCCGTGCTGCAATGGGTGTACTGGCAGATGGGCGGGCTCGGCCCGATGGCGGGACAAAATCACCATTTCGCCATCTACGCCCCGGAAAAGCTGCCCTACGCCATCGAGCGCTATGTCAAGGAAACCAACCGGCTTTATGGCGTGCTCGACCGCCAGTTGGAAAAGACCGGCGCCTATATCGCGGGCGATTATTCCATCGCCGACATGGCCTGCTATCCCTGGATCGTCCCGTGGAAGGCCCAGGGCCAGAGCCTCGACGAGTTCCCGCATCTGCGGCGCTGGTTCGACACGATTCGCGCGCGCCCGGCCGTGGAGCGCGCCTATGAGATCGGGCGGAAATACCGGCCCGAGAACGTGACGATGAGCGAGGACGACAAGAAGGTTCTGTTCGGCCAGACGGCGGCCAGCGTCAAAGGCTGAGGATATCGGTTCGCGAAGGACCGACCGCCTGACGCGCTCGCGACGGCGATCCCGCGCGGTCGATCTCGATCGATGACGCCGAAAAATTTGACGCCCGCCGCTGCGACGCCTACACGTGGCATTCGATAACTCCATCAGAACTCAATCAGAACAGGATCAGGATGCCGGCTTTCAAAGGCGCGAGCTTTCAGGACAGACAGAAATCCACTGCCGAGGCCAAAAAAGCTTTGCTGGAAAAATTCAAGGCGCGACCCGCCGCCGACGACCCCGCAGTTGTCGCGCGCGAGGCGGAGCGCAGGGAAATCGTCGCGGCGCGCGAGGCGCGGGCCATCGAACGGGCCCGCCAGAAGGCCGAGGACCAGGCGGCGCTTGAGGTGCGGTTGAAAGCCGCCGAAGCCGCGCGAGAGGCCGAAAGCCTCGCCGAAGCCGAGCGACTGCGGCTTGAGGCGGAAGCCGCGATTCAAGCCAAGGAACTGCTTGAAATCGAAAAGAAAGCCGAACGCGACGCCCGTTATGCGGCGCGCAAGGGGCGCAAGGCGGAATCCAAATCCGAAAACCGGCGCTATCGCTGATCCCCGCGTCCGGGCCTTGGCGTGGCCTTCCGCCCGCCATCGGCCCGAGGCGAGGGTTGGTATGAGGCTTGCCCGCGATCGCGGCGCGGGCGCCGTCTTCACCCGCCCGCTGACCGCCACGGAAAATTGATCTGGCGCAATTGCAAGCCGCGCTGACGTGTGTGTTCGCCACGCCCAAAAACAACCGTCGCGCCGGGCGCGGTTTTGATTTATATCATCTAGAGGTGAATGACCTTCATTCTCGACGAGAGATTCCGCCATGAGTGAGCCTGCCCTGCGACTTGCCGTTCTCCTGGCCATCGTCTTTACCTGCCTCGCCGTGATCGAAGAGACGATGTATCTGGCGATCTCGGTGTTCAACACGCCGCTGCTGGCGCTCGCGCCGATCGTGGTGGTGTTGGGGTTCCTGATCTATGTCGGACGGCGCAACCTGCTGGCGACGCACAGACGTTTCCTGGACGGCGGGGAGTGATCTCCGCCTTGGGCGTCAACGATACGGCGCTCGCTGTCTCCTCGTAGCGCGTCGCAAAACGCCCGTCTTGCTCGACGAGGTCTTGCGAGACGGGCCATGGGCGGAAGCGCTTACCCCCCGATCACACTCGTTATCACCTGCCCACCGCGATTGATGGTCAGCCGCCACACATAGGGCTGTTGCGCCGCAGCGCGGTCGAGATCGCGGGTGGCGGCGATCTTGCCGCCGTTGACGCTGACGATGATGTCGCCCTTCTTGAAGCCGACCACGGCTGCGGGGCTGTTGTCCTCGACATCGACCACCGCCACGCCTTCCTTTGCGTTGGCGATCGAAAATTCCTCCACCGTCGCCGGCGAAATGTTCACCACCGTCACGCCCGAGAAGGGCGAGTCGCCTTTGATCCTGATCGTCTCGCGCGCCGGCCTTTCCGGCGCGGCGATCAGAGCCAGCGGCACCACCAGACTCTTGCCGTCGCGGCGCACCGACAACGACGCCGTGCCTTCGAGCGCCTTGGCGCCGAGCCGGTAGCCGACGCCGCCCGCATCCGCCGCCTCCTGGCCATCGACGGCGACGATCACGTCGCCCTGTTTCAGGCCGCCCTCCTCCGCCGGGCCGCGTGGGAAAACCTCCGTCACCACGGCGCCGGCCGGGCGATCCAGCCCGAGGCTTTCCGCCAGTTCGCGGGTCAGATTCTGCAAGCTGGCGCCGAGCCAGGGCCGGCGCACCTCCTTGCCGCCATTCTTGGCCGCCGCCACCACGTTTTTCACCATATTGACGGGAATGGCGAAGCCGATGCCGACGGAGCCGCCGCTTTGCGAGAAAATCGCCGAATTGATGCCGATGAGCCGCGCGTTCATGTCGACCAGCGCGCCGCCGGAATTGCCGGGATTGATGGCGGCGTCGGTCTGGATGAAGAAGCCGTAGTCGCTGATGCCGATCTGGGTGCGGGCCAGCGCCGAGACAATGCCCTGCGTCACGGTTTGTCCGACGCCGAAGGGATCGCCGATGGCCAGCGCGAGATCGCCGACCTCGATGGCGTCGCTGTCGCCCATTTCCAGAACCGGAAAATTCTTGTCGTCGGATTTGATGCGGAGGATGGCGAGGTCGGAGCGGGGATCGCGCAGCACGATCTCGGCCGGGAGTTCACGGCGGTCGGCCAGCGCCACCTTGACGCTGGTCATGCCCTCGATGACGTGGTGATTGGTGACGACGAGGCCGGACGCATCGACGATCACGCCGGAGCCGAGCGATTGCGCGGTCTGATTGCCCGGATGCTGGCCGAAAAAGCGCTGAAAGATCGGATCGTCGAAAATGGGATTGCGCGCCTGACGCTCGATGCGCTGGGCATAGACGTTGACCACCGCCGGCGCCGCCTTTTTCACGACGGGCGCGAAACTCAGCCCCACCTCGGCGCGGCTTTGCGGGACCAGTTTTTGCGCCTCGGCGTAAGCCGGCGCGGCGAGCAGAATCAAGGCGGCGACAAGCGAACGAAACATGCGAATCCCCTTCGGCTGTCGCAAATATAGAAACCGAAGCGCGCCGCAAAAAGGGCCAAGCCGAAGCAAAAAAAGGGCGACCCGAGGATCGCCCTTGAATTGCGCCTATGCGGCGGCTGTTATTCCGCCGCTTCGGCCTCGACCTGACCGGAGTCCTTGCCCTTGGCGGTAACGTCGCGGTCGACGAATTCGATCACGGCCATGGCGGCGTTGTCGCCATAGCGGAAGCCGGCCTTCAGCACGCGGGTGTAGCCCCCGTGGCGCTCCTTGTAGCGGGGCGCCAGCACGTCAAAAAGCTTGCGGACGAGATCGACATCCTTGATCTGGGCGATGGCCTGGCGGCGGGCGTGAAGATCGCCGCGCTTGCCCAGCGTCACCAGCTTCTCGACCACGGGACGCAGATCCTTGGCCTTGGGCAGGGTGGTGGTGATCTGCTCATGCTTGATCAGCGCCTGGCACATATTGGCGAACATCGCCTTGCGATGCTCGGCGGTGCGGTTGAAACGCCGCTTGGAACGACCATGATACATATTGGCTCTCCATATTGGTTGCGGTCGCCGTGCCAAGGTACGACCGTTCGGTGCTTTGCCCGGTTGTCAGGGCGGCGGATCCCCTCTCCCCGTTTACGGGGCGAGGGGGAGATCGATGCTAGTAGTGTTCTTCGAACCGCTTGGCGAGTTCGTCGATGTTTTCCGGCGGCCAGCCCGACACTTCCATGCCGAGGTGCAGGCCCATCTGCGCCAGCACTTCCTTGATCTCGTTCAGAGACTTGCGCCCGAAATTCGGCGTGCGCAGCATTTCCGCTTCGGTCTTCTGGATGAGGTCGCCGATATAGACGATGTTGTCGTTCTTGAGGCAGTTGGCCGAGCGGACCGACAGCTCGAGTTCGTCCACCTTCTTGAGCAGCGCCGGATTGAAGGCGAGTTCCGGAATGGCCGGAGACGCCTCTTCGCGCTTGGGCTCCTCGAAATTGACGAAGACGTTGAGCTGGTCTTGCAGGATGCGCGCGGCGAAGGCCAGGGCGTCTTCAGGCGTCAGCGAGCCGTTGGTCTCCATTTGCAGCGTCAGCTTGTCGTAATCGAGCACCTGGCCCTCGCGCGTAGGCTCGATCTTGTAGGACACCTTTTTCACCGGCGAATAGATCGAATCGACGGGGATCAGGCCGATCGGGGCGTCTTCCGCGCGGTTGCGGTCAGCCGGGACATAGCCCTTGCCGGTGTTGACGGTGAATTCCATGCGGATTTCAGCGCCCTCGTCGAGTGTGCACAGGGCGAGCTGCGGGTTGAGCACGGCGATGTCGCCGGTGACGCCGATGTCGCCGGCATAGACCACGCCCGGACCCGTCTTCTTCAGGGTCATGCGCTTGGGGCCTTCGCCCTGCATCTTGATCGCGACATCCTTGATGTTGAGGATGACATCGGTCACATCCTCGCGCACGCCGGGAATGGAGGAGAATTCGTGCAGCACGCCATCAATGTGGACGGAGGTGATGGCGGCGCCTTGCAGCGACGACAGCAGAATGCGGCGCAGGGCGTTGCCAAGGGTCAGGCCGAACCCGCGTTCGAGCGGTTCCGCGACCACCGTCGCGACGCGCTTGGGGTCTTCGCCCGGCGTGACTTGCAGCTTGTTCGGCTTGATCAGCTCTTGCCAGTTCTTCTGAATCATTTTGGCCTCTTCCTCGGACCGCGGCATATCGGTTCGTCAACCATGGCCTTTGGTCCGTGCACGGAATTTTCCGCCAAGCCCCGTCGCGCCTAGGCGGATTCAACAGTTGATCGCGGCGAGGCCGCGATCAACATTACCCGCGGCCACACGCGAACGCGCGGCCGGTCACAGGGATATAATCACACGCGGCGGCGCTTGCGAGGGCGGCAGCCGTTGTGCGGGATCGGGGTCACGTCGCGGATCGAGGTGACGGTGAAGCCCGCCGCCTGCAAGGCGCGCAAAGCAGATTCACGGCCCGAACCCGGACCGGAGACTTCGACCTCGACGGTGCGCATGCCGTGTTCGGCGGCTTTGCGGGCGGCGTCTTCGGCGGCCATCTGCGCGGCATAGGGGGTGGACTTGCGCGAGCCCTTGAAACCCATCGTGCCCGACGACGACCACGAAATGGTGTTGCCCTGCGCGTCGGCGATGGTGATCATCGTGTTGTTGAACGACGAATGCACATGGGCGACGCCGGAGGCGATGTTCTTGCGCTCCCTGCGGCGAACGCGGGTGTTTTCCTTGGCCATTTTGGCTTCCTTCAAGCGCGCCCGTAATGCCAGGCGCTAGGGTTGTTGGGCTCTCGCCCTATAATCTCGCGAAACATCGCGAAGGTGAAACGCTGAAGTCTGAGTCCAAATGGGTTGGGCTGCGGCGAAAATGGTGTTTCGCGAGCACCGAAGCGGAGCGTACATCAGTACGTGAGCATCGGAGCGCAGCGAAACGCCATTTGCAGCCCGGCCTCACCCATTTGGGCCGGATTTTTACTTCTTCTTGCCGGCGATCGGCTTCGCCTTGCCCTTGCGGGTGCGGGCGTTGGTGTGGGTGCGCTGGCCGCGCACCGGCAGGCCGCGACGATGGCGCAGGCCGCGATAGCAGCCGAGATCCATCAGGCGCTTGATGTTCATCGCGACTTCGCGGCGCAGATCGCCTTCCACCATATAGTCGCGGTCGATGGTTTCGCGGATGCGCAGCACTTCGGCGTCCGAAAGCTGGTTGACGCGGCGATCGACGGCGATGCCGACCTTCTCGCAGATCTCAGCCGCCTTGCTGGAGCCAATGCCGTGGATATATTGCAGCGCGATCACAACGCGCTTGTTGGTCGGGATGTTGACGCCAGCTATACGTGCCATTTTTTACCTGCTCCATGTTTGACGGGCTTGCGCCCGCTTTGTTTGACGGGCTTGCGCCCGCTTGATCCCCGCGTCCGGTGGAGGCCGGCCCCTGCGGGAGAATAAAAAACAACGCTCCAGCTTTTTCAGCAGGAGCGCCGTTGAAGAACGTTCCGCTTAGAACGATTCCGCCGCACAGTCAACCGGCGCGGAAACTCATTTCGCCAGAACCGCGTTGAGTTGCTTCGTGACCTCGTCGATCGGCGCCATGCCGTCCACGGTGCGGAGTTCGCCGATGGACTTGTAATAGTCAGAAACCGGCGCGGTCTGCTCATGATACTGGGCGAGGCGCTTTTTGAAAGCTTCCGGATTGTCGTCGGCGCGCACCGCTCCACCCTGCTTGCGGGTCTCCTCGGCGCGGCCCTCGATGCGTGACAGCAGCACGCCGTCATCGACCAGCAGCTCGATCACCGCGCTGAGATCCCTGCCCTTTTGCTTGAGCAGTTTGGTCAGCGCCTCCGCCTGCGCCACCGTGCGCGGAAAGCCATCGAGAATAAAGCCCTTGGCGCAATCCGGTTCGGCGATGCGGTCGGCGATGATGCCGATCACGATCTCGTCCGAGACCAGGCCGCCCGACGCCATCACCGCCTTGGCCTGTAGGCCGATGGGGCTGCCCGCCTTGACCGCCGCGCGCAGCATGTCGCCGGTGGAGAGTTGCGGGATGCCGTAGGTCTGTTCCAGACGCGCCGACTGGGTGCCCTTGCCGGCGCCCGGCGGTCCAAGCAGAATCAGCCTCATTTCCTTTTCCCTCTCAGCTTGGCCTTTTTCACCAGTCCCTCGTATTGCTGCGCCTGGAGATGGCCGTGAATCTGCGCCACCGTGTCCATGGTCACGCTGACCACGATCAACAGCGACGTGCCGCCGAAATAGAACGGCAGCGCGAATTGCGAAATCAGCAGTTCGGGCAGCAGGCAGATGATCGCGAGATAGCCGGCGCCGAGCACGGTGACGCGGGTCAGCACGTGGTCGATATAGTGCGCGGTGCGCTCGCCCGGCCGGATGCCGGGAATGAAGCCGCCATGCTTCTTGAGATTGTCCGCCGTCTCCGCCGGATCGAACACGATCGCGGTGTAGAAGAAAGCGAAGAACACGATCATGCCGACGTAAACGGCGATGTAGAGCGGACGACCGTGGCCGAGGTAAGTCGAGATCAGGCCGATAAAGCCGCCCGCCCCGCTGTTCTCCGCGAAATTGGCGGCGGTGGCCGGCAGCAGCAGCAGCGACGAGGCGAAGATCGGCGGAATCACGCCGGAGGTGTTGAGTTTTAACGGCAGGAACGAGGTCTGGCCCTCATAGACCTTGTTGCCCTGCTGCCGCTTCGGATAGGTGATCAGCAGCCGGCGCTGGGCGCGCTCCATATAGACGATGAAGGCGATCACGCCGAAAGACATCAGCAGGATGCCGATCAGCACGGCCGGCGGAATCGCGCCCTGGCGCGACAATTCCAGCGTATTGGCGATGGCCGAGGGGAAGGCCGCGACAATGCCCGCGAAAATGATCAGCGACGAGCCATTGCCGATGCCGCGCGAGGTGATCTGCTCGCCAAGCCACATCAGGAACAGAACGCCGCCCGTCAGCGTGATCACGGTCGAAGCGCGGAAGAACCAGCCGGGATCGGTCACGACGCCATGCTGGCTTTCGAGCCCGAGCGAAATGCCATAGGCCTGGAACACCGCCAGCACGACGGTGAGATAGCGCGTGTACTGGTTGATGACCTTGCGGCCCTGCTCGCCCTCTTTCTTGAGCGCTTCGAGCTGGGGAATCACCGAACTCATCAGCTGGATGATGATCGAGGCCGAAATGTAGGGCATGATGTTCAGGGCGAAGATCGCCATGCGCTGCACGGCGCCGCCCGCGAACATGTTGAACAGCTCCAACACGCCCTGCTGCTTGCCGTGGAAACTCGCCTCGAACACGGCGGGATCGATGCCCGGCAGCGGGATATAGGTGCCGAGGCGATAGACGATCAGGGCGCCGAGGGTAAACCAGATCCGCTTCTTCAGCTCTTCGTTCTTGCCGAAAGAGGAGAAGTTGATGTTAGCTGCAAGCTGTTCAGCTGCCGAAGCCATGGAAATCTGCTCCAAATGCGCGCGATCGCGCATGTGAGTGCGAAAACGGGGCGAAACTCGGAAAGAGTTACGCCCCGTCATTAACCGTTCAGCCCGGCAAAATCACGCGCAATCGCGCCTTTGCCGGACGAAAATCACGCTTCCGCCACGGCGACGAGGAGCCGGACCGAACCGCCGGCCTTCTCGATGGCCGCGACGGCGGACTTGGACGCCGAGGCCACTTCGAAGGCGAGCTTGGCGGTGAGTTCGCCATTGCCCAGGATTTTCACGCCGTCGCGGGCTTTGGAAACCACGCCGGCTGCGATCAGGGATTCAAGCGTGACCGGCGCGCTGGCGTCGAGCTTGCCGGAATCCACCGCCTGCTGGATACGACCGAGGTTGACCTCGTTGTAATCCACCGAGAAGGGGTTCCAGAAGCCGCGCTTGGGCAGACGGCGATGCAGAGGCATCTGGCCGCCTTCAAAACCCTTGATGGCGACGCCGGTGCGGGCCTTCTGACCCTTGACGCCGCGCCCGGCGGTCTTGCCCTTGCCCGAACCGATGCCGCGACCGACGCGCATGCGCTCCGCGCTGGAGCCGGGATTGTCGGAAATGCCGTTGAGCTTCATGTCCGCGCCCTCAATCTTCGACGCGCAGGAGATGCGCAACCTTGGCGATCTGGCCACGCACGGACGGGGTGTCTTTCAACACCGCCTTGCGGCCGATCTTGTTGAGCTTGAGACCGATCAGGGTCTGGCGCTGGTCGCCGGGACGGCCGATCGGGCTTTTGGTCTGAACGACCGTGACAGTCTTGTCCGTCATGATCTTCCCCCTCAGCCTTCAGCCGTGCCGTCTTCGCCGCCGGGGCGGCGCGACTGCAGCACGGACACCTTCAGGCCGCGACGAGCCGCCACCGAGCGGGGCGAATCTTCGGCCCGGAGCGCGTCGAACGTGGCGCGAACCATGTTGTAGGGATTGGACGACCCCTGCGACTTGGCGACGACGTCGTGGACGCCGAGCGATTCGAACACGGCGCGCATCGGGCCGCCGGCGATGATTCCCGTACCGGCAGGCGCCGCGCGCAAAACGACGCGGCCCGCGCCATGGCGGCCGTTGACGTCATGATGCAGGGTGCGGCCTTCGCGCAGCGGCACGCGGATCAGCGCGCGCTTGGCGGATTCGGTGGCCTTGCGGATGGCTTCCGGCACTTCGCGGGCCTTGCCGTGGCCGAAGCCGACGCGGCCCTTCTGGTCGCCGACGACGACGAGGGCGGCGAAGCCGAAGCGACGGCCACCCTTCACAACCTTGGCGACGCGGTTGATGTGGACCAGACGGTCCACGAATTCGCTGTCGCGCTCTTCATCCTTGCGATCGCGACCGCGACCGCCTTCATGTTCACGAGCCATTTGTTTTTCCGTCACTTACGCGGAAGGTCCCGTTCGACCTCCGCTCGCTGGGTCGCCCCCGATACAGGGACGTTTGCCAAACGTCAATCCCGGAGCGCGATAAACACGATCCGGGATGCGTTTGAAAGTCCGACCAACCGGCGCGCGTTCAACGCCACGCGGCGTTGAACGGATGGCGCCGATCAGAACTTCAGGCCGCCTTCGCGGGCGCCCTCGGCCAGCGCCTTGACGCGGCCGTGGTACATGTAGGCGCCGCGGTCGAACACGACCTCGGTCACGCCGGCGGCGACCGCGCGCTCGGCGATCAGCTTGCCGATCGCCTTGGCGGCGTCGATGTCCGCGCCAGTCTTGAGCGACTCGCGCTGCACCTTCTCGATCGAAGAAGCGGCGACGAGAGTCGATCCCTTGTCGTCGTCGATGATCTGCGCGTAAATCTGCTTCGACGAGCGAAACACAGACAGACGCGGCTTGCCGTAAGCGCGGGCGCGAAGCGTGCGGCGGACGCGCGCCTTGCGGGCTTCAGTGGAATCCTTGGCCATGTCGCGTCCTTACTTCTTCTTGCCTTCCTTACGGAAGATGAATTCGCCGGCATACTTGACGCCCTTGCCCTTGTAAGGTTCGGGGCCACGGTAGTCGCGGATCTCAGCGGCGATCTGACCGATCTGCTGCTTGTTGATCCCGGCGATGGTGATTTCGGTCGGCTTCGGGCAGACGATGGAGACGCCAGCCGGAATCGGATAGGCGATGTCGTGGCTGTAGCCCAGCGACAGCTGCAAATTCTTGCCGGCGACCGCGGCCTTGTAGCCGACGCCGGTGATTTCCAGCTTCTTCTCGAAACCGGCGGTGACGCCGACCACCAGATTGTTGATCTGGGCGCGGGCGGTGCCCCACAAGGCGCGGGCGCGCTTTGTTTCGTGGCGCGGATCGACCTTGATCGCGTTGTCGTTCATTTGGACGTGGACGTCGTCATGAACAACGAAGGACAGTTCGCCCTTCGCGCCCTTGACGGTGACCGTCTGGCCATCGACCTTGGCGGTGACGCCGGCGGGAACCGGAACAGGCTTCTTACCGATACGAGACATTGTTTTCTCCTCTCGGGTCAGAACACGGTCGCGAGCACTTCGCCGCCGACATTGGCGTCGCGCGCGGCATGATCCGCGAGAACGCCCTTCGGGGTCGAAATGATGGCGATACCGAGGCCATTGGCGACACGCGGCAGTTTATCGACAGCGGCGTAAACGCGGCGGCCGGGCTTCGACACGCGGGTGATTTCACGAATCACCGGCTGGCCGTCGAAATATTTCAGCTCGATCTCGAAATCGGTGCGGCCATTGCCGAATTCCGTGACCGAATAGCCGCGGATGTAGCCTTCGTCCTTGAGCACGTCGAGGACGTGGGCGCGCAGGCGCGAGCCCGGGGTCGCAACCGAGGACTTGCGGCGCATCTGCGCATTGCGGATGCGGGTGAGCAGATCGCCCACAGGATCATTGATCGCCATGACGGTCTCTCCTTACCAGCTCGACTTGACCAGGCCCGGGATCAAACCCTTGGAGCCCAGTTCGCGCAGAGCGATACGCGACATTTTCAGCTTGCGGTTGTAGGCGCGCGGACGGCCGGTCACTTCGCAGCGGTTGCGAACGCGATCGACGCAGGAATTGCGCGGCATTTCGGCAAGCTTGAGAGTCGCTTCGAAACGATCCTCGACGGTCAAAGAGCGATCCCTGGCGATCGCCCGCAAACGCGCACGCTTGGCGGCCTTGTCGACCGCCAGCTTGGCGCGCTTCTTGTTGTTGTTGATAGCGCTTTTCTTAGCCATGAGTTACCTCTGGTCTCCGCGTTTGAGCGCGAGGCTCACTGCCGGAACGGGAAGTTGAAGGCGCGCAGGAGAGCGCGAGCTTCGTCGTCGGTCTTGGCCGTGGTGCACACGATCACATCCATGCCCAGCACGGTATCGACCTTGTCATAGTCGATTTCCGGGAAAATGAGATGTTCCTTGATGCCCAGGGCGAAATTGCCGCGGCCGTCGAACGATTTCGGATTGAGACCACGGAAATCCCTTACGCGCGGCAGCGCCACGGTAATGAAGCGGTCCAGGAATTCGTACATGCGGGTCTTGCGCAGGGTGACCTTGGCGCCGATCGGCATGTTCTCGCGCACCTTGAAGGTGGAAATCGCTTTCCGCGCGCGGGTGATGACAGGCTTCTGGCCAGCGATCAGAGCAAGGTCGGCGGCGGCCAGCGTCACCTTCTTGGTGTCGTTGACGGCGTCGCCCACGCCCATGTTCAGCACGATCTTCTCGATCGTGGGAACCTCGTTGACGTTCTTGTAGCCGAACTCTTCGATCAGCTTCGGGCGCACCACTTCGTCATAGTGCTGGCGCATGCGCGCGACATAGCCCTCGGGAATCGCCGAAACGGCCCCAGAGGCGGCGGTCCCGGCGGCCCGGGCCTTCTTCGCGGCGGCCTTGGCGGCCTTGTCGGCGATCTTCTGCTCGGCAGCCTTGTCGCCGCCCTTCGTGGGGGTCTTGTCCCCCTTGGGAGTCTTGGCCTCAGCCATCGATCAATTCTCCGGAACGCTTGGCGAAACGGACCTTGCGGCCGTCTTCGAGAATCTTGAAGCCGACGCGGGTCGCGGTCCCGTCCTTGGGATCGGCGATCGCGATGTTCGACAGCTGGATCGGCGCTTCCTTGGAAATGATGCCGCCTTCCTGGCCCTGCGTCTGCTTCTGGTGACGCTTCACCAGATTGACGCCGGCGACCAGGGCGCGGCCTTCCTTCGGCAGGACCTGGGTCACTTCACCCTTGCGGCCCTTGTCGCGACCGGAGATCACGACGACCTTGTCGCCTTTCTTGATCTTGGCGGCCATTACAACACCTCCGGGGCGAGCGAGATGATCTTCATGTGGTTCTTGGCGCGCAGTTCGCGCGGAACCGGCCCGAAGATACGGGTGCCCACCGGCTCTTTCTGATTGTTGATCAGAACGGCCGCATTGCTGTCGAAGCGGATCGTCGACCCGTCGGGACGCTTGATGTCCTTGGCCGTGCGCACCACGACCGCCTTCATCACGTCGCCCTTCTTCACGCGGCCGCGCGGAATGGCTTCCTTGACGGAAACAACAATAATATCGCCAACGCCTGCATACTTGCGCTTGGAGCCCCCAAGCACCTTGATGCACATCACACGACGCGCGCCCGAATTGTCGGCCACGTCGAGGGCGGTCTGCATCTGAATCATGGCTACGAGCCTTTCTGTCAGATCGGTTTCCGGCGAGGTTCATTCCTGGCCGGACTACGCCTGGGTTACGGCCAAAGGCCGTTTCCGCTTGCGCGGAGTTTCGTTCCCTCAAATCAATGCGCCGGTTGTCGCGGCAGCCGTTCCCCCTTGAGGGAATTGCCGTGACCCGGCGCGGACTTGAGTCAGGAAGCGAGGGTGCTTCCTCGTTCATTTTTCCGAAAAGATCAAGCCTTGTTTTCGTTCGGCAGAACGATCCAGGACTTGAGCTTCGAAATCGGCCGGGTCTCCTCGATGGAAACCAGGTCTCCGACCTTGAACGCGCCCGCCTCGTCATGCGCGTGATAGTGCTTGGTGCGGCGGACGGTCTTCTTCAGCAGCGGATGGGTGAAGCGGCGCTCCACCTTCACCACCACGGTCTTTTCCTGCTTGTCGCTGACGACAACGCCCTGGAGAATGCGCTTCGGCATATGTTTTCGACCTTATTTCTTGGCCTGGCCGCGCTTCTGCACGACCAGGGTTTTCACGCGGGCGACCTCGCGGCGGACGACGCGGACGCGCGATGTGTTCTCGAGCTGGTTGGTCGCCTTCTGGAAGCGCAGGTTGAACTGCTCCTTCTTCAGATTCAGCAATTCGTCAGCCAGTTGATCTTCCGACATCGCCTTGAGGTCGGACAGGCGCTGCTTGTCAGACATACCGTCCTCCTTATTCAGCAATGCGTTCGATGAAACGGGTCTTGATCGGCAGCTTGGCCGCGGCAAGAGCGAACGCTTCACGCGCGATGGTCTGCGGCACGCCGTCGACCTCGAACATGATGCGGCCGGGCGCCACGCGGGCGCACCAGAACTCGGGCGCGCCCTTGCCCTTACCCATACGGACTTCGGTGGGCTTGCTGGACACAGGCACATCCGGGAAGATCCGAATCCACACGCGTCCGGCGCGCTTCATGTGGCGCGTCAGGGCGCGGCGGGCCGCCTCGATCTGACGGGCGGTGACGCGTTCGGGTTCAAGAGCCTTCAGGCCGTACTGGCCGAAGGCGAGTTCAAAGCCGCCCTTGGAGACGCCCTTGATGCGGCCCTTGAAGGCCTTGCGAAATCTTGTACGCTTGGGTTGCAGCATGGGTCAAACTCACAAGGTTCAGGCGCGATCGCCGCGCGGCGGACGCGGGCCGCGACGCTCGCCGTCACGGTCGCGACGCTCGCGGCGCTCGCCGTGATGATCGTGGGCGGCGGCTTCGGCGCTGCGCTCGCTGGCCATCGGATCGTGCTCAAGGATTTCGCCCTTGAAGATCCAGACCTTGATGCCGCAGGTGCCATAGGCGGTGTGCGCGGTGGCGACGCCGTAATCCACATTGGCGCGCAGGGTGTGCAGCGGAACGCGACCTTCGCGATACCATTCCAGCCGCGCGATTTCCGCGCCGCCGAGACGGCCCGAGCAGTTGATGCGGATGCCTTCAGCGCCCAGACGCATGGCCGACTGCACGGCGCGCTTCATGGCGCGGCGGAAGGCGACGCGACGTTCGAGCTGCTGCGCGATCGAATCCGCCACCAGGGTGGCGTCAACTTCCGGCTTGCGCACTTCGACGATGTTGATCGCGACTTCGCTCGTCGTCAGCTTGGCGACCAGCTTGCGGATCTTGTCGATGTCGGCGCCCTTCTTGCCGATCACCACGCCCGGACGGGCGGAGTGAACGGTGACGCGGCACTTCTTGTGCGGGCGCTCGATGACGATCTTGGAGACCGCCGCCTGCTTCAGCGCCTTCATCAGCGCCGCGCGGATGGCGAAATCCTCGTGAAGGAGCCTGCCATATTCGTTCTTGCCGGCGAACCAGCGCGAGTCCCACGTCCGGTTGATGCCGAGGCGAAGGCCGATCGGATTGACTTTCTGTCCCATCGTTCTCTCCTCAGGCCGACGCCAAGTTGGCGTTTTCTCGGACTTCGCGAACGACAATCGTCAGATTCGCGAAAGGTTTTTCCACACGGCCGGCGCGACCGCGGGCGCGGGCGTGGAAACGCTTCATCACCAGCGCCTTGCCGACATAGGCTTCGGCGACGATCAGATCGTCGACGTCGAGATCGTGATTGTTCTCGGCGTTGGCGATGGCGCTTTCCAGCGTCTTCTTGACGTCGACGGCGATGCGCTTCTCCGAGAAGGTCAGATCGGCCAGGGCGCGATCGACCTTCTTGCCGCGAATCAGCTGCGCCACAAGGTTCAGCTTCTGCGGGCTGACGCGGATCATCCGCGTCACCGCCTTGGCCTCGTGCTCCCCGAGGGCGCGGGGGTTCTTTTCCTGCGACATGTCAGCCCCTCTTCGCCTTCTTGTCCGCGGCGTGGCCGTGGAAGGTGCGGGTCGGCGAGAATTCGCCGAACTTGTGGCCGATCATGTCCTCGGTGACGTTCACCGGCACATGCTTGTGGCCGTTGTAGACGCCGAAGGTCAGGCCGACAAACTGCGGCAGGATGGTCGAACGGCGGCTCCAGGTCTTGATGACTTCGGAGCGTTTCGCGGAAGAAGCAACTTCCGCTTTTTTCAGGAGGTATCCGTCTACGAACGGACCTTTCCAGATCGAGCGCGACATCAGGGTCAGCCCTTCTTCTTCTTCGCCTTGTGACGCGAGGTCACAATGAACTGTGTGGTGAACTTGTTGGAACGTGTCTTCTTGCCCTTGGTCGGCTTGCCCCACGGGGTGACCGGGTGGCGACCGCCGGAAGTGCGGCCTTCGCCGCCGCCGTGCGGGTGATCGACCGGGTTCATGACGACGCCGCGGTTATGCGGACGACGGCCGAGCCAGCGCTGGCGACCGGCCTTGCCGATCGACGTGTTCATGTGGTCGGGGTTCGACACCGCGCCCACCGTGCCATAGCACTGGCCATGGACCAGACGCTGTTCGCCCGAGTTGAGGCGGACAATGACATAGCCCTGGTCGCGGCCCACGATCTGAGCGTAGGAGCCGGCGGAGCGGGCGATGGCGCCGCCCTTGCCGATCTTCAGCTCGATATTGTGGACGATCGTGCCGATCGGAATGGCGGCCAGCGGCATCGCATTGCCCGGCTTGACGTCGACCTGCGCGCCCGACACCACCGAATCGCCCGGCGAAAGCCGCTGCGGCGCGATGATATAGGCCTGCTCGCCGTCCTCATAGGAAATGAGGGCGATGAACGAGGTGCGGTTGGGATCGTATTCGATCCGCTCGACCTTGGCCGCGCCTTCCTTGCGCCGCTTGAAATCGACGATGCGATAGGCCTGCTTGTGGCCGCCGCCGCGGAAGCGGACGGTGATGCGACCATGGTTGTTGCGTCCGCCGGCGGACGATTGTCCTTCGGTCAGCTTCTTGACCGGCTTGCCCTTATAGAGCTCGCTGCGGTCGACGATCACGAGCTGTCGAAGGCTCGGCGTGATCGGCTTGAATGTTTTAAGAGCCATTTGCCTGTACCTCGATCCAGCTCAGAGCCCGGTGGTCACGTCGATCTTCTGGCCATCAGCCAGTGTGACCACCGCGTTCTTGACGTCGGAACGCACACCGCGCATTCCCTTGAACACCTTCTTCTTGCCCTTGCGGAGCAAAGTGTTCACAGCTTCGACCTTGACGTCGAACAGGCGTTCGACGGCGGCCTTGATCTGGTGTTTGGTCGCGTCAATGCGGACCTTGAACACCACCTTGTTCTGTTCGGACGCGATGGTCGCTTTTTCGGTGATGACCGGAGCGACGATGACGTCATAGTGGCGCGGATCAACGCTGCTCATTTGAATCGCGCCTCCAGCGCATCGATCGCCGCCTTGGTCAGCACAAGCTTCTCACGGCGGAGAATGTCGTAAACATTGATGCCCTGAACCGGCAGAACGTCGATCTGCGGGATGTTGCGGGCGGCGAGCGCGAAATTGACGTTCAGCTCCGCGCCGTCGATGATCAGCGCGTTGGTGAGGCCGATCTTCGCGAAAGTGGTCTTCAGCGCCGCGGTCTTCGGCGCGTCCGCGTTGGCCGCCTCGAGCACGACGATCGCGCCGTCCTTGAACTTGGCCGACAGGGCGTGCCTGAGCGCCAGCGCGCGCACCTTCTTGGGCAGGTCATGCGCATGGGAGCGCACCACCGGACCGAAGGCGCGACCGCCGCCGCGGAACTGCGGCACGCGGGCGGAGCCGTGACGGGCCGAACCCGTGCCCTTCTGCTTGTACATCTTCTTGCCAGTGCGGGCGATGTCCGCGCGGTTCTTGACCGCGTGGGTGCCGGCGCGGCGCTTGGCGAGCTGGTAGCGCACCATGCGGGCGATCAGGTCTTCGCGCGGCTCCAAACCGAAGATCGCGTCGTCGAGATCGAGCGCGCCGGAATTGGCGCCTTCGAGTGTGGTGATGTCGATCTTCACGGCTCAGGCCTCCGACGCGGGCGTTTCAGGAGCGACGTCGGCGGCGCCTTGCTTGGCGGGCATGCGGAACTTGCCGGGCTTGGGAGCCTCGGCCGGCAGCGCCTTCTTCACCGCGTCGCGGATGTAGATCCAGTTGCCGGCGTGGCCGGGAACCGAGCCTTCCACCAGGACCAGGCCGCGCTCGATGTCGAGCTGCACGACGCGCAGGTTCTGGGTGGTGACGCGGTCCGTGCCCATGTGGCCGGCCATTTTCTTGTTCTTGAAGGTCTTGCCGGGGTCCTGACGGCCGCCGGTCGAACCGTGCGAGCGGTGCGACAGCGACACGCCGTGGGTGGCGCGCAGACCGCCGAAGTTCCAGCGCTTCATCGGGCCGGCGAAACCCTTGCCCAGGGTGGTGCCGGTGACGTCGACGAACTGGCCGACGACGAAGTGATCGGCGGTGATTTCCGCGCCGATCGGCAGCAGGTCATCCTCGCCGACGCGGAATTCGGCCAGCTTGAGCTTGGGCTCGACTTCCGCGAGGGCGAAGCGCGTGCGCTCGGCCTTGGAGACATTCTTGACCTTGGCGCGACCGATTCCGAGCTGAACGGCGGTATAGCCGTTCTTCTCGAGGGTGCGCTGGGCGACGACTTGAACGCCGTCTAGTTTCAAGACCGTGACCGGAACATGTTCCCCGCTGTCCGTGAAGACGCGGGTCATGCCGACCTTCTGTGCGATGACGCCTGACCGCATGTTTCTCTTTCCTTCAGGGCGCGTACGAGGCCGCTGTTTCCAACGACTTGCAGAGGCGCCGCGAGACGGTAACAAAACCGTCTCAGACTCACATTAAACCTCTGAATGCTCAGAGCTTGATTTCCAAGTCAACGCCGGCGGCGTGGACTTAAAGCTTGATCTCAACGTCCACGCCGGCGGCGAGGTCGAGTTTCATCAGCGCATCGACCGTCTGGGGGGTCGGATCGACAATGTCAAGCACGCGCTTGTGCGTGCGGATTTCGAACTGTTCGCGAGACTTCTTGTCCACGTGGGGCGAGCGGTTCACCGTGAACTTCTCGATCCGAGTCGGCAGCGGGATCGGGCCGCGGACCTGGGCGCCGGTGCGCTTGGCCGTGGAGACGATTTCCTTGGTCGACACGTCGAGAATCCGATGATCGAACGCCTTAAGGCGGATTCGGATGTTTTGTCCGTTCATTTTTTCATCCTCTGAGTGAATCGATGCGGGCGTGTGACAGCCCGCATCCATTCATCCCGCCTGATAATTATTCGATGATCGAGGCAACCACGCCCGCGCCGACGGTGCGGCCGCCTTCGCGGATGGCGAAGCGCAGCTTTTCTTCCATCGCGATCGGAACGATCAGCGCCACATCGACCGTGATGTTGTCGCCCGGCATCACCATTTCCGTGCCTTCCGGCAGGGTCACGATGCCCGTCACGTCCGTGGTGCGGAAGTAGAACTGCGGACGATAGTTGGTGAAGAACGGGGTGTGAC
>NZ_NHSJ01000014.1 GCF_002937075.1 Rhodoblastus sphagnicola
CCCGTTGGTAAGAGGCGCCTTGATCTCTGGCTTGATGCATGGATTTACGAAGCTCGCTCAGGTTCAACCCCAGCGAGTCTCAACTATTCCAACGAAAACCGCCATGTGGGAGGCTCGTGCCGCTTACCTCCGTTTCCCTATCTTTCTCTTTCCACCCACCTCGCCAAGTCCATGGCCTCGGCGTTTGGCGCCTTTGTCGCGCCGGATTATCCCGTTCGGGTCGATTCGTTTGGGTCCAATCCGGGCGCCTTGAAAATGTTCGTCTATGCTCCACCGCGCCTACGGGCGGGCAGGCCTTTGGTCGTTGTCTTGCACGGCTGCAGCCAATACGCCGCGTCATTTGCGGCCGACGCCGGCTGGATCGCTTTGGCCCGGCAATATCGTTTCGCCTTGCTGCTACCCGAGCAATCCCGAGCCAATAATCACCTTGGCTGTTTCAACTGGTATCGTTCCGAGGATGTGCGACGCAACTCTGGCGAAGCCATGTCTATCCGTCAAATGATCCGTAGGGCGGTCAAGCTATATGGATCGGATCCGCGTCAGATATTCGTCGCAGGCTTTTCGGCGGGCGGCGGAATGGCGGCAGCCTTGCTGGCCGCTTATCCAGCTTTGATCGCTGCGGGCGGAATATTTGCCGGCATGCCTGTCGGCTGCGCACACACTGGCGTCGGAGCCTTGATAAAAATGCGGCGTTCGGGCTCGGACCTGGCGAGAGCGAGCCTCGCCAGAAGCGTCAGTGGAGGCGGGAAACCGCGCAGATCCTGGCCCCGCGTCCTTATTTGGCAAGGGGAGAAGGATCGGACGGTTGACCCGCAAAATGCGGAAGTCCTTGCCGCGCAATGGAGCGAATTGAAGGGTTTCGGGCCGGTCGCAACGGCTACGGAAACCACGCCGTTATACCAGCGGCGTTCCTGGAGTAGGCGCAATCTCCCGGCGTCCGTCGAGCTGTGGACGATGAATTCAGTCGGGCACGGCTTCCCTGTTGATCCCGGAAAGTCGGCAAACTGCCGGGTTGGAACTTTCGTCGTCGACGCTGGCTTGTCGGGGACTCATATGATGGCGGAGTTTTGGGGTCTCATACCGCCAAAAAAATGATCTCGCATCGAAGTCGAGCCATGGCCGCGATCGATGTCTGATTGGCTTAGAAAGAGCGTTCTTGGCGGGGGGGTGATTGACGCATTGGGTCTGAAAACCATTTGGGTTTAATTGGCTGTTTCTGGAGCCAAGGAGATGATCCCGGCTCACCAGTGTAGGTCTCAAATTTGTGGATGAACTGATCTTCCAAACCTATCGGGGCAAGGACACGGTTCCCGACATCGACGCCTATCTGGGGCCCCTCCATGAGCTATGCGCGAAACTGGACGACGGCGTGTATCAAGCGGCGGATTTGGTTTCGGACGCGGCTTCGATTCCGTGACGGAACTTTACGCTGGGGCTTTGGCTGCATCTTGCCGAGCGTCACGAACACGAACATGACCATTCCATGCTGGATCACGAACACAGCGACGTCCACGACGAACACCACCATCATGCGCACGACGGTCCTGTGAGCGAGTCGCAATCGCACTTCCACCGACACGAGCCGCAGGAGGCATGCCCACCCGCATTATCCGGCTCTGCACCATCGGCATGGGCACGAGTAAGCTATCGCCTTGGCGGCTAGGCCAAAGTTTCGACGAGACATTTGCGAATGCCCGCTGATCGCGAAGGCTCTGGTTCTCTAAGCCAACAGCGAATTTCCGGTTGTGGCGCGGTCCTCCCATAGAACCATCGTCCGGTCTGCCGCTCGGACCGGTCCTTCGCTCAGTGCCTGCAATCCGATCAATCATCGCCGTTGCGGACGAAAATGACAGACTACCGCTGTCCGCCAGGAAGAGCCGTTATAGTGGATGTTTTCGACGTGAACCGGATAGGCCCGAAGAGTTCGGGCGTTGCGCAAGCAAGCTTGCGCCGCGCTCTCGTGAACGGAGCCCACGCTTCCGCGCGGTCTCCGCCCTTCGGGCTTCGATCGCATAACGCAGCCACGGCCAGATTTGCGTGTGACACGACGGCGCCTCGTCAGCGCGCCGCCGCCAGCAACAAAATCTCGACATCCTTGTCGTGATCGACAGGCATCCACCTCTCGCCGCGCATGGCCATGCCGATCGCACGATCCGCGCCCAGCGCTTCTTGCGCCGCCTCATAGGCTTCGATCATGCCGTTCGCCCATGCAAACGACCGCGCTTCCGACACATTTTCGAGCGCATCCAGCCAGTAGCCGCCCTCGGTCTGAGCCGCCACCAGTTTCCCGGCCGCCTCGTCCGAACGCCGGCCGTCTTCACGCGACTTCCGGCACAGCCGAACCGCCTCCTTGACGAACGGCTCCAACATCGCCTCCAGCGCCGCGCGCTTTTCGGCCGCGTCCGTCGGCCACTCCCTCCGCGTCGCCACGTTCGCCGCCATCTCAGCGTCCGCGCGATCGCGAATGTTCCAGTCCGGCTCGTCCAACGCGAACGCTTCCGCAATCAGGCTCACCTCGCGCGCATCCGGAGCCAGCGCGCGCAACACCTCCATCGTCGGCGTCGCGACCAGCTCGACGGGAAAACGGATGACGTTGGAGTTCATGAAATTCAAGTCGTCTTGCATTTTTCAGGCTCCTGAACAAACAAAGAACGTTTAGCGCGAGTTGCTGCTGTTGGCAAGAGATAAGATGTTGTTTATAAACAAGTATACCGCTCTAACCGCATAGGTTTGCGCCAAAGCGGCATCGGCGCGCCGTTCGGCCGCGCGCCCCGATCAATTCAACCGCGCCACGTCGGGCGCCTCAAACTCTCCGATGTCGACGCCGATGAACTCGCCGCCAAAACCGCGCAGGTTTCCGCACCACGCTGGCTCGCCGCCATGTTCGCCCATGCAGAACTCGCGACACTCCTCGAACTGCAATTCGTGCAGCCCCCATTGCACCGTGAAGCGCAACGCCTCCCAGAACCTCAGCACGTTCTGCCGACTCACGCCGCAGGCCAGCCGACGGTGCGCCTCGTCTGGCAACGCCAATACCGCGCTCCATCCATCCATCCCGCCGCCTGACGACGACGATTCCGACGACCTCATCACGTCGCCAGAGCACGCTCGCAATCACGCGGCGATCATTGAAATTCTGGAACGGATCGAAGTTCGGTTCCGGCATCCGCTGGCCCATGGCCTCTTGGCTCCTTTCGTCTCTCTCCTAATCTTGGATGAAACGGCGCGAACTCCAACCACAGGATCACAAGCCCCGAGCCGGCGACCGCCTGCCCCGGCTTCAGGCGCTCGACGCCGACGCCGCAATTTATCCCCCGGCTTGCCGAAGCCCTCTGCCGAACCCGATCGGCGCGCGCTGAAGATCCCCCATTCCGCGGAGCAATTCGCCATCCGCCCCGACCCGCCTGAGCGGGAACGTCAAGCTCAATAGAACCGCAGGACGTCACGCCAACATTGACCGTCCTCGCGACGCCGAAACGTCATTCCGCGAGAGCTCAAAGCCTCTCCAGTCAATTCACAAACATGGCGCCGCTCCATCCGGCTGTCCCCTCGGTTTGGTGGACGCCTAGACCGGTCAGCCGGCGCGTCAACCGTGGCTCGCGACGATTGTCCCCTTCGCCCTGCGGGCGAATTCCTCGCGCGACAAAATCGCCTCGATCTCACGGTCCTCCGCAAGCGTCGGCCCGCACAAGCGCGCGGCGCTCAGTGATTTTCCCCTTCGCCCTGACGGGCGAATTCCTCGCGCAGCAAAATCGCTGACGCCGCGATGCGCGCTTGGCGGGTTCTGCGCCGCCTCTCGACCGGTCTCTTTCGGCGTCACCGAGGGGATCGCCGGATGGAGCCGGACGCCCTCGAGAGAAAGACAGGAGAGAACCATGTGCCAGTGCGCGGAATTCCAAATCATCGGTCGCGTTGGAAAGATCAAGAAAGTCGGCTCGACGCTCCGCGTCACCATCGCCGCCAGCTATCCCTACAAGGACGATCACGGCGACTGGCAAGAGCGCACCCGCTGGAACGAGATCACGATCTTTCAAGATGCCCGCAAGGGCTACGTGCAGCGCAACATCTTGACGGGCGACTTGATCCGCGCGGTCGGCATGCTCGAGCAGACCAGCTGGGAGAAGGACGGCGAAACCGTCTACGGCGTGACCCTCGCTTGCGAGCAGATCGGGCGCCTCTGCAAGGGTCCGAGCCACCCCGACAGCGACGAGGCCAACTGAGGCCAGCCAGGGGAGGCCCGGAGCCTCCCCTCTCCCTTCACCCAGTTTTCAAAGAGACTCCGAAATGCTCGCCCAACTCGCCAACATCCTCGCCCATCTCATCTTCCCCGGCATCGCGATCGTACTCTCCGCATACGCCTTCATCGGCTCGCTCTCGGAGACCTCGGACTGATCCGCAGGCATTCGCCATCCACCAATTCGCTCTTCAGGAGGCCGTAATGTTCGACTTCAGCAAACTGACCATCCCGACGCCGGAGGAACGCGCCGCCGCCGAACTGGATCGAGTGAACGCGGCGATCGCCGAAGATCGCCGCAGGCGTCGCGAGCGGAGCAGAAGCTCCGTCGAGGTGACGCTCATCGAGGACGCCTACTCGAGGTTCACCGCTTCCTCCAGCCCGATCATTAATTTCCATGGTCTCGACGCCCAGCAGCGGCGCGTTTCCGTCACCTGGTTCGCTCCTGACTTTGCGGAACGCGAGACGATCGACAAAATCATCGACCATCTCGCCGCCAACACGACCGTGACCCTCAAAAGCTACTGGAAGCCGCATCAAAGGCTCAGTGGCGAAACGGCGTTCACGTTCATCGCGCAATTCATCGAGCCGGTCTTTCCGAAGTGTCGAAGACCTCGCCAACCTCATCAACCGCGCTTTCGAGGCCGGAGCCACCCACGTCTCGTGGGGCTGAGGATCCAGGCGTGCCTATCCGGTTAACGCATACACCTACTACAATGTAGAGGGGCCGCGCGCTCGGGCAAAGGCAGAGAGCGGCGGGAAGCCGACCGTCGCGGGAGGCGCCGGGAACGCCTGCTCGGGACGCCAGATGCCGAAATCGCCAAGCTTGATCGTTACTGTTGCCGCAGCGCAACAGAGCCAAAAAATTAACTTAGGTCACCCGGTTGTCGTAAAGGCAGTAAACGCGGACCATAAGCGTGGCGCCAATTCGACAATTTGAACTGGAGCCTCTCATGCGTCGCGCAAATCAGATTTCCTCTCTTGCTCTCATTCTCGCCGCTGGCTTGGCGGCGTCGTCGGCTTCCGCCGCGTCGACCACCACGATCACCGCGTCTGACGCCAACGTCCTTAACCTGCTTTCGCCGTTCCTGACGCTGAACGCCACGACCATCGGTGTTTCGACGCTCACCGCGAACCTGAACGGGACGATCTCCACCAACAGCGCGGCGGCGCAGTCTCCGGTAATCGAGGCGGTGTCGATCAGTGACAAGGCGATCTTTAGCGCGAACTCCGGCTCGGGCTTGTCCTCGATCACGCTGCTAAATACCATTGTCCCCCAATATTATGGCGTCGCCGCGAACCTGGGGGGCGGCCTGCCCACGCAGGCGATCCAGAGCACGAACGGCCAGAACTTTAGTGGCAGCGGCAATCTGACCATCACGACAGGTGTGAACGGAACCATTGCTCCGTCGCAGAGCTACGGCGGCCTGGGAGCCCTCGGCGGCGCGTTCCAAACGGCGGTAAGCCCCTATGCGGTGACCGCGAGCACAGGCGCCTATGTCACCGCTTCGACCACGGGATCCGCGAACCCGCTTTTGACGGGTCAGTACCAGACGCAGACCGTCGTCAACCTTCTGAACAGCGCCTACAATAGCTTCAACTCCATCGACCTCGGCGTCGCCAAGTATTATTTCGCCAATGGCACGACTAACGGCACGAGCACAGCCGTCGCGCCGAACGGCTACACGCTGCCGACTTATAACGGCATGCCGAACACGACCAACAGTGTTTACGACGTCGCCTATGGCGTGAACAATAATCAAAACGGCCAGAACCAGTACGGTGATTCCCGTCCCGTGCAGGTCGCTGCCAACAACCTCAACCAATACGATCCCACCTCTCTCTATAACCTGGGAGGAAATCCTTCATTCCCGAGCGGCCACACCACCTATGCCTTCACGGATTCAATCTTGATCGGCATGATGACGCCGCAGTTCTTCCAATCGATGATCCTACGCGCCTCGGAATACGGCAACAGCCGGATCGATCTCGGCGTGCATTATCCGCTCGACATCATCGCGAGCCGCTCGTTCGTGCAATATAATCTCGTTCAGTTGCTGAGCGCGACTGCTGCTACCGGCAGCACGCAGGCGAGCAATCCGTATTACTACACCAACACGAACGGCAGTACGACCGTGCTGAACTTGAATGGTCAGTTCGTCAGCGCGGCGCAATCGCTCAACGGCTATTTGAACACGCAAGCCAGCACGTGTGGCGGATCGGTTGCAGCTTGCGCCGCGAGCAATCCCTACAACACGTATTCGGCGACGACCTATGCCTATCAAGCCACCGCCGCTGGCGTGACAGGCGCGAGCACGGCCGCCGAGAACGCTGCGATTTACGCGTATCGCATGACCTACGGCCTGCCGACATATACTTACGCGCAGGCGCCGCGTGAACTTAACGACGGGCAAGGCAACACGGCAGCGATCCTCCTCTCCACGCTCTACGGCGGCAAAGGGAATGCGCAAGCCCAGGCCCTCGCCAACGCGGCCACCGGCGGCACATCCGGCGGGGGGTCGATTGCCAACCTGGCGACGTCAACCATCAACCAGATCATCTACGATACCGAAGGCCAGGCGCTGCAAGCCTTCTACGGCACCCAGCTCAGCTACTGGAGCCGCATCAACCTCTATGCGGCCGCCGGCTTCTTCTCGAACGGCATGGCGGGCGCGCTGACCTTCGCCGCCGGCGATACCGTCACCACCGATGTCACCGTCGCGAGCGGCGGTTCGCTCGGAGGCGCCGGCACGATCACCGGCAACTTGACGTTCCAGAGCGGATCGTCGCTCACCGCCACGTCGGGCGCCACGCTGACGGTGCATGGCGGCGCGGTGAATCTGCAGGCCGGTTCGTCCGTCGCCCTCAGTGGGGCATTCCTGCCGGGCGCCTACCAACTGATCACCACCGACGCCGGCCAGAGCATTACGCGCGATCGTTCTGTGGGCGTTACGGGCGCGACCACCAACTATGAAACGGCTAGCCTGCAGGTGGTAGGCGACCCCGTTCTCACCTTGACGCTGACCTCCAACTTCGCGGCGCTCGCGCAGACGCCGAACCAGCGCGCCGTGGCCGCCGGTATCGACGCCGCAGCGAATGCTTCCGCCCTGACCGGCGACGCCGCGACGTTCTACAAGACCTTCATCAACGCCGGCGACGGCGCCTCGGCCTTTGACGCCTTGTCCGGCGCTGGCATTGCCGCCGCCAACACCGCGGCTCTGCGCTTCGGCGCGAATTTCGCCGACACGATCGGCGACCAGGCCTATTTCGGCCTGTCGGGCAACACGGCCGACGTCGACGGCGTGTCGCACGTCCCCGGCTACGCGCAAAACCCGAAGACGGGCCAACCGATTGTCACCAAGGGCCCGCTGCTGGCCGCGCCTGAGCGCGACTGGCGTCTCTGGGGCGTCGCGACGGGCGGCGGCGCCAACACGTCCGCCAGCACCTATCGCGGAACGCCGTCTTCCACCGCGACAGCCTTCGGCGGATTGATGGGCCTCGATTACCTGCTGCAACGCAACTGGCTGGCCGGTGTCGCGGTCGGCGGCGGCGAAAGCCATTTCAACACTGTCGGGCTCGCCACCTCGGGCCACACCAGCAGCGTGAACTTTGGCCTCTACACCGCCTATCAGTTCGAGCATGGCTTTTACGGCGAGCTGTCGCAGACCTTCGGCTTCTACGACAACCACATCAGCCGCAACGCCGCCATCGGCGGCCTGACGGCGGAATCCCTGGCGGGCGCGTTCTCGTCCTTCGAAGAACGCACCCGGGTGGAGATCGGCCGCAAGCTGTCGTTCGACGCCTTCAGGATCACCCCGTTCCTGGCCTTCGAATACGCCACCCTGAATAGCGCCGCCTTCACCGAAACAAATAGCGCCGGCTTGACGACGCTGGCTCTGGCCGGCAAATCGTACACGACCGCCTCGGCGCCGCTGTTCGTCGGCTTCCGGGTCTCCGGCCAAGCCGCGACCCTCTTCGGTTGGAACGTGACGCCGGACGCGTCTTTCGCCTGGGTGCATGAATTCATACCCAACCGTAAATTTGCGGGCTCACTCGCGGTTTTGCCGGGCTCGGACTTCACCGTCTATGGTCCGCGCGCAGCCTCGGACGCCGCGCAGGTCAAGGCCGGACTGGTCATCGCGGTGAGCGATCAGGTCAGCCTGTTCGCCAAATTCGTCGGCGAACTCGCGCCGTCCGCCAACTCATACGGCGGTCGCGGCGGCTTCACCTACCGGTTTTGATCGCGCTCTTGCCTAACATAACGACCGCCGGCTCGCGCCGGCGGTTTTTTGTTAAAGGACTACGATAGCGAAATTGCGCCTTTCAACGCTAACGAGTGAAAGCGCGTTACCTGATGCCGGTTTGTTGAATGGTAACTAAAGTTCATGAAGGAGACCGTCGCGGGCGTTCTCGGGAAGGGCAGGAATGAGCCGGACTCGGTCGATCAGGCCGCCTAAATCAAGCTTGCCTCCAATCTACATGTTGTGGGTGTATGCGTTAGGCATGGATCCAGGATATGCAGCAAAAACCCGCCCCAGTGGTGTAGCTGCACTGGAGCGGGCCATGGAAGGACATGAACGCTGACCAAGTCTTGTCCAGAGACGTGGCGCGTCAAGACGTAATTTTCCTTTATGGCGAAGCTGCGTCTATACCTTGACGTCACTGCGACGTATCTAAGCGACGTCGATTCGTTCGTCCTCGTCCTCGTCTTCCGCTTCGTTGGTCATTTGCGCCAGCAGACTCGCAAGATAGGCTCTGGCATCATCTGCATGGCGAAGGGCGCGCGCAACAGCCTCACGGCTACCGTCCAATTCTAAATCCATTCGCGCGAATTGAAGATCGATCAACGCGTATTCTTTCAATGATTTCAATGCGTCGGGCATCGCCACCCCCGATAATATCTCTGATCCAACTTCGATGCGTGGTGCCTAGGGCGACGGACATTAATTGACGCAGGTCAAATAAACAAGGCTGAGTTTAGTATGGCGAGAAATGCAACCATTGAGACATGCCGCGCCGCCCTGCCCTGGCCGCCATCAGGCCAATTCCTGCTCAGCGACAACGCCAGTCGACACACTCCATCCCCAACGACAAATACTGCGCTTGACCAACAATCACCCCCGGATAGATGTATCCAAGCACAAGGGCACGAAATACTTCGTCATCAATCCGGGCGCAAATATCTATGCTCCAAGACGAAAGCCCCGAGGTCACGTACAGCGCTTTCGTATCAACACCTTGTGACATTCTCTTGTCGCTGCACAGTCTGATTTCGACCACAACAAATCGTCCAGTTCCCTCATTGCCTATGACGGCGCACTCTGCTGAATTCATATTCGATTGAACCGCTACAATACGTTTCGCACCCACCGTCAGAATTTTAGCGCCGGCTTCTAGCGACAAGGCGCACTCTCGACGAACCCGAAAAGCGGCTCCGAACCCATGCTTAAGCCAGTCGGATCGCGCGCCCCAAAGATTGGCGATCGCGTCAATTTTAGAAAACTCCAAAACTCTCTTGCCCGCAAAGGCGTCTTCCACAGCCTTGGCATCCTTCTCGCCGATCAATTCAGCGATTTTCGAAGGTGTGATCCAGGGTCCAAGTCGCGCGCTATTCACCTGATCGAGCAAAGTGTGGTGACGCCCGGACAGACTCGGACGGAGCGCCCGTTCCAACACCGTAACAATTTCGCCGTTCATCGAGCGGTTGTTCGCCTTTGCAAGTTCCGCAATGCGCTCGCGCACTCCGTCCGGCAGTCGAACGACAAATTGGTCCAGGTGTCGGCTAGGGCTGTCTTGGGCCATGGGCCTCTCCAATTAATATCGTTCGCGCCGGCGCGATTCTTCACCGCGCCGAACCGCGCATCGTCATTTCGCGTTTCCGAGGATTTCATCGAGCCAGCACGCCGACCGAACGACGCCGTGCGTGTCCCGCACAGGAACCGCAACTTTCTTGCATTGTGCGATCCGCGCCTCGATGTCGGAAAAGCCATCCAGATAGGCTCGCACACCAAATCCGCCGACGAAAATACCGACAGCCAGTACAGAGACGCACATCGCAAGCACCCAGGCGTCCCGCCGATTCCGGCTCGTCTGCTTCAGCACAAGCCATTCCTGGCTGGAATCGATCAGCCGATTGGACAGTTCCTTGGCGATATGCGCGACTGAACGCTGAAACTCCTTTTCCGCGCGCTCGCCGGCGGCGATCGCCGTCTCCGCCGCCTGCTTGCCAATCGCGATCGCCTTCTCGCCGCCGGCGATCATGATCTTCAAGCGACTGACTTCCTTGTCGCCGAACGCCGTGGCGCCGTCGATGATCCGCTGCGCTTCCTCAATCGCCACCTCGTTTGTCCGGGCGCTCACGACGATTGCGCCAAGGAGGGCCGATACGAAACGCCCCTCGATTTTATCAGCATGGACGCCCCATTCCCGCGCCGCAGCTTCAACTTCCTTGATGTGCCAATCAAGGTCGTGGGCGGCAGAGCCGCCCACATCCTGTTGCAACGTCATGATCCGACCTCCCTAGCTTGGCTCATTCGGCCGCGTCGAAGGATTCGTCTTCCTTGATCGCTGGCAACCAGTCGGCCGGGATCTCCGAGAACATGACCGGCAAGTCCTTCGCCCACCACTTGCGCACGCGCGCCGTGTCAAACATGCCGAGCGGCGGGTTGACCTCCGCCAGCACCTCCTTGAACGTCAGGCCTCGATCGGTCACTTCGGACATGCAGGCCAGCCGGGGAAATTCGACCACCTGCCCGCTGTTGCTCAACACCCTCCTGATCGCGCGATGTTTCATCAGCGGTTCGAAAGCCGCCTTTGAGGAACGTCCCGACAACACCAGCCCGCCGTTGGTCACGACGAGCGTGTGTTGCGATACGAAGAGATCGTTGGACGAATAATGTTCGAGGTAATCGAGATCGGCGGTCTCCGGCCCGACAACATGCACGAGGACAACACGAACCCCGACCGATTCCAGCATTTCCGCGACCGGCAGTTCTTCCACCAGGCGCGCCAGGGGCGTGTCGCCACCGCCGACGTCGAGGACCGCGCTTCGGCCATGCTCTGGGAGCGATATGAAACGCTCCTCGAGCCACCGTTTCACCTCTTCCGGCGCGCTCGACACCGGCCGCAACGCATCGCGATGGAACAGCGACAGGTTATAGGACATATTCTGGCGGTCGCCGTCCCAAATCTCGAATTCTGAACCGCGCTCTCGCAGGTATTGCGTGATCGTATTCAGAAACGACGTCTTTCCGACGCGCTGGCGGCCAAGCACCATCAAGACAACTGATTCATTCATAGTTCATTCTCCTTTCACCACTTCTTCATAAAACGTCGATCATAGGGCCTATACCGCGCCCATTCTTTCGCGCGCGACCAGATGGTGCCTCTCAGGCACCCGATACGTTCGTCCTCTGGCACCTCCGGATCCTCCCAAGGCTCGGGCTCGCCGTCGTCCCTGAAGAACTGGCGCAAATCCAAAATCTGGCCGTCCCAATCGAGAACGCGCATCTTCGACAAAGCTTCCGGCAGCTCCATGTTGCGCCAAGGCTCGTCTCCGCTCTCGTTGGCGGCAGACGTCGATGAAAGCGCTGGCAAACGAGGCGAGCCAACAGGAACGAGCTGCCGATTGATGGAAACCGAGGGGGCTGATTGCGGCCTCGGCTGAACATCCGAGAGGGGCGGACCGACTGGCGCCGTCTTGCCAAACCGCGACGGCATGTTGCGTCGCGGATCAGCAGCGCGTCGCGCCTCGAGTTCGGCTCGTTCGTTCGCCCGCTCTTCCTTGAGACGAATGACTTCCTGGCGGACTCTGTGCCAAGTTCTTGTGGCTGTCGCCCGTGTGACCGGTCTTCCATCGGCGAGCGTTACGCCCATTCCTGGAAAATCAGCGCAAAGCCGCTTCCATGTCACCCCGCGCCGAGTCTTCATAGCGGACTGACGCAACTCGTCGTGGTGTTCGAGCAACCACCAAAACAACGGCGAGCGCAAATCGGACCGCGCGACGCACTCGAAAATTGCATCGAGCGATTTCTTGGATTGTCGCAACGGCGAGGCCCGTCTCAAGTCGTCACTGTTGTCTTCATCCATCTCTAATGCACCGTGTCGACCTTGATGGTGTTGTGAGGCCACTGACTATTGAGGTCAGGGACACGCGCCTTCATCTCGACGACCTGTTTCCAAGTTCTTCTGACGGTCTGAGGCGTCAACGGTCTGCCGCGAAACGCGGTGACGCCCAATGCGGTCAGACTCGCGCAGCACTCTTGCCACGTCATCCGAAGCTTGCCGTCAGCGTCTCGCATCGTGTCGTAACGATCGTAGAACCACCAGAAACATGAAGAACGGCCACCACGCGCGACAGTCCGAAAGATCCTGTCGAGTTGCTCCTGTGACATCTTCGGATACGGTCGATACCCAGAATTTTCGTCGTCTTCATCCATAGCCACCGCCTCTCCGCCTACGACTTGATCACGGCGTCGGCCTGGCCGACATATGGCAGCTCGCCGCGCACGCGTTGCCACGTTGCTCTGGCCGTTCTGGCGGTGACGACCTTGCCGTCAGACAGAATGAAGCCCGCGAGCGCGAAATCGCCGCACATTTCCACCCAGGGAAATTCTCCGCCGCAATCGGTTTCGGCTTGCAGCAACTCCTGGGCGTGATTGAACAACCACCAGTACAAAGGTGAGCGCGGCTGGGGACGCAGAACGCAAGCAATCTCTCGCACTCGCTTCAGTGCGGCCGGAGGTTGCTGTATTGCCACCTCGTCGATCTTCTCATCTTCCATGTTCGTTCGCCTCCGACGAATCCGTACTCAGCATGAGAGCAGCGATCGGCGCGAACTCGATCCGAGAAAAATCACCAAGGAGCATTTTTGATCGTGGACGAGACCGCGAAGACGCAACGCGCAATGCGCTCAACCGACATGCGCACACGCGCTGAAGTTCCATTCTTGCAACGAATTGCCGGACAGAAACCGGACAAACTCTGGACAGAAACCAGACAGACGCCGGACAGCAAGAAATCGATAATGGATACTATACGGACCAATGCACCCTGGGTGCGGTCCGCGCGCGGCGCGGACTTGCCGCCTCCGGCGGCGGGCGAGCGGAGGGGAAACCCTGCGCGCCTGGGCAGGCTGTCAAATCGACAGAGAACGACGATGGCGGCCATTCTCGGCCTTTACGCCATCGCGGGCCGCAGCGCCTTCAATCTTCGCCGCCTGCGAGGCTCTAGGCGCGCTTCTCCAAAATGAGGGCCGCCGGTCCGCCACCACCGCCAGAACCCGCCGAATGAGGGTTTGGCGAGAGGCCTGCGGCGACTCCCTGGACGCCACCAGAGACAGCAAGCCGCCATGCGCGGATGCGCCAGGCCCTTGATTTCGTCGCTTCGACTTCGCGCCACTTGCCTCGATCCTGACCCTGAGCCGGGGATGGTCCCCGGCGGCACGGCCAACCGCAACGGTCGCGGAACCCGCGCCTAAGCGTTTGAATTCAGGAGATAGAGACGATGGCTGGAAAGTCGAAAAAGGTCGCTGCGCCGACGGGCGCGCTCGATCCGAGCTCGTTCATGTTCGACAGCCAAGCGGTGCGAACCTACGTCGAGAACGGCGAGCCTTGGTTCGTGGCCAATGACGTTTGCGCCGTGCTGGGGATCACCAATCCTAGGCACGCTATAGCGCCGATTGACGCTGAAGATATTCATGTCGTTGCCAACGACACCAATCGAGGTCGCCGCAAACTGAACGCGGTGAACGAAGCCGGCCTCTACCAGCTGATCTTCCGCAGCCGCAAGCCGGCGGCGCGGCGCTTCCTCAAATGGGTGACGAACGAGGTCCTGCCGCAAATCCGCAAAACCGGCCAGTACCAACATCCCTCGGCCGACCAGCCCAAGATCGCCCCGGCCGCAAATCCCGAGCGATTGACGAAGGAGCGCGCGCGCGGCCAACAAGTGGCTGTGACCGTCATCGACACCATCAGCCTGGTCGACCAACTCGTGGAAGAACTGGCGCCGATCACGGCGATCATCGAACGGTCAAAGATCACCGCCCAAGCCTTCAACGCCGCAACGCTCAACAGTTTCACGGAGCGTTGCCCCCATTGCAGGACAGCACTTCCCGGCCTCTTGAGCGAAAGCACGCTGGATCTGACGATGCTCTCGGCCCTCAAGGCGCGGGAGCTCGACATCGAATGGCGCCGCGTCCAACCGGTTTTGAACAAGCTGCGCGCCCTGGTCGGATCGTCCGGCTCGGCGGAAGACCCCCTCCTGGACTATCTGAAAGAGGTGAAAATGAACAAGGAAGACGAAACGCCGCCGAGCAAGCACTGATTGCGGCGCTCGCTTCGACTTCGCGCCAACCGCCTCGATCCTGATCCTGCCGCCGGAGCGCTCCTCCGGCGATCACACCCGCAGGACAGGACCGATTGTATGCCGAATCCCGAAAACAACCCCTCCCCCAAGCAGAACCCGTCAGACGCCCCCCTCGATACACGCGAGGCGCTTATAAAACTCATCGCCCTGGCCCAGGGCATCGATCACGGCCAAAACGCCGGCCTGGAAGCGACCGGCATGCTGCGCGAGGAAATCGGAGCGCTTCACGGCTTGCTCGCGCATCTGATCGAGATCCTCACCCCCGCGCAGCCCGAAAACGAAGGCCCGAGCCTGCGCGAGTTGATCAGCCTCATGATCCAGCAGCAACGCGAGATGGCGCGATTGCTGAAGGAACTCGTCACCGCCGCACGGCGGATCGAGACACATCTCGGCACGGCCACCACGCCCCCGGCGGTTCAGAAGGCGCAATGATCATGCTGAATTTCGCCAAAGTCGCCGCCAGTTCAGACGGCGCCAAGATTCGCGCCTATCTGACCCAGGACGCCCCCGAGCCGCAACACGCCTCCCTCACGGTCGCCGGCATCGATCCCGCCGGCCGCAATCTCGACAGTGGCGAAACGCTCACCAACTATTACACCGGGCGCGGCGAAGCCGCCACCTGGCGCGAGGACATGCCGGCCAGCGTCGCCGCCGCCCTTGGGATCGACAGCACGAAAGGCCGACCGCGCTACGCCGAACTCGATCCTCTGTTCGAGGCCCGACGCGCCGACACTGGCGAGGCCTGGTCGCGCACCCAGCGAACAAACTCTGGATTCGACTTCGTCTTCGCGCCCCACAAATCCGTCTCGCTCGCCGCCGAATTCGCGGCGAGTGAGGCGGAACGCCGGTTGATTTGGGAGGCGATCCATCGCGCCAACGACGACGCATTGCGATATGCGGCCGAGGATCTCGGCCAAGCGCGCAAAGGCAAGGGCGGCCTCAAGGGCGTCGAGGCCGGCGCCATCGGCTGGGTGACGTTCGCTCACGACGCCGCGCGTCCTACCCTCGCCCTTCAGGACGGCGCCGGTGGCGGCACCTACCTGGTCGACGCGCCGATCGCGGGCGACCCTCATTTCCATCTGCACAATTTCATCCCAAATCTCGTCGTGACCGAAGACGGCCGTGTGGGCTCGATCGACGCTCGCGTCATCACCGCAAACAAGGTTCACGAGCTCGGCGCCGTTTTCCAAACCTATCTGGCGCAAAATCTTCGCGATCTCGGGGTGCGTGTCGGCTACGATGAGAAGGAGGAAGCGATCGTCGCCCTCGACGTGCCCGAGGAAGCCGTCACGCAATTCTCCAAACGCGACCGTCAGGTCATCGGCGACGCCAAGCGCTACGCCGCCGAAAGCGCCCTGGAGTGGGAGGAACTCTCGCTCGACAAGAAGAAGGAACTCTTGCACGAAGCCAGCGCCGCCGGACGCCTCGGTAAAACCAAGGACGAGGCGCGCGAGGTGTGGCGCGCGCAAGCCGCCGAGATCGGCTGGAAGCACGATACCGTCCTCGTCGCCGCGCCACAGCCGGTCATCAGCGATGCGGAACGGCACGAAGCCGCCTATGACCTCGCGACGAAAAACCTTTCCCGCGAATTCGTGACCGCCGCCGTCCTCGATCGCGACCGTCTGCGCGTACATGCGGCGCGCGGTCTCATCTCGGTCGGCGCGCCGGCCGGTCGCAAAGATGTCGACGCGGTCGTGGACTTGATCGAACAACATGGTTTCAACCATGAAGGCGTCCACGTCTCGCTGATTTCCGGAAAATTGGAGCGTGGCGAGAGGATCAGCAACAGCCTGCAAGTTCACATCGAACAGGCCGTTTCCGAAAAGGCGCGCAACGCCGCCCTCGATCATTCCTCCGATCTGACGGACGCCAGACTGCGATCCGCCATCGCCGCTCTTGAAGCCTCTGGCCAAGGAATCACCTTCAGCCCTGAACAATCCGCCGCGATCTACGCGCTCGGCGGAGGCGGGAAGCTCTCGCTCCTAACTGGCGTCGCGGGCGCCGGCAAGACGACATTGCTGAGCCCTCTCGTAGACGCCTGGCGCGACGAAGGACGGCGCGTTGTGGGCATGTCGACCGCGTGGAGGCAAGCCGACGCGTTAAAGGACGCGGGAATCGGCGAGACTTTCGCTCTCCAACCGCTTCTGAAGGCCATCGAAGCCGGCGAATTCCAGCCCGACGCCCGAACCGTGCTGGTCATCGACGAGGTAAGCCAAATCGGACCACGACCCATGCTGAAGCTCCTTGAGCTTCAGGCCGCCACTGGAATGACGATCAAGATGCTGGGCGACCGCGAGCAGGTCCAGTCGATCGAGGCCGGCGACACCATCGAACTGTTGCGACGCGTGCTTCCCAAGACCTCCATGCCGGAAGTTCTGACCGCCGTCCGACAGCGCTCCGACCGTGACCGCGAAATCGCATCGTTGTTTCGCAAGGGCGACGCCGAAACGGCCTTGGAAATGAAACGTGACGACGGAACCGCGACCCTGGTCGAGGGTGACTACGACCAGGTCGTGAAGGCGGTCGCCGACCTGTACATGCAGCGTTCGGATGCGCTCAAAGCACAGGATCCGTCACTGAGCGTCACCATCACCACGCTGACCAACGCCGAAGCCGCCGATATCAGCCTCGCGATCCGCGAGCGCCTGAAGGCGCGCGGGGAGATCGGGTCGGACGAAGCGACCTACAAGTCTGTCGTCTATCGTGGCGACAAGCCCGAAATGTTCGATCTCCCCATTGCGACCGGGGATCGCTTACGGCTATTTCGCCAGACACGCATAAAATCCGGGCAGGGATTTATTTCGATCGGCAATAACGGCGACGTCGTCGATGTTCTCGGGAAAACAACGAACGGCCTCGTCCTACGAAACGCTCGCGGCGTCACGGCCAACGTCGACTGGCGAACCCTTTCCGACAAGACGACCGGCCGGCTTCTCCTCGGCCCAGGCCGCGCCTTCACGATCGACGCGGCGCAAGGCATGAGTATCAAGGGCGAGCATATCAACGCCCTGCCCCGCGGAACAGCGGGAACGACCGCCTTCAAAATGTACACGGCGGAAAGCCGCGCCACCGGGCGCACCCATACCGTCATTTCGAAGGGAGCAATTCTCGCCGCCGTGCAACGGTCGCGCGCGCTCGGCGATCGCACGCCAATCCGCGAGGACGATCTTTGGCGCCGGGTGGAGAAGGATGTTTCCCAAAAGCCCTACAAAGCCCTGGCGATCGATCTCTTGGACAAGGGCCGCAAGCAACGCGATCGGGCGATCGTTGACGGGCTCAAGCAGCACAAAGTTCTGGATGACGCGGAACGCATCGAGGCAGAGCGCGCGAAACCGATGCTGGGCGCCCACGCCCGGAAAGCATTCGAGGACGGCGTTGCCCGCGAGGCGTTTTCGGACCAGCGCGGCGCGCTCAAGGCGATGGTCGATGAGGCCGTGGAGCGCCTGCGCGAGGCTGGCGAATTCCTGACGGAGCATCTTCGCTCACTGCGGGACGCCATTCGTCCAGGTGATTCAACAACGTCCCGCGCGGCTCAATCGCCGCAGCAAGACGACGAACCTGTCGCAGGTCCTTCATCACCGTCAATGCGATAAGAAAGTCAGGTGGAGCGCACGTCGTGCCCAGCTGTTTCGCTATAGGATTTACGCCAAGGGTACGCGAGGAGCGCCGAACTCGGCGACGAAGGCCGAGAGTTTTTCGACCCGGGATCTCGGAGGCTGAGTCTCACTCGCGGTCATCCCCTGCGTCACGGCAATGCGTTGGG
>NZ_NHSJ01000015.1 GCF_002937075.1 Rhodoblastus sphagnicola
AATATTCCACGGCTGTCCTCCGTCCAGATGCTTGGGGCCGGCGCTAACCAGGGCCCCGTTCCTCATCATACGGGGGACAGCCACCGTCCTAAACCAGAGGTTCAGGCCGGGGCCATTACGGCATCTAAATGGGGACTGACGCCATGAGCCTTTTGCACGATGCAACCTTCAAGAAATTAGAATTAGACTGGAGTACAGGTCAGCTAACGCTCTTTCTAACATCCGCATTGCACAAAAATGAGGTACGTATCGTAGGAAACGGCGTCACGTCAGTGTCACTTGATCGAGAGTTTCCATGGGGTCGAAGCGTTTCGGTCAACGAATGCCTGATCGAGTCCATCGACGGGACCGCAACTCTTAAGCTGGAAATGCAAAGTGGCGACAACGTCATCGCCTGCGGCATGAAATTCGTCGTCAATGACGAAGCGCGTTAACAGGTCGCCTAGAAGCTTGAGGGCGCTGTTATCCTTTAAGTCGGCCGTTATTTGGGAGGGACGGCCGCAGAATCGATCAGCGCCTTTTCGTACGAATTGCCTATCGACGCTGTCGGACAATAGACGTCGTTCAGAGCGGTCACACTGAGTTACCGCCTGGGTTCAAGGTACATTGGCGATGAGTTTGAATCTACGCGCGAGGGAACGTTTTTTTGGCGAGACCATGCAGGAAGTGATTCAGAATTTTCCTGGGGAATTGCCTAGAGATGCTGTAGGGTTGTGGCAAATCATACCAACTGGACGCGAAGGATTCGGGCTAAGTGGCGATGAGCTTGCTGAATTTGTCAGTCTTTGCGTGGCTGAGCTTTTGGCCCAGGGCGCCAAGCCAGTCGTCGGCGGCGGTGGAACCAAATACGACTGGATTTACCAGCCGCAATATTGCGAGACGAACGAAATAATCTTGGATGCGGTCATGAAGGAATGGCTTGCATCCGGCGCGCCGGATTGCGATCCGGGCGGCCTATGGTTCGCCTTGCCCTCGCCCTATGTCGGAAACAGGGAATAGGATATTTCGTGGCTCGAAAAGTTCATGGAGCAAATCTGAAGCCGCTCAAAACCCTTTTCGGATAATTCCATTCAGCCCCGTGGCGAAACCTCAATCGACCGCCACCCCCGGATCATCCGCCCGCACCGCCCCCGTGATCGCCTTCAACGCGACCCCACGTCTATTCGCCCAATCCGTCAAATTCAGCGGCGCATAATCGCCGCATCGCCTGACGCGCTCGAACACGGAGCCGTCGATGGTCTCGTTCACCGTCACCGTCCGAAGTTTTGGCGTCACCACCGCCTCGTCGCCGATCTTGCGATAATAGGGCTTTCCCAGCTTCACCAGGGCATAAAGCCCAAAAAGCATCTGCTTGAAGGAATCGGTGATCTTCGCCTCGCACGACTCGTCATGCGCGTCGAGTTCGGACGAGAATTTCATGCCATGCGCTTCCGCCTTGCGCTTCAACCAGCGCAGCGGAATCTGCGCCAGCAGATCGCTGTTGTATCCGCCGCCGACATTGGCGTGCGCGCCGACAAACCAGCGCTGCTCCACGCTGGAAATATCCCGCGGCCCCGGTTGTTCAGCCGCCGGCCGGTCGAGATGAAAATTCTGCGTATAGAGCGTCGGCCGAAACGTGTCGCGATGCTCGTCGATCGCCAGCGCATGATAGGCGTTCTCCACCGGTTTTCTCAAACCGGTCTCCAGATACGAATAGGGACCGACCAGCGCGCCCACCGTGTCCCACACGCCGACCATCCTGATCGGCGCCGGCAAGGAATATTTCAGCAACCAGCGTTCGAGAATGCTGGTCTCGCCGAGCGTCCCGGTCCGGTCCTGATCGATCAGTCTGTATAGCGTGCGCGCCTCCGGCGACTTGTAGCGCTTGAAAAGTTCGCCGACCCCAATCGGCGATCCCGGCCGCACAATGCCGCTCTTCGCGATCAATCCGGCCAGGCTGCGCGCCGCATAGGCGCCGCGACTGAAGCCGAAAATGAAAATCTCGTCGCCGCTGTTGTAGCGCGGAATCAGCCACTCATAAGCCTCGGCAATGATTTCCTCGATCCCGTAGCCAAACAGTCCGCCCGAGAGTTTCGCCCCGACGGAAGTCCCAACCCCTTTGGTATAATAAACGAGCTGTCGTTTCCCGGCGTCGTCCTTGGCCGCGCACAGGGAATACATCCGCCAGACATTGGTGTTGTTGTCGATCGTGTTCCACGTCCCATCGATGAACAGGCACAATCTCTTGCTTTCAATCTCGTCCATCGAACGCCTCCCTGGGTCGGCAAAATGTCCGCAACAAACGTGTCTGTAATCCTGATCCTGGCCGCGCTGATCGGCCCCAACCGCGCCAGAAGTCCCGACGCCGGCAATCTGGCGCTGGCGACAGGCTGCGTCGGATTGCTCGTGCTGGCAATAGAAATCACCCGCCGCGTCTAAGCCGGTCCGTCCGGCCCGGCGCCCAACAGAAAATCTGGAGACACTCATGACCGAACGAGGCGCGGGCTTGCCACGCTGGTCCCTTTCGCCCGCGGAATTTTCCGCGCGCTCCAGCGCGAGCGCACAAGCGGCCGACGACTGGTTCGGCCCCTCCAACCCCATTCAACCCGGCGCCCCGGAAGACGTCGCCGGCCGCCAATGGGATTTTCCGGCGGGCTACAACATCGTCACTCGCGCGCGCGGCTACGAATCGATTTCCTTCGCCGACCTCCGCGCGCTGGCCGACGCTTACGACCTGCTGCGCCTCGTCATCGAGACGCGCAAGGACCAGATCGAGCGCATGACCTGGACGGTTCGGCCCAAGCCCGGCCGCACCGCCGACGCGCAAGACATCGCCCGCGTAGAAAAATTCCTCGAAAGCCCGGACCAGTCGCACGATTTCAGCGCCTGGCTGCGCATGATCCTGGAAGACCTGTTCGTCATCGACGCCCCCGCGCTGTGGTGCGAGCGCGACCGCGCCGGCAACCTGCTCGCCCTGCACCCGCTCGACGGCGCGACGATCAAGCCGGTGCTGGACTTTTGGGGACGCACCCCGCGCCCCTTCATGCAGGACGGCGCCCAAGTCCGCCCCGTCGCCTACCAGCAAATTTTAAAAGGCCTGCCGGCGGTCGATTACACCACGCGCGACATCCTCTACCGCCCGCGCAACGTCCGCAGCCATCGCCCCTACGGCTTTTCGCCGGTCGAACAGATCATCGCCACGGTCAATATCGGCATCAAGCGCCAGCTCCACCAACTCAATTACTACACCGAGGGCAACATCCCCGAGAGCCTGATCGGCGTGCCCGACTCGTGGACCCCCGACCAGATCAAGAATTTTCAGGACTATTGGGACCTCTATTTCGACGGCGACCTCGCGCGACGCCGGCGCGCGAAATTCGTCCCCGGCGGCGTCGCCAAAACTTTCATTCAGACGAAAGAGCCGGAGCTGAAAAGCGCTTTTGATGAATGGATCGCCCGCGTCGTCTGCTTCGCCTTCTCGGTTTCGCCGCAGCCCTTCATCAACCAGATGAACCGCTCGACCAGCGAGACGCAAAGCCAGATGTCCAACGAGGAGGGCCTGCAACCCATCCTCGCCTGGATCAAGCGCCTCTGCGACCAGATCATCACCCAACTCGGCGCGCAAAACCTCGAATTCGCCTGGCGCAACGAAACCGTGGTCGATCCCACCGTCCAGCGCGAAAACCTCGTCGCCCTCGTCAACGCCGGGATGATGACCCGCCGCCGCGCGGCCCAGATCATAGGCGAAATTTTGCCGAGCGATCCTATGGCCGACGTGCTCGCAATTACAACCGGACAAGGGGTGGTCCGATTGAGCCGCTTGGATAATGGCGTAGCTTCGAAGCAGGCAAGCATGTTCCGCGACCTCAATTGGTCCGTCCTGAAATATGAGGAAACCCAGCCGCGCGATGAGAACGGGCGTTGGACGATGGACAGCGCCGCGATGAATTCCGCGTCCTCAGTTGCCGGAGGATCATCGGCAGAGTCCGACGAGTCGCAACTTGCAGCGACAACACAAAACTTTGGACATGCCTGCAAAGCGTTGGGAATCGATCCGACTAAAGCGAGCGACGCCCTTCATGACGCCAAAGACGCCGCAGGTCTCTCGGGTGCAGACAACGGCACCTTCGATCTCGACAATGGAAACATTTTCTTTAATGATGAATGGATCGGAAATCTTCATGGCTAAGACTGCTCATGACGCGGCCAGAGAATCCACGCCGACGATGATTAGGATCAATCTGCGCATATGGAGTGACGGCGAGCAACTGGGGCCATTGGTGCAAGCCTCCGCGCGTCGATGCGCACACCTGCACGTCAAGGGGCAGAACGCCGTTGAACAGAACGGAACCGCAGGGCGCGTCTTCGGTCGCCATTATGCGTCTTTTGAAGAGGTCAAAACCTCGGACGCTAACGAAATCGTTCCAATCATTTCGCAGTGGCTCAATGAAATCGACGACGGGGAGCCGCCAATCGCGAAATTAGCGAACTCCGGAATGATCGAGGCGGTCCTTTGGATCGCCATCATTTGTCGTTCACCTGTGAACTCGCCTAAACTTCCTGAAGAATTGGCGGCGCGGGCGAAAAAATTAGGCGTGAAGGTTCTGGTTGAGAATTATACTATGTTCGACGATGAGGGTGTTCCCCTCAAAACTTGGCTTGCAGCCTGAATCTGCTGGATGTTGATTACAAGAACCCAGGCTGCTCGTCATGAAGATTGACGATTAAATGAACCGCTCGACCAGCGAGACGCAAAGCCAGAGGTTCCAACGAGGAGGGCCTGCAACCCATCCTCGCCTGGATCAAGCGCCTCTACGACGCGATCCTCATCCAGCTCGGCGCCCCAAAACTCGAATTCGCTTGGCGCCACGACGCGACAATCGACCCAACGGTCCAGCGCGAAAACCTGGTGGCTCTGGTCAACGCCGGCATGATGACCCGCCGCCGCGCCGCCCAGATCATGGGCGAAATTTTGCCCAGCGATCCCATGGCGGACGTGCTGGCGATCACGACGGCTACAGGAGCAATCAGGCTAAATTCCGTCGCGACGGCTAAGGTCGGAAAATATGATGGTCAACCGCGTGATGCCGGCGGAAAGTTCGCTGAGGGCAAAGCGAAGGTTGACGAAACCAGGAAGAAGATTGTCGAAGCTGCGCAACGCAACCTGCGCGATAATCCCGGCCTCTGGAGGGATCAGACTACCCGAGGAAATGTCGGACCCGGAAAGAGCAAGTGCAACTTATTTGTTTACGAGATGCTTGCCGAAGCAGGCGCCGATCCTGGACTTGCTCATCGCTCAACGTTGAATTCCTTGACCGGTGGAGCGCTCGGCACGACTTATCCGCCGACCGCCGGGGATTGGGCAAACAGGGACTATGATATTCTCGGATGGCGCGTTTTGGCGCCGAACGAACAGCCGGAACCTGGCGATGTCGTTGCCCAAAAAATCAAATTTGGCGATGCCAGCGGGCACGTGATGATCGTAGGGGATGGAGATACTTTTGTTGGCACAGGCGATCAAAACGGTCCACACGGTTCGCTTGAGCAAATCGGGCGAAAGGATTACCTTGGCCCATTGGATGACGACGGAAAAGAACTCCCTCATGAACCGCTCGTTTATCGCCGTTGGGTAGGGCATTGAATCTTATCGCGCCGGGATCTCTGACGTTGTCTAAGCGTGTCGGCTGGGCATTGTCCTTGATTGCTATGTTGTTGACGGCGGAAGAGATTCGTTTTGGACGCCTACTCGGGATCGCTCGTTTCCCATGCGAGCTTCTCGGAAACAAATATGCTTCCGCAGAGGGCCGATGCGTGACCAGAGCTTGTTACTGGTTCGACGACTGCGGGTATTGGTCGGCTCCCAGCAGTTGGCGCGACCACGTCAGTCCCGGAGACTCGATTGCATCTGTCGTATTCTGGCTGGGTGAGCCGAATGGCAAACGCGGAGAAACCTATTTTTGGGCTTATGGAAAGCCAGGTCAAAGACTTTTTGCGACGACCTTCCGCAACGGTCGTTTCGTTGAGTGGCAGGAGGACGCCAACGATCTCCTGCCGAAAAGGCAATGAACGCAATGCCAGTTGATTCCGCCCACGCAAAGAAAATATCTGACCACGCCCTTCGCGCCTCGGACCATCTGAATTCGATCCTCATCGAATTGCTCGACGGTGCCGACACGGAGACAGCCGCCACTTCAAAAGAACTGATCGGGTCACTTCTTGGCGAAATCTATTTCGGCATTTTGCGTCCCATCCATGACAAATATCCCGAGCTTGCGCCGGAAGACCTGCGGCCGAAATCATGAGCGCAAATTCCTATTTCAGAGCGAGCCTGCGGCTTTGGAGCGACACGGAGCCGTTGAGGCCACCGCTTCACGCCTCTGGATGGGATTGGGCCAAGGTCACGGAAAAAGGCCGGTCCGTTGCCGTCAGCGGCCAAATGACCGCGCGTGTTGCGCCAAGGCATTACGCGCGCTCTTAAGACACGCGCTACCCAAACATCGAAGACATTGTTGCGGTTGTCGCGCATTGGATGGACGAGATCGAGCGTCAAGCTTCACCGATCATTACGCTTGTATCGACGGGTAGGGGCTTATGACATTTTCAGTTCTACCCGCCGTGAGAACGAGCGTGCGAAAACACCCACGCGTGGCAGTTCCAGCAATGCCGTCGCTGTCAACATCGGAGTCGGGGGAGATGGCGGCAAAGACGATACGCCTGAAGAAGAGCTATCTGAACGACTTTATGGCGAGGGTCCGACCGGTCTCACCAATCACCGCAGAACCCTGACGCCGGACATGCCTCCGGTTGGCGGGTTTGGCGCGCCAGCGTCGAGTTTCGGCGGCAGCTCCCGTTTACAGTTGCAAAGCCCGGCGGGCGTTCCACCACGAAACACCCCGGCAACAATCGATGGCATTCCATATTCGGGACATGCGTTGGACCAAATGCAAAATAGAGATTTGATTCCGAGTCTGACGGGTCAAGCGATCCGGCAAGGCCTTCAAGGCGCCGGCAACAAAAGGGACGCGGGCGTATTTTACGACCCCGAAAATAATGTTAGCGTTATAAGGAATAAACTGACGGGCAACGTCATCACTGTCATTCCCGGCGACCGTCGAAAGAAAATTAAATGACAGACGATCAGAAAACAAAGCTGAAACTGATGTTGTCGCAACTCGCAGCTTTTGAAAATGGCGCGATGGCTCTCGACACGTTGATTCCAGAACTGGAAGGGCTGTTCAGCGCGACCGCTCTCGCAGACGCGGATTGGCGAGAAGGCTTCCGGGATTCATGGGGCGACTTGGAAATAAGCTATGCTTTCGCGTTGGACATGGGGTGGAAATCGTTAGACGAGGAAAGCGAAAAGCTCGTTTCTGACGCGGTTGCAAAGCTGAAAACCCTCGTCGTTGAAAAACTGCAAAAGGTTTGACAGGTGCGCTTTTTTCGCGACCACAAGCGTCTGTCATTAACGCTAGGGTTGCTCTTCGTTTCGTTTCTGACCGCGGAAGAATTGCGCTATGGGCGCCTTCTGGGGCTGGCGCGTTTCCCCTGCGAACTGGTCGGGGGCAAACATGCCTTCGCTCAGTACCGTTGCGTGTTGCGCACGTGCACTTGGTTCAAAGACTGCGGTTATTGGGTCGCTCCTGGCAACTGGCGAGATCGGGTCGCTCCCGGCGACACGATCGCGACAACGGTCTTCTGGCTTGGTGAGCCAAGCGGCATCGCAGGCGACCGATATTTCTGGCCTTATTACAAGGGAGGCAGCCGGCGGCGTTTCGCCGCCACCTTCCATGATGGCCGCTTTGTCGAATGGCGAGATGAAGCCCAAGACCTCTTGCCGATGAAAAAAATCACCATTGATGAGGCGCGATCCGAAGCAATGATCTTTCTCTCGAAGGTCGAACGCGATACGGATTTCATTGTGATCCCCGGCAAGGAGCGCGAATATCCATTCGGGTGGGTCTTCTTCGGCGCGTCCAGGAAATACTGGAAAACTGGCGAATTGAAGTATGAAGTTCCCGGTCTGGGGCCTCTCGTCGTGGAGTTCGACGGCAGCGTCCATCCTCTGACAACGTCCGGAACGCCGGACGCGGTGATTGCCGATTATTTGCATTCATGGCAAGCGCGTCAAGAACGTCGAAATGCTCCTTGATCGACGGGGCATCTGACGAAGTCAGCCAAGCGCCTCGCTCAACGCCCCAATCAACCGATCCGTCTGCTCCGCCGTCCCCACAGTAATGCGCAGATAATCGGCAATGCGCGGCGCATCGAAACGCCGCACCAGCACCGCCCGCTCGCGCAACGCCTGCGCCAGCGCCGCGCCGCCAACCGAGCCATGCCGAGCAAACACAAAATTCGCGCTCGACGGCAACACCTCGAAACCCAATGCCGCCAAGGCCGCCGTCATCCGCGCGCGCTCAGCCACAATCGTCGCCAAACCCGCCTGAAAATAACCCTCATCCTCGACGGACGCGATGGCCCCAGCCTGGGCGATGCGCCCGACCGGATAGGAATTGAAGCAATTTTTCACCCGCGACAGCGCCTCGATCAGCCCGGCGTCGCCAATCGCATAGCCAACCCGCAACCCCGCCAGCGCCCGCGATTTAGAAAACGTCCGAACCACCAACAAATTCTTGAATTCCGCGATCAGCGGAATGGCCGTCTCGCCGCCGAAATCGACATAAGCCTCGTCCACCACCACGGGTATAGCGCCATTGGCGCCGACGAGCCGGCCGATTTCGGCGCGAGAAAGCGCGATGCCGGTCGGCGCGTTGGGATTGGCGAACACAATGGCGCCCGCCGAATTGCGACAGAAATCCTCGACGCGAATCCGCATCCCCGCATCGACCGCCGCTGTCTCATACGCGATATCGTAAAGCTTGGCCCACACAGGATAGAACGAATAGGTCACGTCGGGCGCGAGCAAGGGCCGGTCGTGCTTCAGCAGCGCGACGAAAACATGCGCCAAAACCTCGTCGGAACTGTTGCCGACGAAGACATTCTCCGGCGCAACCCCATGATAGCGCGCCAAAACCTGCCGCAGCGCCAGCGACTCAGGGTCAGGATAAAGCCGCAGCGACTCCGTCGCCGCCTCGCGCATGGCTTCAATCGCGCGCGGCGAGGGCGGCAGCGGCGATTCATTGGTGTTGAGCTTCACAAGCCCGTCTATGCGCGGCTGTTCGCCGGGCGTGTAGGGGCTCAACCCCTGAGCCTTCTCGCTCCAGAACTGCATTTTCGCCTTCCCAAAGACGCCTGAAACACGGCGCCCCCACCCAATAGGAAAATTGGCCGCCCCCGTCAAAGGGCGGCGAAGCAAAGGAGCGCGTTCGCGTGACGGATCGATTACAAATGTTCATCCCCCTGCGAAAGGCCGACGCCGCCCAGCGTCTGGTCTATGGCTACGCCACGGCCGAAGCGCCCGACCGCGCCGGCGAAATCTGCGATTACGCCAGCACCAAGCCGCATTACCAGGCTTGGTCGAAAAGTTTCGCCAAAGCCACCGCGGGCAAGAGCCTCGGCAATATCCGCGCCATGCACGGCGCCGTGGCCGCCGGCAAGATCGCCTCGATTCGCTTCAACGACGACGAGAAGCGCATCGAGATCGCGGCGAAGATCATCGACGACGACGAATGGCGCAAGGTCGAGGAGGGAGTCTATACCGGCTTTTCCCAAGGCGGCGCCTATCTGAAGCGCTGGCCGGACCCCGAAAACCCCGACCTCATCCGCTACACGGCCAAGCCCAGCGAAATCTCGCTGGTCGATCTGCCCTGCCTGCCCGAAGCCAGTTTCGAACTGGTCAAGGCTGACGGCGCCAGGGAAACCCGCGCCTTCGCGCAAAAAAACTCAACGGCCCTGCGCGACTGGCTCCAGGGCAATATCGAAAGCGGCGCCCCCGCCGGCGAACTCATCGGGGATTTCTTCGACGCGATCGAGCACGATCTCAACGCCGATCCGCTCCACGACGAAAGCCTCGCGACGTTGCTTTCGCGCCTGAAGAGCGAGTGCGTCGAGGCGCTTCAACCACGCGCCGCGAAATTCGTCGCGGCCGATCCGCGCGTGGAAAAACTCAGCATAGAGGCCGACTCCTTGCGCAAGCTGACGGCCGAACTGCGTCCCAGACTCACGGAACTGACCGCGCGCGTTGAAGCGCTGGAGCGCACCCCCGTCCCGCCGCCGATGGCGCCCGGCGCCGCCGCCGTCTCCAAATCGGCGGAGACCGGCCTTGACAGCCTCGCGGCCGAACTCGCGCGCCTGTCGCCGGAACGAGCCTCGCTCGTCCTCATCAAGGCCGCCCAGTCCCAGCCGAAACGCTTCGGCTGACCGTCACACACTTTGCAACAGAGAAAGCAAGCCATGACCGTTGTTCAGAACGCGCTTGAATTGAAAGATGCGATCCGCAAGTCGCAGATGACTCCGCTGGCGGACCCGCGCTTCGCCAGCCTGGAAAAGGCCACCTTCACCGAAAACGCTTCCGCCACCTCCGGCCTCACCTATTACGACCTCGAAGCCGGCGCCAAACTGCTGTTCCCGGTGCTGACGCCGCTGCGCAATTCGATCCCGCGCGTCTCCGGCAAGGGCGGCGTGCAGGCCGCCTGGCGCGCCATCACCGCCATCAATTCCGCGGGCCTGCGCATCGGCGTGTCCGGCGGCAATCGCGGCGGCGTCGCCGCCATGACCACCAAGGATTACATCGCCAACTACAAGGGCCTCGGCATCGAGACCAGCGTCGATTTCGAGGCGCAATACGCCGGCCAGGGCTTTGACGACCTCCGGGCGCTCTCCGCCCAGACCGGCCTCGAAGCGCTGATGATCGGCGAGGAGGCGATGATCCTCGGCGGCAACGGCTCGCTGGCCCTCGGCACGACCGGCACGCCGACGCTCGCGGCCTCGACGACCGGCGGTTCGCTGGCGACTGCGACCTTGTCGGTGATCTGCGTGGCCCTGACCCACGAAGCTCTCATCAACGCCTCCGTCAGCGCCGGCATCCAGGCGTCGATCACCCGCACCAACGCCGACGGCACCTCCGACACGTTCGGCGGCGGCGCGGCGCAGAAATCGGCCAGCGCCACCGTCAGCGTCACCGGTCCGACGGGGTCGGTCAGCGCCTCGGTCGCCTTCAAGCCCGGCGCGGTCGGTTACGCCTGGTTCTGGGGCGCGGCGGGCTCCGAACTGCTCGGCGCGATCACCACCATCAATTCCGTGGTCATCACCGCGACCGCGACGGGAACGCAGACGGCGGCTTCGCTGCCCGCCGCCGACTGGTCGGTCAATGCGCTGGCCTTCGACGGCCTGTTCACCCAGGCCTTCGCGTCGGGCTCGGGTTCGCTGGTCGTCACGCAACCCAATGGCGTCGCTGGAACCGGCACGCCGCTGACGGCCGACGGCGCCGGCGGCATTGTCGAAATCGAGAACGTGCTCAAGGCCAATTGGGACACTTACCGGCTGTCGCCGGACGAGGTCTGGGTCTCCTCGCAGGAGGCGATGAACATCTCGAAAAAGATCCTGTCGGCCGGATCCAGCGCGGCGCAGCGTTTCCTGTTCGACGCGCGCAACGACGCCTTCGCCGGCGGCGTGATGGCCACCACCTACAAGAACAAATATTCCATGGCCGGCCCCAAGTCGCTCGACATCAAGATCCATCCCAACATGCCGGCGGGCACCATGCTGTTTCTCACGCGACAGCTGCCCTATCCGCTGGCCAATGTCGGCAATGTCATCCAGATGCGCACCCGCCAGGACTACTACCAGATCGAATGGCCGTTGCGTTCGCGCCGCTACGAGTACGGCGTCTATGCCGACGAAGTGCTGCAGCATTATTTCCCGCCGTCCATGTCGGTCATCACCAATATCGGCAACGGCTGATTTTTCGCCGCGCCGCAGCCGTCCCGGTGATCGGGACGGCTTACTTCGCCCCGCCGCCTTTCATAGGAATCCACCAATGAAATTTCAGGCTCCTCCCGGGGTCACCGCGCTCTCCTGCGCGGGCGAGGAACTCATTCCCGACGCCCAAGGCAATTTCGAAGCGGCGGAAGGCCATGCAAGCGACCTTCTCGCCCACGGCTGCGTTCCCGCGCCGGCGCCATGCGACGCCGAGGCGCCGCGCGCAAAAAATAAACGGAAAGCGGATTGACCATGGCGCGAGGCGATCTCGTTTCCCTAAGCGCGCTGAAGGCCCATCTCTGCGTCCAGTCCAGCGCCGACGACATCCTGCTTTCCAGCATGATCAGCCAGATCAGCCGGGCGATCTGCACCTATCTCAATCGCGCGTTCCTCTGGCCGCGCGACGTCATCGACAATTTCGACGGCAACGGCCGCAACCGCATCCAGTTGCGCAACTGGCCCGTCGTTTCCGTCAACTCGGTCACAATAGACGGGCGACCGGTCGCGCAATCGACCGACGGCCACGGTTCTGGCTGGCTGCTCGAACCCGGCGACGACGAACCGCCGGGCGCGATGCAGATGATCATGCTGCGCAACGGCTGTTTTCCGCGCGGCTGGCAGAATGTCAGCATCGCCTATCGCGCCGGCTATCAGGTCAGCAACGAGGGGCAAACCATCCCGGCTTCGGCGCCCTACAGGCTCGCCGCCGCCCAGCCCTACGGCCCCTTTGCCGTCGATTGCGGCGTCGCCTACGCCTCGGGCGCGACGCTCACGCCGGTCGCCGCCAATCCGGCTCGGGGTCAATATGCGATCGACGGTTTCGGCGACTATGTCTTCTCGTCCTCCGACGCTGGCGCGCAGGTCTTGTTGACCTACGGCTATGTGCCGCAAGACCTGGCCTCCTGCGCGCTGGAATGGGCCGCCGACCGCTATCGTTATCGCGATCGGATCGGCATGGTCTCGAAAAGCCTGGGCAGCCAGGAAACCGCCGCGTTCCGCATCACCGCCATGCCGGATTACGTGCAGCAAAGCCTGCGCGGTTTCGGCCGCATCATCGCCAATTGACATGCCGCAACTCAGTCTCGAAGGCCAGGCGGAGCTTTCCGCCAGACTCGCCGCGCTGCCCGACAACCTTCGCGCCGCGCTCGCCGAAAAAATCGACGCGCTGGCGCAGGATCTGCTCGCGCAGGTGGTCGGCGTCAATCTGAGCGGCGGCGCGCTCAACGCCCGCAGCGGCGCCCTGCGCAATTCCATCCAGTTGCGGGAAAACAATCAGGACTCCGCGCTCTCCGCCGCAATCGCCACCGACGGCAGCGCGCCCTATGCCGCGATTCAGGAATACGGCGGCAAGACCGCCGCTCACGACATCATCCCCGACAAAGCCAAGGCGCTGGCCTTTATCGCGGGTGGAAAGCAGATGTTCGCGCGCCGCGTAAAACATCCCGGCTCGCAAATCCCCGAACGCTCCTACCTGCGCTCCGCGCTCGCGGAAAAAAGCGCGGAGATCAAACAAGCGCTCAGCGAAACCCTCGCGGAAGCCTCCCAGCGCGCAAAGGACAGCACATGAACGCGCGCGAAACCATCATGGACGCGCTCTGCGCGCAACTGGCGAAGGCCAAGTTCTCCGCGCCGATCAACGCCTGCGACACTTGGGCGACGCTGTCGCGCCGCCTCAAATTGTGGAGCGACGTCGCCAGCGCCGACCAGCCCGCTTTGTTCGTCACCGAGCACGCGGAAAATATCGCCTTCGCCTCGGAAAGCCTGCCGGGCAAGACCACGCTCAACGTCGATTTGTTCGTCTACATTTCGGCGGGCCGCGACCCGGACAGCATTCCCGCGCGCGACCTCAACCTCGCGCTCGACGCGCTCATCGCCGCGCTGGCGCCGCCGCCCGGTTCCGATCGCCAGACCCTCGGCGGCCTCGTCACACACTGCCGCATCGAGGGTCGCATCGTGAAGGATCCCGGCGATCTCGACGGCCAGGGGCTTGCCCTCGTTCCCGTAAAAATCCTCGCGCCCTGACGCGCAAATTCCCACACATTCACCAGGAGCCATGATCCATGTCGAACACAACTTCCGTCGCTTTCGGCTCGGGCGTTCTCATCGCCACGCCGTCCGGCGCCAACGCGACGCCCGTACAGTTCGGCGCGCTCCAGGACGTCTCGCTCGATTTCAGCTTTTCCTCGAAACAGCTGTTCGGCCAATACCAGTTCCCGATCGCCTTCGCGCGCGGCGAGGGCAAGATCACCGGCAAGGCGAAATTCGCCAATATCGACGGCCCGCTCTACAATTCCTGCTTCTTCGGCCAGACGCTGGCGACCGGCCAGAAACTCTGGGCCTATAACGAAGCCGGCGCGGTCGCCTCTTCCTCGCCCTACACCTACACGGTCGCCAACGCCTCCGCCTTCGACGCCGATCTCGGCATTGTCTATGCGTCGAGCGGCCTGGCGCTCACCCGCGTCGCCGCCTCGCCCAGCGTCGGCCAATATACGCTGTCGGCCGGCGTCTACACGTTCAATTCCGGCGATTCCGGCAAGGCCATCCTGGTCTCTTATTCCTACACGCAGACGGCGGCCGGCTCAGGCACGCGTTCGCTGCTGACCAACAAGCTGATGGGCGCGGCTCCGACGTTCCAGATCGACTTTTACCAGACCAACGCCAACACGGCGGGCGCGCAATGGTCGCTTCGTCTCTACACTTGCGTTTCCACGAAATTGACCGTGGCCACCAAGATTCAGGACTTCGGCATTCCCGAACTCGATTTCGAAGCCTTCGCCAATGCGGCGAACAATATCGGCGAAATCAACACGGCGATCTGACATGCGCATTGATCCGAAAATAGATTGCGCGCACGCGCCCGTCGTGGCGCTCGGCGGCCGCGAATTCTTCGTTCCCGCTCTGTCGCTGCGTCAGGCGCGCATCGTCGTGCCTGGCCTGCTGAAACTGCTGCCGCGCCTCAACGCCATTCAAACCCGCATCGGCGCCGGCGACCCGCTCGGCGCGGCCCTGCTCGACAAGGACGATCTTGATCTGATGATCGACGTCGTCCACGCCGGCCTCACCCGCGCCTATCCCGACTTTTCGCGCGACGACCTGCTCGATCTCGAAGCGGGCTTTGCGGATCTCGCCGGCGCCCTCGCGGTCATCGCCAAGCAGACCGGCCTGTTCGCGCAAGCCGAGACCTCAACGCCGGGGGAGTAGGCGCGGGCGCTCCGGACCTCGACCGGATCGTCGCCCATTACTGCCAGATGTCTGGCGAGGCCTGGACCGATGCGCTCGAAGACGAACTCACTTTCGAGCGCATCTTCGCCCGTCACGCCTACTGGCGTGAGAACCCGCCGCCGGCGGCCCTGCTGACGGCGATCGCCGCCGGCATGGGCGTATGGCGGCCACAACAACAAGCGGAATCGGATTCGCTCGGCGCCCTGCGCGCCCTGTTTCCGGCCGGACGCTTCTGACAACGGGACGAGCATGGCCGATTCAAACGTATCGATCTCCTTCGGCGCCGACACATCGGGCTTTCTCGATGGCGTCGCGCGCGTCTCGGCCGCGCTCCAGCAATTGCCGACCGGCGTCGGCGAGGCGTCGGCGGCGGTCGAGAAATCGCAACAGAGCTTCGCGGCGTTCGGCGCCGGCGCGTCCGCCGCGCTGGCGAAGATCAACGACATGGCGCGCGCCTCCGGCGCCTCCCAGCAGGAGGTCGCGCGCGCGAGTCTTGTCGCCATCAATGGCGAGATCGCCGTCGAACACATGGCGCTCGCGCAAAAGCAGGCGCTCTACCACGAACTGACCAAGCTCAAGATCATGAGCGGCGGCGAGCGCCTCGCCGCCAGCCAGGCGGCGCTCGACGCCGAATATGCCTCCGAGCGCGCGCTGCTGCAAAAGGAGTCGCAACTCGACGGCCTGCGCCTGCCTCAGCGCCAGGCGATCAACAACCGCATGATGCAACTCGATCAGCATTATGCGGCGAGCAGCCAGCGGCTCATGCTGCAATCGGTCGAGCAGATGGTCGCGCCGATGAACCACATGATCGACGCGATGTCGTCCTCGTTTTCGCACTCGCTCACCGGCATGATCATGGGCACGAAAAACCTGCAACAGGCCATGCGCGCGCTGACCACGGCGGTGGTCTCGCAATTCGTCAGGATGGGCGTCGATGTGGTGGCCGACTGGGCCAAGAAGCAGCTCGCGATGGCCGCGCTGTCGGTGACGAGCGAAGGCCAGAAGACGGCGGCCGCAAGCGCCGGCGCCGCCGCGCGCACCGGCATTTCCGCCGGCGAGGCCGCTGCCGGCCAGGCGACAATCTTCTCGTCCGTCCTTCAAAGCATCACCGCTTCCGCGTCGGAAGCTTTTGCCGGCGTGTTCGGCTTCCTGTCGCCGATCATGGGCCCCGCCGCCGCCATTGGCCTGATTGCTCAGCATGGAGCGGAAGGCGCCCGCTTCGGCTGCCGGCATGATCAATTCGTTCTGATGCACCATGGCGAGTTGGCTCTGCGGGATCGA
>NZ_NHSJ01000016.1 GCF_002937075.1 Rhodoblastus sphagnicola
AGGATGCCTCACGCATTCGCAAGAACCCGGACATCGCCGCCCGCCTGCGATCTTTCGCGTACAACCTGCTCAGGGCCGCTGGGTGCGACAACATCAAAAACGCCCGCTGGCGCGCCGCACTCGATCTCAATCTAATCCTCGCTATGCCTCGACTGTATTGAGAACTGAACAGCCCTGGGGCATAGGCGCGGGGATCGCCGAACGTTTTGCGGACATCGGAGCCTCGGTCGTGCTGACCGACGTGAACAAGTCGAAAGGGCAAGAGGTCGCGGCCCGCATCCGCGCCAAGGGCGGCAAGGCCGTTTTTCAGGCGCATGACGTGGCGAACGAAAGCCATTGGGAAGCCGCCGTCGCCGCCGCGATCGGGAGCTACGGCCAACTCGACGTCCTCGTGAACAACGCGGCGATCGAACAGACCGTCTGGCTGGCGGACGTCGATTTCGCCGACATGCAGAAATTGCTGACCATCAACGTCAGCGGCGCCATTCTCGGCCACAAGCACGCGATCAGGGTGATGCGCCCCGGCGGCGCCTCGGGGCGAGGCGGCAGCATCATCAACATTTCCTCCGTCGCCGCCTTGATCGGCGCGCCGGGTCTCGGCGTCTACAGCGCCTCCAAGGGCGCCATCCGGCTGCTGTCCAAGGCGGCGGCCGTGGAACGCGGCGCGCTCAAATACGGCATCCGCGTGAACGCCCTCCATCCCGCCTTCGTGCAGACCGAGATGGGGGAAAAGCTGCCCGGCGATTTCGTCAGCCTCGGCGTCTTCCCGGATATCGACGCCGCGCGCAAGGCGCACACCGCCCTCTACCCGCAGGGACGGACCGGCGTCCCGCGCGACATCGCCGACGCCGCCGTCTTCCTCGCCTCGGACATGTCGAGCTGGGTCACGGGAACCGAACTCGTGGTCGACGGTGGCCTGTCCATTTGCTGAAGGGGAGTGGAACATGACAGCACAGGGAATGGGACGTCTTTGCGTCCTCATCGTCGCCACTATCTTCTGCGGCGCGCCCGCCTGGGCACAGGCGGTGGGACAATGGCGCGACGAAAAGCAGCTCTACGCCAAGACCTGCAAATTCTGCCACGGAACCGGCGTCGGCCCGGGCTTGTGGGGCCGCGCGCAAAAGCCGGACGCGCTCAAGGAGGCCCAGGCGTCCGCCCATCGCTGGAATGAACGCAACACACAGGGGCTGGTCTCGTTTGCCGTGCAAATGTGACCAAGGCGCCCGGGAGGAAACAATGAAAGACGACATGGTTTCCGGAAGGCGTTTCGAAACAGGATTTCCTGAAGGCGGTCGCGGAATTCACCGACGTCGTCGGCAAGGATTACTGCATGGTCGATCAGGATCACATCGCCCAATACACCAAGATCATGCTTCCGGTCGACGAGGCCCGCCACACCCCCTCGGGGGCGCTGGCGCCGGCCTCGGTCGAGGAAATCCAGCGCATCCTGGCGGTGTGCAACAAGTACAAGGCGCCGGTCTGGACCATCTCCACCGGGCGCAATTTCGGCTACGGGTCGGCGGCGCCGGCCACGCGCGGGCAAATGGTGCTAGATCTGAAGCGCATGAACAGGATCATCGAGGTCGACGCCGATCTCGGCTATGCGCTGGTCGAGCCGGGCGTCACCTACAAGCAGCTTTACGACTACATCCATGAGCGCAATCTGCCGCTGTGGCTGTCGATGCCGCTGCCCAGCGCCATCGCCGGCCCGGTCGGCAACACGCTGGACCGCGGCGTCGGCTACACGCCCTATGGCGAGCATTTCCTGTTTTCCTGCGGCATGGAAGTGGTGATGGCCAATGGCGACATTCTGCGCACGGGCATGGGCGGCATCCCCAACAGCAACACCTGGCAGGTGTTCAAATGGGGCTACGGTCACTATCTCGACGGCATCTTCACCCAGTCCAACTACGGCGTCGTCACCAGACTGGGCTTCTGGCTGATGCCGAAGCCGCCGGTCTACAAGCCGTTCGGCGTGCAGTTCGACGCCGAGGCCGACATCGAGAAGGTGATGGAAGCCGTCAGGCCGCTGCGCATCGCCAACATCATTCCAAGCGCGGTCTGGGTGTCCCATGCATGTGGGACGTCGCGGTGGTGAACAAGAGGGCCGACGTCTACGGCAAGCCCGGACGCATGCCCGACGATGTCGCGGAAAATCTAATCCGCAAGCAGGGCATGGGAATCTGGAACGTGTTCGCCGCGCTCTATGGCACGGCCGAACAAGTGGCCGTGAACTGGAAGATGGTCGAGGCGACGTTCAAGGCGCTGGGCGGCAAGATCATCGTCGAGCAGGACGTTCCCGACGACGTCTGTTTCCAGTATCGCAAGGCCATGTTCTCGGGCACGCCGACGCTGCGGGAATTCGGGCTCTACAACTGGCGCGGCGGCGGCGGGTCGCTGTGGTTCGCCCCCGTGGCGCAGGCGCGCGGCAACGAGACCGTGAAGCAGATGAAGATGACCCGGGCGACGCTGGATGAATATGGTATCGACTATGTCGCCGTCTTCATCGTCGGCTGGCGCGACATGCACCATGTCGTCGATCTGCTCTACGATCGCACCAAGCCCGAGGAAATGCGCAACGCCTATGAGTGCTACGACAAGCTGGTTCGCCAGTTCGCGGCGGAAGGCTACGGCATCTGCCGCACCAACATCGCCTTCATGGACCAGGTCGCGGATACGTTCGGTCCGGTGAAGAAGGCCGTCAATCTCAAGATCAAGAAGGCGCTGGACCCCAATGGCATCCTGAGTCCGGGAAAATCCGGCATCCACGCGTGAGCGCGGACAAAGGACGGCGCTGCCAACCCGCGCCGCCCGTTTTTGATGCAGATTAAGGCGTCCTGACGACAGCAAAGGAAGACTTGCAAAACAAGAAAGACCGATAACCGCTCAAGACTTCAAACAAGCAAGGCGGACGGTTTGGGAGGAGCAGGGATGACATCAGCCCGATCGCAGGGCGTCCTTTCCATGGAAAGGACGCCAAACGCAGTCAAACGAACCGGCGGCGCGAGAAGCGAAAACGCGCTTCTCGTGCGCACCAGACTGTTTCCGCCCATGCGCGCCGGAGGCGTCGTGCCGCGCCCCCGGCTGGAGCGCATGGCCGAGGGGCTTCGCCACAAGACACTGACGATCGCGCGGGCGCCCGCCGGCTACGGCAAATCCACCTTGCTCGCGCAATGGTTCGATGGTCTTCGCGGCGCAGGCGCAGGCGCAGGCGCCGTCGCCGGGTGGGTCAGCCTCGACGAGGCCGCCGACGATCTCGCCAGCTTCTTCAACTACGCCGTCGAGGCCATTCGCGGGACGCGCCCGACCTTCGGACGGCGTCTCTCGGCGCTGCTGCAGGGGCCCCGACGCCTGTCGCTCTCGGAAGTCGTGTCCGCCTTCGTCAACGGCCTGCTCAGCGAAGACGACGATATCTTCCTGTTCATCGACGATCTCCATCTCGCCACCGAAGTCGGCGTGGTCGAGGCCTTCGCCAGGATCGTGGCGCATCCCCCCGCCAATCTCCATCTCGTTCTCGCCAGCCGGCACGCGCCGCCGTTTTCGGTTTCGCGCCTGCGCGCCAAGGGTGGCCTCGCCGAGGTGGACATGTCGTCGCTGCGTTTCGACCCGGAGGAGGCCGCCGATTTCCTGCAGGCGGCCGGCCATGCCGACCTGTCGGACCACGAAATCGGCGCGCTGGTGTCGAAGACGGAAGGGTGGGTCGCCGGCATGCAACTCGCCTCCATTTCCCTGGACGGACGCGACAGCATCCAGACCATTATCGAGAACATCAGCGGCGACCATCGCTACATCTCGGAACATCTCGCCGACGACGTGCTCGTCAGCCTGCCGCCGCACACGCTCGATTTCATGTTGAGCACGTCGATCCTGCCGCGATTCTGCGCCGAGTTGTGCGACGCGCTCACTGGAGCGGGCGATGCGCGCGAGCAACTGGACCGACTGGAGCGGCAGGAGCTTTTCATCCTCTCGCTGGACCATGAAGGTGTCTGGTATCGCTATCATCACCTGTTTTCGAAGTTCCTGCGGCGCAAGCTTTGCGAGCGCGACCCCGGCGCCGCCCGTCGGCTGCACCGACTGGCCTCGCACTGGTTCGTCGATCACGGCATGGCGGAGGACGCCTTCAACCACGCCATCGAGGGCAGCGACGTCGTCTGGGCGGCGGAGCTGCTCGACCGCTATTGCAGCATGCTGATGTACCAGGGCGGCATATCGACGCTGCACCGCTGGGAAAAGCAGATCCCTGCCGACGTCCTGCGCAAGTTTCCCCGCTCCAGGCTCGAAATCGTCTTTTCGATCCTGATCGAATGGCGTTTCGAGGAGGCCGAGCGCATCATTTCCGACGTCGAGGCCCTGATGAAATCCGGCGAAGCGGTGAGCGCCAGCGGAATCGGTCTGGACGCGATCATCGCGCATCGCAAAATGATCATGCATCACTTCATGGACCAGCCGCTGCTGGCCCGCGCCATCGCCTCGGAGCTGATGAAGACCTTTCCGGACGGCGACGCCTATCTGCGCGGCAACATCGCCACGGTTTCGATCTTCGCCCATCGCGAGACGTTCCATCTCGACGAGGTCGGCAAGTTCGACATCATGGCGAAGGAGGATTACCGGCGCGCCGCCAGCAAGTTCGTCGACGTCTGGCACGATACGGTGATGGGGCCGACCTGCTTTCAACGCGGCGCCGCCGAAACCGCGCTGCATCGACTGGCCGACGCGAAAAAGTCGGCGGAAGAAGTCGGCGGCAGGCTGTCTCCGCTCGCGGCCATGCCCGCGCTCGTCCTCGCCGAAGTCCATTACGAGCAGAATGACGTGGACGCGGCCTCCGAACTGGTGGAGCGCTATGGCCCCGAAGCCGAGAAGCAGGGTTTTGTCGATCACCTCGTCGCCTATTACGTGACCCGCATCCGGCTCGCGGGCCTGCGCGGCGACGAAAAAGGCGCCTCAGATGCGATCTGGCAGGCCAAGAGTCTGGCGCAGAAGAACGGTTTCGTGCGCCTGCGCCGCTTCATCGACCACGAGAGGGGCCGACTCTCGGATCAGGCCAACGACCTCGACGCCTTGAAACGTTTCATCGCGGGCGTCGGCGCCGAGGACATCGAGCGCCTGTCCAGGCCGGGGCATCGGACGACGACCGGCGACTGGGCGCTGGCGCTGTCGTGGTGTCGCGCCATCACCGCATTGCGCGAACACGGGCCGCGATCGCCGTCCTGCGCAAATGGGCGGCGTTTCTGGCCGCCAATGGCGCGGTGCGAGGCGAGGTGTCCACCCTGGCGCTGCGCGCCATCGTGCTGGCGCAGGCGCAACGAACGGGGCGAGTCGCGCGCCGGCGTTGCGCAACTGGTGCTCCAGGAACATGCCCTTGAGATCGGCGTTGAGCGGGACCATGACCGCGCCAAGGCGGCCGATCCCGAGCCAGATGCGGATGAAATCCAGGCTGTTGGGGACCATGACCGCGACACGGTCGCCGGCGCCGACGCCCAGGTCTTGCAGAAAGCCGGCGACGCCAGCGGCCTCGGCCTCGGCCTGCGCATAGGTGAGCGCACCCTCGTCGATCACGGTGACAAATGTCTGGTCACCGCGCGCCCGCGCCTGAAACGCCAGGACTTCCGGCAAGACCCAGTGCGCGCTGTCCCGCAAATGCCCGTACATGGAGAAGGTCCTTTTAAAATCGCAGCGGTCAGGCCGAGGGCGCCTTGTGCAACTCCATCCGGAAGCCGGGTTTTTCGACGATGAGATCGGTCACGCCGGGACGCACGTTCAGGCCGTCGAGCAGCTTGAGAACGGGCCGGAGGTCGGGATTGTAGCGCCGCCGGGGCGCCGCCGCCGCGCGCATGGCGTCGACCTCCTCGGCCGGCATGGTGGCGCGCAACAGGAATTCGTCGTCAGAAAGGCCGGGCGCAAAACGCTTGTGCAGTTCGGAGGGCGGCAAGGGGCCCGGCTCCGCCATCAGCTCCTTCGCGCGGGGGCGCGACAGGATGCGGTCCTTGACATTCGGGTCGACCGGCGCGGTCGGCCGTCCGAACGTGCCGAGCACATAGCGGATGGTCTGGTCGGACACATTGGCGTAGCGTTCCGCTCCGATGATGTTGTAGAGCGCCTGCGACGCCACGATCTGGGGAAAGGGCGTCACCATGATGGGATGGCCCAGTTCGGCGCGCACGCGGCTGATTTCCGCCATGACCTCGGCGAAGCGATGTTCGAGCCCGAGTTCGGCCAGTTGGCGCCGCGTCGTGGTCATGATGCCGCCGGCGATCTGGTGACGCAGAAATGACGCGTCATAGTCCTGGGGGACGCCGGCGGGCAGGTTTTCCGCCCGGGCGAGACGACGGAAATAATCCGCGACCAGGGCCAGGGCGCGGTCGTCCACGTCCACCGCATGGCCCATCTCCCGGAGATTGGCGACGACGCGCTGCGCGTCGGGCAACGAGGCGCCGTTTGACAGCGGGCCGCACGCGACGTGCAGAACCTCGACGCCGAGATCGGCGGCCGCCAGACAGGTCAGCGGCGCAAGGCCGATGGTGCAGTGGGAATGCAGCTCCAGCGGCAGGACGCCGATGCGGGCCTTGATCGCGGGGATCAGGCTGCGCGCGCGTTCCAGCCGCAGCAGTCCCGAGGGGTCCTTGATGTAGAGGCGATCGATGTTGGGGCTGGCCGCGAATTCGGCGGCCAGACCGGCGTAGAAGGCGTCGGTGTGAATGTCCGAAATCGTGTAGGTCAGAGCGCCGATGATTTCCGTCGCCCCGGCCTTGCGGATCATGCGCGCGGTTTTCAGCGCCAGCGTCATGTCGTGCGTCGGCTCCAGCACGACGAAGCGCGAGATGCCGTTGGCGACGAGACGGTCATAAGCCAGTTGCATGAATTCGGGATGCTGGCTTTCCCAAGAGATGAAGCGCAGTCCGGTGCATATGACCTGTAATGGCGTGTCTGGCAAGGCCTCGCGGGCGAGACGCATCCGCGCCCACGGGTCCTCCCTGAAGGTGCGTACGGCCACGCCCATCGCCGTGCTCGACGTGAAGTCGAGCGCGTGAAATCCGACGCGGTTCACCACCGGCGCGATTTCAAGGATTTGCCGGGTCGAGAGCCCGGTCGCGCCCCAGAGACTCTGATTGCCGTCGCGGATCGAGGCGTCGAGGATTTTGACCTCAGCCAGGGGCGCCTCCCAGCGGCGCGCGCCGTGCGATGAACGAGGGGAACCAAGGCGGTGGTGACGCCGCCGGCGACAAAATCCTCTTCGCGCATCACCTCCTCATGAACCGCCAGATTGGTGGCGATGCCCTGAATGTCGCAATGGGCCAGCGCCGCGCGCATTCGCGCCAGCGCGGCGGCCCGGTCGGCGCCATGGACGATCAGTTTGGCGACCAGGGAATCGTAATAGGGCGACACTTTTGCGCCGGCCTGCATATGGGTATCGACGCGAATGCCCTCGCCGCAGGGAAAGGCCGCGCGGGTGACGGCGCCGGGGCTGGGCCGGAAATCATAGGCCAGGTCTTCGGCGTTCAGGCGGCACTCGATGGCGTGGCCGGAAAACACGATGTCGTCCTGCTTGAACCGCAGCGGCCGCCCCTCCGCGATGGCGATTTGTTCCGCCACCAGGTCGAGGCCGCAAATGGCTTCGGTGACGGGATGCTCCACCTGGATGCGGGCGTTCATTTCGAGGAAGTAGAACGTGTCACGCGCGCAATCGACCAGGAATTCGACCGTTCCCAACCCGCGGTAGCGCAGGTGCTCTCCCAGCGCAACGGCGGCGCGATGCATATTTCCGCGCAAGTCTGGGTTGAGGTGGGGCGCGGGGGCCTCCTCGACCAGTTTCTGGTAGCGGCGCTGAAGTGAGCAGTCGCGGTCGCCGAGGTGGATCAGGTTTTCGCCATCGCCAAGCACCTGCACCTCGACATGGCGGCCGGCGGAGACGTAGCGTTCGAGATAGACCCTTGGGTCGCCGAAAGCCGCCTGCGCCTCGGCCACGGCAAGCTCAATGGTTTCGGCGAATTTTTCCGGTTGGTGGACCAGTTTCATGCCGCGCCCGCCGCCGCCGCCGACCGCCTTGATCAGGATCGGCCAACCGATACTTTCGGCCAGGGCCCGGGCGGCATCGATTGTGTCCGCCTCCCCGCCGGGAACGACCGGCAGCCCGGCGGCGACGCCGTATGTGCGCGCGCAGCTTGTCGCCGACGGCTTCGAGCTGGGCCTCGGTCGGGCCGATGAAAATCAGGTCGGCTGAAGCGCAGGCGCGCGCGAAATCCCGGTTTTCGGACAGGAATCCATAGCCAGGGTGGACGGCGTCGGCCCCGGCCGCGACCGCCGCGGCGACGATGGCGGCAATGTTCAGGCAACTGTCCGAGGATCTGGGGCCGCCGATGCAAATGGTCTTGTCGGCCAGCCGGGCCGGCAGGGACTCTAGGTCCGCCTCTGAAGCCGCGAGCACCGTCTCAATGCCGAGCCGGCGGCAGGTCCGCAGGATGCGAACCGCGATCTCGCCCCGGTTGGCGACGAAGATGCGGCGGATCATCATGCCTCCTCCGTTTCGACGCGCATCAGCGCCGTGTCCTGTTCGACCAGTTGGCCGTTGGCCCGAAAGATTTCGACCACCCTGCCCTTCACACCCGCATGGACGGAGTTCATCAGCTTCATGGTTTCGATGATGGCGACCACGGACTCCGGTTCGACCCGGCTGCCGACCTCCACGAAGGGCGGCGCGCCGGGTTTGGAGGCGCGATAGAAATGGCCGACCAGCGGGGCGCGGATGTCCACGAGGCCATCGACGGCGAGCGCCTCCGCCGGCGCTTGCGCGGGGCCGGCCGCCGCCGCCGGAGGCGTTCCCGCCGGCTGCATCAGCGTCGGCGCGGACAGAACCTGAAGCTCCTGCGTCCACATCCCGTCGCCGGCGCGGCGCAGGGACAGCTTGAACCGCTCCGTATGCAGGTGGAATTCGGTCGACGAGGACGCCCGGCGTACTCGATCTGTGCCCGGGAGGCGTCACCGAGCATCTGTTCGAAGGCAACCGCGATGCGCGGGGAAGGGGCGATGGCGATTGACGACGGGCTGCTGCCGGCTGTCGAGGATTTCTGGGAAAAACAGGTGGTTAGCGATGCGGCGCGCGTGAGACCTGAAAGGGAGGGGTCGCACGATGATGGCAAGTCCTATTGCGCCGCGCTTTTCTGGCCGTTGGCCTCTGATGAAAAATCAGATCGCGGCCATGGTGCGCGGTCGCTGCCCACCCCCCGGCCGCGCCGCGCCAACCCCGCGCCGGGCGCGCCTTTCCAAAACCGCGCCGTCCGCCGCAGGCCTTGAGGGCGCGGGGTTTGGGGATCGAATTCAACATCGCGAATTATCGGCCGCCCGGTCCCGTCGCGGAGGCGTTCATTCGCTCGCCCCACCGCGCGCCCTTCATCATGGGTCACTTCCCAAACGATCAGGTCAGCGTCGTACGCCGCCGAATATGGACGCTGGATGCGATCTTTGAAAGCCGCAGCTTGCCCGAGAGTCACCAGTTGACTTGCGCGCCGCCTTTTCCGGCGTAAAAACTCGATTTTCGGGAGAAATCGTCGTCGAAAGAAGCGAAGATGGACGACGTTTCGGTGATCGCGAGTTTTACGCCAGTCCTGACTTGCACCGCGTCGCGTCCAACCTGGGCCGCGTTTACGCCGAAGGTGGCCGATGGCAGGTTCACGAACGTTCCATAGATTTCGCGCTGTGGCGAAAACTCGTGAACGTAAGCGAGGTCGCCCCATGGGATGATCTTCATCCCGCCGAGCGCGAAAGCTTGTTCGAGGCGGACGCCGATTGAGCCCGGCGCGGAGAGCGTCTGCCGGTTCGCGACCGACAGGCCGGCCATATTGGTCCCGCCTGCGCCGTTGTTTTCGAGGAAACCGTCCGACCAGAGCGTCGCGAGATCGACCTTAACGTAGGGCGTCAGTGTCGCGCCGCCGATGACATAACGGCGGCCGAATTCGAGATGTTCGCGGAGTTCGCGGGAATTGAAGCTTGCGTTATTTTTTTCGGCGAACAGGTTGCCGAAAGCGAGGACGTAGCGCGTGGTGTGGTTGTTGAAGGACGAGAACGCGGTCGAAGCGAAGCCATAGAGCGAGCCCGAAGTCGCGGCCCCATAGAAGCCGAACTGCCCGCCTTCTAAATGGCCCGACGTCCCCAGTCGCCTGACGCCGAAGGATCCGTCGCTGTAACCGCCGGCGAAGCCCAGAAGCAGGCCGGGCTGGACCTGATAATCGATGCCGAGCGCGCCGCCATAGTTTGCGTTGGTCTGGGCGTAGGCGCCGGCGGACCGGTCGTCGCCGAACGTCGCGCCGCTCGCATATCCCCCAGACCAGACGCGCCAGGTCCGCTGCGAGCCAAGCACGGCGTCCCCTGGAGGCCCATTCGGCGCCGGCGCATAGGCCATCAAGCCGTTTGGCCCCCCGAGGGTGATTTCATTCGCCCCCTTGCCGCCGCTGAGCCAAGAGCGGTTCTGGTCGCTTATCGTCGATGTAAACAGAGCCCCCGCCTGGAACGCGAGGTTTTCCGCCCCGGCGAGTCCCGCGCCGGAAAGCTGGTCGAGAACAGCCGGCATGTTGGCGGGATTGTTCGAGACCATATCGACCGAGTTCAGGATGGGGTTCAGGCCCTTGGTGGCCGCTTCGCCGCGGTTCAGGGCGTTGGCCACCCCGACCTGGTTCGGCGTATTGGCCATGGACGCGTAGTTCACGTCGTTGCGCACCATGACCAGATAAACGTCGTTGGCGTCATAGGTCAGAGACGGTGTGAGGAACGAGACGTTCGTCGTCACGCCCTCGAACACGCCGCTGACCCCGCCAGTCGCGGTCAGGATCGTGTAGCGGGTGTAATTCGCATAACTCGTGCCACCGCCGAGCGCCAACAAAGCGCCGCCCGACAGCGTTGTCGCGCCTTGGACGTTCGTGAGGCTGGCCGAGGCCGGCGTCACGCTGATCTGGTAGGCGGACCCGGCGGCGAAGGACATGGCGCCAATGACGGACAGGCGGTTGGACGCGCTGGAGCTGATGTCGAGCGTTCCGATGTTCGCCACATTGCCGGCGATGGCGCCGTTGGCTGCCGTCACGCGACCGGCGTTGTTCAGTTGGGTCGTGGAAAGCGCGTTGGAGCCGATCGCGACGGTGGCGCCCGAAGCGTTGGAGAACGATCCCCTGTCCGCCAGTGTTCCCGTCACGTTGAACGTCCCGGCGTTGTTGGCGATCGGCCCCCCAATCGCGCCGGTCGCATTGACCGCGCCGGTATTGGTGACGCCTCCAGTGATGAGTCCAGTGCTGGTCAGCGCGCCGGAGGTCGTGATCGAGCCGTTCCAGGTCGCGTTGTTGGTGATCGTTCCGGTGTTGGATGCGACATTGGCGTTGTACACGCCGTTATTGGTCACTGCGCCGGCGTTGTTCAGGTCGTCGGTGAAAGTCCCTCCCGCAGCCACGGTGATCGCGCCAGAAGCGTTGTTGGTCACGCCGCCGTTCGCCGTCAGGGCGCCGCCGTTGTCAACGGTGATCGCGCCGGAGTTGAAGATGGTCGCGGCGTAAAGCGAACCGATGCTCGTGACCGTCATTGCAGCGCCCGACAGGACGCTGACCGGGCCTGACAAGCTGATACGCTGGCCAATGCCGCCAGACAAGGTCAGCGACCCCACGTTGACATTGGTCGCGCCAGTATAGGTGTTGGCGCCCGAAAGGGTCAGGCTGCCGCCCGCCACCGTCAGACCGACCTTATAGTTCGCGCCATTGGCGATGACGCCGCTGAAAGTCGTCGGCGTGCTCAGCCCGCGAACGGTGAGCGTCGCATTGGCGAAGCCGGAATTGGTGACGATGCCCGCGCCGCTCAGCGAACCGATGGAGTTGTCGTAGCCGCCGAGGTCGAGCGCTCCGGGCGCGGCGACGGTGAACGCCGACGACGCGCTGAACGCGCCGGAACTTCCGGCGATCAGGGTCCCGCCGTTGATAGTGGTGGCGCCGGCATAGGTGTTCGCGCCGCTCAGCATTGTCACGCCGGAGCTCGCCGTCAGACTTGCCGCGCCGGAGATGTTGTAGACCGCGCCACCCGTCGAGCTGATCGCTCCAGTCAATGCGCCGTTTTCGATCGCGCCGCCGGCCAACGTAACATTGTTGATCGACTGAGCGTAGCCGTTGAGGTTCAGCACGCCACCGGCGGCGATTTGCGTAAGCGAAGCTTGAGAAAATGTGTTTGTGGCCCCGGCCACCAAGGCCGCGCCGTTTTGGATCTTGGTAATGCCGGTATAGGTACTCTGCCCGCCAAAGGTTACCGAACCGCCCAATCCCGTATTGGCGATGATGAGCGCGCCGCCGGTCGTCGCGTTGGTAAAATTGCCTGTGAAGGTGGAATTATTGCCGTTCTGGTTGATCTTGCTTGTGCCCGAATTGTCGAGCGTGAAATTCTGGGAATAGGTCCCGGCCTGGTCCATGGTGAGCGTTCCGCCCTGGAAACTGGGCATAACATAGACGCCCAGCGAACTGGCGACAAACGCGTTTCCGGCGGAAATCGGAGACAAAATTAACTGGAGCAGGGTGAAGCTGATGAAGCCGTTCCCGAGGTTTCCGGTCATGGAGGCGGAGTTTCCCCCCGCGCCAGCGGTGGCCGACACCAGGGTGAAACCAGCGGCTTCGAAGGACCCTCCGCCGCCGCCCCCGAAGCGGTTGTACC
>NZ_NHSJ01000017.1 GCF_002937075.1 Rhodoblastus sphagnicola
AGGCCGAGGCGGCTGAATCCCCAGCGTGAATTCCGGCGCGGGGTCATGAAAATTCCGGCCCTTGAACAGTTTCAGCTCAAAAGCCGTCGCGCCGTTGGCCGTGATGGCGATCGGCGGCAGCGGTTCGATCGAATCGAAATGGTCCTCGTAGACCTGATAAGCTTGTTCCAGCGTCAAATAGCGTCCGACGATCACGGCGTCGCGGCCCAAGAATTCTTGCGGGTCGCGGGTGGCGCCAAAACCGCGCGGGTCGTCCGACAGGGCCAGCACCGGAAAGCGCCCGCCCAAAACCGCGTCGATCTTGCCGGCCTCGAACCAACGATAGGCGCCGATGAACTCGCCCTCGCGCGCCAGGTCGCGCGCGACGAATTCGCGGGAAAAATCCGTCCAGTCCAACGTCTCCAGCAAGGGATAGCGCGCGCCGCTTAGCGCCGGCAGGCGCAGATGCGCCAGTCCCGCCAACAGCACGATCAACACCGCGATCAAGCCGCCGGCGCCGGCCACGGCGCCTCTGATCCAGCCGATTCCACGCTCGAAAAGCTCGGCGATCTCCCGGCCGAGCAGGGGCAGCAGCAGCAGATAGCCCGGCGCGGCCCAGTGGGGCAGCACGCGGCTGGCCGACCAGAACGCGGGCAGGCTGAACATTAGGATCGGCCCCACGGCGAGGCAGGCGAGCAAAAAGTCCTTTTCTGGCGCGGGGCCGCGCCGCAACGCGCGGAACAACAGAAACGCGCAGGGGAACAGAATCCACGGCATCAGGAACAGCGACTGCATGCCGATCAGGATGAACGGGGCCTTGAGATTGAGCCGGGGATCGCCGGTGCGGCCGCCCTGGAAAACGAAGGAGGCCCAATCATGCTGGGCGTTCCAGATCAGCACCGGCGAAAACATCGCCAGCGCCAGCAGACCGGCGAGCCAGGGCCACGGCGTTTTCAGCCAGAAGCGATGGCGCGGGCTCAAAATCATGAACAGGAAGGCGCCCGCCGGCAGGAACACCCCGTGATATTTCGACAGCATGGCGAGGCCGGAGCAAACCGCCGCCAGCAGCCACCACAGCGGCGCCCGCGACGAATCCGTGTCGAAAAACACATGAGCGAGCGCGAGAGCCCCGCCGAGCAGCGCCGGCAGCAGCGGCGCGTCCGGCAGAATCCAGCTGGCGTCGATCACGCCGAGAACCGGCGCACAGCACAGAGCGAAACTCGCCCAGAAGCCGGCCTCGGCGCCATAAAGCCGCCGTCCCAGCAGGAAAACCAGCACATTGGTCAGGGCCGACAGCAGGATGAATGGCAGCCGCAGCGCCAGATCGCTTTCGCCGAACAGGCGATGGCCGAGCGTCGCGAGCCACCAGCTCAGCGGGGGATGGTCGAAGGCGCTAAGCACGACATCGCGGCTGGTGGCGACGGTGTACGCCTCGTCCATGCCCAGCCCGAGTGACGTCGCGAAGACAATTCTTAACGCCAGGGCGATCAGGATTAACCCGGCCAGACGCCGTTCCGGCGTGAGGCGCGCGGTGGCGGGCGGCGGAATGCGGTCCATGCGGGCGTCCAATCTCCAAATCTCAATTCCGGCCCCGTTTCCCCGATGACGACGCGGCGCGTTCGCATGCGGCGGCGCAACGGTTGGCTGGACTGTGCGGCGCAATGCAGCTAGCAGAGTTCCAGCCTGAAAAGATAGCCCGATCGAAAGCTTGCGCCTTGCCCGCCGAACTGACTCTCGTCATTCCCACCTTCAACGAAAGCGCCAATCTGCGCGAACTGGTCCGCCGCGTGGATGTCGCGCTCAACGGCGTGGACTGGGAAATGATCGTGGTGGACGACAATTCGCCCGACCGCACCTGGGCGCTCGCCAAGGATTTTTCCCGCGAAGACCCGAGGGTGCGTTGCCTGCGCCGCGTCAACCGGCGCGGCCTCGCCGGCGCCTGCATCGAGGGCATGCTGGCGTCCGCCGCGCCGATTGTCGCGGTGATGGACGCCGACTTGCAGCATGACGAAAGCATTTTGCCCAAAATGCTGGAAAAAATTCGCGGCGGGGCCGATCTCGTGGTGGGCAGCCGCCATGTCGAGGGCGGCTCGGCCGACGACGGGTTTTCCGCGCGGCGCGCCGCCATCAGCCGTTTCGCCACGTTTTTGGCGAAAAAGGCGCTGCGCGCCGAGTTCTCGGACCTGATGAGCGGCTTCTTCATGCTGCGCCGCGAGATCGTGGAAACCTGCGCGGAAAACCTCACCCCCGCCGGCTTCAAGATTCTCGCGGACCTCGTGGCGTCCGCCCCGCGCCGGCTGAAAGTCGAGGAGGTCGGCTACACGTTCCGCGAACGCACCGCCGGCGAATCGAAATTCGACATAAAAGTCGGGCTCGATTTCATCGGCCTGATGCTCAACAAAGTGTCCGGCGGACGCATTCCCGTGCGCTTCATTTTTTTCGCCCTGGTCGGCGCCAGCGGCGTGGCGGTGCATATGGCGACCCTGTTCGCCTGTCTCGCGCTGGGGCTGGATTTCGATTTCGCCCAGAGCGCGGCGGTTTTGGTGGCCATGACCAGCAATTTCTTCATCAACAACGCCATCACCTACCGCGACGCCAAGATCAAGGGTTTGGGGCCAATTCTGCTCGGGCTTGTCTATTTCTACGGCGTCTGCGCCATCGGCGCGGTGGCCAATGTCGGCATAGCCGATCTGCTGTTCAACCGTTACGGCCTCGTCACCATCGCCGCGCTCGCCGGCGTGGTGATGGGCTCGGTGTGGAATTTCGCGCTGAGTTCGCTGTTCGTCTGGCGCCGGGATTGACCTTTTTCCGTGCGACGCTTGCAGCGTTCAGCGAAAGTGAAAATCGAAAGCGCGGCAAAACCGCGAGTCCGGCAAGGCTATGTTCGTGATTTGTTTCACATGAAACGGGGGGCGCTCAGGAGAGCCTGCGCGCAACCAACGGATTTGCAATGCGTTTCCTCGCCACTCGCCCAACCGTGACCGAAGCGGCGAAGGCGTTCCAGTCCCATCGCCGCGTCAGCAACCGCCAAGTTGCACACATAAAAATCGCGCGGTTTTTGCCAAAAACCACGCGTTTTTTTGCTAAATACGCAAGATTTACGCGGATTTTGCGCGGACGCATTTCAACTAAAAGTAGAAACTTCCAAAAAATCGCTCTCAAATGCCAACGAGACGGCGCCAAAAAAATCCACCGTGCCGCAGCCGGCTGCCGGTGGGGAAGCGGACGAATTTGAGCGCCGCCAGCAAAGGCGGCTTGCAGACGTTGGCAAAGATTCGCACCTGATGTCTGCACCGTCCAACCCATTGATCGAACTTGCTTTGACTACTGGTGCAAAATCCTTGAATTTCTGCACTACCACGAAACTCCGCCGCATCCATGCCACCGCCACCTCTACGCTTTGTCAGAATGGCGTCGGGTTTGCGTCTTACTATTGGAATAGTATTTCATGACCAAAATCATCCAGATGAAAACTTCAAAGCCGTGCGACGCCATCGGCCCAGTAGGTCGATGGAATCCGGCGTTCAACGCGTAACGCCAAGCCTCTGTCCTTAAAGGCTGTGGAGCGGTCACAAGAGTAACCGAAAATACAGATTCGGGCACAGCGCTTGCGCCGAATATTATGTAGTGGCATTCTCTTCTGATTTGATCAGATTTTCAGTTTTAATTATAACACTTACATCAGGAGCGTAATTTGAGGTGTTTTTTGCACCAGCAGCCGCATAGAGTTTTATGTATGATTGTAAATCAGCGACTGTGACAGCGCGGCCACTTTGTAGACTTGTGTCACCTTGGGGGCCACCGCTTAATCGCAATTCAGAAAGAGTTTGGGCAAGATGAAACGCCGCAAGTGTTTCGTTAGCGTTAGTCTCCGCCAAATTTCCTTGGCTATCGGTATGAATGCCGACTTGATTTCCGTCGCTATCGTAATATCCACCGTTTTTAACGGTGACGCCTGTAGTTTTTTGAATCAAATTGATATCGGACGATGTCAAATAAGACAACGTATTTACAACGCCTCCGCTGGCTAGAACGGCCTGTAAAGTAGCGCGAGGGCTTCCGAAATAACCGGAACTGATCTGTTGCTGCGCCGGCGCGTTACTCGTCGACGCATTATTTGATGAAAAGGCTGAGAGCGTATCGTTTCCATTAATTGAAGAACTCGAATTGCCGCTCGTAGCCGAAGCACGCTGTTGCGAAAATAGATATTGATAGGTCGAGCCAGATACCTGCATCGTCGCTCTCCGATTATCGTGGTGAGCAGCTTGCAATTGAATGCTTGCCTGAGGCTGGCTGGAACCGGATTTTTCGACATGACCTGCGTTCTTATGAATCGCCTGACGAGATGGTAAGGGCCGCTTGGAGCCGCTCCACAATATAGACGAGCTCATTTCGCGTAAGGTCGATTATGGAATTAAACGCTGCGACGAATGACTCCGGGTGAGACACTCGCCGACCCGATCAGGAAGGCCGCCTCCAAGCTGGTTCCCGTCGGTCGATATCTATTCCTCATTCCCCCATATGATGCTTGCGGATTTGCCGCACGGTCCACCAGACAAAACCGGCGATGAAGGGGATGGCCGCGCCGGTCCACACCGTCGGGTTCAGCCCGGCGCCGGCCTCATGCGCGCCTTCCAGCACCTTTAACAACACACTCGAAATATAATAGGTGATGGCGGCGACGGACAAACCTTCCACCGTCTGCTGCAAGCGCAATTGCAATTGCACGCGCTCGCCCATCTGGCGCAGCAGGTCGCCGTTTTGCTGCTCGACTTCCGTATCGACGCGGGTGCGCAAAAGTTCGGCGGCGCGCGACAATTTGCGCGACAGGTCGGCCTGGCGGCTTTCCACGTTGAAGCAGGTGCGGATCGCCGGTTGCAGGCGCCGGGTCAGAAAACCATTAAAACTGGGATAGTCGGGCAGGGTGGTTTCGTCGATGGATTCGAGCCGCTCCAGCACGAGATCGTTGTAGGCATGGGTGGCGCCGAAGCGATACAGGCTCAGGGCGGCGTCGGTTTCGAGTTGCGCCGCGAGGCCGGTGATGTCGTCGAGCAAGCGCCGGTTTTGCGCGACGCCCTGTGAATGGTTCAGCGCGGCGAGCAGGTTCGGCAATTTCGCCTCGATTGCGCGCATCGACGGTCCCAGCCGCTGCGCTTCCGGCAGGCCCAGCAGGGCTAGCGTGCGATAGGTTTCGATCTCCAGCAGCCGCTGCGCCAGCCGTCCGGCGGCTATGGCCGGCATGGAGCGGTTGACGATGACGATGCGCACGAACCCGAAAGTGTCCGGCGCGAAATCCGAGGCGATCAGGGCGCGGCCGTGATTGGCCTCGCTGACGGCGGGCTGCAACGGGTCGAACAGGTCGCCCAGCTTGGCCGGCTCGACGTCGCCGGCGATGATATGCAGGTCGGCGGCGACCAGCAGCGGTCCGGGCTGCGGCAGCAATTGCACCTTCTGCATCAAGGCGGCCGGCGGCGGATCCAGCAGCTTTTCCGACTCGGCGCCGGAAAACTCCCAGCTATGGGTGACGAATTCGCCGTGACGCTCCCAGGTCAGGCTCACGCCCGCCATTTCGACGCGGTATTGCCGCGCCTGCGGGTCCGGCCCCGGCAATCCCCTCGACAGGGCGGCCGCGACGACGGCCTCGCGGTCGGCTTCCGCCTGCCCGGCGTCAAGAAGGAAACCGAAATGCAGAATGCGGGCCGGACTCTCCAACGGTCTTGTCGGTCTTGCGTGCAGTTCGCCCAAAATTTTGGCGCGCAATGCATGCTGTTCGAAAGCTGAGGCGCCAAGGTTTGCTTCCAGCATACTATCCTCTGTGCGATAAATCTTTTACATATTGGCTCGCGGACGCCGGCCCGGCGCCACCTCCGCCCTTATGCCATGAAACCAGCCGAAAGGATAATCCCCCATGCGTCTCAGCGGTTTTCTTCCGGGTTTTCCACGCGGCGTCTTTCTTGCCCTGACGCTGGCGGCGTCGCCGGCGCTCGCGCTTGATCCCACGCCCGCCGCGCCGGCCGCGCAAACCTCCGGCTTCACCATTTTCGCCGCCGCCAGCCTGAAAAACGCGCTGACGGAAGCGAGCGCCGCCTGGAAGGTCAAGACCGGCGAGGACATCGCCATTTCCTATGCCGCCTCCTTCCCGCTGGCGCGCCAGATCGAGGCCGGCGCCCCGGTCGATATTTTCATCGGCGCGGATGAGGAAAGCATGGATTATCTCGCCGGCAAGAAGCTGGTGAAGCCGGAAAGCCGCAAGGACTTTCTCTCCAACGATCTCGTGCTGATCGCGCCCACGGGCGGCCCCGACAAGGTGGATCTGACCGCGGCCGCCGTGACCGGCGTTCTAAAGGACGGCCGTCTGGCGCTGGGCGATCCCTCCAGCGTCCCCGCCGGCAAATACGGCCAGGCCGCGCTGACCAAGCTCGGCATCTGGGACGCGGTGAAGGATCATCTCGCGCTGGCCGACAGCGTCCGCTCGGCCTTGCTTTATGTCTCGCGCGGCGAAACCCCGCTGGGCGTGGTCTATCTCACCGACGCCAAGGCGGCGGCCAAGGAGACCCGGATCGTCGCGACCTTCCCCGAAGCCAGCCACGCGCCGATCCGCTATCCCATCGCCCTGACCGCGACCGCCAAGGCGCCGGCGGGCAAGTTCCTGGGCTGGCTGCTCGGCCCGGAGGGCGCGCCCTTCTTCAAGAGGCAAGGGTTCGGGGTTCTCACCGCGAAGTGAAGACGTCGGGCGCGAATTAATCGCGTTGGTCATGGCGCCCGCACAAATCCCTTATATCTCTCACGAGCGCGCTGCTTTACCGTTTGCGCGAAACAGGGAGGGCGCCATGCCTGAATTCACCACGCAAGCTCGGCAGATGATCGAGAGTCTCGCCAACGCCCATGGCGTGAGCGCCGGGGCGGTGGAATCCCTGTTGCTCGCGCTCGCCGCGGGCAATTGGACGCAGGCGCAGTTCAACCATCCCGAACTCGGCGGCATGGGACAATGGTCGCAGGGCGGGATGCTCATGATCGGCGACATGTTCAACAATGCCCTGAAATACAAGGTCGGCGCGCTGTGCGACGAATTGTCGGGCCTGCTGCGCAACCAGCCGGTTTTCGCGCCCCCGCCCGCGCAGGCGCAAATGCAGGCGCAAGGGTCTGGCCAGAGCCAGCAGCAGGGCAATTGGGGGCGGGGGGGCGCCAGCCTGTTCGCGCAAGGCTCCGGCTTTGGCGCGCAATGGCCCTCCGAACTGGGGGCGCCGTCCTCGTCCGGCGCGCAGAACGACATGAGCTACGCCTGGTTTCCCGCGACGCGCCGCCTCGCGATCCGCGTCGGCGGCGAAACCAGGATCTACGACACCGGCGACCACAATATCGGCGGCGTGTCGCAGCAGCAGAGCGGCGACCAGTCGCTGACCTTCACCAGCCAGTACGGGCTGGTGCGCGTGGCCGATCTGCCGCTGGTCAGCCCGGTCGCGAAAAAACCCGCCGAACCCGCCTGGGCGCCCCAATCGCAAGCCGCGCCAGACGTCCCGCCCACGCCTCCGGCGACGCCGGCCGCGCCTCCTTTTGCCCCCGCCGACGATATTTTCGCCCTGATCGAAAGACTCGCCGCGCTCAAGGAGAAAAATATCCTGACCGAGGAGGAATTCGCGGCGAAAAAGACCGAATTGTTGAGCAGGCTGTAAGGCGATTGCGTTCAGGACGACGGAACCGCCGCCGCGAAGGACGGCAGGTACTCGTGGCCGTGGAGGAGCCAGAACCGTCGCAATGCAGCGGTCGCCGGCAGCAGCCGCTTGCGCGCATGATGGACCACGTACCACTTGCGCATCACCGGCGTGCCCAGAACATCAAGCACCGCGAGCCGGCGGGCCGCCAATTCCGCGACGATGGCGTGAGCCGAAATGAACGCGACGCCGAGGCCGGCCATCACCGATTGCTTGATGGTCTCGTTGTAGGGCAGCATGATCTCGCGCCGCTGGGCGAGCGCGGGAACCCGGTTGGCCAGGCGTTCGAACCATCCCCGTGTGCCCGAGCGCGGTTCGCGGATCAGAAAGGTTTCGCCCGCCAGATCGGCGAAGCTGAGACGCGAGCGCGCCGCCAGTTCGTGGCCGGGGCAAGAGATCATGACCATCGGATGATCGCCGATCTCTTCCGAGACAACCGGACACTCGGGCGGCATTGAACCGGTAATCGCCAGGTCGAGATCACAGCGCAACAAGGCCGCCCGAATCGTTTCGCGATTGCCGATCACGATCCTGAGTTTGACTCCGGGTTGCAGACGTTGGAAGTCGGCCAGGGCTTTCGGCGCGAAATACTGGACCGGGCTGACGATGCCGAGCGAGACACAGCCCTGATCCGCATTCTTCAGCCGGTCGAGCGCGTCGTCGCAACTGGTCAGCGCGCCTTCGATCTGGGCCAGCGCGGTCGCCACCTCTTGCCCGGCCACGGTGGCGCGGAAGCGGTCGCCGCTGCGTTCCACCAGCGACACCCCGGCTAATTCCTCGAGCGCCTTGATCTGGCCGGTGATGGCCGGCGGAGTCACATGCTGTTCGGCGGCCGCGGCGGTCACGCTGCCGGTTCGCAGCACCGCCGCCAGGTAACGAATCTGCCTCAAGGTGGCTTTGCGCAGCTCACTCATTTTTTCTGAATGCGTCCACAGCCGAAGTGAATAAGCACCGCCGGGAACTTCGGCTAAATCGTCCCCAACGGCTCGCGCCGCCCTGTCTCCGGTTTCCCCACGGTCGAGATCGACCTTAACGGCAAGCGGCGGGGTTGCAACAACGAAGAGACCGCATGCGGCGAAGCTCGAGGCCCCGGCCATGATTACAAAAATAAAAGAAAATCAATCAAGCACACGCCAAGAGGCCGATCGCGGCGCCGCCTCCGCCTCCGCCGGCTGTTCCCTGCGATGAAATGCCTCAGTCCCTGCTCCGCCCCATCGGGTCGCGTCTGACGGCGTAACCGCTCGACCGGCGTCGGCGGGGCGCCTGACGTCCCGCCCTCCACAGGTTCGCAACGTGAGAAGCCTTCAGAGGAAGGCGCTCGGCGACCAGATCGTCTTGTCCAAACCATGACCAGCAAAGAAGGAAGAACAAGCTCATGACCCCCGACTCCGATGTGTTTCCGGTTCGCCCGGAGGTCGCCGCCTCAGCCTGGATCAATGAAACCGACTATGCCCGCCTCTATGAACGCTCGCTGGCGGATCCCGACGGTTTTTGGCGCGAACAGGCCGGGCGGCTCGACTGGTTCAAGCCGTTCACCTCCGTGAAAGACGCAAGTTTCGATGGCGAGGTCGATGTCCGCTGGTTCGCGGACGGCGTGCTCAACGCCAGCTATAACTGTCTTGACCGGCATCTCGCCACGCGCGGCGACCAGGTGGCGCTGATCTGGGAGGGCGACGATCCCGGCGAAAGCAGCTCCGTCACCTATCGGGAGGCGCATGAGCAGGTCTGCCGCCTGGCCAATGTGCTGAAATCACATGGGGTCAAGAAGGGCGACCGGGTGACGATCTACCTGCCGATGATCCTGGAGGCGGCCTATGCCATGCTGGCTTGCGCCCGGATCGGCGCCGTCCACTCGGTGGTGTTCGGCGGTTTCTCGTCCGACAGCCTCAAGGACAGAATTCTCGACTGTGGCTCCAATTTCCTGATCACGGCGGACGAAGGCGTGCGGGGGGGACGCAGGCTGCCGCTCAAGGCCAATGCCGACAAGGCCGTGGCCGCGTGCGCCGCCGTGCGCCACATATTGGTGGTCAGGCGCGCCGGCGGAACGGTCGCCTGGGAACCGGGCCGCGACCTCTGGTATCATGAAGAAATGTCCAAGGCGTCGCCCGTCTGCGACCCCGAGCCGATGGGCGCGGAAGACCCCCTGTTCATCCTGTACACATCGGGCTCGACCGGCAAGCCGAAGGGCGTGGTTCACACCACGGCGGGCTATCTCCTCTATACCGCGCTGACACACAAATATGTCTTCGACTACAAGGACGGCGAAATCTACTGGTGCACGGCCGACGTCGGCTGGATCACCGGCCACAGCTATATCGTCTACGGACCGCTGGCCAATGGAGCGACCTCGCTGATCTTCGAAGGCGTGCCCTACTATCCCGACCATTCGCGCTTCTGGTCGGTGGTCGACAAGCATCGGGTCAACATCTTCTATACCGCCCCGACCGCCATCCGTTCGGTGATGCGCGAGGGCGACCAGTGGGTCAAGAAAACGAGCCGGGCGACCCTGCGGGTGCTGGGCAGCGTGGGCGAACCGATCAATCCGGAAGCGTGGCTGTGGTTTCATGAGGTGGTCGGCGAAGGCCGATGCGCGATCGCCGACACCTGGTTCCAGACCGAGACGGGCGGCTTCATGATTGCGCCGCTGATCGGGGCGTTCGGAGTCAAGCCCGGCTCGGCGACCAAACCGTTCTTTGGCGTGCGCCCGGTGATCGTCGACCACAATGGGCAGGCGTTGGAGGGGGCCTGTGAAGGCAGCCTGTGCATCGCCGACGCCTGGCCGGGCATGGCGCGCACCATCTTTGGCGATCACGCCCGCTTCGTTCAGACCTATTTCTCGGCCTTTCCCGGCAAATATTTCACCGGCGACGGGGCGCAGCGCGACGGTGACGGATATTACTGGATCACGGGCCGGGTCGACGATGTGATCAACGTCTCGGGGCACCGCCTGGGCACGGCCGAGATCGAGAGCGCCCTGGAGGCTCACCCCAAGGTGGCCGAAGCCGCGGTGGTGGGCTATCCCCATGATCTCAAGGGGCAGGGCATCTATGTCTATGTCACGCTCAACGCGGGCGAGAGTCCTTCGCAGGCGCTTCGCGAGGAACTGGTCAAATGGGTGCGCCAGGAAATCGGCCCGATCGCCGCGCCCGATCAAATCCATTGGGCGACGGATCTGCCCAAAACGCGTTCGGGCAAGATCATGCGTCGAATTCTGCGAAAGATCGCGGCCAATGACGTTGAAGCCTTGGGCGACACCTCGACCTTGGCGGATCCGGGCGTCATCTCCGACTTGGTCGGCGGCCGCGGGAAGGGCGGATGATACGAAATCCGAATGATTCATTCGGATTTGGTATTCCGTTCGCGCGGAATTCCGTCTTCGCTACGAGGAATTCCGCGCGATTTGTTTTCGCGGATCGCGACGTGATCTCGCGGAAACCGTATGATGCGGCCTTCGGAATAGCGCGCGGGCGCGTCCAGTCAAGAACCTGACGCAGCCGATCAATTTCCGCCGGTGGCGGTCATTGCCAAAACGCGCTACCGCCGCGACCGAAAGAAATCCCTCAAAATGGTCGCGGCCTCGCTGGCGCGGATGCCGCCATAGACGTCCGGCCTGTGATGGCAGGTTTTTTGCGAAAAAAAGCGCGGCCCGTTCTCCACGGCGCCGCCTTTTTCGTCCTCGGCGGCATAATACAACCGCCGCAGCCTCGCGTGCGAAATCGCGCCCGCGCACATGGCGCAGGGCTCCAGCGTCACATAGAGGTCGCAGCCGGTCAGGCGCTCGTCGCCCATTTTGCGCGCGGCGTCGCGGATGACCAGCATTTCCGCGTGCGCCGTGGGGTCGCGGTCCTCCAGCGTGCGGTTGCCGGCGCTGGCGAGGATCTGGCCGCCCTTGACCAGACAAGCGCCGATGGGCGCCTCGCCGCGCAGGGCGGCGGCGCGGGCTTCGGCGAAGGCGCGGTCCCAGGGAGTCTCGAAGGCGATGGACGACATGCGGTGCAACCTTGATCGCGACGGCGCTTCAGACCAGATTTGGCCAAGGCGCGCAATTCCCGTCCCTCCGCGCCTTGGAGAAAGCCCGTGCCCATGCCGATGGATTATCAGCACGCCTCCGAGGATTTCGAGCGCTTTCTGGCGCACGTGATCGCGCGCGCGGGCCTGACGACGCGAAATCAGGCGTTCACCACCGTCGAGGGCGTTCTTCTGACCTTCCGCCGCCGCCTGTCCGCGCGCGACGGACTCCGGTTCGCGGACGTTCTGCCGCCCGTCTTGCGCGCCATTTTCGTCGCGGACTGGGACATCGAGGCGCCCCGGCCGGCGTTCGGCGCGCGGGCGGACTGGACGCGCGAAGCGCAATCGCTGCGCAAGGACCACAATTTTTCGTCCGAGGGCGTCATCGCCGAGGTCGCGGCGGCGCTGCGCCAGTCCATCGCTCCCGAACGTTTCGAGGCGGCGCTGGCGGATCTGCCCGAACAGGCGCGCGCGTTCTGGTCGGTCGCGCCGTGACGGGCCACGCAAAAAGTTTCGAAAAATCCCGCGCCTCTGCTATCAGAAGTGCATGAAGAACGACGATGACAAGAGATTTGACGGCAAGAAGCCGACGAAGCGCCCTCCTGCGCGTAAAGTGCTTGAGCCTGTCGACACGGCCAAGGGCGAGCGCATCGCCAAGGTCATGGCGCGCGCCGGCCTGTGCTCGCGCCGCGACGCCGAGGAATGGATCGCGGCCGGTCGGGTCGCGGTGAACGGCAAGGTATTGGCGTCGGCCGCGCTGAACGTCACCGAAGACGACAAGGTGACCGTGGACGGCAACCCGCTCGCCACCCGCGAGCGCACGCGCCTGTTCCTGTTCCACAAGCCGCGCGGCCTCGTCACCACCGACCGCGACCCGGAAGGGCGCGCCACCGTGTTCGACCATATCGCCGAGAACAATCCGGAATTGCCGCGCCTGATGTCGGTCGGACGGCTCGACATCAACACCGAGGGCCTGCTGCTGCTCACCAATGACGGCGGCCTCGCCCGCGTGCTGGAGCTGCCCGCCACCGGCTGGCTGCGCCGCTACCGCGCCCGCGCCAATGGCGTGACCGACCAGACCCGGCTCGACACGCTGAAGAAGGGCGTGACCATCGACGGGATCGACTATGCCGGGGTGGAGGCCAAGCTCGACCGCGTGCAGGGCGCCAATGTCTGGATCACGCTGGGGTTGCGCGAGGGCAAGAATCGCGAGGTCAAGAACCTGCTCGAACATCTGGGACTCGCGGTGAACCGGCTGATTCGCATCTCCTACGGCCCGTTCCAGCTCGGCGAAACGCCGGAGGGGACGGTCGAGGAGGTCAAGACCCGCGTGCTCGCCGACCAGTTGGGCGAAAAGCTGGCGCTTGAGGCCAATGTCGATTTCGAGGGACCGGTGATCGACCGCACGCCGGAGCCGGAGCCCGAGTTTTTCGCAGCCAAAGGCGCGCAAAAAGGCCCGCGCCCGCCGCGTTCGCCGGAAACGATCAAGCCGCACCGCGCGACATCGGAGGAGCGGCGTCCGGGCGGCCCGAAAAAACCCGAGCCGCGCAGGCATGTGTCCGCTTTGCGCGACGACCGCGTGAAGGCGGAAAAGGGTCCGCGCCGCC
>NZ_NHSJ01000018.1 GCF_002937075.1 Rhodoblastus sphagnicola
TTTCGCGTACAACCTGCTCAGGGCCGCTGGGTGCGACAACATCAAAAACGCCCGCTGGCGCGCCGCACTCGATCTCAATCTAATCCTCGCTATGCCTCGACTGTATTGAGAACTGAACAGCCCTGCGGTAGCTTTCGCCATTCATCTCGATGATCGTCGCGTGATGAACCAAGCGGTCCACCGCCGCGGCTGTCATGGCGGCGTCCGGAAAAACCGTCGCCCAGGCTGAAAATGCTTGGTTGGCGGTGATGGCGATGCTGTGGCGTTCGTATCGGTGCGCGATGAGTTCGAACAAGACGCTGGTTTCGGCTTGATCCTTGCGGACATAGGAGAGATCGTCGAGCACGATGAGATCGAATTTGTCGAGCTTGTCGAGAGCGCCGATCAGGGCAAGATCGCGCCGCGCGGCCTGAAGCCGTTGAACGATGTCGATGGTGCGCGTGAACAACACCCGCCGTCCGGCATCAATGAGCGCATGGCAGATGGCCGCCATGGCGTGGCTTTTTCCCGTGCCGCTTTTCCCGAACAGCAGGAGATTGTCGCCGTTCCTGATCCAGTCTCCGCCGGCGCCGAGCGCCAGGAGATGCTGTTTTCGCACGCCCGGCGCGGCGTCGAAATCGAAGCTGGCGACGGTCCTTCCGGCGGGCGCCTCGGATTGATCGCGATGCCGCTGGATGCGGCGGGACGCGCGCTCGGCGACTTCGATCTCCATCAGCGCGGCGATGGTTTTCTGAGCCGGCCAGCCGACGCGATCGACGGTTTCTGCGATGCGCCGCCAGTTGCGCGCGATGCTGGGCAGGCGGAGCTCCGTCAGCAAAGAGGCGAGGAAGGTCGCATCGGTCATAGCTGAACCTCGCAAGCGGAAGACAGAAGGCGATTATAGACTTGGAGGTTGGGCTCGGGGATGGCGACCTCGCTTGACGGGCTCGGTTTGCTGGCAAACTCCTCTTCGAGTTTGGCGAGGTCAGGCAGTTTGCCGGCGTCCAGGATGGCGTCGAGACGATCGGCCAAAGCGATCTCGACGGCTTCGCGGGTCGAGGCCAGAACCAGCAATCCGACCATCGCCCGGCAGGCGTCCCGGGGCGGCACGGCGGCGTCCAGCGCCGCCCAGGCGCGGGCGTAGGCGGCGCGCGGGAAGAGGGCTTCGCGGTAGACGAGGTAGCGCAGGGCTTGCGGCTTGCGCCGCAGCGTGCCGATCAGATGATGATAATCGATGGCGTGGCCGCGCGCGCCGTCGGTGCGCACGCGGGTCAGGCGCATGACCAGGTCGGGCCCGAGGAAACATTCCAGTCGGTCATCGAACAGGCGCACTTCGAGCTTGTGGCCGATCAGCCGGGACGGGACGGAATAAAGCACCCGATCGACATTGATGGTGCTGTTGCGCGTCACCTTTGGCGTCACCGTCGAAAAATCGGTAGTCCTGCGCCTTGGCAGCTTTTTGAGCGTCTCGCGCTCGGCGGCGACCGCCTTGGCGCGGCGGGCGTTGTGCCGGTCGCAGACGCGGTCGACAAAAGCGCGGTAAGCTTCCAGACTGTCGAAATCCCGGCTTTCCCGGCGAGGCAGCCTCTGGTCGAGACGGACCTTGATGTGGCCGTTGGCGGCCTCGATGCTGCCGTTTTCATTGGCCACGCCGGGATTGTTGCGGGTGGCCGTGCCAGGCGAGCCACGGTCGACCATCGCATCAAGCACATCGCGCACTTCAGCCCTTGTGATCGAAGACAGCCTGCGTCCCTTCCAAACGCTGACGAACTCCCTCTTCAAGGTTCGCTCAGCCTCGTCCGCCGTGGACTTGCGGTTTTTCGCTTTCGCATGGCGCGCGATGAACTTGTCGACGACGTCTTCAAATATGTCCTGCACTGGCGCGACCGGCGCGCGAGCAGCTTCCTTCGCCGCCTTCTTGGTTTTCGCGGGATCTTCGCCACAGGCAATAGCCTGGATGCTTTGCGCAGCCAACTTGCGCGCAGTCGGCAAGTCTATTGCAGGGAAAGGCCCAATGGTCAGCTTTTTGGGCTTGCCGCCGATGCGGTATCGTAACGCCCAGTTGCCTAAACCGCTTGGCTGGATAACGAAAAAGAGCCCGCGCGTGTGCCCGTCAGGAATTTCCCGCCTTGCTGATCCCGGCTTGAAGTTCTCGAGCGCCTTGATGGTGAGGTCTTTGGCCATTTCACGTTACCCCATGTCGCCGGGTAACGTCGGGGTAACGACATCACCCCGTCTGTTCACGTCCGATCCTGTCCGAGACTCGCGGCAAGAATGCAACGTTCTCTAGAGCATTTCCGGCATCACCTGTCTCGGGCCGTCTGGCCACTTCTGCCAAGAGCCCCTCATTCGTAATGAGGGGGTCGGGGGGTCGAATCCGTCTTGCGGCACCATTTCTTTTTGAAAAAGTTTTTAAAATCAAACAGATAGAATAAGGCGCTGTTGTGCGGTCCACAAAATGGTCCACAATTCCGATCAGTAGGCCTCGGCCATTCCGTACATAGCCATCTCTTTCTGAAGTCGCGCGATGAGAATGGCGTCTGCTTTCGTCTTCGCGCTTGCCGCTTCCGCGTGAAGGCGGCTGAATGTGCGCCAATGCATGTGCTTCGGCTTCATGATTGGCAACGGCGCTTGAATGTCAGGGTTACAGGTAATTCGTCTTCTTTTTTTCGACGCGAGCAACCGTGCGCGACCAAGAGCGTCTTCATTTTGGCAGACGTAGGCGAGGCCGAGGCAATGACGGCACAAGAAATATTGGCGCGCCGCATAGAGTTTGCCTGCGCGCCGCCCGCAGGCATGACCGCTGCCAGTACCGGAACAGATGAAGTAGGTCCGCTCGCCACCGAGGTTGCAAGGGCGGCGAACGAGTCCGACCGTTTGATAAGAAGTGACAGCCCCTTCACTTAAAGCCACCCGGCGAGCGAGGCGCAGACTCTCCTGGCCAGCGAGCATGCCAACATTTTCTTGGCTTGGCGACAAGGTGACGACCGTCGAAAGGCCTGGACGAAGTCGGCCCTCGCGACGCAGAACATTCACGTCGAGGACGGGGTGGTTCTCCGCCCTGCGACGACCGCCGCGCCTTGGCCTTCCAGAACCGATCCCGCCCATCAAACAATCTCAGATTTTATCGAATTCGTCTGGAAAATGCAGCTTTTCCATGCGCTGACAAGTTCATATCATAATACTATTTTGAGCAACGAATGCTCACTTTCTTGAATTGGGGCTTCCATGCTGTGTCCCGTTCCCAAGGGATCAAACTGGGCCAAGCTTAGCCCGCGTGACGCTGAAACAAAATTTTGGCACCCATTGGCCGACCATTGCATGGACGTCGCCGCTTGCGCGGAGGCGCTGCTTTCTCGTCCCATGATCCGGTTGCGCCTGGCCGCCTTGGCGGGCGAACAGGAATTTCTCGACATCTGGGGCGCGCGCCTCGCAGCGCTTGCCTTCCTGCATGACTTTGGCAAAGCCAATCGCGATTTCCAAAGCCTCAAGGGCGGCCATATCGCGGAGGCGGCCTTTGTCGCCTCGAACGCCAAGTTGCGTCAGGCCGCAGGGTTGAATTTGCTGGAGAGTTGGCTTCCGGGCGACATACAGGCCTTGCTCGCCGTCGCGCTCGCCCATCACGGGGCTCCTCCAGATTTCGACAGACTCCCGCAATGCGATCGCGCCTGGAGCAAGGATGAGTCGCGCGACCCCGTTGGCGATGTCAGGGCTCTGGTCAATGTGGCCCAGAACGTCTGGCCCGAGGCCTTTGTCATGGGCGGCGCGCCCTTGCCGGAAGCAAATTCGCCATTCTGGCATGGTTATCTCGGCCTGCTGCAATTGGCGGACTGGCTTGGTTCGGACGAGGCCCCCGACGCATTCCCATTCAGCACAAAGGAAGATGGCTCCCGCCTCGCCTTCGCGCGGCGACGCGCAACGGATTTGATCGACCGTATCGGCTTCAACTCCACCCCGCAGCACAAGGCTCTGCCTGATTATCTGGAATTTTCGCGCATAAGCGCGCATCCCCCGAGTGAAATCCAACTTGCGGCGGCCGACGCGCCCGGCCCGGTGGTCGTGCTCGAAGCCGAAACGGGAGCGGGCAAGACCGAGGCCGCGCTTTGGCGATTCGCCCGCCTGTTCGCCGAGGGAAAAGTTGACAGCCTTTATTTTGCTTTGCCGACGCGCGTGGCGGCGAGCCAAATCCATGGACGCGTGCAGGAGGCTGCAAAGCGGCTGTTTGGATCGGAGGCCCCCGAGGTCTTGCGCGCGCTGCCCGGCGATGTGCGCATGGATGACGCTTCAGGCCGTCGCTTGCCGGGCTTCGCGATGCAATGGAACGATGATCCGGACGAAGCCATAAGGCGTTCGCGCTGGGCGGCGGAACAACCCAAGCGTTTTTTGGCGGCGACAATCGCCGTTGGAACCATCGATCAGGCCTTGCTCGGCGCCGTCTGCCTGAAGCATGCGCAGATGCGCGGCTTCTGCTTGTCACGATCGCTTCTGGTGGTTGATGAGGTCCATGCCAGCGACGCCTATATGGAAAAATTGCTGGTCGTTCTTCTTGAACAGCACGCCCGGTTTGGCGGAGAGGCGCTGTTGCTGTCAGCCACATTGGGCGCGGCGGCGCGCGCGAGACTGATCCTCGGCGCGCGGCGAGCGCGCGAGGCGATTCCCGCGCCGACGGAAGCGGCGGCGCTCGCCTATCCCTCGCTGGCCTGGAGAGAAAATGGCGAGCTTCGTCTTGTAGGCAAAGCCAGTCGAGGGCGCGTCAAGGATGTGAGCATCGAACCGCTCAAGATCATCGCCGATCCCGGCGCCATCGCCCAACGCGCCCTGGCGGCGGCGGAAAGCGGCGCGCGGGTGCTGGTGGTGCGCAATACCGTCCGCGATGCTGTCGCCACGGCGCGCGTGCTCGAAGCGGTTGCGCCCGATCATCCGGCTCTGTTCAGACTTGACCAGATTGTCACGCTGCATCATGGCCGATTCGCGCGCGGCGACCGCTGGCGGCTCGACGCCGAGGTCGAGCAGCGCATCGGCAAGACCGCCGAGGCGCGCCCGCTGGTGCTGGTCGGCACCCAGACTCTGGAGCAGAGCCTGGACATAGACGCCGATTTGCTGATCACCGATCTCGCGCCGATGGACGTGCTGCTGCAACGGGTCGGACGGTTGCATCGACATGATCGCCGCCGCCCGCCCGGTTTTGAAGCGGCGCGCGCTTTGGTGCTGACGCCTGAAGATTTCGAACCTGTGTTGCGTGCGCGCGACTTTCGCGGCCCGCATGGTTTGGGTGGCGTCTACGAGAATCTTTTGGCGTTGGCGGCGACGCGCGAAGCGATTGGCTGTGGCGCCCACTGGACGATTCCGCAAATGAATCGCGCGCTGGTCGAAGCCGCCACCCATCCTGTGGCGCTTGAGGAACTGGAGGCGCGCCTCAGTCTCACGGATGCGCGCTGGAGCCGCGCCAGTATGAACCACGCCGGAGGGACGTTGGCCAGAAACGCTGCAGCGCAAATGGCGTCGATCGACTGGCATACGCCGGTGATCGATTTCCGCCTCGCAGATGAGAAAATCGGTACGCGCCTGGGCCTCGGCGACACTGAAATCGAGTTTGAAACGCCGCAGCTTGGTCCTTTTCTCAATTCCGAAGCGATCAGCCGCCTGTTGATCCCATCGCATCTGATGCGCGGAGGAAGCATGGAAGCGAAGGCGGTGGATATTGCCGCATGCGACGACGGGTTCACTTTCAGTTTGCAGGAGACTGTGTTCCGCTATTCGCGTTTCGGACTCGAAAAACTCTAAGCAACTTTTCGCATGGAGACACAAATATTGTTCAATTTATTGCACGATCCGGTCATCCGCACTCTCGTCACGGATGCAAGTGAAACGCCGCTTGCTCTCCCGGAGCTTTATGCAGCGCTGATGGTCGATTCGGTCGAAAGTTTTTCGGCCTTGCGCCCGCATCAGCGTCACGCCTGGCACGCCCTGCTCTGCCAAATCGGCGCAGTCGCCTGTTTGCGCGCCGATCTCGCCAAACCGCCCGCCGACGCCAACGATTGGCGCGCGGCGCTCAAAGACCTGACCGCCTATTTCCCCGACGACGCGCCGTGGCGGCTGGTCTCGCCTCTGGACCAACCCGCCTTCTTGCAACCGGTCGTCGGCCCGGTCGATTGTTTCCGTCCGCTCTCGACGCCCGATGAACTCGACATGCTCGTGACCGCCAAGAACCACGATGTCAAAGGCGCGCGATTGCTCAACGCTCTGCCCGACGATTGGTTGTTCGCGCTCGTCAGCCTGCAAACGATGGAGGGGTTCCTCGGGGCCGGAAATTACGGCGTGTCGCGCATGAATGGCGGGTTTTCCAATCGTCCCGGCTTTTCACTCGCGCCGCCCGGAGGGCTTGGCGCCCACATCCGGCGCGACATCGAAGGTTTGATCGCGTTGCGCGAGAAAACGCCGGAGGTTTTCGACGACGAGGGGTTGGCGCTGGTTTGGCTCGAACCCTGGGATGGCGCGGCTTCCCTGCAACCGAAGCATCTCGACCCCTATTACATTGAAATCTGCCGCCGCATCCGGCTCGTGCAACAGGACGGTCGGCTGCAAGCTTTCGCCGCCGGCAGCAAGGCGGCTCGGATCGTTTTCGGCAAGGAGGCCAAAGGCCTCACCGGCGACCCCTGGACGCCGGTTGAGTTCGACAATGGCGACCCCAAGGCGCTGACCGTCGATGCGCGCGGCTTTTCCTATCGGCGCATGTCGGAAATCTTGTTCGAAAAGGGTTTCAAACAGGCGCCCTTGCAGCAAATGTCGCGCAAGGATGAGGTGCGCGCCATGGTGCTGGTGGCGCGCGCTCTGGCGCGCGGCCAGGGCAAGACCGAAGGCCTGCATGAGCGTCGCATCGTCATGCAGCGCAGGATCGTCAAGCTGCTCGCTGACGGTCAAATCCAAGACCTCGCCATCCCCGCCAGCCATCGCGTCGAACAGGCAGGTCTGGTGCGCAAGGCGCTGCGCTTCGGGCTGATGATGCTGTTCCAGAACGGTCCCGACTCGTTCCAGCCGCGCGACCCCAATTCCAGTAAACGCGCCGATCCTTTCCTCGATCGCTTCGAAGCCGATATCGATAGTGATTTCTTCGAAAGGCTGTTCGCCGAGGTGGAAGCCCAAGATGGGGCCAAGCTCGAAATCCGCGCGCATTGGCTAACAGACCTGCGCCTGCGCGCGCTTGACCTGCTTCGAACCGCCGAAGCCGGCTCACCATCCTCCTCCATCCGCCGCCACCGCGCCATCGTGCGCGCTGAAAGCGCCTTCGACAATTCCTTCTACAAATCGTTCCGCGCCCCCTATTTCCCCAAGGACGAGCATCATGACGCAGCTTGACGCCCCGGAGCAGACGGCTTCGCCCGAAGAAGAACGCGGGATTGGCTTCGCCCTGGTCAATGAAGTGCGCGGCTTGCTGAACGCCGAGCGGCGCGGCGACCTCGCGGAATTGCGCCGCCTCGATCCTGATCAACCCCAAGCCCCCGCCTTCTTTCGCATTCTGGCGCGCGTGGCGCCCGAGGCCGGCGTCGAGTCGATGCGCCGCTACGCGCATTATCTGCGCATATTGGCGCTCAACCCGGACGCCCTCAGCAATGACCGGTTGGGGGCCGTCATGGCCGCCGCCGGCCTTTCCGAAAGCCGGGTGCAGCGCATGCTGACCGCGCGCGGCGAAAGCTTGCACGACCAATTGCGCCTGATCGCCCGCCGCCTCGCCAATGCCGGCAATGTGCCGTGGAGCGGCTTTCGTGACCTGCTGCTGACGACCGATGAAGACAAGGTCGAACGCAAACGCATGATGATCGCTCGCGACTACTGGCGCGCGCTGGATCGTCAACAATCTCAATCCTGATTCCCGTCTGATATTTCCGGAGTTTTCTATGACCGCGCCCCGTTTCATCCAGTTGCACGCCCTGGTGTCCTATTCCGCCGCCTTGCTGAACCGCGACGATTCAGGCTTCGCCAAGCGACTGCCTTTTGGCGGAACGTCCCGCACACGCATTTCCTCGCAATGTTTGAAACGTCATTGGCGCAAGGCGCAGGACGAGTGGGCGCTGTCCGCCATCGGGCCGGAAATGGCCGTGCGCTCGCGCAAGATTCCCGAGGAGCGCATCCTTCCCGCGCTGGAAACAGCCAGTGTCGGCACGGCAGAGACGCGAAAAGCGGCGACGGACGCCATCGCCGTGGCGCTCTACAGCAAATCGGCGGTCAAAGACCCCTCCTCTCGACAGGCGCTGCTGATCGGTGAGCCCGAAATCGCCTATCTGGTGGAAAAGGCGAAGGCCGCCGCCGCCGAGGCCGACGCCAAGTCGGCGACGGCGGCTATCGAAAAGCTCTTCAAGAAGGAGGAAAAGGCCAATCTTTCGGCCATGCTGGAAGCCAAGGGCGCGCTTCATGCCGGCCTTGAGGCGGCGCTGTTCGGGCGCATGGTGACCTCCGACCCCGACGCCAACACCGACGCGGCGATTCATGTCGCCCATGCCTTCACCGTTCACAAGGAGGAAGCCGAGACGGACTATTTCACGGTCGTCGACGATCTCGAAACCGGCTCGGGCGCCGGCGGCATTTTCGACACCGAAATCACCGCCGGATTGTTCTATCTTTATGTGGTGATCGACGTTCCCGCGCTGATCGCCAATCTCGGCGGCGACGCCGCGCTGGCGGGCAAAGTCGTGGAACATCTGACCCACCTCATCGCCACGGTCTCGCCCGGCGCCAAGAAAGGCTCGACCGCCCCTTACGCCTATGCCGATCTGCTTCTTGCAGAGACCGGAACCCGCCAGCCGCGCTCCCTGGCCAACGCCTTTCGCGACGCCAGCAAGGCGAGCGTCGCCGCCGCGACGGAACGTCTGGCCGATCATCTGGCCCGCCTCGACGCCATGTATGGCGCCAAGGAGACGCGTCGCCTCGCCGCATTGGACCCCAATCCGGTCTTGCCGGGTGAGCCGATTCGCCAAAACCTCGACGCGCTTGCGGAGGCGCTCGCCGCCGAGGTCGCGCGGGGTTGACATGGCCACGCACCTGATCCTGACCCTTGAAGGGCCGCTCGCCGCCTATGGCGCGGAAATGGTCGATGCGCGCGGTCCCGTGCGCGACTGGCCGGGCGCCTCGCTGCTCACCGGCCTCATCGCCAATGCGCTCGGTTTTACGCGCGCCATGGGCGCCGAACTGGCGGCGTTGCAGGCGCGGCTCGATTTCGCCGTGCGCATCGACCGGCCCGGCGTGCGGTTGCGCGATTTCCAGACCGCGCAACTGTCCAGGGCCGACGCCGGCTGGACCACGCGCGGCGCGCCCGAAGGCCGCGCCGGCGGCGATGGCACTTACCACAGCCCCCACATCCGTGAACGCGACTATTTCGCCGACAGCGCGGTGACCGTGGCTCTGGCGCTGCGCCAGCCCGAAACCGCGCCGACGCTGGAAACCATCGGCGCCGCGCTGGAAACGCCGGCGCGCCCGCTGTTTCTCGGGCGAAAACCCTGCCTGCCGTCGCGGCCGCTGTTTTCCGGCTTTGTCGAGGCGGAGGACGCGCTCGCGGCGGTGCGGGCGGCGCCGGCGCTCGACGACGCCGAATCTGACCCGTGGATCGTTATCCGCCGCCAGCCCGGCGAAACCGAAACGCCGTTGGGCTTCGAGCCGCTTCACGTCACCGACCAGCGCAACTGGATCGCCAGCGTTCATGCGGGCGAGCGGGTTTTCCTGCGCGCCCGCGCCTCGCGTTTCAACGCTTTGGGCGAGGGGCCGACGACATGACCACACATCTGCTGCGTTTCGACCCCGACCTGCGGCTCGCCAATCAATGGATGGCCGCCGAAGGTCTTGCCGCGAACGGACAGACCGACGAGGGCTATGGCTGGCACGCGCTGCTCTGCGCCGCCTTCGGCAAGGACCATGCGCCCAAACCCTTCCGTATCGTCGCCCGGCGCGGTCGCCCGGCGCAATTGCTGGCCTATGCGCCGCTGAACGCCGCCGAATTGATCGCGCGCGCCAACGCCTTCGCCGATCCCAAGGTTTTTCGCGCTCTTGGCGTCGATGAATTGGCCAGCAAGCCCATGCCGGCGTTTTCGTCTGGTCGGCGCCTGGGCTTTTCGCTGTTTCTGCGCCCGGTGGTGCGGACGGATCGCGAGGGCGATCGCGCCAGAAGCCGGGAAATCGACGCCTATGTCCACGCCCGTGACAACGGCGACGCCAGGGACCGCGCGACGGTCTATCTCGATTGGGCGCGCCAACGCCTGACCGCCGCCGGCGCCGAAGTCGAAGCTTTGAGGATCGATGGACTGGAGAGCGTGAAAGTCGCGCGTCGCGGTGTGTCGGGCGAACATGGGCGTCCGCTCAAGGCGATCTCTGGTCACGCCCTGGCCCTCGTCGGCGGATTGCGCGTCGTCGATGCAACGCGGTTTGCCGATTCCATCGCCCACGGCGTCGGACGACACCGCGCTTTCGGCTTCGGCATGTTGCTCCTCACACCGCCGGAGACCTGAATGCTTCCAGGACGCCTCGGGCTGGAAACCGCGCGCCTGCCGCATGCCGACCGTCACGGCCTGATCTTTCTCGACCGTGGCCGGCTCACAGTGGAGGACGGCTGCCTGACTTTCGAATGCGCCGGCGGCGGCGCGACCCCCGCCGGACGCTATGGCCTGCCGCATCAGTCGGTGTCGCTGATGCTGCTGGGTCCGGGCTCGACCATCAGCCACGACGCCTTGCGTCTGCTGGCCCGACACAATGTCGGGCTGGCGGCCGTCGGCGCCGATGGCGTCCGGTTCTACACGGCGCCCCCGCTTCTGCCGGACTTCTCGAATCTGGCGCGCGCGCAGGCCATGTTCTGGGCGGACGCGGGCAAAGGCCGCCTTATGGTGGCGCGGCGCATGTATGCGCTGCGGCTGGGCGAAGTGCCGCCACATCGCGACATCGCGGTTTTGCGCGGCATCGAAGGCGCGCGCATGAAGGAAAGCTATCGCATCGCCGCCGAGCGCGCCGGCATCCGCTGGAATGGAAGACATTACGACCGCCAGAACCCGAGCGCGGCCGACCTGCCCAACCAGGCGTTGAACCATGCCGCCAGCGCGGTCGAAGGCGCGGCGGCCATCGCCGTGGCGGCGACGGCCACCATACCGCAACTGGGCTTCATCCACGAAGACTCCGGGCAGAGTTTCGTTCTGGACGTCGCCGACCTCGTGCGCGACACCGTCACCATTCCCTGCGCGTTCCGAGCCGCCGCCCTCGTGGCAAAACGTCCGGCGGAAAACATTGAACGCCTTGCGCGCCGCATGACCGGCGAACAAATGCGCCGCGACCAACTCATCGCGCATCTGATTGATCGCATCAAAACCGTGCTGGCCGACGCGACCAGCGAAGAATCCGCCGCCCTTCCCGTGCGCGTCCGTCCAAGACCGCCAGCGGATTCGGGAGCGGAACCGGAGGCTGACGAATGCCCATGACGGTGATCGTGACGCGCGATGTCCCGCAACGCACCCGTGGATTTCTAGCCTCGGTCATGCCCGAGCCGGCGCCGGGCGTCTACACCTCCGGCGAAGTGTCGAAGGGCGTGCGTGAGCGCATTTGGACTGTGATGCAGGATTGGTACGGCGCGACTCATGAGGGCTCCATTGTCATGATCTGGCGCGACGACAAGGCGCCGGGCGGCCTGGGCGTCGCGACCCTGGGCGCGCCACCCCGACAATTGACCGATCTCGACGGCGTTCTCGTTTCAGTCTGGTAGGGATATCATTTGTCGAGATGAGTCCGGTTCTCAAGAAGTCAAAAACAGCCGCTGTTTGACATTGTAAATCGCATCAGTAGCTTAAGCTCCAGAGTCGCCCCCGCCCACGCGGGGATGGACCCTACGAAGTCAAGTCGGTCGTGACCTGGGAGAAGTCGCCCCCGCCCACGCGGGGAGTCCCTCTTGCCGCCGCCAAACGATCGTCTGAAATTTCAAGAGTTTTCGTCGGTTTTGACAGTGGTCCCTTGAGGCGCTTTCAGAATTTCAGCGCCGCTCTCCATGGCCTGGAGGATCTCTGAAAGTCTGCCACCCTTGGGGCCGTCAAAACCGTCAAAAGGCCGGTGAGTTTTCTGAAACCTCTCACCCGTGTCACCGTCAAACCCGACAAAAGCCTCTTTTGACGGCTTTGACGGCCCGCGACGTGGGGGATTGTCAGAATTGAGGGCTTTGAGGCGAGCAAGGTATTTGTTCACGGGAAAGCCTTCGGGTTTATCGAAAAGATCGTGCTGGGGCGCCCACCGGTGCGGATTGTCTTCGCGGCAAGCCAGTCAAGATCGACAAGGAGGTCGAGCCCCGCGCTGACTTGATCGCGGTCGGTGAGGTGCGACCAGTCATTTCTCATCGCGTCGCGGAGCGAAAAGCCTTCCTTCAAGTCGCCATGGCGGATGTGGGAAACGATCGCCTTGGCCGCAGCCACGTCCGCCATGGCGCCGGCGCTGTAGCAGCGCCGCGCATGGGCCTCGGCATATGCCGCGATCGCCAGCGCCCGAATCACGGCTCTTTCCGAAACCGGGCCACGCCCTCCATCCGCGAGATGACTGGTCAGCGCGAGGGCCGGAACCAGCTTGCGGAACTTCGCGAGGTGGCTTTCCAGCGCTGGCGAAAGATCGCCGCCGCGAAGCCGCATTTCCAATTCTTTGCGCCACTCGTCGAACGCCTCCTGGGCGGCGTCCTCGAAACGCAAGAACGGGAGCCCGCCAAAGTCGTCCACTTCAGCGCCGACAGAGGCCGGCGTGATTGGGTCGAGCCGATCGAAAGCGCCCCATGCCGTTTTGCGGGCTTCGCTATCGGGGTAGCGATCGACATGCTTCCACACAGGCGCCTGGTCCGGCCAGAACGAGGCTGAACCGCTGGATCATACCGTCATCGCCGGCGCCTTGCGAGCGCCGCATATATTCAGCCAGACATGATGGATATGGATCATGTGAGCCGGGGAATGCTCTAAATGGAATTAGCGCCTAATTTCGCTCGCCAATAGGAAGCGCGTTCCTTCAAAATCGCGGCAAGAAAGTGAGAAGAAGTTTCCTCGTCAACTTTTTCAAGAATTTCGAAGCTGAAATGCGATTCTCCATGGCGGCGCCACGCTTCGAGCAAATCTTTTTTCGGGCTCGCGCCGTGCCGAAGCGTGAACCATAGCCGCGCTTGAATTGTCTCGATGTTGGTCCATTGCCCGACCCACACCTCACCGGAAGCATCGCAGCGAACAAGGTAGACGCCGCCGACGACTTTCCGCTCTTTATAGGCCGCTATGGCCGCTTTGCGCGCCTCGCCCTTCATCCCGCTACCTCTTTCGACCTGTCACAACGCCATTCATGACCTTCTCTCCCGCGAGAAGGATAAGGCTTAATATTATACGGGTAATATTGACGCAAGGATTTTATCCGGGTATTAATCCGTTTCAAACTTAGGACGGCGACCCCATGTCTGACTGCATCTCCAAACCCTGCACAGCCTTCGAAGGCAACCGATTGCTCCTGTCTGGCCCGCTGGTCGAGGTTGCGCTTGCGGTCAAGTCGGCGACCGAAAATGGCTCGTCAATGGCGGTCCTGATTTTCGACGATTTGACCGGCCGCGTGATCGATGTCGACCTGCGCGGCGACGAGGCCGCAATCACCCAGAGATTGTCCCAGCCTCAAGAGACATCAATCGGACGGCCTCGGCCGAGCGAGGAGCCGCCGTCTGTAAAGGAAGAGGCTTGCGAACCGAGAGGCCGAGGACGCCCCAAGTTGGGGGTCCTCCCCCGCGAGGTGACGCTATTGCCGAGACAATGGGATTGGTTGGCCACCCAGCCCGGCGGCGCATCCGCCGTTCTCAGGCGACTTGTGGATGACGCCAGACGCAACGGCGCGGAGCGTCAGAAACGTCGGGCCGCCCAGGAGGCTGCTTATCAATTCATGCTGGCGATTGCTGGCGATTTGCCCGGCTACGAAGAGGCGACGCGCGCCCTCTTTGCAGACGATCGTCCAGGGCTTGAACAACGGATCTCGGACTGGCCTGAAGACATCCGGACGCATGTCCTGCGCCTGGCGTTCGGCGCGCAGGATCGCTCCACTTGAAAATGAACTGCTGAAAGGAGGCGCCATGGCGGCGCTGGACTCCATTTGCCACGTCGTACCGTCACAGGACGCGGGCAGGCGCTTCATGCAACGGGGCGCCGGGGGACGCGCAATCATGCTGAACCTCCTGCGCTTGCGTGATGTCGCCGACTACACGAGCTATCCCGAACTTGCGCCGACCACGCCGATCAGCGGCGCGGAAGTCTTCGACCGATATATACGCCACACGCTTCCCTTTCTGCGCGAGAGTGGCGGTGGCGTCATGTTGCTCGGCGCTGGAGGGCCGTTCCTGATCGGTCCCGAAAACGAGAGATGGGATTTGGCGATGCTGGTTCGCCAGAGCAGCGTCGTTCCTCGCCTTTGCAAGCCATGACGCCTATCTCGCCGGCCTTGGACACCGTGCGGCTGCGATCGATGGGCTTGGCGGATCGTCGATGGAAACGATCATCACTTCGGTCGGCGGTCGCGCTCCCCTTGCCCGACAGGCGAACGCCTGCGTTCGCCGAAAGGGGTCAGCGCAAAATACGCCGAAGCCTTGCGCAGAATCTCATTGGCCTGCCGAAGTTCGCGGTTCTCGCGCTCCGGCGCCTTCAGCCGGTCGGCGACCTCCGTCGGAACGCCGATCCGCTTGCCGCTGTCGACTTCGGCCTTGCTGCCCCACTCCCGCAGTGTGCGGCGAGCAGCCGATCTGGGCGGCGATCGACGACATCGCCGCCCAGCGCGAGGCGTGGTCGCCCTCGTGATCGAAAACCATCGGCACGTGGTGTCGGATGCGACGACCGTCGGGCGCCCCCCTCCCTGCGTCACACCCAACACCACGGCGCCATCTGACGAAAAAACCCGGCAGAGCTCCACTTATCTTTCGCGGAAAATTGTCCGGGCAAGCGGAGCCAGTTCTCAGAAATCAGGCGCTGGCGCTGACGGTCGTCGTGTAGATTTTTTCGAGCAGGGTCAGGGCGCCCCGGTAGCCGATGTAGGAGCGGGAGAGGACCACCTCGTAGGAGGTGGGGAATCCCACTTCGACGATGGCGCCTTTCAGTTCCTTGGCCAGATCGCGTTCCCAGGTGGTTCCGAAGATGACGGGCGGCTTGTGGCCGAAATCGGTTTGCCGCAGGATTTGGTGGATGGCGTAGCTGTCCTCCTCAAATTCGACCTCGGTCGAAACGTCCTCGGCGATGGCGCGATAATACGAGCGAATCTCGTCGCGGAATTCGTCCGGCGGATTGTCGGTGATGATCTGCCGGCCGGGAATCAGGCCCAACTGGTTGACCAGGAATTTGGTCAGAGCCAAATTATACGCGCTGTCTCCGATCACGGCGAATTTCGCGGGCAGGCCCCACCAGTATTCGGCATAGAAGTCGGTGAAATCCTCGAGGTACTTGTAATACCTCGTCTCCTCGTCCTGGATAAAGGACTCGAGTTTCTTCCGAGACGATTTGGTCTTTAATCCGGCGAAATCGGCGACAGTGCGGAGGAAACTCGTGGTTTCATGAGCTCCGATCGGCAGCACTGGAACATGCAGGAAACGTTGACCATACTTCTGTTCCAGATGGCGCGCGGTGGCCAGACCCAGCCAAGGGCCAAGCACGATGTTGAACTCGGCCTGGGGAATCGCCTTCCATTCCGAGACTCCCTCGGATTCCGGGCCAAACAGGATATTCACCTTGAACCCGGCCCCCTCCAGGGTCCGTTTGATCTCCGTCAGATCGCCGCGCCAAAAGGTGTTGTGGTAGGGTAACAGCGACCACACGTTGACCAGACCCTTGGTCTTCGGCCCGACGTAATCTCCGACATATTGGTCGATGATCGCCCTGGTCACGAGTTCGTGGCCGGTGAAATTGTTGCCCTTGAAGCCGCCGGTTTCAGCGAATGCGATGGGCACGCCCTGTTTCTGGAAGGGGGTGACCACCGAACCGACGTCATCGCCGACAAGGTCGGGGATACACCCGGTCAGCACGACGAACAGATCGGCTTCAAGGATCTCAAGTCCGGATTCGATCAGGTCGCTCAGGCGTTGGGCGCCGCCAAACACCACTTCGCGCTCCGAAGCGTTGGTCGAGGGGGCGACGGCGCCGCCGCCATAGCCCCCGCCCTGGAAGCCATTATAGAAAGCCAGGTTCATGAATTGCTTGTCAGAGCACCCGGGACCGCAATGGGTGATCGGAATGGCTCTTGGAATGGCGGCGACGCTTTGCATGGCTCCGATCGCGCAGCCATAGCGGACTTGCTCGATCGAATTCGTCTTTTTGGAAGTTGTTTCCGTCACAGGCGACACTTTGTCCTCGGTATCAACAATAGACATGACCGTTATTTCTCCGATCCGGCAGATGTCTTTCTGGCCAGGACAAAGGGATCTTTCTGCTTAAGCCAGCTTTCTTTGTAAGGAAGCCTGACATGAGCGGCAATATCTTGATGGTATTTCTTGTGCGCCATGACGTCGAGAATAGATTCGCCCAGATTGATCATGCCCTGATAGCCGACCGCATGATGTTCATCTCCCAGCGGAATGGCGGGAATTCCCAGCTTCGACGCCAGCGGCGCCAATCCGTTATGGCGGATGATGATGAAGTCCGGCTTGACCCGCTGCAGTAACGCATAGAACTGATACTGCTGGCGGTTTCCCACGCTGAAATGTTCGACATCGCCATAGGTGTCGATCAGGTGGCCCAGCGAATCCTCCCGCGGATCCTGGCTGTCGTAGACGGGGTCATGATGGAAGACCAGCGAGCCATCGACCTGGACGCCAAGCTCGCGCAACACGCCGATCAGGCCATGGGCATAGGCCGAACCGGTCGCGATATACCCCTTGAGACCTTTCAACTGCTCGCGCAGTTGCTCCAGGCGCGGTTTGACCCGTTCGTGTTCGCGGGAGATATAGGCTTCCGCCTTGTCTTCGCGGTGCGTGACGCGGGCGATCTCGCGCAACCACGCGTCCGTTCCAGCAAAGCCATAGGGCATCGGCGCCTTGACTTCGGGGACCCCGAATTCCTGCTCCAATCCGGACGCCAGATAGGACGACAGGGTGTAGCAGAAGCCCACGGTGGCCGCCGCTTCCGACATTTGCGCGAGATCCTCCACCGTGGCCAGATCGACCACGTAATTCACCCGCAGACCCAGTTCGCCCAGCATCGGCTTGAACACATCCGAGCCCCACAGGCTGATCACGTTGACCAGATCCTCCTGCTTTTTCCCAGGGTTCTTGCGCACAATCTGGCGCAGAATGCCGTGTTGGGTGGCGTCGAATCCGGTGCTCCAATGCTTGGACTTGAAGCCCTCGCAGTGCAGCGGAATAACCGGAACGCCCAATTCGGCTTCAAGCGCGATGGCCACGCTTTCCACGTCATCGCCGATAATGCCCGTCGCGCAGGAGGTGGCGATGAAGATCGCCTTGGGATGGTGACGCTCCCAGGCGTCCCGGATCGATTGCTCCAGCTTGGCGACGCCGCCGAACACCATGTCTCTTTCGGACAGGTTCGAGCTGATCAGGTGCAGGTTCTGGACCGGCAGGCCACGCATGGCCAGCCCGTTGCGAAACAGTGAATTGTAGATCACCTGGCCCGCGCCGCATCCAATCGGGGAATGCTGGATCAACGCGGCGTCGGGGACGTGGCCCGCCTGGCATTCCACCATCTGCTCGCTGCAGACCGAGCCCTGGGTGAACGGTCCCTGGAGTTCGCAGATGCGGCGCGCCTTTTGGCCGCATTTGGCTTCGCAGCCGCCCCGCGCATAGGCGGACTCCTGCGACAGGTCGGACGCCTTGCCATCCCACCCGATGATCGTGCCCAGGCGCTGTTCGCGACTTTCGACGACGGCGGTTTTCAAATTGATCGGCATAACCCCTCCTTCAGGCGTCGACGGCCACGTACTGGGTCTTGCGTTCGATTTCGATCAGTTGATCGGCCCAACTGGAGGACCATTCCCGAAGTTCTTTCGCGTCCAACGGCGAAGGGACCTTGGATTCGGTGTGATCGGCGATTTTGTTCGCCAGCCGGCGGTAGATCGCCGCCTGCTCGGAATTCGGCGCGGCTTCGATGGTCGTCTTGCCCTGAAGTTCGGCCTGGGTGACGGTGAGCGAGCGGGGAATATACTCGACCACCTGGGTTTGCGTCCTCTCGACGAAATCATCGACGATGTGGCGATGAAAATCGCTGTTGATCGAATTGGCGATGACGCCGCCCAGCAAGGCGCCGCCCTTGCTCGAATAGGTCTTGATGCCGCGAAACAGATTGTTGGCGGCATAGATGGCCATGAAATCGGCCGATGAGATTGTGAAGACGTGCTCGGCGATGCCTTCACGCACGGGCACGGCGAAACCGCCGCACACAACGTCGCCCAGGACGTCGTAGATGACATAGTCGAGGTCGAGTTCCTCGAAGATGTTCTGCTGCTTCAGAAGCTCGACGGCGGTGATGATGCCACGCCCGGCGCACCCCACCCCCGGCTGCGGCCCGCCCGCCTCGACGCAATAGACGCCCTTGAAACCTTGGAACACAGCGTCGTGAGCGTCCACCCGCGCATTCTCGCGCAGCAAATCGAGCACGGACGGGATGTACTCGCCGCCCCGCAGCGTGTTGGTCGAGTCCGCTTTCGGGTCACACCCGAACTGCATCACCTTGTAGCCCGCCTCGACCAAGGCGGCGCTGATGTTTGAGGTTGTGGTCGACTTGCCGATGCCTCCCTTGCCGTAAATGGCGATCTGTTTGGCGGTTTTTTTACCCATGGCTTTGTTCGTCCTCTTAGTCGAATAAAACAAGAACAATGCATCGCAAAACCGGAACGTTCGGCGATGCCGCTAAAGCGCGCTCACCTCCTCTGCTAGCCGTGCGAAAAGGTGGGTTCGGCGCGGATGTCATCGCCATAGAGTTCGCGAGTGAAATCGGTCAGGCCGGGCGTGCCGACCGCGTCGGCGCGGCAGCGCTGGCAATGCGTGAAGACCGTGAGATGCTTGCCCGCCGCCGCGCGCGCCTTGTGGCGCGCGATGAAGTCCGGCTCGCCCAGATGCGCGAGTCGGCCCTCCGGGATCAGCGGAATGATGTTGATCATCCGGGCGCCCGCCTCCGCCACGGTTTTGGCGACCTCGCCGATGTGATGGTCGTTGACGGTCGGGATCAGCACGGTGTTGATCTTGATGGTGAAGCCGAGTTTTTCCGCGCGCGCTATTCCGGCGAGTTGATTGTCGATGAGCCGCCTGGCCGCTTCGACGCCGTTGACCCGCTTGCGCTTCCAGGCGATTTTCGGCGTGACCCGCGCCTGGATTTCCGGATCGACCGCATTGACGGTCACGGTCAGCGTCGTCACTCCGGCGGCCGCGAGTTCATCGACGCGTTCAGGCAGCATCAATCCGTTGGTCGAGACGCAGAGCGTCAACGCGGGCCAAAGCGCATGAATGCGCGAAAACGTCTCGATCGCGTGGTCGGAAGCGAGCGGATCGCCCGGCCCGGCGATGCCGACGACCGCGAGATTGGGGACAATGCGCAAGGCGCGGCCCGTCGCCGCGACGGCATCATCGGGGCTGAGCAGCCTTGCGGCGACGCCCGGCCTTTGTTCGACGCGATTGAAATCGCGTCGGCAAAAGGCGCAATCGATGTTGCAGCCCGGCGCGACCGGCAGATGCAGCCGCGCCGCTTTGGCGTGACCTTCCGCCGTCGTCGAGAAACAGGGGTGCTTGCCCTCGAGATCGGGAAACGCCGGCGTCGTCCGCGCCGCGCGCATGGCGTGCGCCGCGCAGGCGCTGGAAACTGGCTCGCTCATGTGTTTTCCCGCTCAAAAAGTCCGGCATAGCCGGCGAGTTGCCGCACGGTGTCGTCAACGGTGTCGTCGGTCTCGAAGGCGAGGATGCCCAGCTTGCCGAGCCGGGTGAGCGCGCATTCGCCAATGCGGGCGACGACCACGGCGCGACAATCGGCGACCGCCGCGACGGAGGCGTCCATGATCTCGTCGGCCCGGTCGTCGCCCGAACCGCAGGCCGGCCGGTTGACGCGCGTCTCGACGAGGCGCGAGCCCTCCGATCGCACCTCCCAGATCTCGAAGCGCGTCGCCTGACCGAAATGTTCGGAAACACGCACGCCCGAATGCGTGCCTATGGCGACACGCGCGACGTCGATGCGCCCGGTCATGACGCCAACGTTCCCAGGTCTTCATCCGTCGATTGACGCACGACGGCGGTCGAGACGCGCTCGCGCAAGCGCAACGGACCGCGAGAGCCGGCGCAAGAGCGCGCAGGCGCGCCTTCCCAGGTCGAGCTGAACGGGATCGGAGATTCGCCGATGCGCGACCGCCTGGAACTCCAGTCGTGGGCGCAGCGACCGTCCGGCGCGAGATCAGTGAAGGCGGACTCGCGAGCGCGTTTCAGCGCTCCGCCCTCCCACCGGGTGATCGCGCCGAGCCGCCGTTCGCGGGCCTCGGCCTGCCGCGTGCGAGGATTGATGGTCATTGAAGGGGGCTCCTATTCAGCGCAACGCGTCCCTTTGGGGCGTACCGCGCAAATCAGGCCATTAGTGAACTAAGTCTATCGGCTATATTAGAATTATAAATCCGCGCGTCAACCGGCCCATCCCAGAATCTTCCATAAATCACGCTTCAAGCCGCCGGGGCCGATTTCCGGCTGGCTCGATCATTGAATTCTCCGGGCCCAGCGCCGATTATCCCCACTCGGGCCGGGCATCGCCGCCGCCGGTCCCACGGCCAATGGACATCGGGTGATCATTTCCGCGAGCTACCGAACGGACATTCCCGCCTTCTACAGCGACTGGCTCCTGAGTCGGCTGAAGGCGGGGTTCTGCGGCGTCGTCAACCCATACAATTCAAATGTGCGCCGCGTTTCGCTCGCGCCCCATGACGTTGACGGCATCGTGCTGTGGACCAAAAATTTGGGTCCCATGATGGACAAGCTGCCAGCCATCGTTCAGATGGGACACGTCTTCTGCGTGCAGTACAGCGTGACCGGATATCCGCGCGAACTCGAACTGTCGGTCATCGGCGCGGAAAAGGCGATTGGTCACATCAAGCTCGTCTCTGAGCGGTTCGGGCCCCGAAGCGTCGTCTGGCGCTATGACCCGATCCTGATCACCGACCTCACGCCGGTCGACTGGCATGTGGAAAATTTTGCGTCCCTGGCTTCGTCGTTGCGCGGCGGCGTCGATGAGGTGGTGGTCTCGTTCGCCCATTTTTACCAAAAGACGACGCGCAACCTCGACGCATCGGCCAGAACCAACGGCTTCCGCTATAGCCACCCGCCGGACGGCGAGAAGCTGGCGGTCCTGAGCCAACTGTCCGACATCGCGCGGTCCGAACACATCCGCCTGACCGTGTGCGCGCAGCCCGCCCTGATTCCGCCAGGCGCCAAGGCGGCGCGTTGCGTGGACCTGGATCGCCTCTCCGACCTGCGAGGCAGAATCGTGCGGGGTCGCGAGAGCGGGAACCGGCCTGGATGCGACTGCGCCCAGTCGATCGACATCGGCGACTACGACACATGTCCGCACGGTTGCGCGTATTGCTACGCGGTGCGGCGACGGGCGCTGGCGCGTCAACGCCATCGCGAACACGACCCGGACGGCGAATTTCTGGTTGCGTCTGGCCGCGCGCCGCCCGCGCCGGTCGAGGCCGCCGAGCAACTCAAGCTCTTCTGACGAGACTTGCCGGCGCCGTGGGCGCGAACCTGCGCCCCGCTGACTCAGAGTCAGCTGAGGTTGGCGATGGGGACGGATTTTTTTAAGTCAACGTCAGTTCGCTTCACTAAACTCCCGGCAGGTCTTTGTCTCACGGTGATTGGCGCGGAGGGCGCGCCTGGCGGGGCGGGATCAGCGGCGCAATAAACGCCCGTGCGGCGTCGGCGCCATCGCTGGGATAGCGCAACTTGTCGCGAGCATATTTCGCGCGGTTCTTGGCGGGCCACATCCGGAGGCCCTCCAGAATCAGGACTACCCCTTTGAATCACAGACGATTCCGCAGATTCAAATTCTTTTCGGACGGACACTGAGAATGGCGGCTGGGCGGGCGTGAGGCTTAAGAAAGCCATCGTGATGTGATCTACACCGCTCCAATGCAACTGGAAGGCTCAACACCATGACACGCGCCCAAATCACTGCTTCGACCCACGGAACCCCCGGCGAGGTCGTCACCATCGAAGAAGGTCAGATCGCATGGATCGGCCCAATCGAGGCTCTGGAAGAGGCGGGAAGCTTCGACGCATTGTTTTGCCATGAAGACGACGAAGAAAGACTGATTGGCTATCTGCGAACGGGGCGGATAAATCCGCGCCAGACCCAAAGGACCGAAAACATTGGCGCATCGTGATAAATTCGGGCGGACGACCTTCGGGCGCAAATCGACGCGCCAGGACGATACAGGCGAAACTCCGGCGCCGATTCCCATTGACTTGCCGCTTAAGCTTTGCCGATCCGCCGAGGCTTTCAGCATCCTGGATGCCGCTGACCGGGCTGTCTGCCATATCTATTTCGAGGACGAACCGACCCGGCGCCAAGCCATGCGGCTGTTCACAGAGGCGCAAGCGCGCCAGATTTCGCAAACGATCGCTCGGATGCTGACTGACGCCGACGGCACAGGCGTAAGGGCCGGCAGCTCCATGATTCCGTTTGAGAATTTAAATGCCGAGACTGACGAATGATATGAGGCTCGGAGTCGTGAAGCCCGCCCCATCGTCGGACGGATCGATTCGCTCCGCTTCGGGATACGCGCCGTCGCCATGCCGCTCTGGCAAATCGGCGGCGACCGCTTCAACATCGTCCCACGACACGCCTGCCACGCTGGCGCCGATCACGCCGTCCGCGGCGCGCGCCTGACAGAAGCAAGCTCAAGCAAAGCAACATGGCGACGCTCCCTGAGGACTCGATTTTCTTCGTTTAGGAAAGTACGACTGGAAGCTGGAGCGATGTCTTCAATGGAGATGACCGATGCGACGCATGCTAGCAAGTTGTTTCGCTTTGTTGATCACGACGGCCGTCGCCGAATCGTCGCCGCTCATGTGCAATGCGATCGCCCGAAAGGTCTCGGAAAAATTGCGCGTGCTTTCCACGAAAGCGCCACAACCGGGCAGCCCCGGACTTTCCATCGCCGCCGCCTTCGCGGGATCCCCCGTGAAAATGGATTTCGGGGCGCCCGCGAGCGCGGAGACGCTCGCTGAATTTCCGCTCGCGGACGCGGACCGCAAGCAATTGAGCAATTCGGTGGTGCGAATCGCCCGCGCCGGCGGCGACAAGGGGCTGGTTCTGATCGACGGCGTGTCCGGCGCGGGGCAATGCCACAGCCCCCATCTGTTCAGTCTCGCATCCGGCGAAAAAAGGGCCCTGGAGGCCCCAGCGCCCAACGATCCCCTGGATCGGTGCGGCAGCAACGCTTTGGCTCTGACGGAAGTCGAAGGAGACGCTTATTTCGTTGAGACGGACCATGGCGCCGGCGAGACCGAACACTTCAGGATAATCCCGCAGCAGCTCGACGCTCTGGCCATGGTCTGCTCGATCACCGTCCGCTACCAAATGGAATTCGCCGCCGCCGAATCCTTTTGTGAGAAGCCGGAATTATGCCAACTGGGCGCCAAGGCCGCCGTTTGGGCGCGGTCGTGGCGGATGGGCTCGGCCGAACTGCACGATCCAGCCTTCAGCCCGGCGGCGGCGCCGAAATTCGAGAACGGCGATCGCGCGACGCTTCCGCTGTTTGGCGGCGTGTCGAAGATCGCGCCGCAAGCCCCGGGCTACGATGTTGAAGAGAATTTCTTCAACATCGCCGGAGAACCGGACGCCGATCTGCTTCGCATCGGCGCGGCGAAACCCGGTCCCGCGAATTTGGCGGATCCGCAAGCCTTCACGCTGGTCGGCCTCTACAAATCGAACCGCCCCGTGGCCAGTTTCGTGGTCGTCCGTCGCAGAAGCGCCTTCGCGTCGGTCACCGTGAACGCGAATTGACGCTCCGCCGCGATCAAATCCGCATGTAATCGGCGCCTCCTCCTTGTCGGAGCCTGATCGTCGCGCACCTGCGCGGCGCAACGGCCTGTGACCGGCAGCGCGGGCGAATGTGCCCCCTCGTTCGTGACAGCGTGACCAGAAGTTCGGTTTTTCGGACCGGATCACGGCTTGGGGATCGGCGGGCTTATAAGCTGAAACCGGCATTGCAAGCTCGCGGCTAACCAACGAGCGGATTTGTTTCGCCTGCAAATTGAACACTGTTCAAAATATGATATCTTGGCGCCGTCACGGGCTCGAAGGGCGAGTTTCCCGCTCGTTGGCTTGACCGTCTTGCATCAGAGGGGCTACCGCATGTTTCCCGACGTTCTGACGTTGTTTTCGGCGGCGCCTTTCCTCCTGACGGCGCTGGGCGTCGTCGGCTTCTTCATCGCGATCAACGCCCGTGAGCGCCTGCAACGCCTTGAATGGATGGTGCAGGATCTCGAACGATCGCAGCGCATCCTGCGCGAAGCCATCATGGCGGGCGTCGCCCCGCCCGCGACCGGGACGACGCCTCCATCCGCTTCGACCGTCGAAACCGCGCCGCACCCCGACAGGGAATCGATCGCGCCTGAACGCGCAGATGTACCGCCGCCTCCACCGCCAGGACCACCTGCGGCTGAACCGGTCAGCCAACCCGTTTCCATCGCCGCGACCGCTCCGGCACAGCCGACCTCGCTCGAAGAACGGATCGGCACGCGCTGGGTGGTCTATGTCGGCGGCCTCGCGCTTGCGCTCGGCGGCCTGCTGCTCGCCCGCTTCGCCATCGAACAGGGCTTTTTCGGCCCCGCCATGCGGATCGCTACCGGACTCGCGCTCGCGGTCGCGCTGATCGTTTTCGGCGAGAAATTGCGTCGGCGCGATGCCGCCACGGGCGACGCGACGCCGACGCCCGCCGTCCTCACCGCCGCCGGCACGACCACGGCCTTCGGCGTTATCTATGCCGCCCATGCGCTTTATGGCTTCATCGGACCGGCCTTCGCCCTCGTCGCGCTCGGCGCCACGGCGCTTGCGGCCCTGCTCGCGGCCCTGCTGCATGGGCCGGCCATCGCCGGCCTCGGCCTGATCGGCGCCCTCGGCGCGCCTCTGCTGGTTCATTCGTCTCATCCGAACCCGTGGCCGCTGGCGATCTACCTCGCCATTGTCGTCGGCGCCGCCTACGCGCTGGCGCGGTTGCGGCAATGGGGTTGGCTCGCAATCTCCGCGACCGTGGGCGCGGCCCTGTGGGGCGGCGTGATGGGCATCGGGTATCCGCAGGTCCACGCGGCGGCGCAATTGCACTTCGCCTTCCACACCGCGCTCGCCGCCTGGCTCTACGCGCTCGACCGCCGCGCCCTGTTCGCCAATTTCGATCTGTGCAGGAAAATCGCCAATCTCGTTCCGGCGCTGTTCGCCCTGTTCGCCGCCCTGCAATTCGGCGATTTCGCCGCCCGTGGTGGGATTGACGCATTCTGGAGTCTTTGCGTCGCGATCATCATCGGCGCCCTCGCCTTCGCCGGCGCCAGTCGCCCCACCTTCGCGCCGGGACTGCTGCTCGCAGCGGGCGCCGTCGTCGTCGAATTGCTGATCCTGTGGCCGCGCGTGTGGGGCGCCGGGGGCGCAGACGGCCTCTCGCGTCCAGGCTGGTTCCATGCCTTCGCGGTGATTGGCTCCGGCGCGGTCGCGGCGCTGTCCGGCCGCGCGCTGTGGCGGACGGAAGACCTTTCGCGCCGCGCCGCGACCTTGCTCGCCAGCGCGGCGGCCCTGACTCCCTTGCTGGCGCTCTGGGTGACGCGCGAGCTGTCGCTCGACTATGGGGCAATCGAAACGCCGTTCACAAAGGCGCTGTGGACCGGCGCCGCGCTCATGGTCGCTTCCGGATATTCGGCCTTCGCATGGGCGTTGCGCCGGCGCCAGCCGCCGGCGCCCAGCGACCGCCTGTCGCTCGGACTGATGGCTTCCGCCGGCTTTGCCGCTCTGGCGCTCGGCCTCGACTTCGCCCTCGAAAGCGGCGCGCTCACCGTCGCGCTGGCGCTGTCCGCGCTCGGCGCGGCCTTGGTCGAAAGCCGTCTGGACATATCCGCGCTGCGCAAGGCCGTCGCGGCGATGGGGCTTGTCATCGCCGCGCGTCTCGCATGGGATCCGCGGATCGTGGGCGACGACCTCGGCGCGACGCCCATCCTGAACTGGCTGCTGTTCGGATATGGCGTTCCGGCGGGCTCGTTCGGCTTCGCCGCTCGCCTGTTGGGACGCGCCAAACAAGATGGCGCGACGCGGATCGCGCAGACGCTGGCCGTGGTCTTTTCGGCGCTGCTCGTCTACTTCGAAATCCGCCACGCCATGACCGGCGGCGACATGACCGGCCTGCGCGCGAGCCTGTCCGAATTCGGCCTCTACGCCATCGCGAGCTTCGGCTTCTCCCATGCGCTGCTGCGGCTCGATGCGAACGGGACGCGGCCCGTGTTCGGCGCCTTCTCGCGCGCCTTCGCCATCGGCGCGAGCGCCGGTTCGGCGTTCGGCCTGCTGGTGGCGAAGAACCCATATCTCGACGCGGTTCCGGTCGAGGGCGGCGCGTTCCTGAACGCGCTGCTGCTCGGCTATCCCCTTCCCGCAGCCGCGGCGGCCCTGCTCGCCAACACGATCGAGACGCGGCCCTCCTGGTTCCTGCGCATGACGCGCCTGACCGCCTTGGCGCTGACCTTCGCCTATGTCACGCTGGAGACGCGCCGCCTCTTCCAGGGCGCGATGATCGGCTGGCAAGCCGGCGCCGGATCGGTCGAGATCTACGCCTATTCAGCGGTCTGGCTGGCGCTCGGTGTGGCGCTGCTCGGCTTCGGCCTGCTGCGCGGCTCGCTGGAATCCCGCGTCGCCTCCGCCGGCGTGGTCCTGCTCGCGGTGTTAAAAGTGTTCTGCTACGACCTCGGCGCTCTCGAAGGCGCCGCGCGCGCCTTCTCCTTCATCTGCCTTGGCGCCGTCTTGATTGGCATCGGCCTCGTCTATCAGAAGCTCGTCTTCCGTCCGTCTGCCGAAGCGACATCCCGCGATGCCGATGGATGAAAAAAGACACCTTGGAAGCGCCCCGCGACGCCGGAATTCTCCACAGCTCAAACCAACGCGTTAACATCTTGGTGACCTTCACGACCATAGCCTCCCCTGCATGAATCAATCAGGGAGGCCATCCGTGTCGGACAGTTTGGATGTTGCAGGTGAGCGCATTCGCACCATCGTCGAGCGCATCGAACACATCGAGGAAGAGATCAAGGCCCTGAACGAGGGCAAGAAGGAAATTTTTCAGGAAGCCAAGGGCGAAGGCTACGACGTCAAGGTCATCAAGGAGATCATCCGCCTGCGCAAACAGGACAAGGACGAGCGCGACGAGCATGAGACGCTGCTCGATGTGTATCTCAGGGCCATGGAATCGTCAGAACCGGAACAGTCGAAGGCCGCGTAACCACGGCATTCTTTGCCGAGAATGATGACCAACGCAGGGACGAGGAGCGCGGCCAAAAGACGAATGCGGGCGCCGGCGATTGTAAAATTCAGATACCGGCCGATCGACGCGCGCGTCTCGCCGACGCTGTCATAAGCGCAGATAAACCTCCTCGTATTTCACCGATTTCCAGATGCGCTCGACGAAGACATTGTCGCGCCACGCGCCCTTGCCCGCGCGACTTGCCGCAGACCGCGGCGGGAATCCAGAGAAGCGCATCAACGAGCGCGCCATGTATCCCTATGACAACGGGAGCGCCACGGCCGAATCCAATCTCACGGCATAAGGGAGGGCAAAGCCGAGGCGCCAGCCTGACGCCCCACCCACGCGCGAGGCCCACGCTTTTCCTGAAAACTGAGGGAAGGCCCCAAATCCGTTTGCCCCGCCATGGAGCAAACCTCAGGGGCGCGCCAAAAAATCTGGGCTAATCGTTACCCCACGAATTACCCGAAAAGCAAAAGCCCGGCGCGATGGCCGGGCTTTTTGCGTCCAAGTCTTTAATTTCGATGGTGGGCGCTGTAGGGCTCGAACCTACGACCCGCTGATTAAGAGTCAGCTGCTCTACCAACTGAGCTAAGCGCCCCATCGAAAATGTCACCGAACAAGCTGTTCCGAGACAAAAATTCAGCGGACAGGCTGCGCCGCCGCCGAACGAAGGGGGATGTAGCAAAGCCGATCCGCCCTGTCCAGTCCCTAGGAATCGCTTTTGGCATTTTTGTGAAATTCGTCAGAACAGATCTTCGCCCAACGCCATCGTCACTTCGTTCACCGGAAGGCCGTTCACCGCATAGCCAAGGGTGCGGTTGAATTGCAGCGCCGCCGTCTGGCCGTTGAGCGCCGCCACCCGGTCGCCGCCATGCGGGCACTGGAAGGTCAGGGTTCTGCCGTGATGCGCGCGATACCAGCCCTGCAAGCGGCTCTCCAGCCGCGCGCTGTCGGCGCCGCTGGTGAAAACGTCTGAGATCACCGACTCATGGTTCGCCGGCGCCACGCCGACGCAAAACCGCCACTCGTCTGCGGCGGCGGGACTGGTCAGAACAATGGCGACAGCGGCGGCGCGGCGGAGCATGATTTCGTCCTGCGGGATCGCGTCGTAGCCTGAACAAGAATGGTTAAAAAATGGCGGATGCCGCGCGGGTCGCGCCAAAAATCGGCTGAAAAGCTTGACGCAGCGCGATGTCCACGTCCGTCAGGGTCACGGGCAGGCCGAGATCGACCAGACTGGTGACGCCCAGATGGCGCGCGCCTATGCCGCAGGGAACGATGCCGGCGAAAGCGCCCAGATCCGGCTCGACGTTGAGCGACACGCCGTGGAACGACACCCAGCGCCGCAACCGCACCCCGATGGCGGCGATCTTGTCCTCCGCCGGTTCGCCGTTCGGCCCGGCCGGTTTGTCGGGGCGACGCGTCCACACGCCGACGCGGTCTTCGCGCGTCTCGCCTTGCACGTTGAACTGGGCGAGCGCGGCGATCAGCCAGGACTCCAGCGCGCCGACGAAAGCGCGCACATCGCGCCGGCGCCGCGACAGATCCAGCAGCACATAGGCCACGCGCTGACCGGGGCCATGGTACGTGTATTGCCCGCCGCGCCCGGCCTCGAACACCGGCAGGTTTTTCGTCAGCAGGTCTTGCGGCTTGGCCGAGGTTCCCGCCGTGTAGAGCGGCGGATGCTCCAGCAGCCAGACTTTTTCCGTCGCCCCGTCGGCGATGGCGGCGGCCCAATCCTCCATGCGTTTCAACGCGAAAGCGTAGTCCGTCAGACCGTCCGACACGATCCAGTCCACCGGCGGCGATCCCTCGGCGGGGAGGAAGTTTTTCGACAGGGTTTCGCGGGGTTCGGACATGAGGGGGCGCTCTCCCGGTTCGGCGGCGCGGCGCGCGGGTCAGCCTGCATAGCGGTTTCGGCGGGATTGTTGAACCCGGCGCGGCTCTCCTCAATCTGCTTTCCTGACGCGTCGGGGCCAAGGCCCCTGCCCCATATGCGCTAGGTTAAGCTTGGTGGCTGCTGAGAACTTCGTGGGTTGATCCCCTCGTGCTTCGAGACGGCGAGCTTTGCTCGCCTCCTCAGCATGAGGGGATCAATAGAATCAATCGAGTAGCCCTCATGCTGAGGAGGCTCCGAAGGAGCCGTCTCGAAGCACGAGGGCGGTCCACGGCTTTTTCCGCAGCCAGCCAGCACTTAACCTAGCGCATGTGGGTCCCTGCCCTATGCCCACAATGCGGGCGGAGGGAGGCGTTGTTGCAACCCGCCGCGCGAACCCGATTCGACAAGCGGCGCGCGAACCCCCACATTGCCCTCACGATTCGTTAACATCAGGCCGCCTTGTCCGATCCTTTCGACGATTTTCCCGGTTACGAACCCGCCGCGCCCCGCGCTGGCGGCATAGCCGCGCGCGCCCTCGCGCAAGTGCATGGCGCGCCGGATTTCCTCTCCGCGCTCAATCCCGAGCAGCGCGCGGCGGTCGAAACCACCGAAGGCCCCGTTCTGGTGCTGGCCGGCGCCGGCACCGGCAAGACCCGCGTTCTCACCGCGCGCATCGCCCATATCCTCGCGCAGGGGCTGGCCCGCCCCCACCAAATTCTCGCCGTCACCTTCACCAACAAGGCGGCGCGCGAAATGAAGGCGCGCATCGCCGCCTTGATCGGCGACGGCGAAGGCATGGGTTGGCTCGGCACGTTTCACGCCATATCGACCAAAATCCTGCGCCGGCACGCCGAACTCGCCGGTTTGAAGAGCAATTTCACCATTCTGGACACCGACGACCAGATGCGCCTGCTCAAACAGGTCATCAAGGCGGAAAATATCGACGAAAAGCGCTGGACGGCGCGCACGCTCGCCTATCTGATCGACAATTGGAAGAACCGGGGACTCGCGCCGAAAAACGTTCCCGCCGGCGAGGCCGCCGCCTTCGCCAACGGCCGGGGCGGAGAACTCTACGCGCTCTATCAGGAGCGGCTGAAAATCCTCAACGCCGCTGATTTCGGCGATCTGCTGCTGGAAGCTTTGCGCGTGCTGCGCGAAAATCCCGATGTGCTGCGCGAATACCAGCAGCGCTTCAAATATATTCTCGTGGACGAATATCAGGACACCAATGCGGTTCAATATCTCTGGTTGAGATTGCTGGCGCAACGAACCGATCCGGCGATAAAGCCCAATCTGTGCTGCGTGGGCGACGACGACCAGTCTATCTATGGCTGGCGCGGCGCCGATGTGGATAACATCCTGCGGTTCGAGAAGGATTTTCCCGGCGCCAAAGTGGTCCGGCTGGAGCGCAACTACCGCTCGACCGGCCATATTCTCGCGACGGCCGCCCATCTCATCGCCCACAACCGCGACCGGCTCGGCAAAACCCTGTTCACCGATGGCGAGGACGGCGAAAAGCCCGAAGTCTCCGGCGTGTGGGATTCCGAGGAGGAGGCCCGCGTCGTCGGCGAAGAGATCGAGCAATTGCAGCACAAGGGCCATTCGCTGGATGAAGTGGCCATTCTGGTGCGCGCCTCGTTCCAGATGCGCGAGTTTGAAGAACGCTTCATCACTTTGGGCCTGCCCTACAAGGTGATTGGCGGCCCGCGCTTTTACGAGCGGCTGGAAATCCGCGATGCGCTGGCTTATCTGCGCTGCACGGCGCAACCGGCCGACGATCTCGCCTTCGAGCGCATCGTCAACACGCCCAAGCGCGGCCTCGGCGACGCCAGCCTGCAAATCCTGCACGATTTCGCCCGCCTCCAGCACATTCCGCTGATGCAGGCCGCGCGCATTCTGGTCGAGACCGAGGAAGTGAAACCCAAGCAACGTTCGACGTTGCGCGCGCTTTTGAAGGATTTCGAGCGCTGGGCCGGCGAGATCGGCCAGAAACCGCATCATGAACTGGCCGAGCAGATTCTGGAGGAATCCGGCTATACCGACTTCTGGAAGCAGGAAAAGAGCGTGGAAGCCGAGGGCCGGCTGGAGAATTTGAAGGAACTCGTCCGCTCCATGGAGGAATTCCCCGATCTCGGCTCCTTCCTCGAACATGTCTCGCTGGTGATGGACGTGGACAACGCCGACGGCGGCGAACGCGTGTCGATCATGACGCTGCACGGCGCCAAGGGGCTGGAATTCGAGAGCGTGTTCCTGCCCGGCTGGGAGGAAGGCCTGTTTCCCCACCAGCGCAGCCTCGACGAGAACGGCCGCGCCGGGCTGGAGGAGGAGCGCCGCCTCGCCTATGTCGGCGTGACGCGGGCAAGGCGTCGGGCGAAAATCTATTTCGCGACAAATCGCCGCATCCACGGCCTGTGGCAGACCACCACCCCCTCGCGCTTTCTCGACGACCTGCCCGCCGACCATGTGCTGGTGACGGAAAGCCGGGGCAGCGGCTCGGGCTATGGCGCCTATGCGCAATCGCGTTTCGCCAATATCGATTCGTTCGGCTCGCGCTACGACACGCCGGGCTGGAAGCGGGCGCAAGCGCACGGGGCAAAAGGCGCGCAAGACTCCGGCGGGCGCGGGCCGCTCACCATCGAGGGCGAGGTTTTGGGCAAGACCTCGCCGGGCGGTTCGTTCGCGCCGGGCGACCGCGTTTTTCACCTTAAATTCGGTCCCGGTTCCGTTGCGGGAGTAGACGGCTCGAAATTGACGATCGATTTTGATAAGGCTGGGCGCAAACTGGTGCTTGACTCCTTCGTGGAGCAAAAGAGTTCGTGATTTCATGCGTGATGTGCTCACCTATCTTGGCATCGGTCTGATCCTCGTGCTGACGGCGCTCCTCGGGGCGCCCTATGTGGTGGATTTCGACGCGCATCGCGCGCGTTTCGCCGAGGAAATATCGCGCGCCACCGGCGCGGAGGCCAGGCTTGACGGCCCGATCGACTTCCGCGTGCTCCCCACCCCCTATTTTTCCGCGCGGAACATTTCGCTGAAAGGCCCGCTGGGGACGCTCAAGGCGGAGAAGGCCGAGTTCGAGCTGTCGCTGCCCGCGCTGCTGCAAGGCCTGCTGACCTTTACCAGCGCCGAACTGACCCATTTCGCGCTGGAGGTTAACGCCGACCTCTTGCGCCGGCCGGGCGCCTCGGCCCATTTCGAAAACCTGACCCTGCACGACGGCCGCATCAGCGTGTTCCACGCGCAAAAACCGCTGTTGACGCTCGAACACGTCGATCTCGCCGGCCGGATCTCAAATCTCGACGGCCCCTATGACGGGCGCGGAACGTTTCGCGCACAGGGGCGGACGATCGGCTATTCGCTGAGCAGCGACGTTTTCAACGGCGATCGCCTGCCTTTGAAACTCAAGCTGAACGACGACCTCGGCCATTTGTCGCTTGATGGCGCGCTCGACCTCTCAGGCGCGCCATCCTTCGCCGGCAAGGCCGTGGCGGAGGGCGCGCTGGCGAAGGCCGGCTGGCGCGCGGAGGGCGATGTCGCGGCGCGTCCCGAAATCGTGAAGCTCGACAAGGCGACGCTGCATCTGGGCGAAGGGCCGGAGGGCGCGAAATTCGCCGGCTCCGCCGAATATGGCGTCGCCTCGGGCGCCGTCTCTGTCAATGGCTCGACGCCGCTGCTCGCCGGCCCCTGGGGGGATGTTTTCGCGGGCGCGGTGCTGCGCGCCGTGGAGAGGCCCGCGCCGACCGCGTTGCGCCTGCAAATCGACGCCGCGAGCTGGCGCGGCGACTGGACCGGCGTCAAACTCGCCCGCGATGCCGGCGGTCCCCTGAAGATTTCCGCGGAGGGCGCCGGCGGTTCGCGCCTCGACCTCGCCGCCGCGCTTGACGCCAAGAATGTCTGGCGCGGCAGTAGCGAGGTCTCCACCGGCGATTACGCCACTTTCGCCGCCAGCGCCGGCGCGCCGGTCCTGCCGTTCCGGCAGGTCGCAGCGGGCGGGACGTTCAGCGTTTCCCAAGGGACGCTTGCTCTCTCCAACGGACATATCGCGCTCGACCGCGCCAAATTCACCGGCGATCTCGCCTGGACCGCGCCCAGCAAGGAGGCGCGCGGAAAACTGACGGCGAAACTGGCGGGAACCGCTCTGGACCCCGCCACGGCGCCGGATTTTTTCGCCACGCTCGGACTGGAGTCCGATCTCGACCTCACGGTGGACGCGCAGACCATTGGCAAGGCCGACGGCAGACTGAACCTGCGCCTGCTGCGCGAAAACGGTTTGGCGCATCTCGAACAATTCGAAGCGAAAAATCTCGCCGGCGCCGATGTCTCCGCCTCCGGCGAATGGCAGGACAGTCCTTTGCACGCCTTTGTGGCGCCCAAGGGCGAGGCGCGGGTGAAGGCCAATGATCTCGCCGATCTCGCCGCCCTGCTGGCGCGGCTGGCGCCCGGCGACGCCACGCGGCTGCTGGCCTCGCGCGCCCGACTGCTCTCGCCGGCGAATTTTGTCGCCAGGGCGGATGGCGGCTATGCCTTCGAGGGTCAGGCCGCCGCGACGAAATTTTCCGTCGCGCTGGACGACAAGAGCGGCATCGCGCTGGACATTTCCGCGCCCGAGGCTTTCGACCTGCTGACGCAATTGGGCGCGCCATCGGTGTTGTCGCCGCAAAAGCTCGGCCCCGGACAGATTTCGCTGAAGACGCAAGGGGGCGCGCGCCGCGACATCACGGGCAAGGCCACTCTCGGCAAGATCAATGGGGCGTTGAACGGAACGCTGCCGCGCGCGGGCGCGCTGGAAGGGACGTTTTCGCTTTCGGGCGATCCCGCCAACCTGATCGGCGGCCCGACCGGCGTCGGCAAGATCGAGGGCCGGATCGAGACGCGCGACAGCCAGATTCTGTTGCGCAAAATCGTCGGCGAGCGCGGCGACGCCCGTTTCAGCGGCGCTCTGACGCTTTCGGCGCAAGGGGTGAGCGGCGAACTCGACATCGACAAATTCTCAGCGCCCGCCTTCCTCGCCTTGACGCTCGGCGACCTCGCGCCCGCCAAAAGAGACGAGATCTGGCCGAGCCTGTCATTCGCGCCGGTCATGATCGACCCGCCCCGCGTAAAACTCACCATCCACGCGGCCGAGGTCGCGCCGTTCGGCGGCCCCGCGAAATTCGACCTGAGCCTCGCCCCCAATGCGCTCAGCGTCGCGAAAATCGAGGCGCCCGCGTTCGGCGGCGTCCTGCGCGGCGGCTTCGATCTGCGCCGGCAGGCCGGACAGGCGACGCTGTCGGGCGAAATGTTCGGCGACGGCGTCGCGCTGAAAAATCCCGCTTTTTCGGCGAAAGTCGGCGGGCGGCTCAAATTCGCCGGCTCCGGCGCCAGCATGGCCGCGCTGGTGAGCGCGCTGTCCGGGACGGGATCGGCGAAAATCACCGATCTGACCGTCGCCGGCGCCGCGCCGGACGCGCCGGATCAGGTTCTGGCCGCCCAGGCCGCCAATGAAGCCAGTTTTAGCGCCAGGGACACATCCCGCGATCTGGATCAGGCTCTGGCCAAGGGCGATCTGCGTGTCGGCGACGGCGAGACGCCGCTGCGGCTTGGCAAGGGCGAATTGAACGCGACGCGCGATTCCGTCACTTTCAGCTACGACTTGAAGGATTTGAGCTTCGCGCTCACCTCCGCCCTGCCCGGCCGGCGCGCCGAACTGACGTGGTCCGGACCGTGGTCGGCGCCGGAGCGCAAGCTCGACGCCTCCGGTTTCGTCAATGCCGCAGCGATGAAGGCGCTGGAGCGCGAACAGGCGCGCATCGCCCAACAGCGCGAGCAGGACCGGCAGCGCAAAGCCGAGGTCGAGCGGCAGCGCAAGGAAGACGAACAGCGCAGGCAGGCGGAGCGCGCGCAAAAACTTCAGCAGCCGGCGCCGCAACCCACCCCGCCCGCGCCCGCCGAACCGGCGCCCGCGCGGTAGAGCATTTTCAAGCGAAGCGGACACCGGTTCGCGTTAAGAAAATGCGTTAAAACAAGACTCTGGATCTCTTTCATGTTTCTAAGAAACATGAAAGAGATCCAGTCTTAGAAATGCCATAGCCCGCTTTCCGCGCGGCGCCGCCTCTGACATGATCCTCTCCAATCATAAGCAAGGGAGGAATGCATGCGTGCTTTGGCTTTGGCTGCGGCCGTTGTGGCGATGGCGTCGGGAGCGGCGACGGCCCACGGACCGACGCGCCAGAAACTCGTCGAGAGCGTGGAGATCGACAAGCCCGTGGAAAAAGTCTGGGCTGTGATCGGGAATTTCGACGCGCTGTCGAAATGGCATCCCGTGATCGCGTCCAGCGTCGCCGACAAGGGCAATGACATCGGCTCGACACGGCATCTGGTGCTGAAGGCGCCGGGCGATCCAAGTTTCGACGAGGTGCTCGACAAGTATGACGCGGGCGCCCACAGCTACAAATACGAGATTCCCAAGGTCGATCCCAAAGTTCTGCCGGTGAACAATTACACCTCGACGCTCAGCGTATCCGACAATGGCAAGGGCGGTTCGACGGTGGAATGGAAGGGGGCGTTCTATCGCGGCTACATGCTCAACGATCCGCCGGAAGACCTCAACGACGAAAACTCGGTGAAGGCGGTGCGCGGGGTTTATCGCGCCGGGCTGGACAATTTGAAGAAGGTGGTCGAAACGGCGCCGTGATGGGGCCGCCCTCGCCCTTCGAGACGGCGCTTTCGCGCCTCCTCAGGGTGAGGGCTACTCTTTGGTTTTCGGCATTCGCCCTCACCCTGAGGAGCCCGCGCCAGCGGGCGTCTCGAAGGGCGATGGCGGCCCACGGGGCTATCCTTGGCGCGCTCTGTGGCGGGTTGCTCGTTGCTGCCTCCGCTTGCGCCGAACCGCTCGCCTACATCACCGCTCAGGGCGCCGACGCGATTGCGGTCGTCGATCTGGCTTTGGCGCGCGTGGTCGAGACGGTGAAGGTCGGCAAAAAGCCCGCCGGGGTCGCCGTCGCGCCCGGCGGCTTGCGCATTTACGCCACCAATCCCGAAGGCCATTCCTTTTCCGTGATCGAACGCGACGCGCAAGGCGGGCATCGCGTGGTGGCGGAGGTTTTGGCCGGCGCCGGCCCGCTCGGACTCGCGCTCGACCCGGCGGGCGAAAGGATTTTCGTGGCCGATTGGTATGGCGATCAGGTCCATGTGTTCGACGCCAAGACGCTGAAGCAGACCGGCGCCATAACAGTCGGCCAGTCGCCGGCGGGCATGGCGAGCGACCCACAGGGCAAATTTCTCTATGTCGCCAATCGCGAAAGCGATTCGGTCTGCGTGGTCGATCTCGCCACGCTCAAGACCGTCGCCACCCTTGCCGTCGGCAAGGCGCCGTTTGGCGTGACCTACGACGCCAACGGCCCGCGCGTGCTGGTCGCCAATGTGCAATCGGGCGATGTCTCGGTGATCGATCCGACGGCGCGGCGCGAGACGCGGCGGCTGAAGGCGCGCAGCTTTCCCTATTCGGTCGCCGTGACGCGCGACGGCGGAAAGATTTTCGTCACCAACCAGCACGACGACAGCGTGACCGTGTTCGACGGCGCGACCTATGCGGAGTTGAAAACGATCGACGCCTGCGGCTATCCCGAGGGCGCGCGGGCCGCGCCGGACGGCGACATTTATGTCGCCTGCTGGATGGACGATGTGCTCGCGCGAATCGACGCGCGCACGCTTGCGGTCACGGCGAAAATTCCCGTGGCGGCCAGCCCGCGCGCGTTCGGCGCGTTCATCGCGCCTTAGGCGAGGCGGCGAAATAACTGAATCAACGTCTTCGCGACTCTGGCCCCGAACGGTTGTCTGCCTTCTCCCCTTGCGGGAGAAGGTGGATCGCCGCCGCCAGGCGGCGAGACGGATGAGGGGGCGCCCATCACCGGCCAACATCTTGTAATTTTGAGACGAACCCCTCATCCGGCCCCTTCGGGGCCACCTTCTCCCGCAAGGGGAGAAGGAAGACGCCCCGGAGAGCCGTGGCCCCTTCGAGCAAAGATTGTGGCGTATGAACTGGCGCGTTTATTTCGTAGCGTCGCCTTAATCGCCTCACCCGTTCGGCAAGCTCCGCGCCAAAGCCTCCAGCACGGCCATGCGGACAGCCACGCCCATTTCGACCTGTTCGCGAATCAGGCTCTGGTCGCCGTCGGCGACCGAGGAATCGATCTCCACGCCGCGATTCATCGGGCCGGGGTGCATCACCAGCGCATCCGGCCTGGCATAGGCGAGCTTTTCGGCGTCCAGCCCGAAGAAGTGGAAATATTCGCGGGTGGACGGGATGAAGGCGCCGGACATGCGCTCGCGTTGCAGGCGCAGCATCATCACAATGTCCGCGTCGCGCAAACCCTCGCGCATGGTGGTGAAAACCTCGACGCCGAGATTGGCGATGCCGGTCGGCATCAGGGTGGACGGCCCGACCACGCGCACGCGGGCGCCGAGCGCCGACAGCAGGATGATGTTGGAGCGGGCGACGCGCGAATGCAGCACGTCGCCGCAGATCGCCACGTTCAGATTCTCGATGCGGCCCTTGTTGCGGCGGATGGTGAGGGCGTCGAGCAGGGCTTGCGTGGGATGCTCATGCGCCCCGTCGCCGGCGTTGACCACGGAGCAATCGACCTTGCGCGCCAGCAGATGCGCCGCGCCGGCCTGGGCATGGCGCACCACGATAATGTCGGGGTGCATGGCGTTGAGCGTCATCGCCGTGTCGATCAGGGTTTCGCCCTTGTTCACGGAAGAGGTCGCCACCGACATGTTCATCACATCGGCGCCCAGGCGCTTGCCCGCCAGTTCGAACGAGCTTTGCGTGCGGGTCGAATTCTCGAAGAACAGGTTGATCAGCGTGCGGCCCTTCAAGACCGACTTGCGCTTCTCCACCTGCCGCGACACCGCGACCGCCTCCTCCGCCAGATCGAGCAGATGGAGGATTTCGAGCCGGTTGAGGCCCTCGATGCCGAGAAGGTGACGTTGCGAAAATGTGGTGGCCGGACTCATGAGGCTAGGGTGTAGTGGAGAGGCGGAAACTGCGCAAGCGCGGCGGGGCCGCAACGCAAAGCGCACGACAGGCCTGAGCAAATTTTGGGCTAGGGGTTAATGCCCATTTGACAGTTCCGCGGCTCTCCCCCATGTTCCGCCGCTGTTCACGCCGCGCAAAAACCCCGAAAACCGGAACACACATGGACGTCGTCATCGTCGAATCGCCGGCCAAGGCCAAGACGATCAACAAATATCTCGGCAACAATTTCGAGGTCGTCGCCTCGTTCGGCCATGTCCGCGACCTGCCGGCCAAGGACGGCTCGGTCGATCCCGACAACGATTTCAAGATGCTGTGGGAGACCGACGCCAAGGCGTCAAAACGCCTGTCCGACATAGCCGCGCTGGTGAAAAACGCCGACCGCGTCGTGCTCGCAACCGATCCGGATCGCGAGGGCGAGGCCATTTCCTGGCACGTGCTGGAGATTCTGCGCAACAAGAAGGTTTTGAAGGACAAGGTCGTCCAGCGGGTGGTGTTCAACGCCATCACCAAGGATTCGATCCTCGAAGCGATGAAGCATCCGCGCGAGATCGACGCGGCCCTGGTTGACGCCTATCTCGCCCGCCGCGCGCTGGATTATCTGGTCGGCTTCAATCTGTCCCCGGTGTTGTGGCGAAAACTTCCGGGCGCGAAAAGCGCGGGCCGCGTGCAATCCGTCGCCCTGCGCCTCGTCTGCGACCGCGAGCTGGAAATCGAGAAATTCGTCGCGCGCGAATATTGGTCGCTGATCGCCCATCTGCGCACGGCGCAGGACGCGCCGTTCATCGCGCGTCTGGTCGGCGCCGATGGCAAGAAGATCGCCCGGCTCGACATTGGCGCGGGCGCGGAGGCCGAGGCCTTCAAGGCCGCGCTGGAGACGGCGTCGTTCACGGTGAAATCGGTCGAGGCCAAGCCGGCCCGGCGCAATCCGTCCGCGCCGTTCACCACCTCCACCTTGCAGCAGGAGGCGTCGCGCAAGCTCGGCATGGCCCCGGAATCGACCATGCGGACGGCGCAAAAGCTTTATGAGGGCATCGATATCGGCGGCGAGACCGTCGGCCTCATCACTTACATGCGAACGGACGGCGTCGATGTCGCGCCGGAAGCCGTCATCTCCGCGCGCAGCGTGATCGCCAAGGAATTCGGCGACCGTTACGTTCCGGAAGCTCCGCGCAAATATACGGTCAAGGCCAAGAACGCGCAGGAGGCCCATGAGGCGATCCGCCCGACCGACCTGTCGCGCCTGCCCAAGCATGTCGCGCATCATTTGCAGCCCGATCAGGCCAAGCTCTACGAGTTGATCTGGACGCGCATGATCGCCAGCCAGATGGAATCGGCGCAACTCGAACGCACCACCGTCGATATCGAGGGCATAGTCCGAAGCGGAAGCGAGGGCGTCGCGGCCAAGAATCCTGGCGAGCGCACGTTGGATTTGCGCGCCACCGGGCAGGTGGTGCGGTTCGACGGATTTCTAAAACTTTATCAGGAAGGCAAGGACGACGAGGACGACGAGGAGTCCGGCCGCCTGCCGCCAATGAACCAGGGCGAGGTCTGCGCCAGGGACAAGATCGACGCCACCCAGCATTTCACCGAGCCGCCGCCGCGCTATACCGAGGCGACCCTGGTCAAGCGCATGGAAGAACTCAGCATCGGCCGCCCCTCGACCTATGCCTCGACGCTGGCCGTGTTGCGCGAGCGCGATTACGTGCGCCTCGAAAAGAAGCGGCTGATCGCCGAGGACAAGGGCCGGCTGGTCACGGCTTTCCTGGAAGGCTTCTTCGGCCGCTATGTCGGCTATGACTTCACCGCCGATCTCGAAGGCCAGCTCGACCGTATTTCCAACGCGGAAGCCGACTGGAAGCAGGTTTTACGCGACTTCTGGGGCGATTTTTCCATCGCCATCGGCGGCGCGATGGAGCTTCGCACCACCGAGATTCTGGATAACCTCAACGATCTGCTGGGACCGCACATCTTTCCGGCCAAGGAGGACGGCGGCAATCCGCGCGGCTGTCCCGCCTGCGCCGCCGGGCAATTGTCGCTGAAACTGGGCAAGTTCGGCGCCTTCATCGGCTGCTCCAACTATCCCGAATGCAAGTTCACCCGCACCCTGTCGGATCGCGGCGAGCAGGCCGAGGGTTCGCGCCCCGGCGTGACCGTTTTGGGCGAGAACCCGGAGACCGGCGTGGAGATCACTCTGCGCGCCGGCCGGTTCGGCGCCTATATCCAGGAAGGCGAACCCGCGAGCAAGGAGGACAAGCCGAAGCGCTCCTCCCTGCCCGCGACTTTGAAAGCCGATGACGTCACGCTGGAAAAGGCGCTGGCGCTGCTGTCGCTGCCGCGCGAGGTGGCGAGGCATCCCGAGAGCGGCGAGCCGATTCTCGCCGGCATCGGCCGCTACGGCTCCTATGTCCAGCACAAGAAGACCTACGCCAATCTGGCCAAGGACGAGGATATCCTGGAGATCGGCGGCAATCGCGCCATCGACCTGATCATGACCAAGGAAGCCGGCGGCGGACGCGGCGGTTCCGGCGGCGGCGAGATGAAGTCGTTTGGCGATCACCCGCAAGGCGGCGCCATTTCGCTCAAGGCCGGCCGGTTCGGGCCATATCTGGCCTGGGGCAAGGTCAACGCCACCCTGCCCAAGGGGACCGACCTGCAAAGCCTGACGCTGGAAGAGGCGATAAAAATCGTGGACGCCAGGGCGGCCGGCGCGCCCTCCGACGGGCGCGTGCTGGGCGAACATCCTGATGGCGGCCCGATCGCGGTGCGTCCGGGCCGGTTCGGCGCCTATGTGTCGTGGAACAAGGTCAACGCCACCCTGTCCAAGTCGATGACGCTGGAAACGGTTTCGCTGGAAGAGGCGATCCGGCTGATCGAGGACCGCATCGCCAGCGGCGGCGCCAAGGCTCCGAAAAAACCGGCGAAAAAAGCGGCGGCCAAAAAGCCGGCCGCCAAGAAGCCCGCCGCCAAGAAAGCGGCGGACGCGGCGGAGACGGACGCGGACGAAAAGAAGCCCGCGACGAAAAAGGCCGCGGCCAAAAAGCCGGCGGCGAAGAAAAAGATCGAGGACAGCGACGAAACGCCGTTCTAGCGTCGCCGAATGCGCCGCTGTTCCCTTCTCCCCGTGCGGGAGAAGGCCGCTCGCGGCGAAGCCGCGAGACGGACGAGGGGTTGTCGGGCCAGGATTCAGACGCGTGTTGCCGCAGGCGCCCCCTCATCCGACGCTTCGCGCCACCTTCTCCCGCAAGGGGAGACGGAAGGCGTCCACGGCGTCACTTTGTTCATGAAACCCAAAGTGGCCTGACCGATGCAACAAAACGCACCCTCCCACGCCTCGCGCCGCGCGTTTCTCGCGGGCGCCGCCGCCACGCCCCTGCTCGCCGCCGCGCCCGTCCGCGCCGCATCCGAGACCGCGTCAGAAAAGGAAAAGACGCTCGAACCGCTCGGCATATGTTTTGAGGGCTGGCCCTACCCCGGCCCGGTCAAGTTCCTGGCGCTCGACCACGGCGAACCCACGCGCATGGCCTATATGGATTTCCCCGCCGCCGTGGGTTTCGCGAAAAACCGCGCGGTCCTGCTGCTGCACGGCAAGAATTTCGACAGCTCCTATTGGACCGAAACCATCGCCTTTCTGCGCCGCGCCGGCTTTCGCGTGATCGTTCCCGACCAGATCGGCTTCAACAAGTCTTCCAAGCCGATCCGCACCTATTCCTTCGCCGATCTCGTCGCCAACACGCTGGCGCTGGCGGATTTTCTGGGCTTGCGGACGTTTGACCTCATCGGCCATTCGACCGGCGGCATGCTCGCCGTTCACCTCGCCGCCAAGCATCCGGCGCGGGTCAACAAGCTGATCCTGGAAGACCCGATCGGCATGGTCGATTATCGCGACCACATTGCGCCGCAGACGGTCGCGACGCTGGAACAGGCCGAGGCCGCCACGGACGAGGCCGGCTATCGCGCCTTTGTCGCGCGCTATTTCGTAAAGTTGCCGGCGGCGCGCTACGAGCCCTTCGTCACCGCGCGGCTGCGCCTCGCTCTGTCGGGCGACTACCCGCGCTATCTTCGCGTCGTCGCCCTCACCTATCTGATGATCTACAACGAGCCGGCGCGAAGGCTTTTTGCGACGCTCAAGCCCAAAACCCTGCTGATGGCGGGCGATCAGGACCAATCGACGCCGCTGATCGGCTACGCCACGCCCGACGCCAGGAAGAAAATCCCGCCGCTGTTCCAGGCGGCGCGCGACATGGCGAAGGCGCATCCCGCGCTGCGCCATGTCGAATTCGCCGGCGTCGGCCATGTGCCGCACCTCGAAGCGCCCGAGGATTTCGAGCGCGAGGTCTTGGCCTTTCTCAGTTGAGCGCCTCCGTGTTCGGCGCGACATTGGGATCGACCCGCTCGAACGGCAGCGTCCACGCCGCGTCGGCCAGATTGTTGAGTTTTCGCGCGCGCGGCAATTGCGCGGGGTCGGAGACAATGCGGACGATCTCTTTGGCCGGACGCGGCTTACTGAACAAAAATGCCTGCGCCTCATCCGCTCCGTTGGCGCGGAGGATCTCCAACTGCTCCTGGGTTTCGACGCCCTCCACCAGCATGTCGATATTCAGCTCGCGGGCGAGCGCGCGCACCGCCTTGATGATCGCCAGCGCGACCCCGTTCTTGCCCATGTCGCGGACAAAGGACTGGTCGATCTTGACCTTGTCGGGCCGGAATCGGCTGAGATAGGCGAGCGACGAATAGCCGGCGCCGAATTCATCCAGCGCCACCCGCACGCCCATCTTGCGCAATTCGTCGAGCCTGCTCAGCACGTCGTCGGCGTCGCTCATCAGCGCGGATTCGGTAATTTCGGCCTCGAGCCGGGTGGGATGGCGCCAGCGCACCAGCGCCTCGCAGCAGCAGATGCGCCACTTGGAAAAGCTGATGATCGGCTGATAGTAGACTTCAAGCTCGTCGCGGGAGATGCCGACGCGCAGGTCCTGCTCGATCTGCTGGCGCCGGCTGGCGTGCTCCGACATTTCGCTCGAGAAGAAACGCCCGCCGCCGCGCCCGTCGTCCTTGGCGGCGTAGAGCGCCATGTCGGCGGCCCGCATCAGGTGCGAGGCGTCGCCGGACTCTTCCGGCGCCAACGCCACGCCCACCGAGGCGCCGACCACCAGCTTGGCGCCCTCGATCTGATAAGGCTCGCCCACAGGGCCTCGACGATGCGGGCGGCGAACAGGGCGGCGGCGGCGCGATTCGTGCGGATGAGCACGACGAATTCGTCACCGCCGCGGCGCGCCACTTCCTCGCCTTCGCCGACAAGGTCGGCGAGGCGCTTCGCCATGCGCCCGAGCAGTTTGTCGCCGGCGGCGTGGCCCATGGTGTCGTTGACCTGCTTGAAGCGGTCGAGGTCGATCATGAAAATGGCGAAGGGACTTTCCGACGCCGACGCGCTCGCCCGTTCCAGCAATTCGCGAAAGGCGGCGCGATTGGCCATGCCGGTGACGTCGTCGGTGCGCGCCATGCGCTCGACCTGGAGTTCCTCGGCGCGGCGTTTGGTGGCGTCCTCGGCCCGAAAAGAAAAGCCATCGGGCGTCGGCGCGAACACGAATTCCATCAGGCAGCCGCCGGCGAGTTCGACGCAGAGGTTTTGACGCGCCTTCTTCTTCCGCGCGGCCGTCGTCAGGCCCAGCCGTTTCGCGATCTCGTCCCGGTCCTTGAGCGGCAGGGCGAGCGTGTTCGACATCAGGTCCGACAGCAAGCGACCGCGCGCCTTTTCGGGCGTGAGCTTGAACAGTCTCAGGAACCCGGAATTGCCGGACAGGCAGATCTGCCCCTGCCCGAACAGGCCAAAACATTGGCTGACGCCGTTGAGCGCCGAAACCAGCCGCGTCTCGCCCTCGGCCTCGGCCTGCTTGACGCGCTGGTTGCGCCGGGAAATCTGATGGAACGCCAGGGCAAGCGCCGCGAGGCCGGCGACGGCGATATAGGCCTCCGGCGTCCCGCGCAAGGGCGAGTCCCGCCGCGAGCGGCGCCAGAGCCATCCCCGCCATTGCCTCGTCGCCGGATTCGACGCCGGCTTTCTTCTAGACGGGGGCCGCAAACAGAGCGCAACCAAAGATTGCGCAACCCGCGCATTTACCACGTTTTTTTCCGCGATGCCCGGACAGGCGGGCTTTCGTGCCGGATCGAAACATCCTCTTACGAAAGTCATGCCTATTATGACTTGATTAACATATTTTTTACTACCCATAATCCCGCATTAATTGTGTAATTAAGATTTAATTATCTGAGGTAACGCCAGCATGTCCAAGAGCGTGAGCGGAGACCTGTCATGAACGCGTATCTGTATGGACTGCTGATCTTGAGCGTCGTCGGCAGTTCGGCGATCGTCACCTATCTGATTTCGATTTCGCGTGAAAGATTGTGGCTGCGCAGCCAGAAGTCGGAGGAACTCTACCGGCGGGCGGAAAAGACCTATGTCGATGGACTGTCGTTCTTTCGCACGCGCTACGACATGACCCAGAACAAGACTTTCCCGCGCGCCAACGATGAAATGGCGGCGCTCAACGAGAACGTGTCCGAATTGAACATTCTGGTCGGCCTGTATTTCCCCGCGCTTGGCCCGCAACTGGCGGCGGCGACCAATTCTCTGGCGGTGGCCTTCGACCGGCTGCGGCTCGCCGAAGCCTCTGACCTCAAAAATCGCGAACGCGCGCTCGACGATCTCGACCTGGCGGTCGGCGGCATCCGCGAGGCCTTCGACCATTTCAAGGCGGCGGCGCTGAGCCGGGGCCGCATCGACAGGCACAAGCCGGCCGGGGCCGCCGCGCCGCGTCGCGCATCGCGCGCCGCCATCGCCTGAGCGGGAGGGCGTCTGGCGCGCGAGGCCCGCGCAAGCCTGGTCCGTTTATCCTGGCGCTGGGCTCTCGTTTCCTCCCAAGCCCAAAGCAAACTCAACGCTCGCCACGGATGCACTGGCGGGCGTTTTCTGTTTCCAACTCATACGGGAAGCAAGACTTGAGCGCGGGTTCGCGGTGGATCGTTCAAGGCTTTGAATTTGTGGCGGGAGCAGCCTGGACTCCACTTCGCTTGAAAACGCTCTAGCCGGCATGGAAGAAAATTCTTTGCTGCTGGTCTTCATGGATGCGCCACCAGCGCCAGATGAAAATAAAGACGGCGGCGAGAACGGACGCCCAGCCCACGCCAGGCAAGCCGAGCAGCGGGATGAGCGCCGCATTGCCCCCGATCGCCGGGATCAGGAACAACAGATTGCCCTGCCAGATCGCGCGGTCCCGACGCCGCGCGTAAAGCACGAAATTGAGCGTTTCCGAGTTCAAGCGAATCCATACGCCAAGCAGCATCAGCCAAAGGGTCGCGGCGCTTTCCATGATCGCGGGCCGCCCGGTATAGACGCCAAGGATCGGAACCGCGATGGCGAAAAGCAGCGCCATGCCCCCGCCACCCAAGGCCATTTGCTGGATCGCCTGCCGCGCCTCACGCCGAAACATTTCATTGTCGCCTTCGCGATGAATGGCGATCAGACGCGGATAGGCGAAGGAAAGAACGCCGCTCTGCATCAGGTTTCCCAGCGCATTGGAGAAAGAAAAGAAGAAGGTCAGAACGCCGACGTCGTCGAGCGTGAGGAAACGTTCAACCAGGAAACGATCGACAAACAAGCCGGCCGTGGCGCCCATCCCGCCCAGCCAGATCGGCAAGCATTTCTTGAGTTCGCGCCGAATCCAGTCCCAGTCCACGGGCATCCGCAAGGCCTGCCCCCACGGCATCGCCCGCCACAGCAGGAGGTTCAGTGCCAAGGATCCCGTTGCGCCAATCAACCAGGCGCACAGCACAACCTCCGCTGTGCGCCAGGATTGATCGATCCAGCCGAGAAGCACGACAGGAAACACCCACAGGCCCGTGCGAATAAAAAGTATGAAATTGGCCGTGAGTTGCTGGTTCATGGAATTTGCGTTGTCATACAACGCGCTCGCATAGCCCTCCAGGATTGTCAGCAGAACCGTGAGCACGATGAGCTTGGGCGACACCGGGATCGCGCCCGTGCTGATGCAGATAATCGCCAAGACAATCAAGACGCCGTAGTTGAGCGAATACAGCACAGCCTGATCGCGCATCTTGTGCAGAGCCGTCAGTGGCGTCGCGCCGACAATGTCGCGCGTCACAACATAGTCGAAGCCCTGGCAAAGCACGACCCTGAGGACGGAGACCGCGCCGAACACCAGGCCGTACACGCCCATCTCGGCAAGAGACAAATATTTTCCCATGTACAGCGTAAGCAACAGCTTCGCCGCCAAGGGCAGCATACGCAAAAGTGTATTGGCCAAGCGCGCTTTATAGCCGTGGCTCATTGTCATGAAGTTGAACCGATCCGCTTTTCAGGTCACGATCGAGCAGTCTTGCCGGTCCCATCCCTGTGATGGCCGCATCCTCGCGCCGCCAAATTGTAGATCGCAAGCGTAACCAAAGCGTGAGCTGCACGCTCCAAAGGCCGTTGAAACCCGCGACCGCCGCAACATGCGCGCACGCCTTTGACGCGCTTGCGATCTCAAACTTTCCCGGCGCCGAGCCTGTCATAGAAATCGAGATGCGCGCGCGCCGCTTCGTCCCATGATTTGGCGAGGGAGACGCCGACCGCGTCCTCCCGATGGGCGAAAGCGGTTAGAACCGCATCGGCGAAAACGTCAGGCGCCGCGTCGATTGGACAGAGCACGGTCGCCGGATTGTCGATCTTCGACTTGAGGGATGGCGAAAAATCGAATTCGTCCTGACGCTCGGGATGGGTCGAGACGAGCGGAACGGCAAGTTGGCTGACGGCTTGAAAGCTGCCTCGGCGGGCGCTGACGCCATCGGTGAAAGGCAACAGAATCACGTCCGCGGCGGAAAGCGTCGCCATCAGTTCGGCCTCGTCGTCGATCCGACCCCGGAAATCGAGCCATTCCGCGACTTTGAGCTGGCGCGCCAAGACGAAGAAGGCCTCCCGGTCCTTTGGCTTGTCCCAGAGAAAATCGCCGCAAACCAGCAATCGCGCTTTGACGCCGCGTTGCTGGAGGACCGCGACGACCCGCAACAGCAGATCCGGCCGCTTGCTGGCGTAGAGAACGCCGAAAAATCCGATGACGATTTCCGCCCGCGCGGCTCCGTCGCCATGTGTCTTGACGCGTTCTTGCGCGACGCGGTCCGGGTCGAGGCCGACGGGCATGATGTTCGGCCCGATCGGGATGACGGGCGCGGCCTGTTTCTTCGCGGTTCCGACCAGCGGCGCGCCCAGAAAGGCTTCGCGCTGTTGCCGCGAGACGAAGATGAATCCGTCCGACGCCAGTATGTCCGGGATGATCGACAGGTAGCGCAACGGATTGAGCGAGGTCCATTCATGCAAGGTGATGGCGATGCGCCCCTTTGGCGTCGCCAACCGCGCCGCCATCAGCGCCCATCCTGGCGCGAGGCTGTTGCCCCAGCCTTCTATCGGCAGTTGAAAATGCGCGATCCGACCCTCGCGCAAGACCTTGACGATCGCGCCGACGAAAGCAAGCGGATGCTCGGGCTCGATGAGTTGAATGGCGGCGAAGCCCGGCCTGTTTGCGTTGATCGCGTCGCGAAGCCGGTGCGAAGCGTCCATCACCGCGCAGGTGACGGGTCGGGCCGAGCCGAAAATCACGACGGAGGACGACGGAGCGGGCATGGACGTGGTTCCTGTAACGACGCGACGCAGCGCAACAATCGCGCCGATATCGGCGCCCTCATGCGTGCGCCGCGCCCGGATTTGTGGCCGCGCCGATCGACAAGCCGGTCAATCGCGGTCGTCCACATTTCCAGACGTTTCGGCGGAATGCGTTGCAAGGGGCTCGGCGCGCGCGTTCGGGCGGGCCGTTGCGAGCCAGCGCAATCGCGCCGCCTCGAGCCCCCAAACAGAGCCAACCGACAGATAGAACATGCGCCAGTGGTCGATATCGATCTGCATGGCTTGAAGGAAATAGACAAACGTCGCTGGAAACAGCACCTGGGCCTGTCGCTGATACGGATGGGAACGCCCGCAGAGGCGGAAGCCGACGAACCCGGTGGTCAGCGCAAGCGCGATGAAACTGAAGCCCCCCAGCCATCCGTTGGAAGCGAAGGAATTGACATAGGAATTATGCGGTTCGAGACCGAATGTCAGGCGAAAGCGCAGCGGACCGAAGCCGTTCGGCCGGTCCAGCAGCATGGGAATGGCGCGGATCTGGCGGCCGAAGCGACCGTCCGGGCCTTCGTCGTAATCGTGTCCCAGGGAAACCCGCTCGGAAAAAGACGTCCGCAAGCTATCGACGGACAGGGCGGCGCCGACGCCGACGATCACCATCAGCAGCACGCCAGCCGCACTTGCGGCGACGCGAAAACGCATGCGCTTGCTGTCGGCCGTCACGATCAGGAAGCCGACCATCATCGCCAGAGCGAAAGCCGCGGCGCCCCAGGACCCGCGCGAGAAGGACAGGAACAAGCCCGCCGCGACGAGTCCGAGGCTTGGCAGTTCGATCCACAAACGTTTCGCGCGGCCAAGCAGCAGTCGCTGCGTGAGAACGAGGAAACCAATGACCATGTAGGAGCCGAGAACGTTCGGATCCTTGAAGAACGCCGTGGCGCGCTCGGCGCTATCGAGGTCTCCCCCGCCAAAATTGGCGATCCAGGCCAGGACGGCGACGGCGCCGGCGAAAACGCAACTGACGACATAGGCGTTGAACAGCAGTTCAAGGCGTCGGGTCGTGCGCTCGCACAAGAAGATCGCGAAAAAAAGACAGGTCGTTGCAAGATATAGGGTGCTGAACATATACCCGACGGGATCGGGTTCGTTCCAATAGGGGATGAGCGCGATGAACCCGCCCAACGTCCATGCCGACACCAAGACGACCAGCGGCAGGACGGTCCGATGAATTGAAAATCCGCGTAAAGCCCAAGCAAAAATCGTGATGAGGATGAGCACGTCATAGGGCGCGGGTTCGATGAAAACCACCGACCCGCTGGCGACCGTCAACCAGAAAAGGCTTTCATCCAGCCGAGGGAAAGAGACAATTCTCCCCGCTTTGGGCTGCCGCGCGTTGAAAACATTGTCGGTCATGGCGCGCGCGGCGCCATTTGCAAAGCTTGCGGTTCGCTGCGCGCCAGCGCGCGATAATATCCCGCCATGATCGAATCGACCATGGACGCGATTTGAAAATTCTCTTTGACATGCTGCGTCAGCGCCGAACAGACTTCTTGTTGGACCGTATCGTTCTCTTGCAAGGCGGCCACCATGGCGGCGGCCAGAACCGCCGGGTCGGCGGGCGCAATCAGCCTGTCGCGGTAAGGGCCGAAAATTTCACCCGCGCCGCCCACGGCGGTGGCGATGAGGGGCCTGCCGCAAGCGATCGCCTCGAGGATGATATAGGGAAGGGATTCGACGCGGCTCGGCGACACGACAATGCGGCCCAGCGCGAAGGCTTCCTGCGCGGGGCGCGGTCCGGCCAGGGTGATAGAGCCAGCCATGCCGGATTTGTCGACGATGGCTGCGAGGACGTCGCGTTCCGGGCCGGCCCCGACAATGACCAGTCGCGGCGCAAACCGCCCGCCCGAATGGATGATGGCGAGCGCTTCGATCAAGGTATCGACGCCCTTGCGAACCGCCAACTCGCCCACATAGACAAATTCGGCCGCGTCGGGCGACGGCGTCACCCTGACAAAATCCCTGGGGCCGATGCCGTTCCTGGCCACGTTCACGAGCGCCGCGCCCGGCCCGATCTCGCTGGCGTATTTTTTCGCCATATATTCGCTTTCGAACTGCAAAAGATCGGTCGTGCGTTCGAGCAGGCGCTCGGCCAGCATGTACATCCGATGTCCGGCGACCTGATGAAAGCTGCCGCCATGCGGGGTATAGATGCGCGCCGGGCGCTTCGGCAGGGGCAGGAAGCCGGTCAGCCGCGCATAAAGGCCGCCTTTTGCGCCGTGCGCATGCACGATGTCCGGACGCAGGCGCCGAATCCGCGCATAAATTCGCGCGAAGATGAACACATCGCCGAGACGCGGCTCACGATGCATGGGCAACCGAACGACGCCAAGCTTCATGCGCGGCGCGATCGCCGCCAACTGTCTCTCCGCTTTTTCGCCGCCGGCAAGGGAATCGACGATCAGGCCGACCTCGTGGCCACGAGACGCTTGTTCGCCCGCCAAATCCATCACATGCCGAAACAGGCCGCCGACCGGCGCCCTGAAGACATGGACAATCCGCAGGCTTCGCTCGTTCGAAAGCATCGAGGTTCCAATCCTGTCACGCTTATCACAATAATATACTTGAGTTAACAAATGCTTAACCATTTTGGCGTTCCGCCGGAGACGCCCGACTTGGGCGACGCCGCGAAATCGACGCGGCGCCAGCGCCAGAACGCGGCAAGCGAGGCGGCCGCGAACAGTTTCGTCAACGCGCGCCGGCGTTGAGATCGGGGCCGCCGTCGCGCGCGACGCGACTTGACGCCCTGGCCTTCCTGTCGGCTCATGACCACATCCGCGTCACAGCGATCGTCTAGAGTCGATTCTGCGTAAGCAAGAAAAAGGAAACATGATGCGTCGTCACCGCCGAGCCAAGATTGTCGCCACCGTCGGTCCCGCGAGTTCATCGCCCGACATGTTGAAAAAATTGTTCGTCGCCGGGGTCGATACATTCCGGCTCAATTTCAGCCATGGGTCGCATGAGGACCACGCCAAGGTTCATGCCGCCATCCGCGCGCTGGAGGTCGAACTGGGGGCGCCGATCGGCATTCTCCAGGATCTTCAGGGACCGAAAATCCGGGTTGGAACGATCAGGGATGGCAAGATCAGCGTCGCCGCCGGCGAAAAGATCCGGTTCGTGCCCGAAGGCCATGCCGGCGATGCCATGTCGATCCCGCTGCACCATCCGGAGATTTTCGCCGCCGTCCTGCCCGGACAGGATTTGCTGATCGACGATGGCCGCGTGCGCGTGCGCGTCACGCGCATCGACCACGACGCCATCGACGCCGAGGTGATTTATGGCGGGATCATTTCCAACCGCAAGGGCGTCAATCTTCCCGACACCCTGCTCACCTTGTCGCCGCTGACGCCGAAGGATCGCGCCGATCTCGCCTTCGGCCTCGCGCTCGGAGTGGACTGGGTCGCGCTCTCCTTCGTGCAGAAACCGTCCGACGTGATCGAGGCCAAGGCCCTGATCGGCGACCGGGCGGGCCTCATCGCCAAGATCGAGAAGCCCCAGGCGCTCGATCATATCGACGACATCCTGCGCATTTCCGACGCCATCATGGTGGCGCGCGGCGATCTCGGCGTCGAAATCCCGCACCAGGACGTGCCGGGGCGCCAGAAGGAACTGGTGCGCGCCGCGCGGCTGGCGGTGAAGCCGGTGATCGTCGCCACGCAAATGCTCGATTCCATGGTGTCCTCGCCCGCGCCCACCCGCGCCGAAGCTTCCGACGTGGCGACGGCGATCTATGACGGCGCCGACGCGGTGATGCTGTCGGCGGAATCGGCGGCCGGCGATTATCCCGTGGAGACCGTGAGAATGATGGACAGCATCATCCGCGCCACCGAGGGCCACAAGCTCTACCATTCGATCGTGCATGCGACCCAGCCGGCCACGGAGGAGACGCCGCCCCACGCCGTCGCCGCCGCCGCCGCCGATCTCGCCGAAGCCATCGGGGCGCCGGTGATCGTCGCCTTCACCTCCTCGGGGACCACCGCCGCGCGCATCGCGCGCAAACGGCCGGTGCTGCCGATCCTGGCGATCACGCCGAATATCGCGATTTCCCGGCGCCTGAGGTTGCTGTGGGGCGTGCGGGGCTTCCACTCGCAAGCGGTGCATGGCTACGACGAAATGATCGCGCATGCGACCAAGACGGCGCGCGACGAGCAATTCGCGGAGCCGGGAGACTTCATTGTCGTCGTGTTCGGCATCCCCTTCGGGCAAGCGGGAACGACCAACAATCTACGCGTGGTGCAAGTGAGCGGAAAGCCGGCGAGCGACGATTGAGGGGCGGCGGGATGTCCTGGCGCAGCGGGATGTCCTGGCGCGGCGGAAGGTCCTGACGCGGCGAGATGTCCTGACGCAGCGAGATGTCCTGACGCAGCGAGATGTCCTGACGCGGCGAGATGTCCTGACGCGGCGAGATGTCCTGACGCGGCGGGATGTCCTGGCGCGGCGGAAGGTCCTGGCGCGGCGGGATGTCCTGGCGATGCAACTTTTGGTGATTGGCCAAGGCGCTGATTGTTAATCCCGACAATTCGACTTATCCTGATCTGTTCGTTTGAATTCGGGAGGGTTGAAATGAACATACTCAGGAAGATAATCGCCGCTTTGTTGGGCGACGATGGCGCGCCAAGCCTTTATTCGGGCCTGGTGGTCGGCGATGTCTATCGCCGGGGCGACGACAGAAACCACTGACGACAGGTAAACGGCGCGCGAAACTCGCGCGCCGGCATTGCGCGGACGCGCCGCCTCCGCTAACCATGCGACATGATCCGCGTCGCGCTCTATTCGGGTTCGTTCGACCCCGTCACCAACGGACATATCGACGTCATTCGCGCGGCCATGGGCCTGTGCGACCGGCTGGTCGTCGCCATCGGCACGCATCCGGGCAAGTCGCCCCTCTTCACCGTCGAGGAGCGCGCCGACCTGCTCAGGCAAGTCTGCGCCGAGGATGCGCTGGCGAAAAATTGCGAGCTGGCGGTGTCCACCTTCGCCGGCCTCGCCGTCGAAGCGGCGCGCGAACATGGCGCCAGCGTCATCATTCGCGGCCTGCGCGACGGCACCGATCTCGATTATGAAATGTCCATGGCCGGCATGAACGGCGTGATGGCGCCGGCGATTCAGACCGTGTTCCTCCCGGCCGGCTTGAACGTGCGTCACATCACCGCCACTTTGGTGCGTCAGGTGGCGTTGATGGGCGGGGATGTCACCGCCTTCGCGCCGGCGCCGGTGGTGGAGGCCCTGCGCCGCAAGGCCCGCGCGTAACTCCCTGGAAAGGAAGAGAAATGAAGGATTCAGTCGATCGCCGCCGCTTTTCGCGCGGTCTCGCCCTGCTGGCCGGCGCGTTCGCCGCCGTCGGCCCGGCCCGCGCGGCGGACGACCCGGAAAACCTGCTCTATCTGCAACTCAAGGACGGCCGCGTGGTGATCCGGCTGCGCCCGGATCTCGCGCCCAAACACGTCGAGCAGATCAAGACCCTGGCGCGGCGCGGTTTTTACGACGGCATCGTGTTCCATCGCGTGATCGAGGGCTTCATGGCCCAGACCGGCGATCCCACCGGCACGGGCGCGGGCGGGTCCGACCTGCCGAACATCGCCGCCGAATTCTCGTCGGAGCCGTTCAAGCGGGGCACGCTGGGCATGGCGCGCTCGGCCTCGCCGAACTCAGCGAATTCGCAGTTCTTCATCTGCTTTGCGCCGGCATCCTTCCTCAACGGCCAGTATACCGTATGGGGCGAGGTGATTTCCGGCATGGAATTCGTCGACAAGATCAAGCGCGGCGAGCCGCCGGCCAATCCGGACAAAATCGTCAGCTTGAAGGTCGCCGCTGACGTGAAGTGACACCAGACGTCAAATCCGTGAACCGCCCTCGCCCTTCGAGACGGCCGCTGTCGCGGCCTCCTCAGGGTGAGGGGCTACTCTAGAAAAGGAAAACATATGTCCGACGAAGGCAATCTGATGACGCTCGAAACCTCCAAGGGCGTGGTGGTGATCCGCATGCGCCCCGATCTGGCGCCGAACCATGTCGCCCACATCAAGAAGCTGGTGGGCGAGGGTTTTTATGACGGCGTCGTGTTTCACCGCGTGATCGACGGCTTCATGGCCCAAACCGGCTGCCCGCATGGCACGGGCACGGGCGGCTCGAAATATCCCAACCTGAAGCAGGAATTCAACGCGGCGCCGCATGTGCGCGGCACGGCCTCGATGGCCCGCGCCCAGTCGCCGGATTCGGCCAATTCGCAGTTCTTCATCTGCTTCGACAACGCCCGCTTCCTCGACAAGCAATATACCGTCTGGGGCGAAGTGATCGAAGGCATGGAGAATGTCGACAAGATCAAGCGCGGCGAGCCGGTGCGCGACCCCGACACGATCATTTCCGCCAAAATTTCCTGATCGGGGAAGGTTTCCTGACGCGCGGCGGCGGGGGCTCGCCCCCCCCGCCGACGCGCGTCGGATCGACAAGCCCGTTCATCGCTCGCGTTGACGGGACAATCGCGCGAATGCTAAAAAAAAGCCGCTCTGGCGGAGCTGAACGGCGTGTCCGGAAAACTACTTGCCCCGAAAGCGAAACGGTTTGTCGCGGGGGGTGTGGTGTGTCCGATCGAAGAGCGCTCAATTTCATAGCCGCTGCGCCACGATGGCCCAGGCAAAGCAATCCCGGCTCCCTGCTGTCGATTTTCCCGGCATTTCCCGAGGCCATGCGCCGCTCGCGCCCTTCCGTCATCGCGCCCGCATTTTGTCTGGCGGCGCGCAAGGCCCGCCGAAAGACGCGGCGCCCGCGTCTCTCGGATAACGGCGCCCATCCGGAGACGATGCGAAATGAATGACGGACACATCCATCTCCCGGTCGCGGAAGCTTATGACCGTTGGGCGCCCTTCTATGATTCCTATGACAATCCGATGGTCTTCGGCGCCAGTCAGTTGGTCGGGTTTTTGTCCAAGGCGATCGAGGCCAAGGTCGTCGTGGAATTCGGCTGCGGCACCGGCCGGAATCTCGCCAGACTGAAGCAGGATGGCGCCGAAAGGCTGATCGGATGCGATGTTTCGCCGGGCATGCTGGAGAAGGCGCGCGCGCGCGATCCCGCATTCATCCTGTTTCAGCAGGATATGACGCAGCCATTGCCGCTTGCCGATGGCGTCGCCGATCTGGCGCTTTTTTCGCTGTCTCTCGAACACGTCGCCGAGTTGGTTTCCCCTCTGCGGGAGGCGCGGCGTCTTATCAAGGCGACTGGAGCGATCGCGGTGATCGAAATCCATCCCTTCCTGTCGCTTGGCGATGTCAGCGCCCATTTCCGCGACGGCGACGCCATCGTGCGGATGCCGACCTTTCCGCATCGCTTCTCCGACTACATCAATGCGGCGGCGCAGGCCGGTCTGGCGATCGCCGCATGCCGCGAGTGGCGTCCTCGCGATTTTCAGGGGGCTCCGCCAGAAAAGCTCTTCAAGCGAGGGCCAGATATTCCGCTGCTTGTCGCGTTCACTCTGACAAGAGGCGAGGATGGTCAGTCGCCGGATGCGCCCCGGCGCCCCAGGGAGATCCAATCACGATGACAAACAAATTCGCTCACTGATCGAGGAGCAATGACTTTGAGATACTGCATATTCTCCGGCTCCAGTTCGGGAAGGCTTCCGGTTTACGCCGAGGCGGCGGAGCGGCTCGGCCATGCGCTTGTCGAGGCCGGGATCGGTGTCGTTTACGGAGGCGCTTCGGTCGGCTTGATGGGGATCATCGCAAACGCCGTGCAGTCCCGCGGGGGCGAAGTCATCGGCGTCATCCCGCGCGCGCTCGTCGAAAAGGAGGTCGCGCATACCCAGCTCGCCGATCTCCGAATCGTCGACACGATGCACCAACGCAAGGCCCTGATGGCCGAATTGTCGGACGGCTTCATCGCATTGCCCGGCGGCATCGGCACGCTCGAAGAACTTTTTGAAATATGGACCTGGGCGCAACTCGGGTATCACGGCAAGCCATGCGCGCTGTTGAACGTCAACGGCTTCTATGACGGCCTGGCGTCATTCCTCGACCACATCGCCGACGAAGCTTTTCTGAAGCCCGTTCACCGGAACATGTTGATCGTCGAACCGGAGGTGAGTCCATTGTTGACCGCGTTGCGGGCCTACGAGGCGCCCCAGGCGACAAAATGGATCGCGGCGACGAACACCTGACGCCCAACGAAGCGCGGCTGGGACACGATCCGTGGGCCGCCATCCCTGGGCCGCGCTCGGGCGCTTCGCCGCCATGCTTGTCGGTCCCCCGATTACTCCGAATTAACGGAAGGCGCTGCGTGATTTTCGCCGCGGCTTCTGGCATAATGGCGTCATGACCGATCTTCTCGACATTCCCCTGCGCGCCATCGATGGCGAAACTCGCACCCTGCGCGATTACGCCGGCAAAGTTATTCTGGTCGTCAACGTCGCCAGCCGCTGCGGCTTCACGCCCCAATATTCGGGGCTTGAGGCGATCTACCGGCGCTACGGAGCGCAGGGCTTCGTGGTGCTCGGCTTTCCCTGCGACCAGTTCGGCCACCAGGAGCCCGGCGACGACGCGGAAATCAAGACGTTTTGCACCGTGAACTACGGGGTGTCCTTTCCCATGTTCGCCAAGGTCGAGGTCAACGGCGACAAGGCCCACCCGCTGTTCCGCGCGCTGAAACACGACGCCCCCGGCATGCTCGGCACCAAGGCGATCAAGTGGAATTTCACCAAATTCCTGATCGGCCGCGACGGCAAGGCGCTGCGCCGCTATCCCCCCACCGAAAAGCCGCAGGATTTGTCCTCCGACATCGAAAAGGCTCTCGACAAGACCTTGGGTTGAGAGTGGCGCGCGCGTGAACATGATTTGATCGTTCGCCGTCAACGCCCACTCCCTGGATTGTCCCGCGCCAGGGCGGCCGCTCCGCTAGAACCGGGCGACCGCCGCTCTTGCTATTGGCCGGGCGCGACCGCCTCCGCCGCCGCGCGGCGATAGGTCAGGTCGAGGGCGAGCACGCACAGGCCCGAGACCAGCATGGCGCCGGCGAACAATTGATAGAGTTCGGCGGGTTTCCATCCGAGATTGAGCATGTAGCCCGTGAACAGCGGCGCCAGCGCCGCGACGCCGCGGCCGATGCCGATCATCCAGCCCACGCCGGTCGCGCGCGCCGCCGCCGCATAGATTTTGGGGCTGATGGCGTAAAACGCCACCACGCCGCCGTTCGCGGCCACCCCCACGCCCACGGCGAACGCGAGCGCCAGCCCGAGCGACCCCATGAATTTGGCGAACAGCACGAAGAACAGCGCGCCCGAGCCGAGGATCAGCGCCGTGACGAGGCGCGGCTGTATTTTCAGCGAGAGCAGCGCGAAAATCAGCGAGGCCAGCACGCCGCCCGCCGAAACGAGCGCGCCGGCGCGCACGCCCATGGCGGGGTCGCCCGACACCTGGGCGATCAGCTTCACCGTCCAGGAATTGGTGAAGTAAAACGCCGCCATCAACGCGGAGAACCCCAGCCAAAGCAGGGCCGTGCGCCACAGCATGATCCCCTGGAAGACGATGGTGAAGACCGTGCTGCGGCTCGCCTCCTGCTCGGACGGCGGCAGGATTTCGGACGCGGCGAGGCCGAGTTTGCGCGCGATGCGATTGTAGGCGCGCAGGGCGTCGCGCGGGCGCTTTTCGATCAGATATTCGATGGACTCAGGCAGTTCCACCACGGCGAGCGCGAGAACGAGCAGGCTGACGAGGGTGGCGCAGCCGAACGGGCCGCGCCAGCCCCATTGGTCGATGAGGACGGTGGTGAGGGCGCCGCCGAGCGCCGCGCCCAGCGGGAGGCCGACGCCATAGAGTCCCATGGCGACGCCCCGCCGCCGGTCGGACGAAAATTCCGACGCCACCACATTGAGGCTGGAGACGATCGCGCCCATCCACACCCCGGAGAACACGCGAGCGATCAGCAATTGGTTGAAGGTCTGGGCGCAGGTCGAAGCCGCCAGGCCCGCAACGAGCAGGGCGAGGCACAGGATGACATGCGCCCGGCGGCCGATGCGGTCGGCCAGGGGCGAGATCAGCAGGGCGCCGGCGGCCGAGCCGAGCACGCCGCCCGACAGCAAGGTGCCGATTTCGACCGGACCGATCGACCAGACCTTGGCCACATAGGGCGCGACAAAGGCCATGACGACAATGTCGTAGCCATCGACCATGGCGATGATCAGGCATGTCAAGACGGCGAGGATCTGAAACCGCCGCATCGGCTGGGTCGCGATCGCCTTTCGTAAATCCATTGTTTCCTCCCTTTGTTATTGTTGTCTTTGTTGGTCTTGATCTTGGCGGCAGGCGCGGCGCGCATGCGCGATCATGGGGCCACGCAGGCCCGCCAATGACAATTTCAAAGGTGGGCGCGCGGCCCCAAGCTGAGCGTTTGTCACGCTTTTCCAGCAAAACGACCCCGAAAATCCGCACGAATGGGAAATCCGCGCTGCAACAACGCGGCGCGGGCGGAAAACATTTTCCATTGCCAGCGGCGCCGGGCCGATATAATTATATAACATTATCATATTTGCGCATAATTATACCATAGGGAGAACGCCCATGAGCAGCCGCCGCGCCGAACTGGCCGCGCTATTTCCGCCGGGAGAGCGCACCATCGTCAACATTCTGTGCCGTCAGGCGGAGCGTCATGGCGACAGGATCGTGCTGCGCTTCGGCGAAACCGCCATCAGCTTTCGCGATCTGCGCAATCTCGCGGCCCGGTTCGCCGGCGCGCTCAAGGACGCCGGGGTGAGGAGCGGCGACCGCGTCGCGCTGATGTGCGGCAACCGCCTGGAATTCGTCGAGGCCTTTGTCGGCTGCGCCTGGCTGGGCGCGATTGTCGTGCCCATCAACGTCGCCTCGCGCGGCGCGCAGCTCGCCCATGTCATCCGCGACAGCGCGCCGAAACTGTTGTTGACCGAACCGGCCAATCTCAGCGTTTTCGCCGACCTGCCGGTTGACGCCCTGCCGATGGACCTGATCTGGAGCTTCGATCCGCCGCCACTGGACAAGGTCAAGAACGCGGCCTGCCGGCTGGCGCCGCCGCGCGACGTGGTCGCCGCGCCCGCCTCCGCCCGCCCCGGCGACATCGCCGCCATTCTCTACACCTCCGGCACCACAGGGCCGTCCAAGGGGGTTTGCCTGCCCAACGCCCAATATTTCTGGTGGGGCGCCAATGGCGTCAATTCGCAGGGGCTGGTCCCGGAGGACATCCTCTACACCTGCCTGCCGCTGTTTCACATCAACGCCCAGCACACCTTCATGGAATCGCTGCTGCTCGGGTGCGAACTGACCATCGAGGCGCGTTTTTCCGCGTCCGGCTTCTGGCCGGCGGTGCGCCAGACCAAGGCGACCGTCGTCTATCTCATCGGCGCGATCGTGCCGATTTTGCTGGGGCAGGAGCCAAGGGCCGACGATTGCGACCACGCTCTCCGCCTCGCCATGTGCCCGGGCATCTCGCCCGCCGATTTCGTGGCCTTTCCCAAGCGCTTCAACGTGCGGCTGATGAACGCCTATGGTTCGACCGAGACCAACCAGATCATGGGCCACGCCGACCGCCCGCAACGGCCGGGATCGCTGGGCTTTTGCGATGAAAATTACGAGGCGCGGGTGGTGGACGCCGAGGACGCCGAAGTCCCCGACGGCACGCCGGGCGAGCTGGTCTTGCGCGGACGCGAGCCGTTCTCGCTGGCCGCCGGCTATCTCAACCTGCCGGGCAAGACGGTGGAGGCCTGGCGCAATCTGTGGTTCCACACCGGCGACCGCGTGCGCCGCGATCCCGACGGGCAATTCCTGTTCATCGACCGCGTCAAAGATTCCATTCGCCGGCGCGGCGAGAATATTTCCTCCTATGAGGTCGAGGACGTGCTGCGCAGCCATCCCGCCATCGCCGCCGCCACCGTCTACGCCGTGCCCTCGGCTCTCGGCGAAGACGAGGTCATGGCGGCGCTGGTGCTGGCCGAAGACGCCGAGGTCGAATTCTTGGACATCGTCAAATATTGCGAGCAGCATCTCGCCTATTTCTGCGTACCCCGCTACCTGCGCGTGGTCGAGGATCTGCCCGTCACCGAAACCGGCAAGGTAAAAAAATTCGTTTTGCGTGACGAGGGCGTCACCGACGAGACCTTCGATCTTGAAGAGACCGGATACAAACTGAAGCGTTGAGGGGAACGGCCATGTTGGACTTGAGCAAGATTGTCGCCATCGATATTCACACCCATGCCGAGGAACCCTGCGGCACACATGCCGACGACGGCTATGACGCGCTTCAGGAGGCGATGAAGGCCTATTTCAAGCCCAAGCACAATCATCGCCCGACGCCGCACGAAACCGCCGCTTACTATCGCGAACGCAACATGGCCTGCGTGATCTTTCCGGTGGACGCCGAGCGCGAGACCGGCTTTCGCCGCTACAAGAACGAGGAGGTCGCGGAAGCCGCCGCCGCCAACAGCGATGTCCTGATTCCCTTCGCCAGCATCGACCCCGCCAAGGGCAAGCTGGGCGCGCGCGAGGCGCGGCGGCTGGTGCGCGATTTCGGCATTCGCGGTTTCAAGTTTCATCCGACCATGCAGGGATTCTATCCCAACGACCGCAGCGCCTATGTGCTGTACGAAGCCATCGCGGAAGCCGGCGCCGTCGCTTTGTTCCACAGCGGCCAGACCGGCGTCGGCTCCGGCATGCGCGGCGGCAATGGCATGCGGCTGAAATATTCCAATCCGATGTTCATCGACGATGTCGCGGTGGATTTCCCGGACATGCCGATCATTCTGGCGCACCCGTCCTTTCCCTGGCAGGACGAGGCGCTGGCGGTGGCGACCCACAAGCCCAATGTTTACATCGATCTCTCCGGCTGGTCGCCGCGCTTCTTCCCCGCCAATCTCGTGCAATACGCCAACACCGTGCTGAAACACAAAATGCTGTTCGGCTCGGACTGGCCGGTGATCCTGCCCGACCGCTGGATCGCCGATTTCGAGAAGATCGACATCAGGCCGGAGGTGCGGCCGCTGATCATGAAGGAAAACGCGATCAAACTGCTCAAGCTCGCCTGAGCGCGAGCAAGGCGATCCGCCGAAAACAGCCGTGGACCGCCCCCGCCCTTCGAGACGGCCCCTGACGGGGCCTCCTCAGGGTGAGGGCTACTTATTGATTTAGATAGCTAACCCCTCATGGTGAGGAGCCGCTGCAAGCGGCGTCTCGAACCATGGCCACGGAACCGCCCGACCCGACGTCGCCCTCAGCGCAGCCCCGCGAGAACGCGATAATCCTCGATGTCGCGTTTCGGCTGCACGATCTGCGCGGCGAGGCTTTGGCATTCCGGCGCGATATCGTCGGCGAATACGCGGGCGAGGCCCACCCAATGATCCTCGCCCGCGCCGGCGGCGGCGGCGCCCCGGCACAGCAGCGCGCCGCCCAGCGCGAGGCCGAACAGGCGCAGATAGGTCGAGGCGACCAGCAGTTTTTCGGTGTCGGACAGATCGGCGGCCAAAGCCGCCGCGCTGGCCTGCTCCCAGGCGGCGAGGGCGTCGCGCAAGCGTCCGGCGGCGGCGGCGCCAATGCGCGTTTCCGCCGCCGCGACATCGGCGCGGGATTCCGCGATCAGCTTGCGCAAATCCTCGCCCTGGTCGCGGCCGATCTTGCGCATGACGAGGTCGGTCGCCTGAATGGCGTTGGTTCCCTCGTAAATCGGCGCGATGCGAATGTCGCGGTAGAATTGCGCGACGCCGGTCTCCTCGACAAAGCCCATGCCGCCGTGGACCTGCACGCACAGCGAGGCGACTTCGCAGCCGATATCGGTGGAAAAGGCTTTCACCACCGGCGTCAGCAAGCCGGCGCGCAACTCGCCCTGTCGGCGCGCTTCGGCATCGTCGCCGCGCTCGGCTTGATCGATGGCGGCGGCGGCGCAATAGGCGATGGCGCGCGTGGCGGCGGTGAGCGCGCGCATCCGCGCGAGCATGCGGCCCATGTCGGGATGGGCCGCGATCGGCGCCGGACTGTCGAAGCCGGCCGCGCGGCCCTGGCGGCGCTCCAGCGCATAGGCCAGCGCCCGCTGCGTCGCCTTTTCCGCCATGGAAACGCCCTGGATGCCGGTGTCGAGCCGCGCCTTGTTCATCATGGTGAACATGCAGGCGAGACCCTCGTTCTCGCGACCGACCAGCCAGGCCTTGGCGCCGCCGTTTTCGCCGAAAATCATGGTGCAGGTCGGCGAGCCCTTGATGCCGAGCTTGTGCTCGATCCCGGCGCAGCGCAGATCGTTGCGCTCCCCCAGGTTGCCATCGGCATCGACGAGGAATTTCGGCGCCAGGAACAGCGAAAGGCCCTTGATCCCCGGCGGCGCGTCCGGCAATCGCGCCAGCACGAGATGGACGATGTTCTCGGCCATGTCGTGCTCGCCGAAAGTGATGAAAATCTTCTGGCCGGTGAGGCGCCAGCTTCCGTCGCCGGCGGGAACGGCCCGCGCGCGTAAAAGGGCGAGGTCCGAACCCGCCTGCGGCTCGGTGAGATTCATGGTTCCCGTCCATTGGCCGGAGACGAGTTTCGGCAGGTAGAGCGCCTTGAGTTCGTCGCTGGCGTGGGTGTGAAGCGCATCGGCCGCGCCACGCGTGATCGTCGGCAAGGTGGCGAAGGCCATGCAGGCGGAGGCCAGGGTTTCGGTCGAGACCGCGCCCAAAACCGTGGGCAGGCCGGAGCCGCCGAAATTTTCCGGCTGGGCGAGCGCGTTCCAGCCGGCTTCCCGCCAGTCGCGATAGATGTCGCGGAAGCCGGGCGGGGTCGTCACGCCCGTTTCGCGCCAGGTGGCCCCGACGAGATCGGACACGCGGTCGAGCGGGGCCACCTTGTCCCGCGCGAAGCGACCGGCCTCCTCGACAATGGCCCGGATGTCCTCGGGGTCCAGATGCGGCGCGGCGATGCGGGTCAATGTGAAGACAATGTCTTCGGTCGGAGCGCGGTAGGACATGGTTCTCTTCCTCGATCGCAATGAAAGTCGGACCAGGCGGCGGAATTTTGTATATAAGATAATTGTTATATTATATACTCGTTTTTGGCAAATGGAAGCCGGCGGGAGGAAGGGATGGTGAAGGCGAAGGCGGCGGCGCCGGGAAACGGTCTGGATATGGCGAGCCTGGATATGGCAGGCCTGCATTTGGGAAGTCTCGAACACGCCGCCGGCTATGTGATGCGGCGCGCGCAAATGGCCGTCTTCAACGACTTTGCCGCGCGGTTCGCGGCTTTGGACCTGAAGCCCGGCCAATATTCGACGCTACAGGTGATCGCGTCCAACCCCGGCCAGCCGCAATCGGCGCTCGGCGCCGCGCTGGGCATCCTGCGGCCCAATTTCGTGGCCATGCTCGATGGGTTGGAGCGACGCGGCCTCGCGCGCCGCGTCCGGTCGGAACAGGATCGGCGCCTGCAAGCCGTGATCCTGACCGACAAGGGCCGGGCTTTGCTGAAGCGCGCCCAGGCCGTACAATCCGCGCAAGAGGCGCGCATCTCCGACATTCTTGGCGAGGAGGGGCGCGACCGCCTGATCGCCCTGTCGCTCCGGCTTTGGCGCGAATTGTAGCGCGGCGCGATTTTTTGCTCGACCTTGGCGGAACTTTTCGCGCCCATCCGCGTTTTCGGCGCAGCGCCGGACGGGAGCATGATCCCAGGACGTGGACACCGGTTTTTGGAAAAGATCATGCGAAAACAAAGTGTCTAGAGCGCGAGACCGGCGCATTTCACGGAGGCGTCATCCATGCAAGCCAGCATGCAGGAAGCTGAAATTCACACTTACGCGCGGCAGTTGTTCGAGGCGCGCGGCGCCAAGGCCGCGGCCGAGGCGGCGCAGAAGGCGCACGCCTTCGAGGAAAAGGGCGACAAGGAGCAATCGCGGACCTGGCGCCACATCGAGGCGGCGATCAAGCTGATGCGCGGCCCGAACCAGAGCTGAATTTCGGCGGGGCGGCGCGCCGCCCCCCAGGGCCAGAATTTCGGCGGGGCGGCGCGCCGCCCCCAAGACCAAGATTTCGGCGGGGCGGCGCGCCGCCCCGCTTGCCCTTCAGAATTTGACGGTGACGCCGCCATAAACCGTTCGCCCCTGGGCGGCGAGCGGGGTGTGGATCAGCGCGTTGGCGCCAGCGCGCCAGTCGGCCACGTCCACGCCGCCGAGCGGCTCGTAATAGAGCTTGTCGGCGAGATTTTCGACGCCGAGGTCGAAGCGCAGGTTCTGGATCTCGTAGGCCGTGCGCAGGTTGACCGTCGCGAAGGACGCCGTGGTCGGCTCCAGCCGGATCGCCTGCACGTCGGTCTTGGCGGCGACGGCGCGAACCTCCACCGCGCTGGTCAACCGGCCGCCGAACAGGGCGATGCTGTTCTCCAGCGCGACTTTGCCGTTGAGCGGCGTCATGTGGTAGAGATTCAGCCCGTCGCGCCGCTGCCCGCGCACATAATTCAACTGCCCGGCCAGCGAGAAATCGCCGTAATCCACCGTGCGCGCGACGACGGCGCGGCCCGACAGATCGAAGCCGTAAAGCTCGGCGTCGTGGTTGGCGAAGCGCAGCAGATTGGTGGCGTTGGCGCCGGAGCCGAGCGTCTTCACGTAGTTGGCGTCGATGTAATCCTCGACGTAGGAATAATAGGGCGTGACCTTGGCCGTCCAGTCCCGCCCGCGCCATTGCGCCGTGGCGGCGAGCGTGTGCGCGACTTCCGGCTTGAGATTGACGTCGCCATAATAGCCGTTGCCGTCGCCGAACCAGCCGATCATATGCGCGGCCATGGTCGAGGTCGCCCAGGTGTAGCGCTCGTAAAGGCTGGGCGAACGCGTCTTGCGCGTATAGCCAACTTCGTAAGCGGCGAAGTCAGACGGCGTGTAGCGGGCGAGCGCGGACACGTCGAAGTTCACGTCGGTCTTGGCATGGTCCTTGACGTTGAAGGCGCTGGCGTCGGCGCCATAGGCCTTGGCGCTGTAACCCTGAACGTCGCCGGCGTCCATCCACACCACATCGTTGCGCAAGCCCAGGCTTGTGGACCATTGCGGGCTCCAGCGGCGCTCCCATTCGGCATAGGTGGAAAGCACGTCGCGCTGACCCTGGTTCACATTGAGATAGGTCCCGCAGCACATCATGCCCGGACCCATCATCAGCATGTTCGTCGGGGTCGGCCACCATTCGTTGAGGCGCTGCATGTGCAATTCGCTGCCGAGCCGCACCAGATCGGCGGCGCTGGCGTCGATTTCCGCCTTGAGCCGGTAGCCGAAATCCTGGCCGTTGACATACATGGGCATGCCGCTGGTGGGCGAGGTGTTGTAGCCCACGCGCGAGGCCAGGAAATTCATGTAGTGCTGGGTCAGGTGGTAATAGGCGTTGGCCTCGACCCGGCCGAAGCCATACGCGCCCTTGTAGGACAGGTCGAACGTGTTGCCCCGGTTCAGCAGCATGTCCATGTATTGGTTGGGGAAGCCCTGAGTGGGAATATGCTGGTAATCGTAGCGGAACGCCAGCGCGTGGCCGTCGTTCTGGTAGGCCAGCGTCGCCGAATGGTTCTGCGCCTCGTAGCGGGTGGCGCGCACCAGCGCGCCGCCGCCGGCGTGATAGTCGCCGGCCTTGGTCCAGGCGCCGTCATAGCTCAGGCTGAAATGGTCGTTGGCGATGTTGGCGTGACCGCCGACGCTGACTCCGCCGCTGTTGGAGCGGAAGCTGCTCGAAACCGTCGCGCTGGCGACGAAGCCGGGCGGCAGCGGCCCCTTGACCTCGGCGGACGGGGCCCTGGCGAACGCCGGGGCGCGCGGCTTGACGATGATGGCGCCGCCGATGGAATCGCCGCCCTTGCTCACCGGGACATTCGCCGTGATGACCTCGACTTCGCCCACCGCCAGCGGATCGAGATAGGACAAGGGCGGGTTCATGTGATTGGCGCAGGCGGCGGAGATCGGCACGCCGCCGAGCACAATGGCGTTGCGGTCGTCGTTGAGACCGTGGATCACCGGCAGGCTGGAGACGCCGCCGCCCGTGGCGAGGGCGAGGCCGGGCGTATCCCCGAGGGCCTGCGCCAAATCGGCGCCGCGCGGCGTGTAATTCAGGATTTTCTCTTCGCGCGCGGGTTCGACGGCGGGCGCGAATGCCGGCGCGGGCGAGCGCCCGGCATAAACGTCGATGGCGGGAAGGTCTTGCGCGCGCGCGCCGACGGGCAGCAGCGAAACGCCCGCGAGCAGCAGGGTGGAGAGACGGGTCATGATGAGACTTTCACAAGCGGAGACATCGGGCGCGCAACACGCCCGGCGATCGAGAAAATGGATCGGGATTCAGCTTGCGGAAGGCGGCGCGCGGGCCTGCGCGGTTTCGCGGCGGGCGGCGACCAGAACGCGCGCGACCGGAAGGGTCCAGGCGATTCGGCGCGGCGCGCAGGACCGGAACGAAAGCTTCAGCGCGGCGGGCGCGACCGGCGCCGCGCCCGACAGCACGAATTTGCACAGGTCGCAGCAGGCGTCCGGGGCATGCGGCGCGCCCCTGTCTTGCGCGCCATTTGCGCCGGCGCAGATGGGCGCCAACGCGACGCCCTGAATTTGCGCCCGACCCATGGCGAGGCCCGACCCGACCGGCGCATAGATCTGCGCCAGCAGGGCCGCCAGGAACAGGGGAATGATCGCGAATACGCGCCGCAAGCCGGTCTCCAAAGGTGAAGCCGAGGTTAGCATGCGCGCAAAACGAAGCGAATTGACAAAATGCAAGTCAAGAGGCCACGCCGAGCGGAATCGTTAACCCTGTGACATCCGTGTCACGCGTTCACAGCCCCCGCGCCCAGGCCGGCCGCAGCGGGGCCTGATCAGGCGCGGCTATGGCGGCGCGCAATTGCTCCAGCAGGCGCGCCTTGTCGGCGCCGAGCGTGCCCTTGAGCACCAGCCAGTTGGAGGCGTGGTCGCTGCGAAACACGGTGCGGCGCAAGTCGAGCGTGGCGACGAGCAACTCCATTTCCCGAAGGAGACCGTCTATGCTCAGCGGCGCGAACTCCGGGAATCTTTCGCGCAACCGCGCGTCGCCCTTGGGGAAACTCACCACCAGCGTGGCCAGAAATTCCGGCTGGGTCTCGTTGGCGAGGCGCGCGGAATTTTCCGCGTGCTGGCGGCTGTAAACCTCGCCGCCGAGGCCGTTGAGGATCATCACCGAGCGCTTGATCCCGGCTTCGCCCAGTTTTTGCAGCGCCTCGCGCGTCGAGTCGAAGGTCTCGCCCTTATTGACCTTGTCCAGCACGACATCGTCGCCGGATTCGGCGCCGACATAGACCATGCTCAGGCCGAGATCGGCCAGTTCGCGCAATTCCTCGACCGATTTCTTCTTCACATTGCGCGGCAGGCAATAGCTCGACACCCGCCGCACCGCCGGCATTTCGCGCCGGAGCGCTTCGAGAATGGCGACGAGGCGCCGCGTGGACAGCGTCAGGGCGTCGCCATCGGCGAGGAAGACGCGCCGGACCTCGCCCGCGTAAACTTCGCCGCAGCGCTTGATGGACTCGAAAACCTCGGCCTCGTCGCGCGGGCGGAATTTCTTTTGCGGCGCGGTGTACATGTCGCAGAAGGTGCAGCGGTTCCACGAACAGCCGTCGGTCACCGGCAGAATCAGCGACTCCGCCTCGCTCGGCGGGCGATAGACCGGCTCGACATAACGGATGGGACCATTCATGCGGCGAAACTCCTCGCGGGGAGTTTAGCGCATCCGCCGCCGCGCGCCAAAGCCGGTTGCGCCGGAGCCGTTTTATCGAGGCGTTCGCTTCCGCATCACGCAATGGACCACGCCGGAGTCCTCGGCGCTGAGATGCGCGATATCGACCAGATCTTGCACCGCCTCGTTCACCAGGAAGCGCCGCGTCCGGTCGGCGATGATGAACCGGCCTTGCTCGACGCAAAAATTCCACTGGTGGAACCCGCGCCAGTTTTCGCGCATGGCTTCGTTGCACCAGTTGAGCGTGATGACCAGCCCTCCCGGTTTGGCGACCGCGATCATTTCGAGAATGGCCTGCATCGGATCGTAGCCGTGATCGAGCGCGTTGCGCGAGAACACCACGTCGAAACGGTTTGACGGAAACAGGCGCGACAGCGCCTCGCTGTCGCAGGTTTTGGTCCGCACCAGCGGCAGGCCGGGCGGGAAATCGAGCCGTGCGTAAGCGTCGCCGAGCGCGTCCACGGCGGTCAGGTCGATGGCGGTGGCGCCAAAAACCTTGCCGACATAGGTCATCGGCCCCGCGCCGACATCGAGCAGGGACAGCGGCGACGGCGCGGGGTGCGGCAGATAGCGCGCGATCTCGTCCTGCAACGGCGCGGCCGGGTCGCAGCGCATGGCGAAATCATCGGGCCATTGCCCGCCGCGCGTCGCGATCCAATGCGTCCAGAACGCCAGTTCGTCGTCGATGCCGGCCGCCCATACCGCCTTATTTTCCATCGACATGCGCTTGCTCCCATCCGAATACGCTGCGTCCGCCATAATCCGCCGAGCGCCGCCGCTCCTCGCCGACGATCGAATCAAACGACTCGCCGCCCGCCCGCTCCAGCCGCCGCGCCTGCGCATCCAGCCGCCGCAGGGCTTCCAGCCGATCGTCATTGCCGAGCTTGGCCTTCGCCACCGCGCTCTTGAGCACGCCGATGGTCTGGTCGTAAACCGCCGTCGCCACCGGGAAGGGATGGCGGTCCTTGCCGCCATGCGCGAGCGAAAACCGCGCCGGATCGGAGAAGCGGCAGGGCGCGCCATGCACCACTTCCGCCACCAAAGCCAGGGCGCGCACGGTGCGGGCGCCGACGCCGGGAACCATCAGCAAGTCGGAAAAATCCTTCGGGCCGCTGTCGGCCGCCGCCGCCAGCGCGCCATGCAGGCGGCGCAACACCACATTATCAGACCTCACCTCGTGATGCGCCGGCAGCATCAGATGCGGCAGCGTCATTTGCGCCGGCTCGGGCCGCTGTTCGAGCGCGAAAAACTCGCGCGCCACGCCGCCGGGGCCGAGATCGCGCAACAGGTCGAGCTGAAGCGCCCGCGATTTTCGCGCGCGGCGGTCGGTGAGGTTGACGATCTCGCCTTGCGTCTCGCCCTCGATGGCCGCGTGCGGCGCATCGACGAAATCCTCCAGACCTTCGGAGAGCCAGTGATAGCGCCGGGCATAGCGCGTTTCGCCGTTCATGCCCTGCTGCACCACCACCCATTTGCCGTCATCGGCGACAATGAAACCGTGCAGATAGAGATCGAACCCGTCCTGCACGGCGGCGCTGTCCACCTTGGCCACCATGCGGCTCGCTTGCGCCAGGGCGGCGCCGTCGAAGCCGACGCGGGCGCCAATGTCGCGCAACTCGATCGGCGTCTGGCGCGAATGTTTGCCGCGTCCGCCGCAGACGTGCAGGCCAAGCTCGCCCGACAAGGGTTCAAGGCCGCGCTTCAGGGCGCCGATCACGCTGGTGGTGATTCCCGAGGAATGCCAGTCCATGCCCATCACGGCGCCGAACGACTGGAACCAGAACGGATGGGCGAGTCGCCGCAAAAACTCGTCGCGGCCGTAATGATGCACGATAGCCTGCGCGATCACCGCCCCGAGCCGCGTCATGCGTTGGCCGAGCCAGGCCGGAACCCTTCCGCCATGCAGCGGCAAATCCGCCCCGCCCGCGCGCCGCGCCATGCGTCCTCCTGTTTCGAAAAACCCACCGGGAAATTTTCCCGAAGCCGAGTGTGGCGCGGATCGACCACCACCGCTAGTCTGTCGTAAACGCGACGGAAACGTGCGACAAGCCGACCGTCACCCAAGGAATCAGCATGGACGCCCTCTCCTTATCTCCGCTCGCCCTGTTTTTGCAGGCGGGTCTCGTCGGCAAGATCGTGATGGTCGTGCTCGGCCTCGCCTCGATCTGGTGCTGGCTGCTGATCGTCGAATCGCTGTTCGGCCTCACGCGGCTGTCGGGGGCGTTGCGCGCGCCGCAATCGCCGCTGCTGGCCGCTTCCGACGTCGACGGCTACAACGAATCGAAAATCCGCCTCGCCGGCGAAACCGTTTCCGAGCGGCGCGCCCGCGTCGCCGAAAAGCTGACGCGCGGCCATGTCGAGATTTTGATGAAGGCCGAGGGCGGCCTCGCCAATCTCGCGGTGATTTCCTCGGTGGCGCCGTTCATCGGCCTGTTCGGCACGGTCTGGGGCATTATGGCGAGTTTCGTCGGCATAGCGGCGGCGCGCGACACCTCGCTCGCGGTGGTCGCGCCGGGCATTGCCGAGGCGCTCGCCGCCACGGCTTATGGACTGGCCGCCGCCATCCCCGCCTCGATCGCCTATAACAGGCTGGGCGCGGCTTTTTCGCGGCTCGGGCAGCGCATGATCCATCGCGCCGCCGACCGCGCGGCGGATTTTTGTCGCGATCCCGGTTGAGGGAGAGGCAAATGGCTGGCGCCCCTCAACAGAACGGAAAACTGGGCTTTTTCCGGCCCCAGGCCGACATCAACGTGACGCCGCTGGTCGATGTCATGCTGGTGCTGCTGATCATCTTCATGGTGACGGCGCCGCTGCTCGCCACCGGCGTCAAGGTGGACTTGCCGCAGGCGAAAGCGGCCAAACCGCTCGACCCGAAGGAGCCGATCGTGGTCGCCATCGACCGCGACGGCAAGGTGTCGCTGGGCGCCGAGCAGATTGACCGCGCCGATCTGGTGGCGCGGATCAAACTGAAGGTCGGCGACGATCTCAATCGCACCATCCACCTGCGCGGCGACAAGGACGCCGCCTTCGGCCAGATCGTGGCGCTGATGGACGAACTCGCCGGCAATGGCCTCACCCGTCTCGCCATCGTCACCGACAGCCACAAGACGGCGGCGCCGGCGGCGGCCGAGCCGTTGCGGCCATGAGCGACGCCGTCTCGCCCTTGACGGAAGCCGCGCCCGCCCGGCGACCGGCTTCGCTGCGACCGCCCTGGCTGCGCCCGGCGGCGCTGGCGCTGATCCTGGCGGCCCACGCCGCCGTTTTTGTCGTGGTGAAACCGGACCTCGACGCGACGCCGCCGCTCGAATCGATGGAAGTCGGTCTGGTTGCGCTCGGCGACGCGAGCGAGGACCAGAGGCCGCAGGACGAGATCAAGCCCGCCGAAGCGCCGCCGCCGGCCGAGGCTTCCGCGCCGCCGCCAGCGGCAGATTTGACCGCGCCGCCTCCGGAAACAATCGCGCCGGAGGCCCCGCCCCTGCCGGTCGCCAAGCCCAAGCCGGTCGTCAAGCCAAAACCCGAGGTGGAGCCGGACGACGAGCCGAGTCCAGCCGAATTGCGGCGGATTGAGCAGCGCAAGCACGAAGCGGAGGCAAGGCGGCGCGAGGCGCGGGAAGACGCTCAGGAGCGCCGCGAGGCGCGGGAGGCGCGCCAGGAAGCCCATCGCGGCGCGGCGCATGGCGCGGCGCGCGCCAGCGGCATGTCGGTCGCGTCCTATGCCGGCCTCGTCCTGGCCGAGTTGAATCGCCGCAAATTCTTTCCCGCCGCGGCGCGGGCGGCCGGCGTCACCGGCGCGGTGGGCGTGGCCTTCACCATCGGCCCGTCGGGGCGCGTGGTCAGCGGATCGATCACCCGCTCCTCCGGCGACGCCTCGCTCGACGGCGCGGCGCGCGCGATCATGAGCGCGCTCCACGCCCCGCCCCCGCCGGGCGGCCGGTTTTCCACCGCGACCAGCATCAGGTTCAACCTGAACTGAAAGAGTTTCAGCGTTCCCGCAACGCCTCGTGCGTGCGCTGGGCGATGGGCGAGAGCAGGTAATCCAGCACGCGGCGGCGTCCGGTCTTGATTTCCGCCGTGATCGCCATGCCCGGCTCCAGACGGGTTGAGACCCCGTCCACGTCGAGCGTCGCATCGTCCACGGTGATGCGCGCGACATAGACCAGGCCCTGCGAGCGGCGCAATTCGTTAGGGCCGTGATCGAGCGTCGCGCCGCGCGCCTGCTGTTCCTCGGGATCGGGCGTGGCGTCGCGCGCGATCGAGGCCACCTTGCCATGCAGGAAGCCGTAGCGGGTGAAGGGAAAGGCCTCGACCTTGATTTCGGCTTCCTGGCCGACGCGGACGAAGCCGGCGTCCTTGTTCTCGACCACGGCCTCGATCACCAGGGCGCCATCGGTGGGCGCCACGCGCAGCAATTGCTGCCCGGCCTGCACCACGCCGCCCTCGGTATGCACGGCGAGATCCTGCGCCACGCCATCGATCGGCGCCGTCACCGAGGTCAGGCCGGTGCGCCGTTCCGCCTTGGCGAGTTCGCTCTGCGCCTCGGCCCGGTCGCGCAGGGCCTTCTGCAATTCGGAGCGCCAGTCGCGCTCGGTTTCGGCCGAGATTCTGGCGCGGTCGGCGATGGCCGCCTGGAGCGCCGCCTCCGTCGCCACCGCCTTTTCCGCCGTCACCTTGCGGTCGTTCTCAAGTTCGGATTGCTGCTGCGCCGCGTTGAGATAGTCGAGCTTGGAGCCGATGCCCTTCTCGAAAGTGTATTTGCGAATCCTGACGCGCTCCGCCGTCATCGGCAAGGAGGCGTCAACCTTGGCGAGCTGGGCGTCGAGACCGGCGCGTTCCGAGCGCTTGGCGGCGATGTCGCGGTCGGCGCCCGCCAGCCGCGCCTGACGGTTGGCGCGGTCGGCGGCGAAGCGGCCGCGCGCTTCGCGCAGCGAGTCCTCGGGCGCCTCGATGCCGGCGAAAGCCTCCTTGAGCGGCCGTCCCTCCGCTTCCGCGAGCAGCGCGGTCAGCCGGGCCACATCGAGCCGCGCGCGCATGAACTGATCGGCGAACCGATCGCGGTCCGCCCCGGCCAGGGTCTGGTCGAGCAGGATGAGCGGCTGTCCGGCCGTCACGCGATCGCCATCCTCGACCAGGATCTTGCGCACCACGCCGGTCTCGAACGCCTGGATCTGCTTGGTGCGGCCGGCGGGCGCGGCCTTGCCCGACGCGGCGGCGATCATGTCCACATGGCCGAACCAGGACCAGGCCAGGGCGGTGACCAGGAAAAGGCAGATGGCCCAGCCGGTGTAGCGCGCCGTCGGCGAGGGCGGCGTCTCGACGATTTCGAGCGCGGCCGGCAGAAAGGCCCGTTCGACAGGCGCCGACGCGCGATGCAGAGGCGAGATTCGGCCCCCTGTCATTTCACGATTCCCGCCAGAACCGGACCGCCAGAGACCGGGGCGCCAGAAACCTGACCACTTGGCGCCAGCTTGCGCGGACCCTCGTTCTGAATGCGCCAGAGCTGGGCGTAGCGCCCGCCGCGCGCCACCAGTTGCGCGTGGGTTCCCTCCTCCACGACGCGGCCCTCCTCCATCACCACGATGCGATGCGCGGCGCGCACGGTGGACAGGCGATGGGCGACGATCAGGACGGTGCGGCCGTGGCAGATGTCCGCCATGTTCGCCTGGATCGCCGCTTCGCTCTCGTAATCGAGCGCCGAGGTCGCCTCGTCGAAGATCAGGATGCGCGGCTGGTTGGCGAGCGCCCGGGCGATGGCGATGCGCTGGCGCTGGCCGCCGGACAGCGTCGCGCCGCGTTCGCCCACCACGGTGTCATAGCCTTCCGGCAGGCCGAGGATGAATTCATGCGCCCCGGCCTGACGCGCGGCGGCGATGATCTCATCCATGGTCATGGCCTGATTGGCGATGGCGATGTTTTCACGCACCGAACGGTTGAACAGCACATTGTCTTGCAGCACGACGCCGAGTTGGCGCCGCAGCCAGGCGGGATCGGCCTGGGCGAGATCGACGCCATCGACCAGAACCTGCCCGGCCTCGGCCACGAACAGGCGCTGGACCAGCTTGACCAGGCTGCTCTTGCCGGAGCCGGAGGCGCCGACAATGCCGATCACCTCGCCCGCGGCGATGTCGAGGCTGATGTCGCTGAGCACGGCGGGCGTGTTGAGGCGATAGCGGAAGGTGACATGGCGGATCTGGATGGCGCCGCGAATGGGCGGGAGATTGGCCTGCCCGTTCGAGGACGGTTCGGCCGCCGTGTTGAGAATGTCGCCGAGCCGTTCGACGGAGACGCGGGCCTGCTGGAAATCCTGCCAGAGTTGCGACAGCCGCAGCACCGGCTGCGTCACCTGCCCCGCCAGCATGTTGAACGCCACCAGTTCGCCGACCGTGAGTTCGCCGGCGATGACCTGGCGCGCGCCCAGGAACAGGATCGCGACGGTGACGATCTTGTTGACCGCCTGCACGGCTTGCTGCGCCCAGGTCCCGAGGCTCACCACCTTGAACGAGGCGGTGACATAGGCCGCGAGTTGCTCCTCCCAGCGCTGTTGCAGCACCGGCTCCAGCGCCATGCTCTTGACGGTCTCGACCCCGGACACGCATTCCACCAGCAGCGCCTGATTCTCGGCGCCGCGGGCGAATTTCTCCTCGATGCGGCGGCGGAACAGCGGGGTCGCCAGCACGGAGATCAGTACGTAGATCGGAACGGCGCCGACCACGACCAGCGTCAGCGACGGCGAATAGGCGACGAGCACGCCGATGAAGACGAAGGCGAAAAACAGGTCCAGCACCAGCGTCAAGGCCGATGAGGTCAGGAATTGCCGGATGGTTTCGAGTTCGCGCACCCGCGCCACCGTGTCGCCGACGCGGCGCGCGCCGAAATAGGCCATGGGCAGGGCCAGCAGATGGCGAAACAGGCGCGAGCCGAGTTCGACATCGATTCGGTTGGCGGTATGGGCGAACAGCCAGGTCCGCAGCCCGCCCAGCGTGACTTCGAACACGGACAGCAGCGCGAGCCCCGCAGCCAGCACCTCCAGCGTGGACAGGCCGCGATGCACCAGCACCTTGTCGACCACCACCTGGAAGAACAAGGGCGTCAACAGGCCGAAAATCTGGAGGAAGAACGAGGCCGCCAGCACTTCCAGCAGCGGCTTGCGATATTTGGTGATGGCGGCGATGAACCAGGACAGGCCGAAGCGCGTCGCCAGATTGCGCAGGCCGGCGCGCCGGGTCACGAGAAGGACGCGGCCATCCCAGATATCTTCAAACTCGGCGCGCGAAAGCAGCGACGGCTTGATCTCCAACTGCTTGAGGACGATCACCTGCTCGTCGGCGATACGGCCCACCACGATCCAGCCGCCTTCGCGGGCGGCCACCATCGCCGGCAGCGGCGCCTTGATCAGGCGCTCGAAAGGAAGCCGGACGAGCTTCCCCTTCACCTCGAAGGCGCGCAAGGCCCGCAGCAAATCCTCGGTGGTGAGGTGGCCCGACTTGCCGGATTGATGACGGATGCGCTCGGCGTCGGCGGGAAGGCCCATCATGCGCAGCACGATGCTGAGCGCGAAGGCGCCGCTGTCGGGCGCGCCGCGTTCGGTCGATCCGGTTTCGGACGGCTCTGGCTCGGGCGGCGGGGTCGCATCGTCTTCGCCGGTCACGCGCGCGCGCCACGCCATCAGGGCGCGCAAGACGTGGGTGGCCCAGGCCTTGAAAAAGACGCCAGCCCGGAAGAGACCGGGCTGGCGTTCAGGAATGTCCGAGTCCGTGGTCAGTGGCTGGCCGCAAGCGTGGGGTTGGTCTGGGCCGTGTAGGTCAGCAGCGAACCACCGTGGCCGTCGGCGGCCAGCCCGAACTGACCAGCGGAATACTGGCCGAGCAGGACGAGGCTCAAGCTCTCGTCACCCTGCTTGAGCGTCAAGGTGGCGAAGCTGTTGGAGGCGTCCTCCTTGAACGCCAGCGTGGTGCTGGCCTTGTCGAGCGCGAAGAAGTCGATCTGGTTGGTCTTGCCGAGCGGGGCCGAAGGATCGTTCGCGGACAGGAGTTGCGAGGACACCTGCTTGCCGGTGGAGTCGTAATTGTCCACGCGCGCGGCGACGCCGTTCTTGGTCGAGACCAGAGTCTCCAGCGTCCCGGTCCCGCTGTAGAACGCCGTCTGTTGATCGGCGATCTGGCTGTTGGTGATCGGCTTGATGGTTTCGTAGCCGGCGCCCACTCCGGCGTTCTGGATGAAGGTCGAGGTCGGCGACGAGACCGCGCTGGGGTAGAGCTGCACCTCCCAGCCGCCGTCGGAGAAATTGGTCTTGTCGGCGAGCAGTTTGCCGGAAGCGTCGAGGAACTTGATGTCGTAATTGAAGCCCTTGGAGTCGTAGAACGTGTCCCTGGACGAATAGGACAGACCCCAGAAAGTTCCGCCGGTCGCGCTCCACAGGTCGTGGCCGCCATTGGCGTAGGTGTCGATGCTGGTGATCTTGCCGGTGGGCGAGAAGGTCTCCTTCAACAGGAGATTGTTGTCGGCGCCGTACCAGCTTTCCGCGAAAAATACGCCTTTGCTGTCAAAGGCGCGGTCAAAGGCGGCATAGGTCACGCCATTGATGGTTCCGCTGGTGAAATGTTCGCCGTCGTAGGAGCCGTCGGCGTTCTGGGTGAAGATCAGCGTCGGCTTGTTGTTGGAATCGTAGGTCGTGACGACAAAGCTGCCATCGGTCTTGAGGACGTCCGAAGCGACTTCATGGCCCGACGTGTCGAAATAATCATTCTCGTAGTTGAAGTTCGTCGCCGTGTCTTTCCAGGTGACGCTGGCGTAGCCGATGCCCCAGAAGGTTCCGGGCAGCCAGTGCTGCTCAGAATGCGAGCCGTTGGCGTTCTCCACATAGACAAGCGTGGGCCGGCCCAGCGAGTCATAGAGATCCACGGTATAGGCGCCGCCGGCCGCAAAAGTCTTCGTCCCGACGACAGCGCCGTTGGCGTCGTAATAGGTATCGCCGAGAACCTTGCCGCTGGAGCTCACCGCACGGTCATAGCTGGCGTAGGACACGCCCCAGAAGGTTCCCGCCGTATTGTGCCGGCCGTCATAGGAGCCGTCGGCGTTCTGGGTGAACACCAGCGACCACACGCCCGAGGCATAGGTCGTCACGGTAAAGCCGCCAGACGGATTGTTGACCTGCTTCGCCACGACGGCGCCGTTCAGCAAATAGCTGGTGACGTCGTTGAAGCCTGCGGGGGTGAAATGGGTGTCTACCTCGTCGTAGGCCGTGCCCCAGAACGTTCCGCTCTTCACCGTAATGGTGTCGGTGGAGGTTTTGCCGTCGAGTAGCTTCGCAACCATGGCGATCCTCAAGAATGAATTGAGTTTTGGTCCAACCGCGATTCCCGGCTGCGCGAGCGCAGGGTCGATGAACCCTAACGTTGGTATCGCGCTGCGTCAACCCAATCCAGACAAAGTTGATGCGATCCCGCAAGATTTCCAAGGAGATGGACAGAACATATTGAACCCGAAGACCCCTTAAAGCTTATTTCTATTGAAATCAGCAATATAAATAAACAATCGCCCGCAAACGCATCATCGGGCGTCGCCATGCAATAGGACCGCGATGCGCTTCAAGGCAAATTAATTTCCAAAAACTTTTGGGTCTGTCGCAGGGTTCGCCTTTCGTTGCCTGCCCCTGCCGACCCATTCGCCTGGGCCAAAAAAAACGCGCGGTCGCCTGCCGGTCTCTCCGGCCGGGACAAGATCATGGCTGCGCCGTTCCTCGTCAATCCGCCGAAACGCGCCGGGCGGCCCTTTCAATTGACGGATCGACCGTTTGCCACGATAGGTGAGGCTCGGACTGCTTCCCCCGCCACATCGATTCCTCCTCTTTCAAGGCGTTGGCGCGTTCCCGAACGTCCGCCCGAACAGGCGTCGCGCGGGGACGGGAGGGTGCGCGGGGCGGCGAACACAAGGATTTCGGATTGATGAACCCGATCGCCATCGGCGTCGATTTCGGGACGACCAACAGCGTCGTCGCCATAGCGGACGCCTCCGGCGCCGTCGTCGCGCGGCGCTTCGACACGCCCGCCGGGCCGGTGGACGCCTATCGCTCCGCTCTGCTGTTCTTTCGCGAGGGCCGCCCGCCCCACGCCAAGGTGCGGCATGTTTCGGGACCGGCGGCGCTGGATCGCGCGCTGGACATCGACGGCGAGCATCGCTTCCTGCAATCGCTGAAAACCTATGTCTCCAGTCCGGCGTTCCAGGACACGCGGCTGTTCGGCAAGAAATTCCTGATCGAGGATCTCATCGGCGTCTTCCTCGCCGACATCCTGCCGGCCGAGCTGTCGCGCCTGCCCATCGTCTCCGGGCGACCGGTGGTGTTCGCCGGCGAGCGCGCCAACGAGACGCTCGCGCTGGAGCGCATGACGGCCGCCTATCGCAACGCCGGCGTCGAGACGGTGGATTTCGCCTATGAACCGTTCGGCGCCGCTTATACTTATGGCCGCACGCTGACCCGCCCGGAAACGGTTCTCGTCGCGGATTTCGGCGGCGGCACCAGCGATTTCTCGGTGATGCGCTTCAATCCCGCCGGCGGCCGGCTGGAGGCCAACGCCCTGTCCCATGCCGGCGTCGGCGTCGCCGGCGACACGTTCGACTTCCGCCTCATCGACAATCTGGTTTCGCCGCGACTCGGGCGGAACTCGGTCTATCGGTCCTTCGAGAAACAGTTGCCCATGCCGGCGCGCTATTATGCCGCCTTCGCGCAATGGCACAAACTGTCCCTGCTCAAGAGCGCCGACACCATGGCGCAATTGCGCCGCCTCGCCAAGGACGCCGAGAAGCCGGAAGAGATTGAGCATCTCATCGAGATCGTCGATCACGATCTCGGTTACGAACTCTATGTCGCGGTTTCCAAACTGAAGGCGCAACTCTCGGCCAGCGACCACGCGCCGTTCCGGTTCGCCGCCGGTGGACTGTGCATCGAAACGGAGGTCGCGCGCGCGGATTTCGAGCGCTGGATCGCCGAGGACGTGGCGAGCATGGAGGCGACGGTCGATCTGGCGCTGGAACGCGCGGGCGCCGTTCCCGACGACATTGACGCGGTTTTCCTGACGGGCGGCACGTCCTTCGTTCCCGCCGTGCGAAATCTGTTCGCAAGCCGGTTCGGCGCGGACAAACTCAGGTTTGGCGACGCTTTCGCGTCGGTCGCCTGCGGCCTCGCCCTGGTCGCCGCCGACCGCGCGCGCCAGTCGGACTGAAACGGCGCGGCGGCTTCGGCCGGCGCCATGTCAAGCGCCCGCGTTCGTGGCAAACTGCGGAGTCGGGCGGAAAGCCCGACAAGGGGTGAACCCATGACCTTCGAGCCACGCGCCCTCCTCAAACGCATGTTCGACGCGGCGATTGAAGCCGCGCAGCCCGCGCGCTGCGTCCCCCCTCACCTGCCCGCGCCGCCGAAGGGACGGCTCATCGTGCTCGGCGCCGGCAAGGCCTCGGCGGCGATGGCGCGCGCGGTCGAAGCCAACTGGCCGGGCGAATTGTCGGGCCTGGTGGTGACGCGCCATGGCTATGGCGTGCCCTGCGCGCGGATTGACATCGTCGAGGCCGCGCATCCCGCGCCGGATCGGGCCGGTCTCGACGCCGCGCGCCGCATCGCCGAAATCGCCGCCGCCGCCGGCCCCGACGACACCGTGCTGTGCCTGATCTCCGGCGGCGGCTCCGCGCTGATGGCTCTGCCCGCGCCGGGCCTGACGCTGGAAGACAAGCAGGCGGTCAGCCGCGCGCTGCTGGCGTGCGGCGCCAGCATTTCCGAGATCAATTGCGTGCGCCGCCATCTGTCCGGCGTCAAGGGCGGCCGGCTCGCCGCGCTGGCGCATCCGGCCAAGGTGGTGTCGCTGCTGATTTCCGACGTTCCCGGCGATGTTTTGTCCGACATCGCCTCGGGACCGACCGTTCCCGACGCCACCACCTGCGCCGACGCGCTGGATATTTTGAACCGCTACGGCGTCGAGATGTCGCCGGCTGTGCGCGACCTGCTCGAAAGCGGGCGCGGCGAATCGGTCAAGCCGGACGATCCCCGCCTGCAAAACATCGAAACCCACCTGATCGCGACGCCGCAAATGGCGCTGGAGGCCGCCGCCGAGGTTGGCCGCGCCGCCGGCCTGCCCGTTCACATTCTCGGGGATTCCCTTGAAGGCGAGGCGCGCGAGGTCGGCGCCGTCATGGCGGGCGTCGCGCGCCAGATCGCGCTGCGCGGACAGCCTTTTGAGCCGCCCTGCCTGCTGCTGTCCGGCGGCGAGACCACCGTCGCCGTGCGCGGCGGGGGACGCGGCGGACGCAATGTCGAATTCCTGTTGGCGCTCGGCATCGCGCTGAACGGCCTCGATCATGTCTGGGCGCTCGCCGGCGACACCGATGGCGTCGACGGGGTGGAGGAAATCGCCGGCGCGATCCTCACGCCCGACACGATTTCCCGCGCCTGGAAGGCGGGCGTTCGCCCCAGGGACGCGCTGGACGACAATGACGGCCACGGCTTTTTCTCCGCGCTCGGCGATTCCGTCGTCACCGGACCGACGCTGACCAATGTCAACGATTTCCGCGCGATTCTCATTGGCGCCCCGGCCGAGACCGCGCCGCGACCAAAACACTGAGCGACGCCAGCCCAAGGACTCGCCGCCGCGCCGATCATCAAGATGGGTTCGCGCAATGCGCCGACCCGGTTCGATCCGGGGTCCGTGACTTCAAGAATACAGAAGAGGCGCGCGCGGTCGTGTTCCCTTCTCCCCTTGCGGGAGAAGGTGGCGCGAAGCGCCGGATGAGGGGGGCGCCTGCCGGAGAAAAACGCCTTTGTCCTTGCGGTTGAACCCCTCATCCGACCCCTTCGGGGCATATGCGCTCGGTTAAGCGCTGGCAGGCTGCGGCAAAAGCCGTGGACCGCCCTCGTGCTTCGAGACGGCTCCTTCGGAGCCTCCTCAGCATGAGGGCTACTGGATTGATTCCATTGAGCCCCTCATGCTGAGGAGGCGAGCGAAGCTCGCCGTCTCGAAGCACGAGGGGATCAACCCACGAAATTCTCGGCAGGCGCCAAGCTTAACCTAGCGCCTATGCCCCTTCGGGACTCCCTTCTCCCGCAAGGGGAGAAGGGAGTCCCAGCTCGGCTGCCGCTCTACTCGTTCACCCGATTGCCCTGGCCGGTGACGTGAAACTGCTTGACGCAGCGCCGAAAAACTTCGAATCGATCAGGATCGATTTGACTGAGAACGCGGACAAACCCGCAGACCGCCTTCGTGCTTCGAGAGGCGACCTCCGCTCGCGTCTCAGCATGAGGGCTAGTTTCTTGTTCCCGCCACAGCCAAAACTGTTCGGATGGGCCGCGCTCGTCGGCCTTGCCGCCGCGCTGACCGCGCTGCTGCGCCATTTCGGCATCCCCGCCGCCTTCATGATCGGGCCGATGATCGCCGCGATTGTCGTGGCGACGCGCGGGGAAACGCTTGAGATCGCCGAGCCGCTCTCGGCTGTCGCGGAGGCCGTGGTCGGCTGCCTGATCGTCGGCTTCATGCCCGCCGATTTCCTGCACGCCTTGCTGGAGCGCTGGCCCCTGTTCGGCGTCGGCGTGGCCTTCGTGCTCGCGGCGAGCAGCCTGCTGGGTTTTGTCCTGATGCGGCTGCGCCTGTTGCCCAGCTCCACCGTCGTGTGGGGCCTCAGCCCCGGCGGCGCGACGGTGATGACCGTGCTGGCCGACCATCACGGCGCCGACGCGCAACTCGTCGCCTTCATGCAATATACGCGGGTGCTGATCATCACCCTCTCCTCGGCCGCCTTTGCGCATTTTCGCGCAATCGGGACGCAAGCGGCGGAGACCGCCGCGCCGGCCGCGCCGGATGTCTGGGCGTGCCTGCCCGCCCTCGCCATCGTCCTGTTCGCCGTGGGTTTCGCGCGGATGCGTTGGTTTTCCGGCGGTCCCATCGTGCTGGCGCTGGTCGCGGCGGTTTTCGCCAAGCAGGGTTTTGGCGCGACCATCGACCTGCCGCCCTGGCTGTTCGCCTGCGCCTATGCCTTGATCGGCGCGCGCATCGGCCTGCGTTTTACCCGCGCCCTGCTGCTTTATGCGCTGCGGCGCCTGCCGGCGATCATGGTCGCGACGCTTGCGCTGATCGGGCTTTGCGCCGGGCTGGGACAGGCGCTGGTCGTCTTCTGCGGGCTGGACCCGTTGACGGCCTATCTCGCGACCAGCCCCGGCGGCGCGGATTCGATCTCGATCATCGCCGCAACCAGCCCGGTCGACCGGTCGTTCGTCGTCACCATGCAGACGCTGCGCCTGTTCGCGGTGCTGCTGGCGGGGCCGGCGATGGCGCGTTTCGTCGCCACGCGATCCGGCCCGCCCGCGCCGCCCTGAAGCCTGTTCGGCGAATTGGGGAAAAACGCGAGACACCACCGGGATCATCTCATATGGTGAGATGAACCCACGAGGATGGCCACGAGAATGGCGATGACAGCAGCGGAGGCCGCCGCAAGGCGCGACGACAAGGCCAGCGCGCATGGCACGGCGCTGATCACCAAGGCCTGCGACATTCTCGATCTGGTCGGCGGCTCCGCCGGGCCGGTCGGCGTCCAGGACCTCGTGGAGGCCACCGGCCTGGCGAAATCCACCCTCTATCGCATCGTCTCGGCGCTGACCGCGCGCGGGCTGCTGCGCTCCGACGTCGACGGTCACGGTCTGGCGCTCGGCTACCATTTCCTCGATCTCGCGCAAAACGTCTGGGCCTATCCCGATCTCGTCACCACCGCGTCGATGGAGCTGCGCCACCTGCGCGACATGACCGGGGAAACCGCCTATCTCGCCGTGCTTTCGGGCCACGGCGTGGTGTCGATGGCGAAATACGTCGGCGCGCACGCCAACAGTTCGATGACGCCGCTCGGCGTGTCGAAACCGCTGCATTGCACCAGCCAGGGCAAGGCGATCCTCGCCTTCCTGCCGCAGCGCAAAGCGGATCGCCTGATCGAGGGCCTGCGCTTCGAGGCGTGTACGCCGCACACCATCACCCATCCCGACCTGCTGCGGCGTCAGCTCGACATCATCCGCCAGCGCGGCTTTTCCGTCGACGACCAGGAAATCGTCCTCAACGCGCGCTGCGTCGGCGCGCCGGTTTACGACGCCGAGGGGCGCTGCGTCGCCGCGATCAGCGTCGCCGGGCCGTCCTATCGCATGACGCTGGAGCGCATCGAACAACTTGGCCCCGAACTGATCGACGCCGCGCGCCGCATCGGCGCCGCGCTGGTCCGCCGCCTGCCCGCGATCGAGCCGAAACGCGCCAATGGCTGGAGCGGCAGCGGCGAAGCCTCCTTCCACGGCGGCAATCCGTTCTGGTCGGCGCGGGACAAATGCCTGTACTGGGCCGACCGCCTCGCGCCCGTCGTTTACGCCCTGGCCGAGGGCGGCCAGCCGCGCCTGCGCGCGACCCTGCCGACGCCGATCCAGGCGCTCGGCCCGGCCCCGGAGGGCGGGGTGATCGTCGCGTGTCAGGAGGGCTGGTTTCGCCTCAGCTCCGCTTGCGAAGGGCCGGTTCCCGTCCGCGCGGATTGCCCGCCCCCCAGCGTGATGCGCGCCGCGCCCGACGGGACGCTCTGGGTCGCGGTCAACGCAGGCGACAAGGCGGAGATCGGCGTGCTGTCGCCGTCGCTGGGTTTCGCCAAAGTCTGGACCGTGACCGGCGACATCGACGACCTCGTCATCGCTCCCGATTCGAACAAGATTTTCGCCGCCGACGGCCAGCGCGGACTCATTCACGAATTTTGCGCCGGGCGCGCCACGCCGCATATTCTCGCGCGGATCGCGCGCGGATCGGGCGAGCCGCGCGGCATCGCGCTCGACGCCGACGGGCGGCCGTGGGTGGCGCTGTGGGACGGCTGGAGCCTCGCCCAGCTCGACGAGGTCGGCGAAATCAGCGGCGTGCTGGCCCTGCCCGTCCCGCGCCCGACCGGCCTCACCTTTGGCGGCGCCGACGGCAAAACCCTGTTCGTGACCACCGCGCGGCTCGGCCTGTCGCGCGACATTCTCGAAAACGCGCCCCTGTCCGGGCGCCTGCTCGTCCTCGGCGGGGCGAGGGACAAGAAAGCGCCCGAGGCGCAAGAGGCTTGACGATCGCCCTGTTCAGCGCGCTCGCCTCGGGGGCGGGTTTTTGCCCGCGAATTGAGGGACCATGCACATCTTCTATTCCGAGCGCCACATCCGCCGGGACGCGAAAACCGAACTCTCCAACGGGCGGCTGGTCGCGCCTTACGAATGTCCGGCGCGCGCCACCCTGATTCTGGATCGCCTGCGCCAAGCCAGGCTCGGCGAGATTTTCGCGCCACGCGAGTTCGGGCTGGCGCCGGCGCTGCGCGTCCATGACGCCGATTATGTCGCCTTTCTCGAATCGGCCTGGCGCGAATGGACCGCCGCCGGCCATGAAGGCGAAGCCATCCCGATGGTGTGGCCGACAAACCGCGACCGCGCGCGCCGACCGGAGGCGATCGGCGGCAAGCTCGGCTATTACGCGCTCGCCGCCGACACCTCCTTCACCGAGGGAAGCTGGGAGGCCGCGCAAGCCGCCGCGCAGGTCGCCCTGAGCGGGGCCGACGCGCTTGCCCAAGGCGGGCGCGCGGCCTTTGCTCTGTGCCGGCCGCCGGGCCATCACGCCGCCCGCGATCTGTTCGGCGGCTATTGCTTCCTCAACAACGCCGCCATCGCCGCGCGTTTCCTGCGCGACCACGGCGCGGCGCGTTGCGCGGTGCTGGATGTGGATTTCCATCACGGCAATGGCACGCAGGACATTTTTTACCACAGCGGCGACGTCCTGTTCGCCTCGCTCCACGGCGATCCCCGCCAGGCCTTTCCTTACTTTTCGGGCTATGCCGATGAAACCGGCGCGGGCGCCGGCGAAGGGGCCAACGCCAATTATCCCTTGCCGCGCGGCGCGGGCTGGACGGATTACGAGGCCGCGCTGTCCGACGCGCTGAAAAGAATCGCGGATTTCGGCGCGGACGCCCTGGTCGTGTCGCTCGGCGTTGACGCCTTCGCGGGCGACCCGATCAGCTTCTTCACGCTGGGTTCGGCGGATTTCACCCGCATGGGCGAGCGGATCGGCGCCTTGCGGCTGCCCACCCTGTTCGTGCTGGAAGGCGGCTATGCCGTCGCCGAAATCGGGATCAACGTCGTCAATGCGCTGACCGGCTTTCAGCAGGCCTGAGCGCGCGCCTCCGGCGCGGCGGCGGCGCGCTTGCGGGCGCCCGCCTGAATCGCCGTCAGGGCGATGGTGTAAACGATGTCATCGACCAGCGCGCCGCGCGACAGATCGTTGACCGGCTTACGCAAGCCCTGAAGCATCGGGCCGACGGTGACGACATTCGCCGCGCGCTGCACCGCCTTGTAGGTGGTGTTGCCGGTGTTGAGATCGGGGAAGATGAACACATTGGCGTGGCCATGCAGCGGGCTGGACGGGGCCTTTTGCAGGCCGACGCTTTCGACCGAGGCCGCGTCGTACTGGATCGGGCCGTCGATCACCAGATCGGGCCGGCGCGCGCGCACGAGTCCGGTGGCGCGGCGCACCTTTTCGACATTCTCGCCGGCGCCGGATACGCCGGTCGAATAGGAGATCATGGCGATGCGCGGATCGATGCCGAAAGCCGTCGCCGAATCCGCCGACTGGATGGCGATCTCGGCCAGTTCCTCGGCGTTGGGCGCCGGATTGATGGCGCAATCGCCGTAGACGAACACCTGATCCGGCATCAGCATGAAGAAAATGCTGGAAATCAGGCTCGATCCCGGCGCGGTCTTGATCAGTTGCATGGCCGGGCGCACCGTATTGGCGGTGGTGTGGACGGCGCCGGACACGAGGCCATCGACAACGTCGCGCGCCAGCATCATCGTGCCGAGCACGACCGTGTCCTCGAGCGCCTTTTCCGCCTGGAGCGGCGTCAGGCCCTTGCTCTTGCGCAGTTCGACCATCGGCGCGACGTAATCGCGCAGCACCGCGTCGGGATCGACGATTTCCAGCGCGGGCGGCAGGTCCAATCCATGAGCCGCGGCGACGGAGCGGATCTTGGCGGGCGAACCCAGCAGGACGCAGCGGGCGATTTTCCTTTCCGCGCAGATCACGGCGGCTTTCAGCGTGCGCGGCTCGTCGCCCTCCGGCAGGACGATGCGCGCGTCGATTTCGCGCGCCGCCTCGACCAGCCTATGCCGGAACACCGGCGGCGGCATCAAGAGATCGACCGGCGCCGCGATGCGCGCTTGCAGCGGCTGGGTATCGATCGCCTCGGCGACGGCGGCGATCACCCGCTCCATCCTCTGGGGGTCGTCGGCGGCGATGTGGCTCGACAGATGCGACAGGCGCGACGCGATGGTGAACGTGTCCTCTTCCGTGCCGAGGATCGGCAGCCGGTCCAGCGGCGGGCCGGCCATCACGTCCAACACCTCCGGCGCCGGCCTGCCGCCGCAGGTCAGGACGAAGCCGGCCAGCGGCATGCCGCGCTGGGCGAGCAGCGCCGCCGCGAGTATGGCGTCGGCGCGATCGGCCGGCGTCACCACCAGCGTTCCCGGCCGAAGATAGGACAGCAGTTTTTCCGGCGCGCGCGCCGCGATCAGATGCGTCTTGACCCGCAGGGTTTCGATATCGCCGCGCTGGACGATCTCAAGGCCAAGGCCCGTCGCGATGTCGATGACGCGCGGCATGGAGATTTCCGTCAGATCGGGTACGGCCGCGAGAATGGGAACGGCGCCGCACCCGCTCGACCGCATGAAGCCGCCAGCCGCCTGAAGCGCCGCCGCGCCCGTATGGCAATGATTGATCAGCACGCCGGCGATGGAGCGCCGGCCGTCGTCGCCATATTGCTCGATCGCCGCCTCGGTCTTCTTCGCGAGGTCCTCAAGCGTGCTGGACCCGCCCGCGAGCACCGGAACGAGATCGGCGCCGAGCGACCGGATGATCTCGATGTTCAGCCGAATCGCAATCTGAATGTCCGCGTCGGGGATCAGCCCCTCGACAATCGTCAGGGCGCAATCGCGGCCGAGGTCGTCGATCCCCGCGACGATTTCCTCCATCAAGCTGGCCAGGCGGCCGGATCGCACCATATAGGCGGCATGATCGAAGGAAATGGGGTCGGGCGTGGCGACGCCGCACAGCGCGCGCGCGAAGTGACACGCAAGGTCCGATTCGCCCGCCGCCTCGGGCTGCGCGATCGGCTTGACGAAGCCGACCCGGACGCCCGAAAGCTGCAACGCCCGCACGAGTCCAAGCGCCATGGACGTCAGGCCCGCCTCGCGCGAGACGGGAACGAGATAGAGATAACGGGACTTCGACGGCGCGTTCATGGCGGACTTCCTGAAGATCGAACGATCCTTGCGCAGGATTTGATGGGAGGCGCAATCGGAATCGCTCCACCCGGATCGCCTGGAGACCCGCGCGGATGAGCATCGCCTGGCGCTTCGGACGCATATCACGCGTCCGAAGACGACTTTTTGACGCCAGCGCCCCGACGATGCGGATACGATGTTGATTTTTGGTTAGCAAGCCAGACGGCCTTGGCCTTGCCCCGTCTGGAGGACTCGCCCTTCTTCTTCGCTGGCGTGGCGTGCGGCGACGATTTCGGCGGCCTGTTGCGTTCACGCTGCGCACTGGTGGAGCCGCTGTCCGCGTCGCTGACGCCGCTGCTGTTGCCGGGGGCGGCGGTCGCCGTGACGCTGGTCGCCGCCGCGAACTTCGTGCTGGTCGAACGCCCGGCCATTCGGTTGGGCGCCCTCCTGGCGCGACGCGGCGGCAGCCGCGCTCCACTCCGCTCGAAAACGCCCTACTGAGGCGGGGGGCGGTTTTCGGCCAGTTGGTGGTGGTGCTGGATCGCCTCCTTGAGCCGCCGCTTCTCGAAACCGAGCACGATGAAAATGGCGATGCCCAGCGGAATCAGCAGGTAGAACAGGCGAAACAGCAGCAGCGCCGCCAGCACGCCTTCCTGCGGCGCGCCGGGCATGGCCTTGAGAAACACCAGTTCGAGCACGCCGAGCCCGCCCGGCGCGTTCGAGGCCAGCGCCGCCGAAAACGAGAAGATGAACACCAGCATGACCACGATGAAGCCGGGGTTGCCGGCTTCGGGCAGAGCGAAATAGATGATGCCGGCGGCGCCGATCAATTCGGCGGGCGCGGCGATCATTTGACGCAGCACCACCGAAAGGCGCGGATAGGCGATGCGCGTGCCGCGAATGGTGAACGAGGGCATGTGCAGGGCCGAACCGGCGACATAAAGCACGATGGCGCCGACGAAGGCGGCGCCGATCCAGCGCGCATTGTTCGGATTGGCCAGCCACGGCCGCAGGAACTCCGGCATCAGGCCGCCGATTCGCGCCAGCGCGTGCGGCTCGAGCAGCAGGCCGACGCCGCTGAGCAGCACGTCCCCGAGCAGGAAGGTCAGGGAACACACCGCCACCAGAATGGCGATCTGCGCCGCGCTCATGCCCTTGGAACTGTAGCCGCGATAGCGCACCGCCGCGCCCGAGACCACGGACGCGCCGATATTGTGCGACAGCGCGTAGGTCGTGAAGGAGCAGGCCGCGACGAAGCGCCAGGAAATGTTCGCCACGCCCAGATGGATCAGGGCGATGCGGTCATAGGCGGCGAGCGCCGCATAGGCCAGCAGGGTGGACAGGATCGCCAGCGCATAATGGCCGGGCGGGATGGCGCGGAAGGCCGCAATCAACTGCGGGCCGATCGCCTGTCCCGCGAATTCGCGATAGAGCAGCCAGAAAGACACCGCGACCGCGCCAAAGCCGACCGCCGGCCAGATGTAATCGAGATTGCGTTTGATGAAATCCATGCGGGACCTGCGATCTGGCTCCCGCGGCGCGGAATCGCTACCTGTCGGACCGCCGGCGGGCGGCCCCTCGCGCGAACACGGGCTGTCAGATGGCGTATCTTGAAGCATTCAGGCTCGTCCGGGACCGCGCGCGGGTTTGCCTGTTTGCTACAGGCGGCGGCGCAAGGCAAGTCCCGCAGTGCGCGAGGCAAGTCCCGCCGCCATCGGATATCCGTTCAGGCGCGCGCGCCGCGCAAGGTCGTGAGATCCATCGCGTCGCGCGCGAGATCGGCGAGCGCCGGCCCCTTTTCGCGGCTTTCCAGCACCTGCGCCTTGGCCAGTTCGTCGCTGGCGATGTCGAGCGCCGTCTTGGCTTCTTCGAGCTGATGCTTCAGCTCGTCGGCCGACTGCGCGAGATTGTCGCGGCGCGCGCGGGCGGCGCTGGCATAGGTTGAATAGGCGTAGTGGGCCTGATCCTTGACGCCGGTGCGCTGCTCCTCGGCGGCGATTTCCCGGTCGAGATCGCCGGCCATCCGGCCGAATTCCGCGATCATCATTTCGATCTGGGCGACCCGGCGGCGTTTTTCATCCACCTGAAACTTCTTTAGACGAACGAGCGTATCCCGCGACTTCATGCCAGAGACTCCAAACTCACCAAGCTGCAAAGCCTGTTCCACAAACTCGATTTGTTCCGCGAGACAGCCGAACATTGGCGCAGGGAGGTTGCCGTTTTATTACTCGCGCGACATTTTTTCGTCGAATTCGAAAAAAAGCGGGGTGGCGCATGCAATTGCGTCGGGCGCGTTCAGCCTTCGTTAACCGCCATGTTTAACACTCGCTTCATAGCCGTTCGACCGTCCCGCTCAACCGGGCCGAGAGGGCGGAGCAAAGCCGGCTTGAGGCGATCCCCCTCGTCCAGGCCAGCTTGCGAGACAAAATTTCCCTCGGCGACGCGCCGGGGCGAAGAAGCGAGGATTGTGACCCGAGACAGCTTGCCAGGGTGAATCAGCTTTTGTTAACCATTCGGCGTTAAGCGTCTTCGGGTATGATTCGCGTCGTTCAGTCGGGGGACAAGGCCGGCGGCCGGCTAGGCGCCGTATACTTTGGGCGGGGTGAGGACTTCACATGCGCGTACTATTGATCGAAGACGACAGCGCAACCGCGCAAAGCATTGAATTGATGCTGAAGTCCGAGAATTTCAACGTCTACACCACCGACCTCGGCGAAGAAGGCATCGACCTCGGCAAGCTCTACGATTACGATATCATCCTGCTCGACCTGAACCTGCCGGACATGTCGGGCTATGAAGTGCTGCGCACCCTGCGCGTGGCCAAGGTGAAGACCCCCATTCTCATCCTCTCCGGCCTCGCCGGCATCGAGGACAAGGTCAAGGGCCTCGGCTTCGGCGCCGACGACTACCTGACCAAACCCTTCCACAAGGACGAACTGGTCGCGCGCATTCACGCCATCGTGCGCCGCTCCAAGGGCCACGCCCAGTCCGTGATCGCCACCGGCGACCTCGTCGTGAACCTCGACCAGAAGACCGTCGAAGTGAGCGGCGCCCGCGTGCATCTGACCGGCAAGGAATATCAGATGCTCGAACTGCTCTCCCTGCGCAAGGGAACGACCCTGACCAAGGAGATGTTTCTCAATCATCTCTATGGCGGCATGGACGAACCCGAACTGAAGATCATCGACGTGTTCATCTGCAAGCTGCGCAAGAAGCTGGCCAATGCTTCCGACGGCCGCAACTATATCGAAACCGTCTGGGGCCGCGGCTATGTGCTCCGGGAACCCTCCGACGCCGACGACCGCATCACCGCCTGAGGGGGACGCATCGTCGCTCACAAAAACCCGCCGGAGACGGCGGGTTTTTGTTTTCGCGGCAGGGTTTGCGGCCGACAATTCGAAGTGCGCGTGAGCGTTCGCGAACCGGCGCCCGCTTCGCTTGAAAGTGCGGTACCGGGACCGCCCGGACATGCGCCGCGACCCATTCAGGCGACGCGACGAAATAACTTAATCGACGCCTTGTTCGGACTCTGGTCCCAATGGTGGACGCCCCTTCTCCCCTTGCGGGAGAAGGTGGCCCCGAAGGGGCCGGATGAGGGGTTCGTCCCCTGATTTCGAACGGATATGCGGCGGTTAGCGCCCCTCATCCGTCTCGCGGCTTCGCCACGAGCCACCTTCTCCCGCAAGGGGAGAAGGAGAACCCCGGCTCTCTTGGCGCGTTTATTTCGCGGCGTCTCCTAAGCTCGACCGACGCGGCTGAACGCGCGAATCCATGAAGGTCCGCCCGCGTGACCAAAGGCAAAGCATCCGTATCGTCCCCTGCGCCGTTTGCGGAGATCCCGTAAGCCGAACAGCGAATTTACATCAGGCGCCCAAAGGATAGCATGACCAAGTGGTCTGGTTTCCAGACCAGGATTTTGAAGCAAATTCCTTTTCCAAGCGCGCGGCTGTCACGGCCGAAGCGCAATGTCCGCCGGCAAAAGTCTCCAGGGGAGGCGGATTTTTGCCGGCGGAGTCGTTTCAGAGCGCGGCGACCGCCTCGACCGTCCCCCGCGCGCGCCGGGCGAAAACCTTGTTCAGGGCCGAAACATAGGCGCGCGCCGAGGCCACCAGCGTGTCCGGGTCCGCCCCCTTGCCGGCGCTGACCACATCGCCGTCCGACAGCCGCACCGAGACTTCCGCCTGCGCGTCCGTACCCTCCGTCACCGCATGGACCTGGAACAGCTCCAATTTGGCTTCGTGCGGCGCCAGCGCGCGGATCGCGTTGAAGATCGCGTCCACCGGACCATTGCCTGTGGCCTGATAGGTCTTCTGCTGGCCGTCGATTTGCAACGTCAGAGCGGCGGATTGCGGTTGCTTGGTGCCGGCCATCACCGACAGGGCGATCACCTGGATGCGCTCATGGGCGTTGGCGATCTCGTCGTCCACCAGGGCGACAATGTCCTCGTCGTAGACGACCTTTTTGCGGTCGGCCAAATCCTTGAAGCGGGTGAAGGCGACCTCCAGGCCATTGTCGCCCAGATCGTAGCCCAGCTCCTTCAGCTTTTCCTTGAAAGCGTGGCGGCCGGAATGCTTGCCCATCACCAGCGAGGTCTTGGACACGCCGACCGATTCCGGCGTCATGATCTCATAGGTGTGGGCGTTCTTCAGCATGCCGTCCTGGTGGATGCCGCTCTCATGCGCAAAGGCGTTCCGCCCGACGATGGACTTGTTGTATTGCACCGGGAACGAAGTCACCGCCGAAACCCGTTTTGACGTGCGCATCAGCAAGGTGGTGTCGATATTGTTCTTGTAGGGCAGCACGTCGGCGCGGGTCTTCAGCGCCATGACGATTTCTTCCAGCGCGGCATTGCCGGCGCGCTCGCCAATGCCATTGATGGTGCATTCGATCTGCCGGGCGCCGCCCATCACGCCGGCGATGGAATTGGCCACGGCCATGCCCAGATCGTTGTGGCAATGCACCGAGAAGATCGCCTTGTCGGCATTGGGGACGCGCGAACGCACCATCTCGAACAGCGCGCGATATTCGTCCGGCGTGGTGTAGCCGACCGTGTCCGGAATGTTGATCGTGGTGGCGCCGGCGTTGATCGCCGTCTCCACGCAGCGGCACAAAAAGTCGTGCTCGGTGCGGGTGCCGTCCTCCGCCGACCATTCGACTGACGCAACGTGATTGCGGGCGCGGGCCACCGAGGAGGCGATCAGCTCCAGCACGCGTTCCGGCGCCATTTGCAGCTTGTACTGCATATGAACCGGCGAGGTGCTGATGAAGGTGTGGATGCGCGGGATGCGCGCATGTTTCACCGCCTCGGCGCAGCGGTCGATATCCTTTGGCGCGGCGCGGCTCAGGCCGGCGACGGAGGCGTTCTTCACCCGGCGGGCGATTTCTGACACGGATTCGAAATCGCCCTGCGAGGCGATGGGGAAGCCGGCCTCCATGATATCGACGCCCAGGGCGTCCAGCGCGTCGGCGACTTCCAGCTTTTCTTCCAGCGTCATCGAGGCGCCCGGACATTGCTCGCCATCGCGCAGGGTGGTGTCGAAAATGAAAACGCGGTCGTTGTTTTGATCAGTCATGATCGTCTCCAAATAGGGACGCCCGTTTGCCTTAAAATTTTCGGGCAAGGCGCGCAAGGGCGCAGCCACGGGCGAAAAGCTCGGGTTGAGATGGCAAAAACCCCTGAGCGCCCAGGCATAGCCCGGCCGGCCCTCAGGGGTTGATAAGGAGGAGAAGGCGCGCGCGCGACGCAGACGCCGCCAGCGCTTCAAGCGCGGCGTTCAGAACAGGCGTCTGGTTGGCGACAAAGGTCATGCGGCTCTCGGACAGGCCCTTGCGGCCTGTGGTGTCCCTCAATAACCGATTTTGCGGCAAAGAATCAAGCCGTTTTGCGCGACGCCCTGCGCGCGGGCGGCGCGAAGCCGGACGCCCGCGGCAGTTTGCCGACCACCCTTTGGTCGGCCCATTTCAGCAGGGCGGCGGTCGCCGCCAGCGTTTTGCGCAGGTCATAGGTCGAGGTGTAGACCTCGGGCGCGCCGCGCTCGGCATGATCCCCGTCACTGCGTCAAACCGCGAGCGCGCGCAGGATCACGCCGATGCGCCGCTCGGCGTGGGCAAGACCATGCTGGGTTTCGACGATGAAATGGGCGCGCCGCCGCTTTTCGGCATCGGGCGTCTGCCGGCTCAATATGGCCTCGACCTGCCCCTCATCCATGCCGCCGCGCGCGAGAATGCGGGCCTTTTGCACGTCGGGCGGCGCGGTCGCGACGATCACCGCATCGACCCGTCGGTGGTCGCCGGTTTCGAACAAGAGCGGAATGTCGAGCACGCACAGGCTCGTTCCCGCCTTGGCCTGGGCCGCGACAAAATCCCATTTTCCGCGCTGCACCGCCGGGTGGACGATTTTTTCCAGCAACGCGATCTCCCTGGGCTTGCCGACCACGGCGAGGCGCAGGATGGCGCGATCGACCCGCCCGTCCTTCACGGCCTGGGGAAAGACCTCGGCCAGAGCCGGAACGATTTCGCCCTCATAGAGCCGATGCACGCAGGCGTCGGCGTCGAACACGGCGGCGCCTTGCGCCGCGAGCAGGGCGGCCGTGGTGGACTTGCCCATGCCGATCGAACCGGTGAGACCGAGAATGCGCATCTGTTCGCCCCTTCAGCTCAAGACTCCTAACCCGGCTGGAGCTTAGGCAAAAGGGCCGCGTCATGCCCATGTCTTTCCCGCGCGGGGACGCCCTGGGGCGGTCTTCTGGCGCTCTTTGGCGCTAAGGGGTTGATTTGATGGCGCCGGCGGAAAGGATCGAACTCCCGACCTTCGACGGTCAAAGCTGATGGCGTCCGTCCTGAACCTTTTTCTCGATCTAGCCCTTCTCCCAGCCTGTCGCGGGATTGCAGAACGTCGTCTCGAAAACATAGTGGCTGACCATGGCGAGAAAGCGCGTTCACCGCCCGCGGCTTGCCGGTCAGGACCTCTGAGCCGTTGCAGACCACGCCAGCCCTGACGACTTCACCCAAATCGTGGAATTCACGCCGGCCATGCGCGTGCTGATCGCCGACGCCAGCGAGGCGCTGATCCTGCTGATGGATGAGATCGACGGCGACGCCGATCTTGAGGACGAGGCGGACGAATAGGACGGCGCCGCACTGGGCGGCGTGTTTCGCATGCCTTGTAGAATTCACCCCAGTTTGGCGCCAGATCAGAGCGCCCGTCAGTCTTTCGCTGACGGGCGTCTTTTCTCATGCTGGATTCGGTCTGTCCTCGCCGCGTCCAGAGGCACATGCCCTCGAAGGCTTGGCTTTGATTTCGCTTGCAATGCGCCTGCTGACGTCGGAGACTTCTGAAAGCAGCAGGTCGCAGAGTATAACGCCGAATTCGAGATCGGCCGGCTCGGCGCTATCCTTGCTAAGGTTGTCGGCAAGCTCCTGATTCGCAGCTTTAATTAAATGCATACATTGAGAAAGCTCGTCGACGAAAGCGGGTACAGATCTTTTGGCGCATTGCGGCACAGACGAATTGTATTGATCTAATTGATACGAAACCAGCATATTGAAGCCTCCTGCATACATTACAGTATTAACCTGCCACCTGAGCGGCATGGTACGCTTTTGCAGCGCGATGACTTCAGCTTCTTTCGTTCTTTCTGCAAAACTCGCTGGAATATACGAATTATTGATTTAAGCGAGGCGCTGAGGACTCGCTTACATGCTCGATGTTCCATCGTTACACAAAACTGATGCAGAATTTCCTCAAGATCGCCCAAGTTCGGCAAGTCAGCCGCACGATAACGCGCTTGCCTCGCTTACGTTCCAAAATTTTTTGACCCACGTCAATTACCTGCCGGAGAGGCTCCGCACGGTGAAACCCGGTGGCGGGTTTTTTCGTGTCTGAGCGCCACCACCAGAGCGCGATCGCGAAAAGTGGACGCCGGTTTTCGGAAAAGATCATGCGAAAACAAAGAGTCTAGAGCCGGCGCTCGAATCGAGCTAGCAGCGATTCTGGGGCAAAAAGGCGTATTACCCGCCTCTGTTTTTGTTACCGCACTGATTGCCCTGCGCTTGAGCCATTCCACGGATTTTGTCTAACTATTTGAAAATATTGGTGCCGGCGGAGAGGATCGAACTCCCGACCTTCGGTTTACAAAACCGCTGCACTACCGCTGTGCTACGCCGGCGAAGATCCTCTGCTAACAAACCCGCGCGAGCCGCGCAACCCGGACGCGGAGTCACCGCCTCCCCGTTGACGGGGCGAGGGGCGTTGTCGGACGCCATCGAGAACGCGGGGCGGCATTGGCTTCAACTTCGCCCGAACGGCGGGACAGCCCGCTCAATCCGCCGCCGCTATGTCCCTGCCTTTCGTCTCCTGCACAAAAATCAGGCCCACGACAAAAGTCAGGCCGGCCACCGCCACCGGATACCACAGGCCCGAATAGATATTCCCGCTCGCCGCCGTCAGCGCGAAGGCCAAAGGCGGCAGCAACCCGCCGAACCAGCCATTGCCGACATGATAGGGCGTGGACAGCCCGGTGTAGCGGATGCGCGTGGGGAACAGCTCCACCAGCAGCGCCGCGATCGGCGCATAGGTCATGGCCACCAGCCCGATCAGCGCCGTCAGCAGGGCGAGCGCCACGGGAATATTGACCTTGGCCGGATCGGCCCGCGACGGATAGCCCGCCCGCGCCAGCGTCTCCGCCACCTGTCGCTCCAGCGTCGCGCGCCTTTCCGCGCGCCCGGCCTCGTCGAGGCCCCTGCCCTCGAAACTGGCGATCTCCCTGTCGCCGACCACGATTTTCGCCAGCGCCCCCGGCGGCGCCGCCTCATTGGCGTAGCTCACCCCGGCGCTCGCCAGGAGGTTTTTGGCGATGTCGCAGGAGCTGACGAAGGCCTTGGCCTCGACCGGATCGAACTGGAAAGCGCAAGTGTTCGGATCGGCGATCACTTTTGCCGGGGCGCGGGCCGAAGCCTGCGCCAAAGCCGGATTGACCGCATGGGTCAGCCCCTGAAAGATCGGGAACGTGAGCAGGGCGGCGAGCAGGCAGCCGCCCAGGATCACCGGTTTTCTGCCGATTCGATCCGACAACGCGCCAAACAGCACGAACAAGGGCGCGCCCAGCGCCAGCGCGCCGGCCATCAGCAGACTGGCGGTGGTGGAGTCGAGCCGCAGCGTCTGGGTGAGGAAGAACAGGGCGTAGAACTGCCCGGCGTACCAGACCACCGCCTGCCCGGCGGTGGCGCCGAACAGCGCGATCAGCGCCAGCCGCCCGTTGCGCCACGATCCGAACGCCTCCGCGACCGGCGCGGCGGACGCGCGACCCGCCCGCTTGATCTTCAGGTAGGCCGGCGATTCGTTCAACCGCAGCCGCATCCAGACCGAGGCCGCCAGCAGTACGAACGAGGCGAGGAAGGGGAAACGCCAGCCATAAACAGCGAAATCCGCCTCGCCGAGCAGGGCGCGGAAGCCCAGCGTCACCAGCAGCGCCAGCAGCAGCCCGCCGGAAGCCGTGAGCTGGATGTAGGAGGTGAAATAGCCGCGCCGGCCCTTTGGCGCGCTCTCGCCGACGAACAGCGCGGCGCCGCCATATTCGCCGCCGAGCGCCAGCCCCTGCGCCATGCGCAGCAGCGTCAGCAGCACCGGCGCGGCGAAGCCGATGGCCGCGAAATTGGGCAGCAGGCCGATGAAGAAGGTCGCCAGCCCCATGATGAGGATGGTGAGGAGGAACGTGTATTTGCGCCCGGTGAGGTCGCCGAGCCGCCCGAACAGCAAGGCGCCGAACGGCCGCACCGCGAAACCGGCGGCGAAGGCCAGCAGCGCGAAAATATAGGCGGCGGTCGGGTTGACGTTGGAAAAGAAATTTTGCGCGATGACGGGGGTCAGCGAGCCATAGAGAAAGAAATCGTACCATTCGAACACGGCGCCGGCGGAGGCGGCGCGCACCACCCGCTTTTCCTGTGGCGTCATCGGGCGCGCCGCGTCATCGGCGCGCGACAAAACCGCGTCGGTCATGAATCCTCCCGGGCAAACTTGGAAAGCTCTTATTGTGGTTTTTTGAGAGGATGGGCGCGATCGGCGCGAAGCGCAAGCGGGCGGCGGCGATAAGCCTTAAGACTTTCGCCGACCCAGGATTTTCGCGGGCCCATGATCATGGCTTGAGCGCGAGCCGCGCCAGCGTCAGCGCCACGGCGCAGGCGTTGGAGACATTGAGGCTCTTGATGGCGCCGGGCATGTCGAGCCGGGCCAGCACATCGCATTTTTCCCGCGTCAGCCGTCGCAACCCCTTGCCCTCGGCGCCGAGCACGAGGACCGTGGGGCGCGACAGCACGGTGTGCTCAAGGCTGGCCGGCCCCTCCGAATCAAGCCCGACGCGCAGAAAACCGGCGTCGCCGAGGTGTTCCAGCGCGCGGGCGAGGTTGACGACTTCGACCAGGGGCACATGCTCCAGCCCGCCGGACGCGGTTTTCGCCAGCACGCCGGAAAATTCGGGCGCATGGCGGTCGGTGACGATGACGGCGTCCACGGCGAAGGCGGCGGCGGTGCGCAGGATGGCGCCGACATTGTGCGGGTCGGTGATCTGGTCGAGCGCCAGCACCAGGCCGGAGTTCACCTCGATGTCGGAAATGTCCAGCTCCGGCAGGGGCCGCGCCTCCAGCAGGACGCCCTGATGCACGGCGTCGCCGCCGAGGCGCGCGTCCAGAACCTCGGGGGCGACGACATGGACCTTCACCTCGCAGCCCGCGATCTCAGCCTGTAGCCGTTCCGCGGCGGCGGCGGTCGCGAACAGGTCGAGACACTTGCGTCTTTTGGCGCGCAAAACCTCGCGGACGGCGTGGTAGCCATGGATCACCGCGAGTTCGGCGGAGGGCCGGCGGAACGAGGCGTCGCCCGAAACAGGCGGCTTTCCGGTTTTCGGCGCGGGCGCGCGCTTGCCGCGCTCCGGTCTGGCGTTGGCGCGGTCGAACGGGGGCTTGCCGGGTTTTCTCATTTTCGTCTCCGTCACCGTCGTGTCACGGGGCGCCCGTTTTGGCAAGAATGACGCGATCTTTTGCAGTTGACAGCCCGTGCCCGAGTCGCGCATAAGGCCCCCCACACGAACGGGGCCCGGCGCAAGGGCCTTTTTCGTCTCTGGAAGTCGCTGGCCTTGCTAGCGAAACCGGTGTTGGGAGAGTGTCCCGAGCGGCAAAGGGGGGGGACTGTAAATCCCCTGGCTATGCCTTCGTAGGTTCGAGTCCTACCTCTCCCACCAAACCTCTTTTTTTAGGCGTTTCCGTCCGGTGTTGCCGGATCGGCGCAGTCTCCGCCTCCCTTTCTGTCGCGTGAAAGCAGGTTCCGCGCGCGCGGCGACAGCTTTCCTTCGCTCGCCGCGCCGCATCTCTCCAATCGCGATCGTGGTGAAGGGGCCTGCCGGGCAAGCGCGGCGGCGACACTGTCGCGCGCCTCGCGGCGATCTGTCGCGGGGTTGCGGCTGGATTGTCGAATCCTTATAAGCTACAATTTCTATAGATTAAAATTCTTTGCTGTGGTTCTGTCGTTCTCCGCCGACTGGGATCGGGGCGGTCGCGGGGCATGGAGCCGTTCCGAGCCTCCTCACCGCGGCGTCGGCGCTTTCGCCCTTCTGGCGGCCCTCCTCGACGCGAATCTCAGCGCGGCCGCCTGACGGGCCGCAGACGAAACCACTTCGGACGAAAGACCATGACCCACAAAGAGACGATGACTTCTCGCGAGCGCTTCGCCGCCGCGCTCGCGGGCAAGCCCTATGACCGCATCCCGGTGTTCCTCCTCATGAGCGACCATGCGGCGCGGGTGATCGGCGTCACCGTCGGCGAATATCAACAGTCGGCGGCGTTGATGGCCAAAGGCCAGCTCGCGGCACAAAGGCTTTATGGCGTCGACATGCTCAACACCGGACCCGGCTTGACCGGCATCGCCGAGGCCCTCGGCGCCAGATTGGCCTTCCCCGACAACACCGCCTATGTCTTCGAAAACCCCGCGCCGACGCACGACGATCTCGATCGCCTGAAAATTCCCGATCCCAGGTGCGATGGCCGGTTGCCGCTGTTTCTTGAGGCGACCAAGATCGTGCTCGACCAAGCCGGCGCCAGCGTGCCGGTTTCGCTGACCACCGCCGGTCCTTTCACGACGGCCTCGTACTTGCGCGGTCCGGATCAGTTCTTGCGCGATCTGCGCCGCGCGCCCGAGTTCGCCCATCGCGCCCTGCGCATCGCCACCGACGCCACCCTCCCTTTCATCCGCGAAGTCATCGCGCTCGGCGCCCGCGTCAGCCTCGCCGAGCCGATGGCGTCGGGCACGCTGATCGCCGCCAGGCAATTCAAGGAGTTCGCCCAGCCCTACCTCACGGAGATCGTGCAGGCTGTCAAAGATTTGACCGGCGGCGTCGGGCCCTCGCTGCACATCTGCGGCGACAGTTCGCGGATCTGGTCCGATATGGCCGACACGGGGGCGAGCCTGTTGAGCGTCGACGACGAAGTCGATCTGGCCGAGGCGCGCGCGCAAGTGGGAGACAGGGTGGGGCTGATCGGCAATATCAGGCCGACCGCCGTCATGGCCAACGGCGGCCCCGCCGATGTCCGCGCCAATGCCCGCGCGTGCTTCGAGAAGGGCGTCGGCAACCCCAAGGGCTACATCCTCGGTCTGGGTTGCGCTTTGCCGATCAACACGCCGCCCGAAAATGTCCACGCGCTGTTTGACGCCGCCTGGGAGCTGAGCGCGCAACGCTACATCCTGACCTGAAGCGGCTGCGCGGGTTGCGCGAGAGAGATCGGCGCGGGCGCCGCCAAGGCGGCGGAAACTCCATTCGACGATATGATTTGTCGATATAATTGACGCTGGGCGACAGCCGTCGGTTTTGCAGGCGCGCGCTGTTTTTGGCGACGCTTGGGAAAATGGAAGACTCCACTTGTCTTGACGACTATATTATAGAGAGTATTACTATACTTAATGATCGTGGACAGCCAAGGACAGACGATGCGTTTCCTTCCCCTCCTCGCCGCGACTTTTGTCGCCGGCCCAGCCGTCGCCGGCGACCTGCCCTCCGCCACGCCCCCTCCCGCGCCGCCGTCGCGAACCCCTTCGTTTCCAGTTACATGACCCCGCAACTGCATCGCGCCTCGGTGGACGCTCTGCTGTCCTTCCCCGACCAGGTTCTGTTCGTCGATCTGCGCCGTCCCGATGAAATTGCGAAGATCGGGACCTCCCCGGTCTATCTCAACATCCAGATCGCCGATCCCGAAAAGCAGCTCGATTTCATTCCGAAGGAGCGGCCGATCGTCACCGTCTCCAACCCTGCCGCGCGCGCCGGCAAGGCCGCCGACCTGCTCGCCGAAAAGGGGTTCAAGGTGATGGGCGCCGTGGGGTCGCAGGTCGACGAGGACGAGGGCGGCAAGATCACCCGCATCGTCGCGCCGCCGCCCCAGACCGCCACGACGCCTTCAAGCTGAAATGAGTTTGCGCCGACGTTGTTTCTCCTCGCGGCGCCGGCGCAAGGGCGATCTCCGCGGGGATCGTCGCGGGACAGGCGGCGCGGTCGCACTCGCGCCGCCTGTCTCACTAAGGCGAACGACCTCCCCGCGCTTCGGCGGCGCGGCTGGTGTGAAACCCCGTGGGCGCCGGAAGCGGCGCGCGGGCGCGCGGGTTCACGACCGCATTATCCAACGGCGCGTTCCAGCGGCTTGCAACAGGCGCGGCGCAGCAACTGAAGCTCGCGCGGAAATGGCGGCGCAGCCGCGCCCGTGGCGACGATTTCGGCGACGATTTCCAATCCACGCAGGAGGTCGTCGACATCGTAGGGTTTGCCAAGGCAGGCTTCGCCGCCCGCCTCCCCCATCCCGGCGCTCGCAACACCGGCTGTGACGAAGAGGACGCCAATCCTGCCCACGGCGTGCAAACGGATCGCCACCTCAGTCCCGCGGCCGCCATCGGCCAGGCACAGATCGATGAGAGCGAGATCGGGTTTATGGCGGAGGCCAAGGGCCACCGCCTCAGCGACGGTGGTGGCGACACCGCAGACTTCGTAGCCGTAGTGGACAAGCAGATCTCTCTCAAGATCGGCGATCATCAAATTGTCTTCGACGATGAGGACCTTGAGCTTGGCGACCATGGATCACTTTTCCCTTCAAGGCGGGGCAAAATTGGACCTCTGTGTCGCCCCTGCCCGGATCGGGTCAGGGGGCGCTCGCAACGCGATGGGACCAAGGCAGGTCTGGAAACGACTCATGCGCAATCCGCTACAGGCGCTTCCACGGCGTCCGATATCCGTTTGTCCGATTTCGATTGAGCCGCACGTGGACAAAAGATCGGCAAGCTTGATTTTTCTCGCCCTGCGCCCTCTTCGGCAGGGAGGTTATATTTCGCCGAAGCGAGCTTCACTCGGCATCGCCGTTTTCAACGCTTCGGCGCGCCGCGGGGTTCAATGATGGGTGTTGGGCGCTGGCGCAACCATAACCCGCCGCGGCGGCGCCCGCGATGCGGTCTCCGGCTCAGTCTCGATATCCTCAAATCCGGGTCGGCGCCGACCTCGTCCCACAATACCCTCTGGAAAGGGATTGCGACAGATTCGGGAACTACTCACCCCCCGTTCCGTCGCGCGACATGCCCCCGATCCCTGCCCTGTCAGAGCGGCGGGAATCCTATCGCGCCCAGCAACTCCACGCCTGGAAAGCCTGCGACCGCAGCAACAGTCCTGGCGACGTGATGACGAGGTGGCGCAAAAACGGAGCGATAGCGAGATCGCCCCCTTTGCGTCGGGCGCCGGTGCTTGCGTCGCGCATCGGTAAGCACTTGACCTTTATAATCGACATACTCCATAATTTTACTAACTTCAGGAGCCTCCCGTGAACGCCAAACATGTCGAAGGGCCGCCGGTCACCGAGCA
>NZ_NHSJ01000019.1 GCF_002937075.1 Rhodoblastus sphagnicola
ATCCGAACCGCCCCCGTCCCCCCGCCGCAAACCGGCGTCAAAAAGAACGCTAATGCATCGTCGGGATCACGAAGCTCGCGCCCTCCTTGACGCCGGAAGGCCAACGCGACGTGACCGTCTTGGTCTTGGTGTAAAACCGCACGGAATCCGCCCCGTGCTGGTTCAGATCTCCAAAGGAGGAGCGCTTCCAGCCGCCAAAGGTGTAATAGGCCAGCGGCACGGGGATCGGCACGTTGACCCCGACCATGCCGACATTGACGCGGGCGGCGAAGTCGCGCGCGGTGTCGCCGTCGCGGGTATAAATCGCGACGCCATTGCCATATTCATGGTCGTTGCACATGCGCAGCGCGGTATCGAAAGTATCGGCGCGCGCCACCGACAGCACCGGCCCGAAAATCTCTTCCTTGTAGATGCGCATGTCCGGCGTGACGCCGTCGAACAGGCAGCCCCCCATGTAAAACCCGTTCTCATAACCTTGCAGCGAGAAGCCGCGCCCATCGACCAAGAGTTTCGCGCCCTCGTTCACGCCGAGGTCCACGTAAGCCTTGATCTTGTCGAGATGCGCCCGCGTCACCACCGGCCCGTAATCGGCGGCAAGGTCGGTCGAAGGCCCGATCTTCAGCGCCTCGACGCGCGGAACAAGCTTTGCGATCAGCGCGTTGGCGGTCGCCTCGCCCACCGGCACGGCGACGGAAATCGCCATGCAGCGCTCGCCGGCCGAGCCGTACCCGGCGCCGATCAGGGCGTCCACCGTCTGGTCGAGATCGGCGTCGGGCATGATCACCATATGGTTTTTCGCCCCGCCGAAGCACTGCACGCGCTTGCCCGCCGCGCAGCCTCTCGCGTAGATATATTCAGCGATGGGGGTCGAGCCGACAAAACCGACGGCGCGGATATCGGGATCGTCCAGAAGCGCGTCCACCGCCTCCTTGTCGCCATTGACGACATTGAGGATGCCGGCGGGCAGCCCTGCCTCGATCATCAATTCCGCCAGTTTGAGCGGCACGCTGGGATCGCGCTCCGACGGTTTTAAAATAAACGCATTACCGCAGGCGATGGCCGGGCAAAACTTCCACATCGGAATCATCGCCGGAAAGTTGAACGGGGTAATGCCGGCGACCACGCCCAGCGGTTGGCGCAAGGAATAAAGGTCAATGCCCGGCCCGGCGTCGGTGGTGTATTCCCCCTTCAGCAGATGCGGGACGCCAATGCAAAATTCCGCCACTTCCAGCCCGCGCACAATATCGCCGCGCGCGTCGGGCACGGTCTTGCCATGCTCGCGCGCCAAAAGCTCGGCAAGCTGGTCCATGTCGCGGTTCAACAGCTCGACGAATTTCATCAGCACGCGGGCGCGGCGCTGCGGATTGGTCGCGGCCCAGGCCGGCTGCGCGTCGCGGGCGTTTTCCACCGCCGCGCGCAGCTCGGCCTTGGAGGCCAGCGGCACGCGCGAGATCACCTCGCCGGTCATGGGCTGAAAACCGTCGGCGAAACGCCCGGATGTCCCTTTGACGTGCTGGCCGCCGATAAAATGCGTCAATTCGCGCAATTACGCCTCCCTTTTTGTTGATTTTTGCGGGGTTGCGGGTCTTGAGGCAAGGCACGCCGCAGCGTAATCAATGTGCGAAAATCCATGATCCTGGCTGTATTATACGAAAGTCTTGCCGCATGGACGCGGATCAAACGTGTGCCGACGGGCGTTTATCGCGATACGTTTCTTGTTAAATTGCGCCACGCCCAAATGAGAATTTCATGTCCTTTTTCGCCCTGAACGACGACCATCGCGCCATCGCCGAAATGGCCCAAAATTTCGCGCGCGAAAAAATCGCCCCCCACGCGCTCGACTGGGACGAGCGCAAACATTTTCCAGTCGACGTTTTGCGCGAGGCGGCGGCGCTCGGCATGGCCGCCATTTACACAAGTGAGGACATCGGCGGCTCCGCCCTGTCGCGCCTCGACGCCGCCCTGATCTTCGAGGCTTTGGCGCGCGGCTGCCCGACCATCGCGGCCTATCTCTCCATCCACAACATGTCGACCTGGATGATCGACCGCTTCGGCGACGAATCCCAGCGCGCCAAATGGGGGCCGTCCTTAAGCCGCATGGACCTGCTCGCCTCCTATTGTCTCACCGAACCCGCAGCCGGCTCCGACGCCGCCGCCATAAAAATGAAGGCGCGCCGCGACGGCGATTGTTACGTCCTCAACGGCGTCAAACAATTCATCTCCGGCGCCGGCGCCTCCGACATTTACGTGATCATCGCGCGCACCTCGGACGACGGCGCGCGCGGCATGACCGCCTTCGTGGTGGAAAAGGACGCGCCGGGCCTCAGCTTTGGCGCCAATGAGCGCAAAATGGGCTGGAACGCCCAGCCGACCCGCCAAGTCATCTGCGACGACTGCCGCATTCCCGCCGCCAACCGCCTCGGCGAAGAAGGCCACGGCTTCAAGATCGCCATGGCCGGTCTCGACGGCGGGCGCTTGAATATCGCCGCCTGCTCGCTCGGCGGCGCGGCGGAGGCGCTCGACAAGGCGGTGGCTTACATGGCCGAGCGCCAGGCCTTCAACAAGAAGCTCAATACTTTCCAGGCGCTGCAATTTCGCCTCGCCGACATGGCCATCGACCTCGAAGCCTCCCGCAGCTTCTTGTGGCGGGCGGCCAGCGCGCTCGACGCCAAGACGCCGGACGCCACCGCGCTGTGCGCCATGGCGAAAAAATTCGTGACCGACGCCTGTTTCACCATCGCCAATGACGCGCTGCAATTGCACGGCGGCTATGGCTATCTGGCCGATTACGGCGTGGAAAAAATCGTGCGCGACCTGCGCGTGCATCAAATTCTCGAAGGCTCCAACGAAATCATGCGGCTGATCGTCGCCCGCCGCCTGATCGAAGAAAAATAGGGAGGGGAATATGACGACCATCGCCTTCATCGGCCTCGGCAATATGGGCGGCCCGATGGCTCTGAATCTGGTCAAAGCGGGCCATCGCGTGCTCGGCTACGATTTTTCCGCCGCCGCGCTGCACAAGGCCGGGGGCGGGGGCGTCGAGCCGACGCCGGGCGGCGCTGTCGCCGCCTCGCAAGCCGACGTCGTCATCACCATGCTGCCCACCGGCAAGCATCTGCTCGCCGCGCTCGAAGGCGAAGACGGCATCCTCAACGGCGCCAAACCGGGCGCGCTGCTGATCGATTGCTCCACCGTGGACACCGACAGCGCCCGCGCCGCCCATGTCCTCGCAGCGCAACGCGGTTTTGGATCCGTGGACGCGCCGGTGTCGGGCGGCGTCGGCGGCGCGGTGGCGGCGACCCTCACCTTCATGGTCGGCGGCGCGGACGAGGCGGTGGCGCTGGCCCGTCCGATCCTTGAGAACATGGGCAAGAAAATCGTGCATTGCGGCGGCCCCGGCGCCGGGCAGGCGGCAAAAATCTGCAACAACATGATCCTCGGCATTTCCATGATCGCCGTGTCCGAGGCTTTTATTCTCGGCGAAAAGCTCGGCCTCAGCCATCAAGCCCTGTTCGACGTCGCCTCCACCGCTTCGGGCCAATGCTGGGCGCTGAACACCTATTGCCCGGTCCCCGGCCCGGCGCCGGCCAGCCCCGCCAATCGCGATTACGCGCCAGGCTTTGCCGCCGCGCTCATGCTGAAGGATTTGAACCTGTCGCAGGCGGCGGCCGAAGGCTCCGGCGCCTTCACCCCGCTCGGCCGCCGCGCCGCGGAAATTTTCACCGCTTTCGCCAATGCCGGCGGTGCGGAAAAGGATTTTTCCGGTATCATCGCATTTTTACGCGCGGCCGAGGGCTAAGCGATGAGCTACGAAACCATTCTGGTGGAACGCCGCGACCGCGTCGCCCTGATCACGCTGAATCGGCCCAAGCAGCTCAACGCCCTCAACGTGCAAATGGCCCGCGACATCACCGACGCCGCGCAAAAATTTGATGCGGACGAAACCATCGGCTGCATCGTGGTGACCGGCGCCGCCAAAGCCTTCGCGGCCGGCGCCGACATCAAGGAGATGACGGACCTGTCCTATATGGACGCGCACCGGCTCGACTGGTTTCACCTTTGGGACCGCCTCGCCGATGTCCGCAAACCGATGATCGCAGCCGTCTCCGGCTATGCGCTCGGCGGCGGCTGCGAACTGGCGATGATTTGTGACTTCATCATCGCCGCCGACACGGCGAAATTCGGCCAGCCGGAGGTCAAGCTCGGCGTCATGCCCGGCATTGGCGGCTCGCAGCGCCTGACCCGCGCCGTGGGCAAGGCCAAGGCCATGGACATGATCTTGACCGGCCGCATGATGGACGCCGCCGAGGCCGAACGCGCCGGCTTGGTCTCGCGTGTGGTCGCGCCGGAAAAACTGCTCGACGAGGTTTTCGACGCCGCGAAAACCATCGCCGCGATGTCATTGCCCTCGACGCGCATGAACAAGGAGGCGGTCAACGCCGCCTTCGAGACGGGCCTCGCTCAAGGCGTGCGGTTCGAGCGCCGGCTGTTCCAGGCGACTTTCGCCATGCGCGACCAGAAGGAGGGCATGGCGGCGTTCGTGGAAAAACGCCCGCCGAGCTTCAGTCATGACTGACGAAGGGACCGACATTGACGCCGTTGTGGTCGGGGCCGGCGTGGTCGGCCTTTCCGTCGGCCTCGCCCTCGCCCAGACCGGGCGCGAGGTGGTCGTGCTGGAGGCGGCGGAACGGATCGGCTCGGAAACCTCCTCGCGCAACAGCGAGGTGATCCATGCCGGCCTTTACTATCCCACCGGCAGTCTGAAAGCCCGGTTCTGCGTCGCCGGACGCAAGGCGCTTTATGACTATTGCGAAAGCCACGGCGTCGCGCACAAGCGTTGCGGCAAGCTGGTGGTGGCGACCGACGACAGCGAAATGCCCGCCCTGCGCGCCCTGGCGCAAAAAGGCTGGGACAATGGCGTGGACGATCTCAAACTGATTTCGGCGCAGGAGGCGCGCGCCCTGGAGCCGGCGCTGTTTTGCGTCGGCGCGATCCTGTCGCCCTCCACCGGCATTTTCGACAGCGCCGCCTATATGCTGGCCCTGCGCGGCGATTCCGAGGCGGCGGGGGCTTCCTTCGCCTTCAACACGCCTTTTGTGGCCGCAAGCATCGAGGACGACGGCATCGCCGTGGAGACCGGCGGCGCCGAGCCGATGCGGCTGAAAACCAGTCTGCTCGTCAATTGCGGCGGCCTGCATGCCTCCCGCGTCGCGGAAAATATCGCCGGGCTCGACCCAACCCATATTCCGCGAACCCGCTACGCCAAGGGCAATTATTTCACCCTGCCGGGACGCGCCCCGTTCACGCGGCTGATCTATCCCATGCCCACGGCGCATGGGGTCGGCCTGCATCTGACCTTCGATGTGGGGGGGCAGGCGCGGTTCGGACCGGACGTCGAATGGGTGGAGACAATCGACTATGGCGTGGATTCGCGTCGCGCGCAAAATTTTGGCGATGTGATCAGGCGCTATTGGCCGGGCGCGCCCAAAACCGCGCTCACGCCGTCCTATTGCGGCGTCAGGCCCAAGATCGCCGGACCGGACCAGCCGGCGGCGGATTTCCGCATCGACGGCCCGGCGGTCCACGGCGTTCCCGGCCTGATCAACCTGTTTGGAATCGAGAGTCCGGGCCTGACCTCGTCGCTCGCGATCGCAGCGCATGTCATTCGAATCATCGGGCAATGACGCCGGCCGCCTCCAAGTCCGACGGCGGCTTTTGACAAAAAATCCTTTAAAAACAAATTAAAGACAAGAATGAAAGCGTTAACGGACCGGCGAATACATGTTTAGCTCAAGGCCCCGGCGTTATTCGACTTGACCACGACATGCCCCAACTCCGGACGCCCAAAAAATCACATCGTGAAGTTATTGTGAATCAAGCTCTATCGGGCTGGATTTCCGCATGGCGCAACGACGCTCGGATCCTGGCAAGTCACGCGCGGACTCCGGCAGGTCGCGGATATGGATCGGCGTCCTAAAGCCCCTATCTTTTGTCGCGACGGCGCCCCTCGTCGATAACTGACGGCTGCGGGGTTTCGAGCGTTTCTTCGCCCGCGTCGATCGTCTGCGCGTAGCGAACGATCAAATACATCAGGCCCAGCAGGACAGCCGAGCCAACCCACAACAAATACTCCTGCGGGCTGGGCAGGGTCGATTGCACGGGCATGGTGATGAGTTTACGCACCAGCACGACGATGGCGACTTCAACAAAAGTGTCCACATTGAGCTTGTGGCCGCGCATGTAGCGGATTTCGGCGGTGATCAGCGCCGAAACCGTCCACAGCAGCATCAGCGTGCCCAGGCCGTGCAAAAAACCCTGCGCGAGATTGTCCGCGCCCATCGCGTTCCAGATGTCCTGCACGAACAGCCAGGTGAACAGCAGGACGGCGGCGCCGAGCGCCAGACCGAGCACCAGATGCGCCAGGCCGTTGAGCCAGGACATGACGTCCAGCACAAAATTGTTGAAGGGCCGCAGCCCCTCGGGCAGTTTCACTTCATTGATGGATTCGACATGCGGCTCCACAGGGCCTCCAACGAAAAACCGGGCCTCCAACGAAAAACCGGCGCTCTGCGCGCCGGCTCGATCGTTACGCCGCCTGCTTCTTTGGCGTCAGCAGCTTTCTGTTGATCAGCGACTCCGCGATCTGCACCGCATTGAGCGCGGCGCCCTTGCGCAGATTGTCGGAGACGCACCAGAAGGCGAGGCCGTTCTCCACCGTCGCATCCTCGCGGATGCGCGAAATATAGGTGGCGTCCTCGCCGGCCGCCTCGTGCGGGGTGATGTAGCCGCCGGTCTCGCGCTTGTCGATCACCAGCACGCCCGGCGCCTCGCGCAGGATGTTGCGCGCCTCGTCCGCCGTCACCGGCTTCTCGAATTCGACATTCACGCTTTCCGAATGCGAGATGAAGACGGGCACGCGGACGCAGGTTGCGGTCAGCTTGATCTTGGGGTCGAGGATTTTCTTGGTCTCCGCCATCATCTTCCACTCTTCCTTGGTAAAGCCGTCTTCCATGAAGACGTCGATCTGCGGAATGAGGTTGAAGGCGATGCGCTTGGGGAACTTCCTGCTCTCGACCTGATCGGACACGAACACCGCGCGGGTCTGGGCGAACAACTCGTCCATGCCCTCCTTGCCGGCGCCGGACACCGACTGGTAGGTCGAAACCACCACGCGCTTGATGACGAAAGCGTCGTGCAACGGCTTTAACGCCACCACCAGCTGCGCCGTGGAGCAGTTGGGATTGGCGATGATGTTCTTCTTGGCGAAACCCTTGAGCGCGTCGGCGTTGACTTCCGGCACCACCAGCGGCACGTCGGAATCATAGCGCCAGGCGGAGGAATTATCGATCACCACGCACTTTTGCGCTGCGATCCGCGGCGACCATTCCTTTGACACGTCTCCGCCGGCCGACATCAGGGCGATGTCGACATCGGCAAAGTTGAAAGTGTCGAGATGCTTGCATTTCAGGATCTTGTCGCCATAGGACACTTCCGTGCCGATCGAGCGCGAGGAGGCGAGCGCCACCACCTCATCCGCCGGGAAACGGCGTTCGGCCAGAATATCCAGCATTTCGCGGCCCACATTACCCGTGGCGCCGACGACAGCGACCTTGTAACCCATGATCCTCTCCAGAATTCAGCCCGTTTGCCTACAGCATCGGGCGATCAAGGGCAATGCGCCTTGTGAGCCGCGTTCTCTGCTTCGCCGCCTCAGCCCTGCTTCACCGTGAAAGGATCGTCGCTGAACAGGGACCAGGCGGAAAAGAACATGGTCGCGATCAACGGCCCGATCACCAATCCGTTGACGCCGAATGACGCGAGGCCGCCGATGGTGGCGACGAGCACGACATAATCGGGCAGCCGTATCCCCTTGCCCACCAGCAGCGGGCGTAAGAAATTGTCCACCGCCGTATTGGCCACGCCGAGCGTGACAGCGAGGATCAATCCCTTGGCGGCGGCGCCGGTCGCGACGAGATAGATCGCCGCCGGCGCCCAGATCAGCGCGGCGCCGATGGCCGGAAGCAGCGAAAGCAGGGTCATCACCGCGGACCAGATCAGCACCGAGGGAATGCCGACCACCCAGAACATCGCGCCGCTGATCGCGCCCTGCACCAGCGCGACGATGATGCTGCCCATCACCGTCGATTTGGCGACGGCGGAAAACCGTTCGAAAAAATGCTCGGTGTGGCGGCGTTCGAACGGACTGGCGTTCTTGATCGTCTCGATCAGACTGGCGCCGTCGCGCACGAAGAAGAACAGCAGATAAAGCATCAACAGAATGTTGACGAGCAGCAACGCCGTGCCTTGCCCGACATTGACCGCGCCGGTGGCGATGAACTGGCTCAACTGCCCGACCAGCGCGTTGACGCCCGACTTGAAGTCGCCGACATCGATGAAATTGTTGTTGGCGACGAAATCGCGTAGCGAGGCCGGGATCGCCGTCCAGATCTCATCGAGCGTTTTCGCGGGATCGAATTCGCGGTCGCGCGTGGCGACATACAAGGCTGTCGCTTCCCGCGTCAGCGAGGCGAGCAGGACCGAGGCCGGCAGCACGACAATGCAGACGCAGGTCATCACCGACAGCGCGGCGGCGGCGCTTTTCCTGCCGTTCAGCGCGCGAACGAAGCGCTTGTTGGCTGAGTCCACCACGACGGCCAGAATGGCGGCCCACAATATCGCCCCGTAAAACGGCAAGAGTAGCCACGCAAACGCGACGGTTGCGAAAACGACGACGAAGGAAAACGACAGTCTCGCGCTCAACGATGAAGGTGTGGTTCCCATAACCTGCCTGTTCAAACCCGTGACATCGACGATTTGGCGTTTCTAGAGCGCGAAGCGTTTCCACGGAAACGCATCGCGCTTTAGACACTTTGTTTTCTCATGATCTTTTCCGAAAACCGGCGTCCACTTTTCGGGATCATGCTAGCCGAAAACCGGCGGCAATATTGCGAAAAAATGCGCCGGCTCGCAGCGGAGCCACCCTCTCATCGCCGGCACGCGCTCACGCCTCCAATTCCGCTTTGCCCAATTGCTCGGCCTCCCGCGCCAACCGCGCCGCGATCACCGCCTCGTCGAGCGCCGGCGTCCAGCCGCAGGCGGCGAGCAGGGTTTTCATGTGATCGGGCGCGCAGGCCTCGACCTCGACCGGCGGCTTGCTGTTCGAGATCGGGATGGAAATGGCGCGGGCGTGCAGGTGCAACTGCTCGCCGGGCGCCACGCCGGGGCCATAGATCGGATCGCCGAAAATCGGGAATTTTTCGGCCGCGCAATGTACGCGCAACTGGTGCGTCCGCCCGGTCAGCGGTTTGAGCTCCAGCCAGCACAAATCGCCGCCACGCCCCAAAACCCGCCAGCGGGTCTGCGCCGGTTGTCCATCAGGGTCCACCTTCATCCACCAGCCGCGCGTGGCGTCGAGCCGCCCGAGGGCTAAGTCGATCAAACCTTCGTCCTCGCTGGGGCCGCCGCGCGCCACGGCCCAATAGGTTTTGGCGATGCGGCCGTTCTTGAACAGCTTCATCAGCTTTTCCAGCGCCTTGCGGTGGCGTCCCAGCACGAGGCAGCCGGAGGTGTCGCGGTCGAGCCGATGCGCCAAAGCGGGATCGCGCGGCAGGCCGAAGCGCAGATGCTTGAAGGAATCCTCAAAGGACTCGCCGCCCTTGGGGCCGCGATGCACAGGCAGGCCGGCGGGCTTGTCCACCACCAGAATCAGCCCGTCGCGATAGAGCAAGCGCGCATGGATGGCTTCCGGCGTCATCGGGAAACGATTATTCGGCGTTTGGGGATTGCGCGTGCGACCATGCCCGCTTATCGCAGATAGTCCTGACGCTGAGAAGGGCTTCGCCCCAGGAGAGGCGCATGAGCGAAGAGAAAAAGGCCGGCTCGACTTTCATGGAACGCATGTTCGGCGTGAAGCCGAAGGCGAGCCAAAAGCCGGAACCCGAGTTTTCGCCCGAACCCGAGGCGTCGCCCGAGGACCAGCCCGAGCCGCTCGTTTCGCTTGAGGACGAGGCGACCGCCCTCGCGCTTGAGCCGGACTCTCCCGAACCCGAGTCCGAACCCGAAGCCGAGCCAGAGTCCGAGTCCGAGGAGCCGGCCCCGCCCGCCCCCGAGAAGAAAAGCTGGTGGCGCCGCCTGCGCGAAGGTCTCGCCCGCTCGTCCTCGTCGATCACCCAGGGCATCGCCGACATTTTCACCAAGCGCAAGCTCTCGGTCGATACGCTGGAGGAACTGGAAGACGTTCTCGTGCGCGCCGATCTCGGCGTCGGCGCCGCCTCCCGCATCGCGGCGGCGGTGGGCAAGGGCCGCTACGAGAAGAAAATCGAGCCGGACGAGGTGCGCGCCATCCTCGCCGACGAGGTCGAGCGCATCCTCACCCCCGTGGCCCTGCCGCTCGAAATCGACGAGACCAAAAAACCCTTCGTCATTCTGGTGGTCGGCGTCAACGGCTCAGGAAAAACCACCACAATCGGCAAGCTGGCGAAAAAATTCACCGATGAGGGCAAGACCCTCATGCTCGCCGCCGGCGACACTTTTCGCGCTGCCGCGATAGAGCAACTAAAGGTCTGGGGCGAGCGCCAGAACGTCCCGGTGATCGCCCGCGCCCCCGGCGCCGACGCGGCGGGCCTTGCCTTCGACGCCATAAAAGCGGCGCAGGAGCAGAACACCGACATCCTCCTGATGGACACGGCGGGCCGCCTGCAAAACCGCACCGAACTGATGGCCGAACTGGAAAAGATCGTCCGCGTCATGGCCAAGGTGGACCCGGAGGCGCCGCACGCGGTGCTGCTGGTGCTCGACGCCACCGTCGGCCAGAACGCCTTGAGTCAGGTCGATATTTTCGGGAAGGTCGCCGGGGTGACGGGCCTGGTGATGACCAAGCTCGACGGCACCGCGCGCGGCGGCATCCTCGTCGCCATTTCCGAACGCTTCGGCCTGCCCGTGCATTTCATCGGCGTCGGCGAACAGGCCGACGATTTGGAGCCCTTCGCCGCCCGCGATTTCGCCCGCGCCATCGCCGGATTTGACGACTAAATTCTGGAAAACAAATGTCTTCGCAAAAGAAAATCAATCCCTTCCTGAAACTGGTGCTGGAAATGGGGCCGCTCGCCCTGTTCTTCCTCGCCAATTCCAAACCAGCCCTGTTCGCCGGCCTGTTCGGGCCGCTGCTGCCGGCGGGTCTGCCGCCGGAAAAACTGGCCATGCTGACCTCGACCGGCGTGCTGATGGTCTCGGTCGTGATCGCGCTGATCGCCTCCTGGGTGCTGACGCGGCAATGGCCGGTCATGCCGCTGGTGACGGCGGTCGCCGTTCTCTTCTTCGGCGGCCTGACCTTTTTCTTTCAGGACAAGACTTTTATTCAGCTCAAGCCCACCATCGTCAACGGCCTGTTCGGCTCCGCCCTGCTGATCGCGCTGGCTTTTAACAAATTGCTGCTGCCGGCCGCGCTGGACAGCGTGCTGCACCTCGACGAACAGGGCTGGCGAAAGCTCACTTTTCGTTGGGGGCTGTTCTTCTTCGTTCTGGCCGGCCTGAACGAAGCTGTGCGCCTGACGCAAACGTGGGACTTTTGGGCCGGCTTCAAAAGTTTTGGGATTATGCCGCTGACGCTGGTTTTTGCGCTCGCCCAGACGCCGTTGATCATGAAGCACGAGATCAAGGCCGATGAGGAGAAGGAGCATTTTTAAGCGGAAGGCCGGCCTTGGCGCAGACCGCAAAGTTAAGGCGATAGGCCGAGCGCCGAGTTTCGATTTGAGTTCTTAAAGACGTAAACCATTACCGAGTCAGAGGTGGATATCGGTGAACGCAACGATTAGGAGTTTTACCCAATGCCCATTGCGGCCGCATGCGAGATAGTTCAAAACGCGGATTATATTTATAATAGGCAGAGTCGTTGTTTTGTCCGCCGTAACCACAGTTAGGATCAGCCGCATGATCGACCTGGGTAATCCACGCACCATAAAAATTTCATCCGACACTACAGAATTGTTGGCGCAAATCGATGGGTCACTCGCGGAGTTCAATAAGCTACGCCCTCTCGACCGAGATACTGAAGTCAGAATAAAGATGGCTTTTTTACCGGATAGGGTAACGGCAAGCTTAAATATGGAGGGCATTATAGCCACGCGCAGGCAAACGCTTGCTGTCTTGGATGCGATGACACTAAATGAAAATTCATCGAAGACTGAGCAGGAAATTCTCAACGCGCTTGAGGCGGATGAATATACGTTCGAGGGATCACAGGATATAAAAGGCCTTTCCGAGCATTTTATAAGAGAGATAAATGCTCTTATAGAGAGAAGGATCGGCGAAGCGCCTGGCGCATTCAGGCTTAGAGATATATCAATATCACAGGCAGTATTCAAGCCGCCAAGTCACTATGAGGTTCCCCAATTGATAACGAGACTTGTAGATATATATAATAACGGCGGATTTGAACACGCTGTTGTTGGTGCTGTTTGGTTGCACAATAGATTTACTTACATCCATCCGTTTTTAGATGGAAATGGACGAACGGGAAGGCTGCTCCAAGATTATTGCTTGTTGAAAGGTGGGCTTTTTCCAACAGGAATTCCATCCGCAAAGAGGGACGACTATTATGACGCGCTCGCATCGGCTGACGCCAATGACTGGAATCCGCTTATACAGATCGTAGCTCTACGCGAACTAGAGGTAATTGCAAAAGCGTTTGCTGTGGCGAATGAGAGACAGGAGCGCAGCGCTTGGATTAAAGCTCTCGCTCGTAAAGCTAGCGATAAAAAGGCGGGTGCCCTTTATAAACAATATCTCGTTTGGTCTCATAAAATGAGCGAGATTAGGGCTGTGTTTGAATATGCAGCAAGGGAATTTAATGAGGCGTCTGAATTTATCATCGTCCATATAGATAATTTTGATCTTATAGACTTCTCAGTGTGGAAAGAGATTTGTGAGCGGGGTCACTCGACAAAAACATGGTCGTTTTCGCTAACATTTCAGGTGGAAAATCAAAGACTGTTTAAATATGTGTTTTATTTTAGAAGGCATAAATTTAACAGATCGGATATATTCAATTCAAGCGCGCCTATTGTAGGATTGTTTGTTACAGGGGGGGCGTATGAAGATAAATATGAGTTCAGCGGAAAATTTGTTGATTCTGGAGTCCGACTCAGAGAGGTGTTATTCTTTCATGAGGAAACTTATGAGTATATAGGCATAGGGGAGTACGACAAAGATTTACACGGCCATTTTGTCGAAATAACAACGTGCAATTATGTAGACGATATCAACTTAATAGTGCAAAAGTTCTTTGAGGATATCTTGTTGAAGAAAATAGGGATATAGAGTTGTAATAAAATACACATGACGACCTGATTGTGAGGAGCTGCCACCACCTCGGGATTTGCGGAAAGTTTGTGCTGTTTCTGAATGGTCGACTCAGCGTGTGCCGAGACGGGATTAGTCACCAAGTGGTAGCTCGTGGTCACCCCGAGAGACGCGTTTAAGCCGAGAAATGATCAGGCTACGCCGCTTCTTGCCTACGACGCCCAGGATTTACTCCGACGATGCCGAACAGACGGCGGCGCTACACCACCGCCAGCGGCTTCTTCTCAATCGCCGCCAAAACCCTCTGCAAATCCGGCCCGCGCTTCAAAATAAGTCCCGTCTGCGCCACCACCGAATACGCCCCCTGCTTGCGCGCGAGCTTAGGCTCCTTCACCACCCGGTAAAACGCCGCCTCACCCGTCCGCCGAAAAATCGAGAAAATCGCGCGATGCGGCGAAAAATCCATGGCGTAGTCGCGCCAAATCCCCTGCGCGACCATGCGTCCGTAAATATTCAAGATCGCCTGCAACTCGCGCCGATCAAACCCGACCGTCGCCGTTTCAGGGGGCGACAGGCGGAAAAGCTGAAAACTGGGTTCGGTCTGCTCCTGATCCAAACTCGGCCGCCTGACGCTCGATGACGAAAACATGAACTGCTTTCGCCGGTCATGCAAGGGTTGAAATCCCACCGGAAAGCCCGATATGACGGCCCGAACCCAAACCACAGTCCAAGCATACGGAGAGAAGATGACGGACGAGACCGCAGCCCCCGCCGAGAAGCACGTTTTTCAAGCCGATGTGGCGCGACTGCTGCACTTGATGGTGCATTCGATCTACAGCGAACGCGATATTTTCCTGCGCGAACTGATTTCCAACGCCGCCGACGCCTGCGAAAAGCTGCGCTACGAGGCCAACACCACCCCAGCCCTGATCGAGGACGGCGAAGCCTTCTCGATCAAAGTCGCGCTCGATCCCGAAAATAACACCCTGTCGGTGATCGACAATGGCGTGGGCATGAACCGCGACGAGCTGAATTCCGCGCTCGGCACCATCGCCAATTCCGGCACCCGCGCCTTCCTCGAAAAGATGAAGGCCGCCGAAAATTCGCCCAACGCCGCCGAACTGATCGGCCAGTTCGGCATCGGGTTCTACTCCTCTTTCATGGTGGCGGATCGCGTCGTGGTGGACACCCGCCGCGCCGGCGAAGACCAGGCCTGGCGCTGGATTTCCGACGGCAAGGGGGACTATGAGGTTTCCCCGCTGGCGCTGGAGGAAGCGCCCGCGCGCGGTTCCCGCGTCACCCTTCATCTCAACGAGGAGTCGAGGGAATATCTGCAAGCCTACAAGATCGAGCGGCTGATTTCCGAACATTCCAGCGCGGTGGCGACGCCGATCGACCTCGTCGAGAAACCCGGCGACGAACCGCGCCGCATCGGCGAGGGCGCCGCGCTTTGGGCGAAAAACAAGTCCGAAATCACGCCCGAGCAATACAAGGATTTTTACCAGAACCTGTCCGGCCAGTTCGACGACCCCGCCCTCACCATTCACTGGCGGGCGGAAGGGCGCGCCGAATATACGGTTTTGGCCTTCGTGCCGGCGTCGCAGCCGTTCGACCTGTTCGACCCCTCGCGCAAAGGCAAGGCCAAGCTTTATTCGCGCCGCGTGCTGATCTCGAAAGAGGCGGACCTGCTGCCGGGCTATCTGCGCTTCATCCGGCTGGTGGTGGATTCGCCCGACCTGCCGCTCAACGTGTCGCGCGAACTGGTGCAGCAGAATCATGTTTATGCCGCCATCAAGAAGGGCGTGGCCAACCGGCTGTTGCAGGAACTGACCAAGCTCAGCGAGAACGAGCCGGAAAAATTCGCGGAGGTTTGGAAGCATTTCGGCCCCGTGCTCAAGGAAGGCCTCTACGAAGACCCCGAGCGCCGCGACGCCCTGTTGAAGATGGCCCGCTTCGCCACCACGGCGCAGCCGGAGGGCGGGCGTTCGCTGGCCGATTACGTCGCCAACCTGCGCCCCAACCAGACCGCGATCTATTATATCGCCGGCGATGGCGCCGAGCGCGTCGCCGCCAGCCCGCATGTCGAGGGTTTTCGCGCCCGTGGCGTCGAAGTGCTGCTGCTCAGCGATCCCGTTGACGCGTTCTGGGCGCAAAGCGCGACCGGTTTTGACGGCAAGCCGTTCAAGTCGATCACGCAAGGCGCGGCGGACATCAAGAACATCGATGTCGTCGATGAATCGGAGAAGAAGGACGAGAATCCCGCAGGATCGGCGAAATTCGTCGCCGCCGCCAAGAGCGTGCTGGAAAACGTGGTCGAGGACGTGCGCGTTTCCGACCGTCTGTCCACCAGCCCCGCCTGCCTGATCGCGCCGGAATTCGGCCTCGACCTGCGCTTGCAGCAGATTCTGGCGTCGCACGGCCAGGCGCCGGAAAAAGCCAAGCCGGTGCTGGAGATCAATCCGAATCACCCGCTGGTGGTGGCGCTGGAGGACAAGACCGGCGACACAGCTTTGTTCGAGGACGCGGTCTGGCTGCTGTTCGACGAGGCGCGGCTGATGGACGGCGAGGCGCCGCATGATTCCAGCGCCTTCGCGGCCCGGTTGATTCGCGTGCTTGGCAAGGCGGCGGGAGCGCAGAGCTGACCGAAACGCCAAATTTCGCCGCCGACGAACCTTTGTCGGCGGCGCGCCGGCGCCTCGCCGCCGCCCTCTCCGCCGCCGGCAAGGAGCCGGCGGATCTGGAGGCGCGCTTTCTGCTGGAGGCGGCGACCGGTTTGGGCGCCTTGGCTTTGCTGACGCGCGGCGACGAGCTTTTGGGCGGCGCGGCGAAACAGTTGCAAAATTTTGCCGCCCGCCGGCTTACGGGCGAGCCGGTCAATCGAATCATCGGAACGGCCAATTTCTTCGGCCTCGACCTTGTGGTCGCGCCAAAAGTGCTGGACCCGCGCGCCGACACCGAAATTCTGGTGGAAACCGCGCTGGAGCTGCTGGCGCGAAAAGGGATGACAAAACCCCGCATTCTCGACCTCGGCGTCGGCTCCGGTGCGATTTTATGCGCGCTGCTCGATTCGCGGCCGGACGCTTTTGGCGTCGGCGTGGATTTGTCGCCGGAGGCCTGCGCGGCGACACAGATCAATCTGGCGCGGTGCGGCCTCGCCGCGCGTGGAAAAGTGATTCGCGGCGACTGGGCCGCCGCGCTGGCTGGCCGCTTCGATCTCATCGTCTCCAATCCGCCCTATATCAGCCATGCGGAACTTGGCGGTCTCGACCGCGAAGTGCGCGACCACGATCCCGTTCTCGCGCTCGACGGCGGCGCCGACGGGCTCGCCCCCTATCGCTTATTCGCGGTCGAACTGAAGCGGCTGTTGCGGCCCGAAGGCGTCGTTTGCCTGGAAATCGGCTGGACTCAAGGCGCGGAGGTCGCCGCGCTCTTGAGCGCCGCAGGCTGGAGCGGCGTCTCCTGCCGCAGGGATCGCGCCGGGCGCGACCGGGTGATCGCCGTGGAAAGCTGAGCGGAGCCGCCGCCAGCGCCGGCGCATTATCGCGTCGTCAATGGAAATTGCAGTTTGTGCTTGGCTTTGCGGGAAAATACGTCTAGTCTTCATATAAGCAAATACCAAGTTGCGCCTCATGCATCGCCGAAGTCTCGACGCCGGGTGAGCGTGAAGCTCAACCATTCGGATGTCGCCAAGCGAAAATAGCGCGGTTCGAGCAATCTGGTGTTTTCTGCTGGCTCCCTCACAGGAATTTTCTCGAAGGAAAGCGGCTTGCGGCATCACCCGCGGCCATTGCCGATCAGGCGGACATGCTGAATTGCAATTTCGATCCCCCGCCTGGAGCAGCGCGCGAAGACGCAGGCTTCATCAAAGCGCTGCATGATCAAAGAGTCCCGAATCGACAGCGATTCGAAGGGCTCGAGCCCATCCGCCAAGGCCGAGGCCTTAGTCGCGGATTTACTCAGGGACTGTAGATGAGACCTGGTCAAAACAACAACAAGCGTATGCGTGGACGCAATAACCGCAAGGGTCCGAATCCGCTGACGCGGACTTACGAATCCAACGGGCCCGACGTGAAAATACGCGGAACCGCCCAGCACGTTACCGAGAAATACCTTCAACTGGCGCGCGACGCGCAAGCCTCTGGCGATATTGTGGTCGCGGAGAATTACCTCCAGCACGCCGAGCATTATTATCGCATCATCGCCTCGGCCCAGGCGGCGCAGGCCCAGAATCAGGGTTTCGGGCGTCCCGGCGAGGAGATGGAGGAGATCGACGAAGACGACGATTTCATCGCCATGCCCGACCGGTTCGCTTCGCCGTTTGAACGCGCCCCGCTGATCGGCGCGCCCGGCCCGAATGGTCAGGGACAGCCGATGAACCCAATCGGCATGGGCCAGCAGCCCTATCTTGACCGCCCCGCCTTCACCGGCGAATTCATGGATCGCCCGCAAAACGGCGAACGCCAGGGGCAGGATCGTCCCGAACGTCAAGATCGTCCCGAACGTCAGGATCGGCAGGACCGGCCCGAGCGTCAGGACCGCCAAGTTCAGGACCGGCAAGGGCAAGACCGCCAAGGGCAAGACCGCCAAGGGCAGGAGCGCCAGGGACAGGAGCGCCCCCATCGCAACGACCGCCGGTTCGCCCCCCAAGGCGATCGTCCCGATCGTCCCCAGCCGGGCCGCAACCGCTTCCGCGATCAGCCGCGCTTCGAGCCGGCGCCGGAGAACCGCGAGCAGCCGGATGTCGATTTCAGCGCGATGAGCGCGCTGCCGGCCTTCATCACGGCGCCGGTGCGGCCCTTGGCGCCCGCGCCGGTCGTCAACGAGGAGCAGCCGAGGACGGAACCGGCCGTCGCGCCCGCGCCGCCGCCCAGGCCCGCGCCTGTGGCCGCGCCCGCTCCCGCACCGGCGCCCGCTCCCGCACCGGCGCCCATTCCTGCGCCGGCGCCTTTGGAGCCCGCGCTGCAAACCGCCCCCGAGACCCCGCAAGCGGAGGGCGAAGCCGTTTTGGCCGTGCGTCCGCGCCGCCGCCGCCGCACCCGCGCCGACGAAGCGGCGCCGGAGGCCGGCCCGACCGAGGCCCCCGAGGCCAGTTCGGCCGAATGAGAGTCGGCGGCGCCTTCGGGCGCCGTTGTTTTTTCTACGTTTCTTTTTTTTCGTAATGGTTTCCCCTGGCGGCCCCTTTGCGGCGCCGCCCACGCCTCCCATATTTGCTTCGAGGACGCCCGCATGGGGTCCGAATCCGACGCCGCCTTTCCGCCAGACGGGGACTTGGCGTGCGAGCATGGAGGCCGTCATGAATTTCGAAAAGTTCACCGAGCGCGCGCGGGGTTTCGTGCAATCGGCTCAATCCCTCGCCGTTCGCGAGGGGCACCAGCAATTTTCTCCGCTTCATATGCTGAAAGTCCTGCTCGACGATGAGCAGGGCCTGTCGGCTGGACTGATTGATCGTTCAGGCGGGCGTTCGCGCGACGCATTGCAGCAGACCGAACTGGCGCTGGCGAAAATTCCCCGCGTCGAAGGCGCCGGCGCCGGCCAGCTCTATCTCGCCCCGACCACGGCGCGGCTGTTCGACAGCGCCGAAAAGATCGCGCAAAAGGCTGGCGACAGCTTTGTCACCGTCGAGCGGCTGCTGCTCGCTCTGACGCTGGACTCCTCCAGCGAAGCCGGAAAAATTCTGGCCGCCGCCGGGGTCAATCCGCAGGCGCTGAACGCGGCGATCGAGGATCTGCGCAAGGGTCGCACCGCCGATTCGGCTTCCGCCGAAAACGCTTATGACGCGCTGAAAAAATACGCCCGCGACCTCACCGAAGCGGCGCGCGAGGGCAAGCTCGATCCGGTCATCGGCCGCGACGAGGAGATTCGCCGCACCATTCAAGTGCTGTCGCGCCGCACCAAAAACAACCCTGTTCTCATTGGCGAGCCCGGCGTCGGCAAGACCGCCATCGTGGAGGGTCTGGCCCTGCGCATCGTCAACGGCGACGTGCCCGAGTCCTTGCGGGACAAGAACCTGCTGGCGCTGGACATGGGCGCGCTGATCGCGGGCGCCAAATATCGCGGCGAATTCGAGGAGCGGCTGAAGGCGGTTCTGAATGAGGTGACGGCGGCCCAGGGCGGCATCATTCTGTTCATCGACGAGATGCACACGCTGGTCGGGGCCGGCAAGGGGGAGGGCGCGATGGACGCCTCCAACCTGCTCAAACCGGCGCTGGCGCGCGGCGAACTGCATTGCGTCGGCGCGACCACGCTCGACGAATATCGCAAGCACGTCGAGAAGGACGCGGCGCTGGCCCGGCGTTTCCAGCCGGTGTTCGTCAGCGAGCCGACGGTCGAGGACACCATTTCGATCCTGCGCGGCCTCAAGGAAAAATACGAGATGCACCACGGCGTGCGCATCAGCGATGCGGCGCTGGTGGCGGCGGCGACGCTGTCCAACCGCTACATCGCCGACCGCTTCCTGCCGGACAAGGCCATCGACCTGATGGACGAGGCGGCGTCGCGCCTGCGCATGCAGGTCGATTCCAAGCCGGAGGAGCTTGATGAATTCGACCGCCGCATCATCCAGCTCAAGATCGAGCAGGAGGCGCTGAAAAAGGAGACCGATCAGGCCTCGAAAGACCGTCTGCTCAAGCTGGAGGCGGAACTCGCCGATCTCAACGAGAAATCGTCCGAGTTGACCGCGCGCTGGCGGGCGGAAAAGGACAAGCTCGGCGTGGCGCAAAAGCTGAAGGAACAGCTTGAGGCCGCCCGCAACGATCTGGCGGCGGCGCAAAGGCGCGGCGATTACGCCGAGGCCGGGCGGCTGACCTATGGCATGATTCCCGATCTCGAACGCAAGCTCGCCACCACCGAGGAAAAGGCCGGCGCGGTGCTGGTGGACGAGGCGGTGACGCCCGACCATATCGCGCAGGTGGTGTCGCGCTGGACCGGCGTGCCCGTGGACAAGATGCTGGAGGGCGAACGCGCCAAGCTGCTCAAGATGGAAGACCAACTCGGCAAACGCGTGGTCGGCCAGCAGGAGGCGGTGACGGCGGTGGCGACGGCGGTGCGGCGCGCCCGCGCCGGTTTGCAGGATCCCAACCGTCCGATCGGCTCGTTCATGTTCCTCGGCCCGACCGGCGTCGGCAAGACCGAGCTGACGAAAGCTCTCGCCAGCTTCCTGTTTGACGACGAGACCGCCATGGTCCGGCTGGACATGTCGGAATATATGGAGAAGCACTCTGTCAGCAGGCTGATCGGGGCGCCTCCGGGTTATGTCGGCTACGAGGAGGGCGGCGCGCTGACCGAAGCCGTGCGGCGCCGGCCCTATCAGGTCGTGCTGTTCGACGAGATCGAGAAGGCGCACCCGGATGTGTTCAACGTGCTGCTTCAGGTGCTGGACGACGGCCGCCTCACCGATGGCCAGGGCCGGACGGTGGATTTCCGCAATGTCGTGGTGATCATGACCTCCAACCTCGGGTCGGAATTCCTGGTGATGCAGAAGGAGGGGGAGGAATCCGCCGCCGTGCATGATGAGGTGATGGCGGTGGTGCGCGGCCATTTCCGGCCGGAATTCCTCAACCGCGTCGACGAGATCATCCTGTTCCACCGTCTCAGGCGGGAGGACATGGGCGCGATCGTGGACATTCAGTTCGGCCGGCTCTGCCGCCTGCTGGAGGATCGCAAGCTCACGCTGAGGCTTGCCGACGCCGGTCGCGACTGGCTGGCGGATAAAGGCTACGACGCCGCCTATGGCGCGCGTCCGCTGAAGCGCGTCATCCAGAAATATGTGCAGGATCCGCTGGCCGAGAAAATCCTGGCCGGAGAGGTCACGGACGGCGAGACCATCGAAGTCTCCGTGCGCGACGGCCAATTGACGCTGGGCGGGGAGATCGTGCCCTTCCCCGGCGGCGGCATGGCGCGCCCGCCTCATGTCGCGCTCAATTGATGCGGACTACGGTTTAAAGCAAGACCGCATGAACGCAAAAAAACCCGCCGGTGTAACGCCGGCGGGTTTTTTGTCGCGCGCGCCGCGATCAGCCTTCGTCGTCGGTCTCGATGTCGCCGTCGATCAGATCGGCGACGTCGTCGTTATCCTCCTCTTCCTCTTCGAGGAAAGTGTCGTCGGCGACGTCGTCGTCGCCCAGATCGACGTCGTCATCGACCACGGCCGCGTCCTTTTCGCTGGCGGGGTCGGCCTCCTCGAGCGGCACGAGTTCAGCGCTCGCTTCCGGCGTTTCCGGCTCTTCATCGTCGGCCGGGGCGGGGCGCGCCGCAGCGCGCGCCAGCACAGGCGGCACGAAAATGGTCCCGCATTTCGGGCAAAGGATCGGATCACGATTAAGGTCAAAAAATTTCGCGCTGCAATTCTGGCATTGGCGCTTTCCGCCGAGTTCAGGTTTTGCCACGTGCTATCCCTTGTGGTCTGCCGGCGGGCGCCGGAAATCTCCATCGGACGGTGGGGTTATTCGCGCCGCGCGTCGCTGTCAATCCGGTATCGCGCCGAATGGGCCGGGGTCAATCAAAAGCTTCGGACAAGGCGGCGCACCCGGGACGGGGCGTTTTCGAGGCGATGAGACTCTTGGCGGCTGCTCCGATTGGGGCGCAAAGCACCATGCCGATATCCGCGCCGATCAAGACAGTCGCCGCGAGGTCTTGATGATGCGATGTTTCCGGCAATTCACTCCGCGAAGAACACGAAATAGCCGATCATGACGCCGAACACGGCGAACAGGCCGATCAGCCCCAAAAACATCACCAGATCGTCCTGGGTGGGC
>NZ_NHSJ01000020.1 GCF_002937075.1 Rhodoblastus sphagnicola
CCTGGGCACGGCGGTGTTCTCGGGCATGATCGGCGTCACCCTGTTCGGCCTCGTCTTCACCCCGGCCTTCTATGTGCTTTGCCGGAAATGGGCGGGAAAGCGCCGCAACGCGCCGGCCGGTGAAAGTCTCGAACAGACATCGGCGCCAACAATATAAGCGCGAGGACGAACCGCACAGGCCGAAATTTTTGCGGGCTTGGTCAGGTCACAGCATCTTGCGCTGTTCGAGCCGGCGGCGCAGCGCCGCTTCAGCCGCCGGACCGGCGACGACTTTTACGCCTTCGGCGAGCGGGCGGCCCGTCGCCTTGTCGACCAGAACCGGCTCGACCGGCAGGCCGGTGACCGGGTCGGCCAGCTCAACGCTGCGCCCTTCCGGCGCGAAATTCTCATTGCCCCAGGCGACCAGCATGAGCAGGACGGGACGAAAACTGCGGCCGAGATCGGTCAGGACGTATTCATGCCGAGGCGGCTTCTCGCTGTAGGCTTGGCGCTGCAACAGGTCGCCCTCGACCATGTCATTGAGCCGCCGCGTGAGCGTGTTGGTCGCTATGCCGAGGTTGGTCTGGAAATCGTCGAAGCGTGTGACGCCGTAAAAGGCCTCCCGAAGGATCAGGATGTTCCACCAGTCGCCGACGCGCTCCAGGCTGCGGGCGACGGGACATTGCATATTGCCGACGGTCTTTCGCTTCATGGCGCTGTTTTAAGCCCGCCGCTTGCATCATGCCAGCGCTAAAGCTGGCTGCGGCGCAGGCCCGAACACCTGGTCTGTGGCTATTTGCCGGAAATCCTGTTACTATCGTTTCGATACTCTTTAGTTGGGCTGACACGTCGTGTTGAATGAATTCTGCCCGGTCGCACATGGCGTCGCGCGCATTGGCGACGCCTGGAGCCTCATGATCCTTCGCGACGCCAGCCAGGGGCTCACGCGCTTTGACCAGTTTCGCAAGAGCCTGGGCATAGCGCCGACCATCCTGACCAAGCGCCTCGCCACGCTGACCGAAGCGAGACTGCTGCATAAGCATCAATATTCCGAGCGCCCGCCACGCGACGAATATCTTCTGACCGAGGCGGGACGCGATTTCCTGCCGGTGCTGGTGATGATCGGCGCCTGGGCGCGGCGGCATCATGGCGCAACGCCGTTGAATGGGTTCGCCGACGCGGAAACGGGCGAGGAAATTCGCCCGGTCGTCATCGACGCAACAACCGGCGCGGAAATCGGGACGCGTCCCTTGAAAATTCTTCCCGCGTCCTGATCCGCGCGCGCTGCGCCGCCCGGCGATGCTTTGCATTGACGCTTCACAGCATTTCAAGGGCTAGGGCTATGCCCTGTCCGGCGCCGATGCACAGCGTCACAATGCCGCGCCTAAAACCGTCGCGTTGCAGTGAATGGAGCAGGCGCGTCGTCAGGACGGCGCCGGTCGCGCCAATGGCGTGGCCGTGGGCGATGGCGCCGCCCTCGACATTGATGACATCCTCATCAATTCCCAGTTCGCGCGCGACGGCCAGCGGCACGGCGGCGAAGGCCTCGTTGATCTCGAAACGCTCGACATCGCCGAGTTTCCAGCCCGCGCGCGCCAGCGCTTTGTGAATGGCGGGGACCGGCCCCAGCCCGAACATGCCGGGTTCGACGGCGCCGACGCCATAGCCGGCCAGTCGCGCCAACGCCGGCAAATGTCTGGCCTCGGCAAAGGCGCGGTCGGCCACGATCATCGCGGCGGCGCCGCTGTTCAAGCCGGGCGCATTGCCAGCCGTAATCGTCCCGCTTTCCCGAAAGGCTGGGCGAAGCTTGGCCAGCGCCTCAAATGTCGTATTCGGCCTCGGCGCTTCATCGACGGCGAAGGTTTCAACGCCCTTCTTGCCCGGCAACTCCACCGCGACGATTTCGGCGATGAACTTTCCCGCTTGCTGGGCCGCGCTGAAACGCTGCTGCGAGCGCGCGGCAAAGCGGTCCTGGTCCTCGCGGGTGAGCCGCGCGTCGGTGACGAGATCTTCCGTGTGCCAACCGGAATGTTCGCCGGAAAAAGCGTCATTGAGGCCGTCGCGAAGCAGGGAATCCTGGATTTCCGCTGGTCCCATGCGATAGCCCCAGCGCGCCCCGTCCATCAGATAGGGCGCGCGGTCCATGTTCTCCATGCCGCCCGCTATGGCCGCCTCTACTTCGCCGGCGAGAATCTGTTGCGCCGCGCTGACAATGGCCTGCGCGCCGGACCCGCAGACGCGATTGACCGTCAAGGCCGGAACCTCAACGGGAACCCCGCCGCCGATCGCCGCCTGTCGCGCCGGGTTCATCCGGTTGCCCGCCTGGATGACATTGCCCATGATCACGCCGCCAATCGCCGCCGGGTCGAGGCCGGAGCGCTTCAAGGTTTCCCGCACGACGGTTGCTCCGAGCGCGGGCGCGGGGATGTTTTTCAGCGCGCCGTTGAAGGCGCCGATGGCCGTGCGAACGGGGCTGCACAGAACGATGTCGCGGATCGCCATGATCATGTCTCCTTGGAAAGAATTTGCGTTCAGTCTTCCTTGCCGCCTTTGGCGATCGGGAAGATTTGGCAAGTCTCCGACCCATGCGCGATCAGAGCGCCGCGGGAGTCGAGAATCTTGCCCTCCGCCGAGGCGGTGCGCCCGCCGATGTGAAGCAGCGTCGCCTCGCAACGCAGGCGCCCCGTGGCTTCGCGCACCGGCTTGACATAGGTTGTCCGGAGGTCGGTGGTCGCATAGGCCTTTCCGGCTTCAAGAGCCGAATGCACGGCGCACCCCATGGCCGTGTCGAGCAGCAGCGCCAGCCAACCGCCATGCACCAAGCCCATGGGATTGTAGAAGCGCGATGAAGGCCTGGCTTCAAACACCAACCGCCCCTTTTCCACGCTGACCGGCCAGACGTCGGCGACCTCGGCAAAGGGTGGGGCGGGATATCGACCCTCAAGAATTCCCCGCAGAAATTCGAGCCCGCTCATTCCAACGGCGACCTCTTGCGGGACCAGGCCAAACGACTGGATTTTCATATCCATTCGCAAATTCCTCTTGCAGGGGCGCGGCGGCGAAGTCGCTCGCGCCCGGTTGGATCAATGCGCCTCGGCGGGAGTGCTTTTCGGCGGCCCGACCCTGCGCATCAGCAGGACCATGGCGGTCGCTACAGCAAAGCACAGGCCGATGAGGATGAAGGCGTCGGCATAGGCCATCACCTGCGCTTCGCGGTAAGTCAGCGACCATAAGTCCTTGAGGGCGCCGGCCTGGCTCTGCGCGGGATCGCCGAACACCGTCGCGCCGCGCGCGGCGACGGCGCGCAAAAGCTCGACCATCGCGGTATTGGTCGCATTGAGATGTTCGGCGAGGCGCAAAAAGTGCAGATTGGTCCGGTCGTTCAAGATTGTCCCGCAAGCGGCGATGCCGATGGCGCCGCCGAGATTGCGCATGAGGTTGAATAGGCCCGAAGCCAGTTTCAGCTTGGTCGGCGGCAGGCCGCCCAGCGTCAAAGTCACGGTTGGCGGCACGGCAAATTGTTGTGCGACGCCGCGCAGCGCCTGCGGCCACAGCAATTCGCGCCAGCCCCAATCATGGGTGATTGGGGTGAAGGCCCATAGGCTCAAGCCAAACAGCGCGAGCCCGAACATCAGCAACCAGCGCAGGTCGATCCGTTTGGCGCAGAAGGCATAAAACGGAATCGCCAATATCTGAAACACGCCCGTGGTGAAGACGGCGGCGCCGATCTGAAGCGCGCTGAAGCCGCGCACGCGGCCCAGGAAAAGCGGCGTCAGATAGATGGTGGCGAAAATGCCGACGCCGGTGATGAAGGAGAAGAAGCAGCCCAAGGCAAAGTTGCCGCTTTTCAGCGCGGTGAGATCGACCACGGGATTGGCGGCGGTCAGGCTGCGCCAGACGAAGCCGACGCCGGCCAAGCCGGAAATCCAGGCTGTCGTCAAAATGGTGTCGTCTTCGAACCAACCCCAGCGCGGGCCTTCCTCCAACGTATATTCGAGGCAGCCGAGGAAGATCGCCATCAGCACAATGCCGAAATAATCGGCGCTGCGGATCAGGCTCAGGTTGGGCTTGTCGATGCGCAGCATCAATGGCACGGCGACCGCGATGAACAGGCCCGGCGCCAGATTGACGAAGAACAGCCAGCGCCAGGAAAAACTGTCGGTGATCCAGCCGCCGACAGTTGGCCCCAGGGTCGGCGCGAGCGAGGCGATGGCGCCGATGGTCGCCGCCGCGATGACGTTTTTCTTGCCGGGAAAGAAGGCGAAGGCGGTGGTGAAGACGGTCGGGATCATCGAGCCGCCAAGGAACCCCTGCAACGCCCGAAAGACGATCATGCTCTGGATATCCCAGGCCCAGCCGCAGAGCAGGCTGGTGAAGGTAAACCCCGCCGCCGAGACGCAGAACAGCCAGCGCGTCGAGAGGACCCGCGCGAGATAGCCCGACATCGGGATCACGATGATCTCGGCGATGAGATAGCTGGTCTGGACCCACGCGACCTCGTCCGGACTGGCCGCGATCCCGCCGCCAATGTCGCGCAGCGAGGCCGACACGATCTGAATGTCGAGCAGCGCGATGAAAAAGCCCAGGCACATCACCGCGAAGACGAAGATTTTTTGGCCGTCGGAAAGTTCGGCTGGCGAGGCCACAATTTGCGCCGGCGCGCTTGCTGACAATACGGCGCTGGTCATCGCGCCGCCTGTTTTTCCTCGGAGCCATCGCCGCCGCGCTGATCGACCTCGGCGGTCACGGACAGGCCGGGCCGCAGCCTGCCATGGAGCGCGGCGTCGCCATCGAGACGAATGCGAACGGGCACGCGCTGCACGATTTTTGTGAAATTGCCGGTGGCGTTTTCCGGCGGCAGCACGCTGAATTGCGCGCCGGTGGCGGGCGCCATGCTGACCACGCGGCCGGTGAGGATCTCGCCCGGCGCGACATCTGCGACAATCGTCGCCCGCTGGCCGCCGCGCATGCGCGCGATTTGACTCTCCTTGAAATTGGCGTCGACCCAGAGGCCGCTGGCGGGCACCAGCGAAATCAGCGCCGCGCCGACCGGGGCAAAGGCGCCGGCGCGCGCGGCGCGGTTGCCGACAAAACCGTCAATCGGCGCGCGAATTTCGGTATAGGACAGGTTCAGCGCGGCGATTTTCTGCTGGGCCAGCGCCTGATCGAGCGCGGCCCTGGCCTGAGCCTTTTGCGTCTCGATCACCGCGATCCGCCGCCGGGCGGCGTTGAGCGCGGCGCGCGCATTTCTGTCGGCGGCGAGGGCCTTCTTGTGGTCGGCGTCGGCTTGCTGGAAGCGCTGTTTTGACGCGAATTGCGCGGCGGACAATCTGTCGTAGCGATCATAGTCAAACCGCGTGCGCGCCACCTCGGCCTCGGCGGCGCCGATGTCCGCCGCCACCTGATCGACAAGCGCCTCCTGGAGTTTGCGCGTCGCGTCGAGATTGGCGAGCGCGGCGTTTTGCGCGGCGACCAAGGCTTCCGCGCTGTCGAGCGCGGCGCGGAAATCGCGGTCGTCGAGCCGGATCAGGAGATCGCCGGCGCGCACGTTCTGATTGTCCTCGATCGCGACCGTGCTGATGAAGCCAGCAACCTTCGGCGCGATGACCGTGACGTCGCCGCCAATATAGGCGTCGTCGGTCGCTTGGATGAACCGACCGGCCGTCCACCAATAGCGCCCATAATTCAAGGCGGCGGCGAGCGCCAAGATGGCCAGAGCCGTCGTGATGGCCGCCTTCGCCGACGGGCGCGGCCTCGCCTTGGCTTCCGATAGGGCCTCGCCGGAGACAGCGATGTTTTCAGTCGGGCTCGCGGCGGTCACAATCTGTTTCTCCCGGCAAAAGTTTTCGCTTGGGCGCGAACCGGAGCCTTGGCCGCACATCGGGAGTATGGGCGATCACACGTTGCCGTGGAGGATCGAAGGTCCGGTTCGCCAGGGGAATATCGAACACAAACTTTTATAATGCAAGTTAGTTCCTAGAAATTATCTCTCGCCCCAGGCGCGGTCCGCTGCGCGCGAACAACGGCGGGGTCGCTCGACTTGATCTTCCCGTCCGCAGTCAGCATCAATATGCCGTTCTTCACGCCATCGGCGATATGAGGCGGAGTTGAGGGAGCCTCGAAAACCTCGATCTCTCAGCACCCACCCGAACAGTCGTTCCAGACTGTGAAATCGGTGAGCGTACCTCCACTGCTGTTTATGCGTTGGACAGCAGGTGGTTTTGCCGCGACCTTCGAGTTCATGACTATTCCTGCCGATCCTCCGCTCCACCTCGAACGCGTCAATGCGGCGCGGAACATGTGACGCTACGCCCAAAGCGTTATCGCCGACTGAGCATCTGGTGGTGATGATTGACCGCGAGGACCGCGATCCGCTGGTCTAGGATCTTGACTGGGACGAGGACGAACGGATCGCGCAATGGCGCGACGCGCTCGCCATGACCGTCTAACTGCCCCCGGCGTTGGTCACCGCCGTGGTCGCTGCCACCTGGGACGACATCGAGCCGTTACAGCACGCGCCCTGGCTCGGGCGCCTGCTCGCCGCCCTACTGCGCCAGCGCCGCAAGACCCGCAGCCATCTGTTGTGTGTGAATTCCGGCGCGCGCGTTCCCGCGGCTGCGGCGCGTGCAAGCCGGATCAACCGCCAAAATCCTGTTCTGGTTGGCGGCTATTCTCGCCCCCGCCGAACAGGGGTTGAAGGATCATGCCCGCTGGCTTTTGGCGCGGGCGTCGCGTGAGGGAAAACTCAAGGTCAGGCGGGGGAATTCGCATCTGCCGCAGGCGCTCGATCTGTCTTAGGCCCGACCGACCGTCACCCCCGAACTGCTGGCGCAGGAGCTGAAAAGTTCGGCGCGGGCGGGGCAAAACCTCATCGCCGAGCTGGGGCTGCGCGAGCTCACCGGACGGCGGCGTTACAGGGCGTGGGGAATTTTGTGACTATGAATTAATCCACTGAATTGCCGCCAATCAGTTGGCGGCAGCGACCGAGCTCAACCGGTCGATGCCGCGATTTGATACGCCGGCCCGATCTGACGCGTCTCTGTGTCCTCGGGAAAGCGGCTAAGACGCAGGTCGTCCTTGTCTTGGGGACCGCGGAGTTGCACACTGCCGTTAATTCCGTCAGAAGCGTACCAGCGCAGTTCTTTGATTTTTCAGGATTGTGAGAATTGAATCACCAAACCCATTCGCTTCCCTCTGGTCCGTCGTAGACATCCACTGTCAATACTCCCACCGATCAGCAATCGGCCGTGAGGCTGCTCGCTGCCATCTCCGCTGCGGCTCTCCCCGTCGAAGACGCCATGCTCGGCGCTGACGTGGTGGGCGTCCTTCGCGCCCAGTCGCGACTGCAGGCGCTCGACTTCTGGATCCGTTACCCCGACTACCTCGCCAACGAGCTCCTAAACGAGTTCGAGAAGACGGGGGCACAGTTCGACCTCGAACTGGCGCGTCGCATCTTCGACAATCGCGAGCCGGACCTCCGGCGTGTGCCGATGATTCGGTACCATTTTGGTGCCTTCGAGCCCCTGCACAACCCGCTCTCCATCCTACGATCGCGCGACCTTGTCCGCCAACACCGTCAAGGGGAGCCGGGCAATGTGACGGAGACTTGGTACCGGCTCACGAAGGCTGGCCGCAGCGCGATGGACCAACTGGCGGACGCGGCGTGCGAGTTGGCTTGGTACCGTGACCGGGCCGCTGTTGCCGCGCGAATCGCGGGCGTGGCCGGGGGCGCGGCACTAAAAGATCGGCAGTATTTGCAGGAAGAGTACGCAGCGACGCCATTGAAGGGAACAATTCCGTCGATTGCCGACCGCGTGCGTGCGCGGCTTGATGAGCTATCTGAGGGAGCGCCCAAATGAGCGAGGGCTGGCACGAGAGGGTTGCCGCGGAGGCGGGAGCTAAGATCACGAAAGTGGAGACAATGCTTGCGAGGAGGGGTAGCGTCAGAAGCAACACTTCTTCGAGCGGGTAAAGAACTTTAATCGACTGGCGCGAGTCGGCAAGCGCCGAAAAATGATCAAGAAAATCGAGCTTTTCCTTGAGCCCTTCGAGCGTCTCTTCAAACATCGTTCCGTCTCCACGCCGCGAATCACGACAGGAGAGCGCCGAATCACAACTCCGCCCAAACCGCTACACAAGACTCATTCGATTGCCCTGGGGGACTCGTTCCTGCGGCTTGTGCATCACCATGACCGCGAGCAGCAATGCGTCCGCTATCTCGCGCGGCGTGAACGCATCGCGATGGCGTCGGACGCGCGGGATCGACCGCTGAAAGCACCCGATGCGCGCCCGCCGCGTCGATGGCCACCCGCCAGCCCGCGTTCCGCGCCAGCGCTGCGAAATGGCTGACAGTGCGCCCCGTGGCGCCGAAAACAAGCATGCGTTTCTGTGTCATGCGGCTCGCCTCGCCCGCGCGTGTTCGCAGGCCGTGACTAAACCCCGCGCCAAGGTCGTCATCCAGAAATCGCCGGCGACCGTCGTGCGCAGAACGCCGCCGTCGCGCGCGACGAGGCCGACCTCGCGCCAGGCGTTGAGCAGCGGCGCCGCCGCATCGAGAAAACCCGGCCGCCTCGCCTCGACCGCGCCGAGATCGAGTTCGCTGCTTTCCAGCGACGCCGCGATCAGCGCGTCGGCTTCGTGAACGGCGGGCAGATCGCCCATGCGCGCGATCGCGGAGCGCCCGGCCTCGACGGCGGTGGCCCAGACGTCGAAGTCCGAGGACATCGACCAGCTCGATCCGAATCCGCCGCCGTCGCCCCCCGGACCGAAGGCGAGGCAGGTCGCATCGGTCTTCACCAGCCGGTTGTAGAGGCTGCGCTCGCGCGCGGTGCGCGCCACATGCGCCTGCGACAGGCGCGTCCACCCCTGTTCGGAAAAGAAGGCGCGCGCGGCGGCATAGGCGCGCGCCTGGTCGGCGAGCGTGGGAACCGGAAGCGTCTTGCCGGCGGCGATCGCTTGCGCCAGCGGCCCATTCGGATGGACGCCCAGCGCATAAAAATCCAGCCCGTCGAGACCTAGCGTTTCCGCCGTCTCGATGTCGGAGCGCCACACAGAGTCCGTCTGGCCCGGCAGGCCATAGATCAGGTCGATCACAATCGCCGCGCGGTCGCGCGCGACAAGACCGCCGATGGCGGCGATCAGCTGCTGGCGGTCAAGTTTGCGGCCAAGGCGGCGACGCACGCGCGTGTCGAACGATTGCACGCCTAGCGAGATGCGGTTGACGCCGGCGTCCAGCGCCGCGTCGATTTTCTCGTCGTCGAAGCCGAACATGCGGCCCTCCAGCGTGATCTCGCAATCCGCCGCGAGCGGCAGCCGAGTCTTCAGCGCGCCGACCAGCCGCGCGATCTCCGGTGCGGACAGGGCCGTCGGCGTGCCGCCGCCGATATAGACCGCCGAAAGCGGCGGCCCCTCCGCGACCATGGGCAGCGCCGCCGCGCGATCGAGATCGGCGACCATCAAATCGACATAGCGACGCGTGCGCGCGCGGTCGTAGGCGTTGCGATAGAACCCGCAAAACAGGCACCGGCTGACGCAGAATGGCGCATGCACATAGGCCACGGTGGCGCTTTTGGCGCGCGGCGTCGCTTCGAGTCGGGCGACGCGCGCGCAAAGGTCTTCGTCGGGGACGGCGCGCAGACCGCGCCAGGGCATCATCGCGCTTCGCCGCGCGAAGGCGTGGGTGAGCGCCGGCGCCGTTCGCGCCGGAAAGAACGGCGCCAGCGGGTCGTCCGCCGTCATCGGGAGATCGGTCATTTCATCCTCCCGTCAGGCCGCGCCTGGACACAGGCGCGCCTCCAGCGCGTCGAAGCGGAGCATTTGGTCATGGATGAGGCGGCGTTCGGCGTCGCGTCCGACGAAGATCTTGAACATGCCTTGGCCGTCGACATCGAAGAACTGGATCGAGCGCGTCTCCGCGCGCATGAACGGGCGGCGCACGAAGGCGATGTCGGCGCATCGGCTGGCGGCGATATGTCCGCCGAGCGGTCCGTGTCCATGCAGGTTGAAAAACCCCTGGCCGCGCCGGCCCGGCGGAATCGTCGCCTTCACTTCGACGATGGCGTTGACGGTGTGGACCAGGAACAGGACGTCGCCCCAGGCGCCGACGTCGGCCATCGCCTGTTCGAAGGCGGCGCCGGGCGCCCACCGGCACAGGCTGTCGGGCAGGAGGCGCAGCACGTCGGCTGGGGTCATTCCCTGTTCGCGCGCCACCTGCTCGACGACCAGCATCGAGTCTTCCAACAAAAGCGTCGCGATCTCCTTGCACTTGAGTCCGCTCGGACGCGCATTCGCGTTTTCAACAGCCGTCATGACGACGCCACCCCCCTCATGCTTGAGTTTTGGAAAACAGACCGGTGGCGGGCGAAAGCCAAGAAGGCGGCTGGCTGTGCGGTCGATCAAGCGACGCTAGCAGCGCTGGCGCGCAGCGGCAACAGACAGGACTGAAGTTAGAATGAGTCTCGCCTGGCGCGCGCCGCGGGTATCCGGCGTCTCAAGCGAGAGGGCCGTGATCGTGGCTGGCGTCGGACAGGGCCTCGATCACCCGGCATTCCCTGGCGCGCCGTCACGGCCGTCGCATCCGAGCATCTGCATGAGTTCGTCCTTGAGCGCGGTCAGGCGCGCGATGCGTTGCTCGATGTCGCCCAGTTTGGTGCGCGCGATGGCGTCGGCTGCTTCGCAAGATTGCTCGGGCTTGTCCTGAAGCGCCGGCAGCGTGCGAATCGCCTCGATGCCGAAGCCCAATCCGCGGGCGTGGCGGATGAACGACAGCCGCCGCAGGTCGCTTGCCGAGAATGCCCGCCGGTTTCCGTCCGTGCGATCGCCGCCTGGCCGTGGCTCTTGTTCAGGCTCGATTGAAGAAGATTGCGCTCGCTCGCGGTGCTCTGTTCGTAATGCTGTCCCATCAAACACCTGATAAATCAGTGGCTGTCGCCACTTCAAATGTGAGACGGCGCCGGGTTTCATCGCCTCGAATACGCCCTGCTCGCCAACAACTCGACCGAGGGCATGGCGCCCGTGGCCGACAAGCTCGACGCCGACATTGTGGAGATGAAGAGCCGGATCAAGGGCCTGACCGTTCCGCCGAACAAGGTGGTGGGCGCCGCCCCCGCGCTGATCGAGGAGCATGCTGGCGCGCCATCTCTTCGAGGCCAGCGTCCGCGCCTGCGTCCAGCGCGAGCCGCGTAGCGAAATCACTCAATGGAACGGAAACGGCGACGTTCATTCCGCGGCCTCCCGCGCAGACGCCGGAGCGTTCAGCGCCTGAAGCACTTCAAACCCCTGGAATTGCGGGTGGCCGACCGACAGAGGCTCGCGCTTTTCGGCGCGGTCATGCGCCTCGCGAAATTGCGTCGATTGCGCCCAGGCCTCGAAATCCGCCTTGCGCGCCCACAAGGTGTACGATGAATAAAAGACGGGCTCCTCGGCATCCGGCCCCTTGAGGAGCTGGAACGTCATGAAGCCGGGCATTTGATGCAGGGTCGAATTGCGGTTCAGCCACATGGCTTCGAACGCGGCGGCTTTTTCCTTGAGCACCTTGAAACGATTCATTGCGACAAACATGATTTCGCCTTTCCGCGATCAACGCAGGGTGTAGTTGACGGCCGTGGTGAAGCTGAGCCGCGCGCCCGCCGGCGCGGGCGGAAACGGCGCCGCGGCGCGCACCATGGCGAGCGTGGCCTGATCGAGCGCGCCCGACCCGGAGCCGCGCGCCAGCGAGACGCCGACGACGGCGCCGGACGTCGACAGCGTGAAGGCGACGATGGCCGTTCCGGTGACGTCGCGGTCGCGCGCGGCGGAAGGATATTGCTTGTGGCGCGCCAGTTGCGCGAGCACCGCGCCGCGCCAGTTCTGCTTGTCGGCGCCGCTGGCCGCCGGCGCCGGTCCGCTCGCGCCGCCTTGCGCCGCCGCCCGGGACTGCTGGCGCTCGCTCCCGCGCCCGGCGCGCTCCGACCTCTGGACGGGGCGCCAATCCCGCGCGACTCGCACGGCCGGCTTCGGTTTTTCCTCGGCCTCGCGCCGCGCGGCGGGTTCATGCCTCGGCCGGACGGGACGAATTGTCTTGGCGACGGTCGGCGCGTCTTCCTTGGCGAGCGCGGGGGCCGAACTGACCGGCGGCGCGGCGCTGATTTCGGGCGGGAGCGGTTCGTCGGCGACCGTTTGTTGCGGCGCCGCCTCGGACTCGACGCTGTTGGCCTCGTCGCTGGAGAGATAGGCGATTTCCAACACCTGCGTCCCGCCCGCCACGTCAGACGCCGCCACCTTTTCCGAGGCGTTGCGCGCAAACATGATCCCAACCGCGAGATGCAGGCTCAGCGATGCGGCCAGGGACCAGCCCCACGTGCGCCTCACGCCGGCGCCAAGCCGCTCGGATGCCGACTCAGGCAAGAACGGCGTAGCGAGCGCACTGGACAGGACCATGATCCGCCCCGTCTAATTCGCGGCATATTTGACGGTGAGCGTGAGTTTCGCCGTCAGTCCTGGGCTCGCCAGCGTGTCGAGATATTGCGTGTAGCGCCGGTCGAACAGGTTGGTGACGCTCAAGCCCGCGTTCACCCATTCGTTGTGCCTGTAATCCGCGAACAGATCGACAAGGCCGTAGCCGCCGCTCGGCGTGGTCACGCCCCTGGCGCTGCGGTCCACGAAGGTGACGCGACCGCCGACGGTCAGCGTTTCGTTGAGGAAACGCAGGCCGCCGGTGAGGCCGAGCCGGCCGGGGCGGACGCTGTTGAGCGGGGCGCGGGTTTCGAGATTGCGGCCCTGGTTCAAGGTGGCGTTGACGGAGACGAAACCGTCGCGCCAGTCATAGGCGGCCTCAAGCTCGACGCCATAAATTTCCGCGCGCGCGACGTTCAGATATTGGTAGGACTGCATGGACATGCAGTATTTCGGCGCCCGCGCGCACACCGACGTCGGCATGCCCGGAATGTAAGGAACGAGATAGGACGCCCCGACCGTCTCCATGTCGATGAAGTCGGTCACGCGATTGTCGAAGGCCGTGATTTTCGCGCGCAGCTTGTCGCCCTCGCGCGCGACATCGTCGTATTTCAGATTGACGCCGCCCTCGACATTATGCGCGACTTCCGGCCGCAATGCGGGATTGGGCAGGATGACGAAGGCCGGAAACGGATGGCCCCCCGAGACCAGGGTTTCCGTGATCGACGGCGCGCGATAGCCTTCGGCATAGGTCGCAAAAATCTCGGCGCCTTGAATTGGTGAAACGCCGACGGTGATTTTCGGCGACACGCGGTCGCCGCTCGACTCATAGGCGCCGCCGTTGAGTTGGTATCTGTCGTAGCGCGCCGCGCCGATCACGCGCAGCCAGCCGCCATAGCGGATCTCGTCCTCGACGAAAGCGCCGGACAGCACCCGTTGGCCCGAGGGCGTCAGGGCCGCGACAAAGCCGCCGGCGTTGTCGCGGGTCTTCACGTGATCCCAGGACGCATCGCCGCCGAAGGTCAAGGCATGATCGACGCCCAGGGCGGTGAACCGCGCGGTGTTGTGGAGATCGAACCCTTCGGTGTCGATCTTGTCGGAGCGTTTGCCGCCAACCGCGGCGCCGAGCGCGGCATAGGTCGCGTCGGGCGACAGCAGCGTCTGCTCGTTGTCGGTCTGCGTGACATAGACCTTGGCGCTGAGGTCGAGCAGCGGAATGTCCGGCCGGTTGAAGCGATAGCCGAGCGAATAGGTTCCGGTGTTGACGTCGTTGTTGAACCGCGAACCCGCCGCGCTCGTCCCGTTGTTGGCGTACCGGAAATTCTGCGTCAGCGCCGAGAGCGTGATTTCCTGCCCTTCCGCCGGGCGCAGCCGGCCCTTGAACAGGCCGCCGATCGCGTCATTGCCGCTGTCGGACACGCGCGTTCCCTCGCCGTCGCGATAAGGCTCGCGGTTGAGGTAGATGAATTGCGCGTAGAGATCGGCATAATCGTCGATGCGGGCGCCTGCCGCCGTGCTGTTCAAGAAATTCTGGCCATTGGTCCCCGCGCCGAGTTTCTGCACGACGCCGTATCTCTCGTCGGACTTCAGAATGTCGTCGACGCTCTTGGTGGTCATCGACACCACGCCGCCGATCGCGCCGGAGCCATAGACATTGGCGACGGGGCCGCGCGTGACTTCAGCCCGTCCAAGAAATTCCGGTTCGAGGTAAAACGACCCGGAGGGGCCGTGTCCCGTGATCTGGTAGTCCTGGCGGGCGCCGTCGACCAGCACGTTCACGCGGCCGAAATCCTGCAAGCCGCGAATGTTGACGGACTGGCCGGGATCGTTGGCGGTCCGCTCCGAGGTCACGCCGGGAACATCGCGCAAAAGGTCGGAAACGGTCGAGGGCTGGAAGCGCTCCGCCTCCACGGTCGTGATCGTGCTCGCGCCGGCGAGCGCGTCGATGGTCTTCTCGTCCGTCTTGGTGGCGGTTACATTGATCGTATCGAGGCCGGACACGTCGTTTGCGGATTCCGCCCGCGCCTCGCCAGCGGAGGAAACAGCCGCCAACGCGAGCGCGAAACTCGCGCGCATTGAGCCGCTCCGCAGCTTTGCCGATAGAATGCCAGACATCGAAAACACCCCCGCCAATCCTGATAAGGTCTCGGCTGGCTGGGCGGGATGGCCTGGCTGGCTTGCGCGCGGTCGGCCGCAGACGCCGCGTCGCGTTTCAACCATCAATGACCAATCGGAAACGCGGCGGCAAGCAAACCGGCTGTATTTAGAATCATTCAAACAATCGCCCATTTCTTTGACAGTCCGCTGTCCCCATTCCTACCTTCGCGGGGTCCTCACACATGACTTGCGTTCATTCATGGAAAAATCATCGAAACCCCCGCCTTGCGCGGAAGCGGCCCCGGCGCCGGCGTTCGCAACGGCCGTCGCGTTCGACGCCATCGACGCGCGCAGCCTGATGAAAGGCCGCAAGGAGGCGCTGCTCCTGCTCGATGGCGAGCCCTATCGGCTGCGCATCACCGGCAACAACAAGCTGATCCTGACCAAATGACCGACGGGCTTCCCATGACATCGAAACGAAAGCGGATCGCGCAAATCGGACCGATCCTGACCGCCGCCATTTTCATGCTCTGCTTGCGTCAGGTCGCGCCGGTCGCGTCGCCCGCGCAGGAGCGCTATGTCGTTGTTGGCGGCGCTCTCACCGAAATCGCTTATGCGCTGGGTCGCCAGGAGGCGATCGTCGGCGTGGACGCGACCAGCCTGTTTCCTCCGCAAGCGCTCAAGGACAAGCGCAATGTCGGCTATTTCCGCAACCTGTCGGCGGAAGGCGTGCTGTCGTTGCATCCCACGCGCATACTGGCGGTGGAGGGCGCCGGCCCGCCCGCGACGATCGAAGCCTTGTCCGCCTCCGGCGCCTCGGTCCAGCGCGTCGCCGACCCGCCGACGCCGGAGGGTGTCGAGCAAAAAATCCTCGCGGTCGGCGCGGCCTTCGATGCCGCGAAAGTCGCCGAAGCGCTCGCCGCCGATGTCCGCGCGCGTTTCGCGGCGCTGGAGGCGCGCCGCCAGTCCATCGCGACGCCAAGGCGCGCGCTGTTCGTGCTTGCCGTGCAGAACGGCCGTCTGCTGTGCGGCGGCGGGGGAACGGCCGCCGATTCCATGCTTCGTCTCGCCGGCGCGATCAATGTCGCGGGCTTCGACGGCTACAAGGCCATGACCGAGGAGGCTCTGGTCGCCGCCGCGCCGGAGGCGATTGTCGGCATGGCGCGGGAAGGTTCCGCCGTCGCCGAAGCCATCAAGGCCGCGCCGGCGGTGGCGCGCACGCCGGCTGCCGAACGCGGGGCGATCTTCGAAATGGACAGCCTCTAT
>NZ_NHSJ01000021.1 GCF_002937075.1 Rhodoblastus sphagnicola
GGTGAGGGGCTGGGGCGTTGGCCTCGGCGTCATCGAGACGGGCGCCGCATCAAGGCTTTCCTGAGGACATTGAAGCCAATGCCCCGGCCCCTCACCCTAACCCTCTCCCCGCAGGCGGGGAGAGGGGACAGATCACGCCTAACCGCCGATTTTCGAGAAATCCGCCACCAGATGGATCGCGCGGCGCAAGTGCGCCAGCAGGCTCAGGCGGTTCTTGCGCAGATCCGGGTTTTCGGCGTTGACCGTCACCTTGTCGAAGAAGGCGTCAGTTGGCGCGCGCAGCGTTGACAGGGCCTGCATGGCGGCTGCAAAATTTTCCGATTTCAGCGCGGAATCGGCTTCGGCCGTGGCGGCTTCCATCGCGGCGAACAGGGCTTTTTCTTCGGCCTCGGTGAGCAAGTCGGCCGATGGCGCGGTCTCGAAGGCGCCGGCGCCGTCCTTCTTCTCCTCGGCTTTAAGAATGTTGGCGGCGCGCTTGTAGCCTGCGAGCAGACTCGCCCCATCCTCGGTCTTGAGGAATTTTTCCAGCGCCTCGATGCGTTGCACGATAAGGACGAGATCGTCCTCGCCGAGGGCGAACACGGCGTCGAGCAGGTCGTGGCGGGCGCCACGCTCGCGGAGGTCGATTTTTAGGCGGTCGGCGAAGAAGGCGAGGAGGCCGGAGAACTCTGGCGAAGTGGTGTTCTGACGAACAATCTCACCTTCGGCATGCTCATCGAAGACGTTTGGTGAAATTCCGTTCCAGACTATGAGCGAATGGCGGAAGGCGTCTTGAAGCCCGAACCGCAGCTTGTTTTCAAGAATATTGCGGATCACGCCCAAGGCTGCGCGGCGCAGCGCAAAGGGGTCTTTCGAGCCAGTCGGCTTTTCGCCGATCATCCAGAAACCCAAGAGTGTATCCAGCTTGTCAGCCAGCGCCACCGCCACACTCACCGGCGCGGTCGGAATCCGGTCGGTCGGCCCCTGCGGCTTGTAATGGTCCTCAATGGCAGCCGCGACCTCAAGATCCTCGCCCTGCAATTCGGCGTAGCGGCGGCCCATCAGCCCCTGCGTCTCCGGGAACTCGCCCACGACTTCGGTGACCAGATCGGCCTTGGCCAGTTCAGCCGCCCGCGCCGCCTTGTCCGGGTCGGCGCCGACCTTCGGCGCCAGTTCTCTCGCCAGCGCGACAATGCGATCAATCCGCGCGCCCTGCGTGCCCAACTTGGCATGGAACACGATGTTCAGCGCCCGCAGCTTGGCCAACCTCTGGTCCAGCGGCTTGCCGCAATCGGCAAAATCCGGCAGCGGCGCCTGATCGGTCTTCCAGAAATACAGCGCGTCCGACAGCCGCGCCCGCACCACGCGGCCGTTGCCGGCGGCGATGGCCTTGCCGCCGTCGCGCGCCAAAACATTCGACACCAGCAAAAACTTGTTCGCAAGCCCGCCCGTCGCGGGATCGCGCAGCACAAAACATTTCTGGTTGGCGCGGATGGTGGCGCGGATCACCTCGCCGGGAATTTCTAAAAAGCTGGCGTCGAATTCGCCCAACAAGACGACCGGCCATTCCACCAGACCGGCCACTTCGTGCAACAAACCGTCGTCCTCGACGAGTTCAAGCCCCTGGGCGAAGGCCAAATCCTTGCAGTCGTGCAAAATGCTGTCGCGGCGACGCGCCGGGTCGAGCACGACTTTGGCGTCACAGAGTTTTGAGACGTAATCGTCGAACCGCCGCACTTTGATCGCCTGCGGCGCCAGAAAGCGATGGCCGTAAGTGATGTTGCCGGCCGTGATCCCGCCGACCTCGAAAGGCACGACGTCCGGCTCTTCCGTCTCTGGCCCGAAAGTGGCGACGATGGCGTGCAGCGGGCGCACCCAGCGCAACGGGTTCGGCTCGGCCGAGGCGGCGCCCCAGCGCATGCTCTTCGGCCACGGAAAATTTTTCACCACCGCCGGCAGGATTTCCGCCAGCACATCTAGCGTGGGCGCGCCCTTCTTCTCGATCACCGCGACATAGAACTGGCCGCCCTTCTTGTCGGTGTCGATCCGGGCCTCGTCCAGCGAAGCAAACCCCGCGCTTTTCAAGAAGCCGGCAATCGCCGCGTCGGGCGCGCCGACGCGCGGGCCTTTTTTCTCCTCGCGCTGGTCGGGCTGGCGGGCGGGCAGGCCGACGATATGCAGCGTCAGCCGGCGCGGGGTCGCAAAGCTGGCGGCGGCCTCATACAACAGGCCGCGCGCGACCAGGGCGTCGGTGACGAGTTTTTTCAGGTCCGCCGCCGCTTGCGCCTGCATGCGCGCCGGGATTTCCTCGGAGAAGAGTTCGAACAGAAGATCGGACATTGTTATTCTTATTCCTTGGGAGCCGTGAAACCCGCGCCGTCCGTCTTCATCCAGGCGGCGCCGCAGGCCTTGGCCAGTTCGCGCACGCGCAAAATGTAGGACTGGCGCTCGGTGACGGAAATCACCCCGCGCGCGTCGAGCAGGTTGAAGGCGTGGCTCGCCTTGACGCATTGATCATAGGCCGGCAGCACCATCCGGTGTTTTTCCGCGCCGCTTTCGCCGAAAGCCAGCAGGGCGTTGCATTCAGCCTCGGCCCGCTCGAAATCGCCAAACAACTTTGTGACATTGGCGGCCTCGAAATTGTGGCGAGAATATTCCTGCTCGGCCTGCAAGAACACATCGCCGTAGGAGATGCGGTCGGCGCCGTCCAGACCGTTGAAATTGAGGTCGTAGACGTTTTCGACGCCCTGCACATACATGGCGAGGCGTTCGAGGCCGTAGGTCAGTTCGCCTGAGACGGGCGAACATTCGAGACCCGCGACCTGCTGAAAGTAAGTGAACTGCGACACTTCCATGCCGTCGCACCAGCATTCCCAGCCGAGCCCCCAGGCGCCGAGCGTGGGACTTTCCCAGTCGTCCTCGACGAAGCGGATGTCGTGCAGCAGGGGGTCGACGCCGATGGCGGCGAGCGATTGCAGGTAGAGATCCTGCAAATTGTCCGGGCTCGGCTTCAGGATCACCTGGAACTGGTAATAGTGCTGGAGCCGGTTGGGGTTTTCGCCGTAGCGGCCGTCCTTGGGGCGGCGCGAGGGCTGCACATAGCAGGCCTTCCAGGGTTTTTTCCCGAGCGACCGCAGCGTGGTGGCCGGATGGAAGGTGCCGGCGCCGACTTCCATGTCATAGGGTTGCAGCACCACCGCGCCCTGGCGCGCCCAAAAAGTTTGCAGCGTGAGGATGAGGCCCTGGAAGCTTTTTTTCGGGTCCAAGGCTGTCGGAATTTGGGCTGTCGGAATTTGGGCTGCGGGCGTCTCTGTCATCGGATCTCTGAAGGTTATGCGGCGGCGCGGGCAAACTAAAGGCGTGGGCGCGAAAGGGAAAGCCGGTTTTCGCGAATTTTCCGACCGGGATGAACCAACGCAGACTCCGCTCAAACGTTGTTCAATAGGAGAGTGTCGCCAATTCGTTAAATTGGAAAGGAGGTCAGTGATGACCACGCTCAGAAGCATCCTCAAGGCGGCGGCCCGTATTACGACTATGACTACGGCGGCGACTATTACGACGGCGGATGCAGCCTGCGCCGCGTTCTGGTGCGGACCTCCTACGGCCTGCGCTGGCAAACCGTGCGCTATTGCGACTGATTGGGGCTAATCGGCGAACAATCGACGGCCATGACGGTGCACCTCCTCCGCCACGGCCGTAAACTTGCCGTCGTCGCCATGCAGGACGAGGCCCGGCAGCACAGCCAGAGGCGCCCTGGAGCCTTTGCGCCCGCGCACGACCACCCGAATCGCCGGCCGTCGCTCGCTCGGAAAAATCGGGAAAATTTCCACCGCGCCCACCCGCCCCTTGAGCGCGGCGAGAATCTCATCGAGCGCATCGGCGCGGAAGATCAGAACAAAACACCCGCCGGGACGCAGCAGCGCCAGACAAGCCTTCAGCCAGCCGGCCAGCCCGCCCTCCCCCAGCACATGCGCCATGGCCCGGTCGGAATCCGGCGAGACGCGCGCCGCGCGCGCATCGAGAAAGGGCGGATTGCTGACGACGACATCGGCGGCCTCCACCAAGTCCGCCGCCTTGCGCGCGCGCGCGTCGAACAGATCGGCCTCGACCAGACGGACCCGCGCCCCAAAACAATTGGCCTCGATGTTGCGGCTTGCGTCCTCGGCGGCCGCTGGATTTTTCTCCAGCAGCGCGACCCGCGCGCCCGGATTGGCCAGAGCGAGCAGCAGGCCGACGGTCCCGACCCCGGCCCCGGCATCCACGACCAGCCCGGCAGGCAACGCGGGCGCGGCCGCCGCGAGCAGAATCGCGTCCGTTCCGGCGCGATGCCCGCCCCTCTGAAACAGCTTGAGACGCCCGTCGAGCAGCAGGTCCGGAAAACTTTCGTCTGGCATGGGCGGCGACACTAGAACAATGCGCCAGGAAGTGGAAAAATGTTTTTGACAAAAACATGACGAAAGCGAAAGAATCCAGCGCAGAGGCCGCCGACGGGTCGACGGCTTTGCCGGCTTGCTCCCGCCCCGTTAACGACCTATGGTCGCCGCGGATAAAGCTTGGCGCTCGGGCGGCATGCGAATGCGTCGGCGCCGGTTCGAGCGGCGACACGTGGAATTTGGGGTCTCAGGGGGTTCTATCTTGGGTGTTGTCGTTCCCTTCGATGAAAAGTCCGCCGAGCCCGGCATGGAAGCGCTGGTCGCCCTGGTCGCGGCGGACATGAACAGGGTCAACCAGACCATCCTGTCCCGCACCGGCTCCGACGTCACGATGATCCCGGAAGTCGCCAATCACCTGATTTCCTCAGGCGGCAAGCGCCTGCGCCCCATGCTGGTGCTGGCGACCGCCGGCATGTGCAATTACCAGGGCGAGGGCCATATCAAGCTGGCCGCCGCCGTCGAATTCATGCACACGGCCACCCTGCTGCACGACGATGTGGTGGACGAAAGCGACCTGCGGCGCGGCAAGCTCGCCGCGCGAAAGCTGTGGGGCAACGAGGCCAGCGTTCTCGTCGGCGATTTCCTGCTGGGCCAGGCGTTCCGCATGATGGTGGAAGTCGGCTCGCTCGCCTGTCTCGAGGTGCTGTCGGTCGCGGCCACGGTGATCGCCGAGGGCGAGGTGATGCAACTCGCCGCCGCCAAGGACACCGAAACCACCGAGGACGCCTATCTCGCGGTGATCAGAGGCAAGACGGCGGAGCTGTTCGCCGCCGCCGCCGAAGTCGGCCCGACCGTGGCGCTGCGGCCGAAGGCGGAGATCGCCGCCTGCCGCGCCTATGGCATGAATCTCGGCATCGCCTTCCAACTGATCGACGACGCGCTGGATTACGGCGGCACCGCAGCAAAACTGGGCAAGAACGTCGGCGACGATTTCCGCGAGGGCAAGATCACCCTGCCGGTCGTGCTGTCGTTCCGACGCGGCAACGAGGCCGAGCGCGCCTTCTGGAAGAAGGCGCTGGAACAGGGCGAGATCGCGGAAGGCGATCTGGAAAAGGCGCAGGGCCTGATGACCAGGCACCGCGCGCTTGAAGACACCATCGAACGCGCCCGCCACTATGGCGCCATGGCGCGCGACGCCATGGGGATTTTCCCAGATTCTGCGTGGAAGCGCTCGCTGATCGACGTGGTGGATTTCTGCATCAGCCGCGCGCATTGAGGGCTACCCTCTTCCTGCGGGCGGGGAGAGGGAGAGCGCTTTATTGACAAATGCGGTGGCGCATTTCGCTGGTCATCTGTTCGATCCGTCCACTCAGCTCGCTCAGGGACCGGGTCAGCACGATATTCTGCTGAATCAGCTCATTAACCTGCGAGGTCAGGGCGTTGTTCTGGGTCAGCATCGTCACCAGCATCTCGCTCTGTTTGGCCATGGCCCGCTGGCGCTCCTCGCTGACACGGTGGAGATCCTCGCGGTGCAGGGCGTCGGCTTCGCTATGCGCCTTGTCGCGCTCGGCCTGCCGGGTCTGCGCCAGCAGAATCAGCGGCGCGGCATAGGCGGCCTGGAGCGAGAAGGCGAGGTTGAGCAGGATGAAGGGATAGACGTCGAAAGCCGTCCAACCCGCCAGATTGACGCCCATCCACAACAGCACGATCAGGGTCTGGCCGATCAGGAAGGTGGGCGTGCCGAAGAAACGCGCGAAGCCCTCGGCTTTCAGCGCAAACCAATTGTCGCCGAAGGCATTGGTCAGATGCGCGTGCGGCAAGTGGAACCGCAAATGATACTTGCCGTCTGGAGCCGCATTCTCGGTCATCTGTCCGTCCCTTGCTTGAATCGCATCCGTAACAACAACGACTCTTTGTGACAGTCAGGCGAAATAGGCCTTCAGAATCCGTCTGTAAATCCGCGTCAGCGCGTCAATGTCGGCCACCGGAACCCGCTCGTCGATCTGGTGCATGGTCTTGCCCACCAGCCCGAACTCCAGAACTTTGCCATATTGCGCGATGAAGCGGGCGTCCGATGTGCCGCCCGAAGTGGAATAGTCCGGCCGCCGGCCCGTCTCCACTTCAATGGCCGAGGCCACCAGCGCGGTAAATTCGTCCGGTTCGGTGATGAACGACACCGCATTGCACGGGTCGAACTCCAGCGCGAATTTTTCCGCCGGCCGCGCGCTTTCCAGCCGCGCAAGAATCTCGGCCCTCAGCGTGTCCGGCGTCCATGTGTCGTTGAAGCGAACGTTAAAACGCACGAGCGCTTCGCCGGGAATGACATTGGTCGCGGCATTGCCGATGTCGATGGAGGTGATTTCCAGATTCGATGCGTCGAACCAGTCCGTGCCCTGGTCGAGCGGCGTCTCCTTCAGCGCCGCACACAGGGCGAGAACATGGCCGACCGGGTTTTCCGCGCGTGCGGGATAGGCGACATGGCCCTGCCTGCCAATCACCCGCAAGCGCCCGTTGAGCGAGCCGCGCCGGCCCACCTTGATCATGTCGCCGAGTTCATTGGGATTGGTCGGTTCGCCGACGATGCAATGGCTGAAACTCTCGCCCTGCTCCGCCATCCACGCCAGCATTTTCGCCGTGCCGTTGATCGCCGGCCCCTCTTCGTCGCCGGTGATGAGGAAGCCGATCGAGCCTTTCAACGGGTTTTCCGCCAGATAGGCCAAAGCGGCGGCGGCGAAGGCGGCGATGCCGCCCTTCATGTCGGCGGCGCCGCGCCCAAAAAGCTCGCCGTCCAGAATCTCGCCGGCGAAGGGATCGGCCCGCCATTTGGCGGGATCGCCGGGCGGCACAACATCGGTGTGGCCGGCGAACAGCAGGTATGGGTGTTCCCTGCCGATCCGCGCGTAGAGATTGTCGATGTCCGGCGTGCCGGGTTCGGAAAACGGCAGGCGGCGGCAGGAAAAACCCGCCGCTTCCAGTTTTTGCTGCAACACATCCAGCGCGCCGGCGTCAGCGGGGGTCACCGAGGCCTTTTTGATCAGATCGCGCGCCAGCGCGACGCCGGGGCTGAGTTCAGCCATCTCAGTCGCGTAAAAGCTCGTTGATGGCGGTTTTCGAGCGCGTCTGGGCGTCCACGGTTTTGACAATCACCGCGCAATAGGTCGAGGGCCCCGGTTGGCCGTAGGGCATCGGCTTGCCCGGCAGATTGCCCGACACCACCACCGAATAGGGCGGCACGTAGCCGACATGGACCTCGCCGGTGGCGCGGTTCACGATTTTCGTCGAGGCGCCGATATACACCCCCATAGCGAGAACCGACCCCTCGCCGACCACCACGCCCTCGACCACTTCGGAGCGGGCGCCAATAAAACAATTGTCCTCGATGATGGTCGGCCCGGCCTGCAACGGCTCCAGCACGCCACCAATGCCGACGCCACCCGAGAGATGCACGTTCTTGCCGATCTGGGCGCACGACCCGACCGTCGCCCAGGTGTCCACCATGGTCCCGGTGTCGACGAAGGCGCCGAGATTGACGAAGCTCGGCATCAGCACGACGCCGGGCGCGATATAGGCCGAGCGGCGCACGATGCAACCCGGCACAGAGCGGAAACCGGACTGCAGGTGGTCCTTGACGCCCCAGCCCTCGAATTTGGAGGGAACCTTGTCGAACCAAGTGGCGCCGTCGGGGCCGCCGGGAATGACGGTCATGTTGGTGAGGCGGAACGACAGCAGCACCGCCTTCTTCAGCCACTGGTTGACCTTCCAGGACTCCTTGCCGGTGGCGCCGGGAATTTTCTCGGCCACGCGCGCCTTGCCGGAATCGAGCAGATGCAGCGCCGATTCAACAGCGTGGCGGATATCGCCGCCGGTTTCGGCGTTAATATTGAGGCGATCCTCAAAGGCGGTTTCAATGATGGTCGCAAGCGCGTGCGGCATGGGTTCCCCCGTCTGAACTGTGCCGATGGTTTCGGGGTTTGGGGCGGGGATGTCAAGGTTGCGACCGCCAAACAGAGCTATCAGGTAGTTGGTCAATAGACACCAAGGCTTCGCGCGCAAGGTGAAGCTCCTTGAGTTCGAGCAAGATTTCGCTGCGGGCCGGACGCGTCTCCAGTTCCAGCAACGCGCCCATGCGCGCCAGCATGGCCGCGTCGAGGCTGTCGGTCTTGGCGAGCTTGCCCGTCGCCTCGGCAAAGCGGCGCGCCTGCCGGGGATTGACCTTGGCGAAAGGGACGCCGGCGGCGCCCAGCGCGCGCTCCAGCGCTCGATGGTAAGGGCCGGTCGGCTCAAAGACGACGCGCTGCACAGGCGTTTGCGCCAGCCAATTTGATCAGCGCCTTGTGGCCGCCTTGCCGTTGGCGAAACGCCGGCTCGCGCCGTCGGCCAGCCGGTGGGCGTCGAGATGGTCTTTCGAGACATCGACGCCGATGGTATCATTCTGCATCTTTTCCGCGCCTCTGCTTGTCATCCGGGGCTCTCCCCCGGGTATCCGTCCAGGCCAAAGGAAAAGACGAGGGCGATCAAACTCCAGCTCGACCCGTAAAACGGTCGGCAAATCCTCGATTCGACCCTCTCCCAGCGGTCCTTTTTGCCTCAACGGCGCGGAAAGTCATAAGATAAGCGATTTGAATGACGGGTGTCGCTTCATCGTTGAAGCAAGCGGCATCACGTCATCGATATAAGAAGGAAAACTTGACAGTTTAGCTTTCTATATCTAGAAGGGGCGCATGAACCAGCCTCGGAATGCCCCTCAGATTGCGCGCGCCTCCACCTTGGCGGCAGAGCTTCGGTCTCTGTTCGGCAAACTGAAGCGCCGGCTGCGCGAACAGACGGATTCCGACGACCTCACGCCGTCTCAAGTGTCCGTGCTCCTTCGCCTGGAACGAGAAGGCCCGGCGACGGTGTCGGCGCTCGCGCGCGCGGAAGGCGTGCGACCGCAATCGATGGGCGCCACGGTCGCGACACTCGAAGCGGCCGGCCTCGTCAGCGGCGAACCCGATCCAACCGACGGGCGGCGGACGATCCTCTCGCTCACACAAGCTTGCCGAAATTGGATGGGCGAGGCGCGCGCCGCTCGTCAGGACTGGTTGACCCGGACCATCGAAACAAAGCTTTCGCCGCAGGAGCAGGAGACACTCGCCAAGGGCGTCGAACTGCTCAAGCGCCTTGCCGACGATTGATCCTGTCTCAGCGCGAAAGCGAGCGCGCAACTCGGCAACAGAAAGGGACACCATGGCTCTGACGGCTCTCGACCCGAAGACGGCATTGATCGTCGTCGATCTGCAAAGAGGCATTGTCGCCTATCCCGTGGCGCATCCCATCGGCGAGGTCGTGAGCCGGGCGCGATCGCTGGCCGATGCGTTTCGCGCGCGCGGCCTGCCGGTCGCGCTCGTCAATGTCGCGGGATCGGCGCCCGGCCGCACCGAGGTTCCACGCAACAACCAAACATTTTCCGCCGGATGGACCGACCTCATCCCTGAACTCGACCAGCAGCCTGGCGATATCGTCGTGACCAAACGGACATGGGGCGCCTTCGCGAGCACGGACCTCGAAGCCCGACTCAGGGCGCGGGGCGTCACACAAGTCGTGATCGTCGGCGTGGCCACGGCGACCGGAGTCGAATCGACCGCGCGGCAGGCCTACGAGCTCGGGTTCAACGTCACGCTCGCCGTCGATGCGATGACCGACATGCGCCTCGAAGCGCACGACCACAGCATTGCGAAGGTTTTCCCGAGGCTTGGGGAAACAGGCGCGACGCAGGAGATCATCGACCTCTTGGCCAAGACCGCCTGAACAGGGAGCGCCCGAAATGGAGTGGACTCACGCGATATCGTATTTCTTCGCCGGCGTCTTTCTCACCAACGCCATCCCGCACCTCGTCTGCGGCCTCACGGGGCGACCGTTCCAGAGTCCGTTCGCCAAGCCGCCCGGCGAGGGTCTGTCGTCGTCAACGGTCAATGTTCTCTGGGGCTTTTTCAATATCGCCGTCGGCTATGTCCTCGTCGCAGGCGTCGGAACGTTCGATCCGCGATCCGCGCCGCACGTCGCCGCTTTAGGGCTCGGGTCGCTGCTGATCGGTCTTGTATCGGCGCGCCTGTTCGGGCGGCTCCATGGCGGCAATTCGCCGAAGCGGCAATGAGCGCGTGGCCGAGGGGCGTTTTCCGTTCACTCGGCGTTTTCAACTATCGTGTCTGGGCCGCCGGGGCGCTGGTTTCCAATGTCGGGACCTGGATGCAGCGCACCGCGCAGGACTGGCTGGTTCTCACGGAGCTGACGGATCACAACGCCTCCGCCGTCGGCGTCGTGTTGGCGCTCCAGTTCGGCCCGCAACTGCTGTTGTTGCCGTGGACGGGGTTCGCGGCCGACCATTTCAACCGGCGCAAACTGCTGATCGCAACGCAGGCGGCGATGGGCGCCCTCGCATTGGGATTGGGCGCGCTGACCGTCGCCGGTCTCGCGCAACTCTGGCACGTCTATGTGTTCGCCTTTCTGTTCGGATGCGCCGCGGCGTTCGACGCGCCGGTGCGCCAGACCTTCGTTTCGGAACTGGTCGGCGACGCCGATCTGCCCAATGCGGTGGCGCTCAATTCCATGTCGTTCAACGCCGCCCAGATGCTCGGACCCGCCGTCGCCGGGTTGGTCATCATGTCGATCGGCTCCGGTTGGGCCTTTCTGATCAATGGCGCGTCCTTTATCGCGGTTCTGCTCTCGCTCTGTCTGCTGCGTGTCGGGGAGCTTCGGTTTTTAGCCAGCGCGCCCCGCGCCAAAGGAAATTTCGTCAAAGGATTGCGCTATGTCTGGAGGCGACCCGACCTGCTGACGATCATGATCATGCTCTTCCTGATCGGCGCCTTCGGATGGAATTTTCCGATTTTTATTTCGACGATGGCGGCCTCTGTCTTTCACGCCAATGCCGCGGGATATGGCATTTTGTCGTCGATCATGGCCGCTGGGGCGATGAGCGGCGCCCTGCTCGCGGCAGGGTCAAAGAAGCCGGACTTTCGAACCTTGCTGGCCGCCTCCGCGATCTTTGGACTCGGCTTCGCGCTGGCCGCCGTCGCTCCGGGCTACTGGACCTTCGCCGGCAGCCTCGTCGTCATCGGCGCGGCGGCGCTTGTTTTCGCCAACGCCACCAACAGTTTGATGCAGCTTTCGACCGAGCCGGAGATGCGGGGGCGCGTGATGGCGATCCGCGTGGCCATCGCCCTTGGCGGAACGCCGCTGGGCGCGCCCGTCGTCGGCTGGGTCGCCGACCAATTCGGACCGCGCTGGGCGCTGGCGGTCGGGGCCGCCTCGGGCATCGTCGCCGCCATTGTGGCGGCCAATTATGTGCGACGAGAGAAGATCGCACATCGACGGACCTTCGACGCGATTCAAACGGCGAAATCCGGGATCGAGCCATAATCCCATTGTCCAGCAGCCCTGCCCGCCGATCGCTTCCGTCCCAGCTTGGCCCTGGCCAGATTTCTGCGACGTTCAAGGTCTTCGGCGCTGAACGGCTCAAACCCGTCATTTAATTTCTTCCTGCAATGGCCGGAGCAACGTCGTCAGCAGTCTTACCCGGCGTCAGTTTAACGCGTATTCGTGACCATTGCGGTCATCTCAGGGGCGCGATAAGACATTCGATCATTGAAAAATACTTCACTCGATCGAAAATTAATTAAATATTTACGACATCAGAACACAATCATTGCGTGTTTTTTGCAAGATATTGCTGGTTTTACCACCAGTAACTGTACACCCGGTCGGGCCGATCCCACGTCATCGGCTCGGGTGCGCGCCAACATCCAGACATATGAGAGCACAGACATGTTCTACAGGAATTGGCCTATCGTCTGGAAAGTAGTGAGCCTCCTGCTCGTCCTTGGCGGCGTCAGTCTCGGGGGCGCGTATTACGCAACGTCGCAGTTCTCGGCGATCGACGCCGCCGACACCGCGATCATTGACGGACCGGCTGCGGCCGCGGTCAATTCAGCGCGCTCGGTGCGCTTCATCGCTCTCGCGCAATCAGCCGTCTATCAGTCGATCCTGGCGACAACAGAGGAAAGCAACCGCGCCGCCGTTCGTGCGCGAGAAGACGCCATCCGCGGCTTCGATGAGCAAATCGCAGGCGAACGGAAGCTCGCGCCGAGCCTTGCGGACAAGTTCGACGCCGTCTCGCGCCAGTTCAGCGGGGCGTTGAGCGGACCATGCGCCGAGACCATCCGCGTCGCCGACGAGGACAACAGCCCCGAAGGCATCGTCAGGGCGACAGCTCTGATGGAGAAGAGTTGCAAGCCCGCTTTCGTCGAAGCGATCAAAAACGTGGCCGGCATCACCGACGCCCTCGCGGGCCTGCGCGACAAAATGAGCGCTGACGCCACCGCCCAGGCGCAATCGAGCGCCCGCCTGTCCCTCGGCGGCATTTTCGGCGGCATCCTCCTGATCGTCGGCCTGGCGGTTTACCTGGCGCGCAATGCAATCGTCGCGCCGATCCGTGCGACCATGGAGGGCATGGCCGCGCTCGGCCAGGGCCAATTGGGCATCGTTGTGACCGGCGGAGATCGCGGCGACGAAATCGGCGCCATGGCCAGGACCCTCGAAGTGCTGCGCGAAAAGCTTAAGGCGGCCGAGAAGACGCGTCTGGCGGTCGTCGCCCGCGAGCAGGAAGAGCGCGTGCTGCTGGCCCGTCGCGAGAAACTGTCGCATGATTTCATTACCCGCATGCAGGCGCTGGCCGGCGGCTTCACCAAATCCTCCGGTGAAGTCGCGGAGTCCGCCCACAGCCTGTCCGCGGCGGCGGAAGAGACCTCGCGCCAGGCCGAGGCGGTCTCCGGCGCAGCGCAACAGGCCGCCGCCAATGTCCAGACCGTAGCATCCGCCTCGGAGGAACTGACCGCGTCGGTGCGCGAAATCACCCTGCAAGTCAACCAGTCGGCCAAGGTCGCCGACGCCGCCTTCAATGAGGCGCAATCCTCCAACTCCCGTATCGCGGCCTTGGCTGAGGCGGCGTCGTCCATTGGCGATGTCATCAATCTGATCAGGGGTATAGCCGATCAGACCAACCTGCTCTCACTCAACGCGACAATCGAGGCGGCTCGCGCCGGCGAGGCCGGCAAGGGTTTCGCCGTGGTGGCCACGGAGGTAAAACTGTTGGCCAGCCAGACAGCGAAGGCGACGGCCGACATCGCCGCCAGGATTTCCGAGATACAGTCGGCCACCGGTGACACGGTGAAGTCGATGAACGAGATCGGCGCGATCATCACGAACATCAAGGAGACCACTTCGGTCATCGCCAGCGCGGTCGAGCAGCAGGGCGCCGCCACCATCGAAATTTCGCGCAACTGCCACGAGGCGGCGGCGGGAACAGTCCAGGTGAACGACAATATCGCCGGCGTGGGACAGGCGGCGGAGATGACCGGCTCCGCCTCGGTCCAACTCATGACGCTCTCCACCGGCCTGTCCAAACAGGCCGTAGACCTCCGCCAAGTCGTCGAAGGGTTCGTCAAGGACTTCGCCGCCGCGTGAGCAGGCGATGAGGCGGAGCAAAATTTTTACGCACGGCATCATGGAAGCCCCACCCTTATGCGACCCCCCCCTCCGGGGGCCGACCCCGGAAAAAGACTCCTTTTCTGGCAGCGCCAGCTTTGCGGCGGTGCGCGCGACTGGCGTATCCATCCGGCATACCACGCAGGCGTGGGCTGACCGGGCTCAGGCGGCCTGAGCGGCGCTGGCCGGCGCCTGCGGTTTCCAGTTCCACGGGACCAACTCATCCAACCGATGCGCCGGATGGCCGG
>NZ_NHSJ01000022.1 GCF_002937075.1 Rhodoblastus sphagnicola
GTCCTGAGGCGCGCCGAGGCGCCGGCCGCGCTCACGCCGCGCCTCAGGACGCCTCTGGCGCCCAAGCTGGTGGCCCCCGCCGTCAAGCCGGCGAAAGGCGCCGAGAAGCAGCGCGGTCGCCTGACCGTCACCAGCGCCACCGCGAGCGACGACGGCGACGAGCGGACACGTTCGGTCGCGGCCTTCCGCCGCCGCACCCAGCGCATGAAGGGCGTGGTCGAGCAGAAGGAGCGCCTGTCGCGCGAAGTGGTTCTGCCCGAGACCATCACCATCCAGGAACTCGCCAACCGCATGTCGGAACGCGGCGTGGACGTGATCAAGCTGCTGATGCGCCAGGGCCAGATGCACAAGATCACCGATGTGATCGACGCCGACACGGCCGAACTGATCGCCACCGAAATGGGCCATACGGTCAAGCGCGTGGCGGAATCCGACGTTGAGGAAGGTCTGTTCGACGCGCCCGACGCCGACGACGCCTTGCAGACGCGCCCGCCGGTCGTGACCATCATGGGCCACGTCGACCACGGCAAGACCTCGCTGCTCGACGCCATCCGCCGCGCCAATGTGGTCTCGGGCGAAGCCGGCGGCATCACCCAGCACATCGGCGCCTATCAGGTGACCTCGCCGCTCGGCGGTCTCGTCACCTTCATCGACACGCCGGGACATGCCGCCTTCACCGCCATGCGCGCCCGCGGCGCCAAGGTCACCGACATTGTCGTGCTGGTGGTGGCGGCCGACGACGGCGTCATGCCGCAGACGGTCGAGGCCATCAGCCACGCCAAGGCGGCGGGCGTGCCGATGATCGTCGCCATCAACAAGATCGACAAGCCCGACGCCAAGCCGGAGCGCGTGCGCACCGAACTGCTGCAATATGAAGTGCAGGTCGAAAGCCTGGGCGGCGACACGCTCGAGGTCGAGGTCTCGGCCAAGCAGAAGCTCAATCTCGACAAGCTGCTCGAAATGATCACGCTCCAGGCCGAGGTGCTCGATCTCAAGGCCAATCCCGAGCGGCCGGCCGAAGGCACGGTCATCGAGGCGCGGCTCGATCGCGGCCGCGGCCCGGTCGCGACGGTTCTCGTGCAACGAGGAACGCTCGCCGTCGGCAACATCATCGTGGCCGGCTCGCAATGGGGCCGCGTTCGCGCGCTGATCGACGACCAGGGCGCGAACTGCGTCCACGCCGGCCCGTCGTTCCCGGCGGAGGTGCTCGGCTTCAGCGGCGCGCCGGAAGCCGGCGACCGCGTCGCCGTGGTCGAATCCGAAGCCCGCGCCCGCGAAATCACCGAATATCGCGACCGCCAGAAGCGCGAGCAGGCGGCGGTGCGCGGCACCGGCGCCCGCTCCTCGCTGGTCGATATGATGAGCCAGCTCAAGGCCACCGCCGGACTGAAGGAAGTCCCGCTGGTCATCAAGGGCGACGTGCAGGGATCGGTGGAAGCCATCTGCGCGGCGCTGGAGAACCTCGGCACCGAGGAAGTCGCGGCCCGCGTGCTGCACGCCGGCGTTGGCGGCATCACCGAATCCGACATCACGCTGGCGGAGGCCTCCAACGCCGTCGTCATCGGCTTCAACGTCCGCGCCCACAAGGAAGCGCGCGAGGCGTCCGAGCGGCTGGGCATCGAAATCCGCTACTACAACATCATCTACAACCTGGTGGATGACATCAAGGCGGCCATGTCCGGCCTGCTGGCGCCGACCTTGCGCGAAACCATGCTCGGCAATGCCGAAATCCTGGAAGTGTTCAACATTTCCAAGGTCGGCAAGGTCGCGGGCTGCCGCGTCACCGACGGCACCATGGAGCGTGGCCAGCATGTCCGCCTGATCCGCGACAATGTCGTGGTGCACGAAGGCAAGCTCTCGACCCTCAAGCGCTTCAAGGACGAAGTGTCCGTGGTGCAGCCGGGTCAGGAATGCGGCATGGCCTTCGAGAACTACCAGGACATGCGCGCCGGCGATGTGATCGAGTGCTACCGCGTCGAAGAGATCAAGCGGAGTCTGTGAGCGACCCGCCGCCCCCTTGGGGGCGGCGCCCCTCGCGTAAGCCGGTTGGGCGTTAAATGGACGCCCGCGCGGGCGGGCGACGCCCGTCGCGCCGGATACGCCGTCGCGTCGAGGTCTTCCTTGACGCTTGATCTTTCGCCGCCCTGATGCGCGGCGCTTGCAAGAGGCATTCATGTCCAGGGTTCATCAAAAGGGCGGCGAACCGAGCCAGCGCATGCTGCGCGTCGCCGAACTGATCCGTCACGCGGTGGCGCAACTGCTGTCTCGCGGAGAAATCACCGATCCCGAACTCGAGGGCGTCGTCGTGACCGTGCCCACGGTCAAGATGAGCCCCGATCTGAAGCTGGCGACCATCTACGTCATGCCGATGGGCGGCGAGGCGCGTGAAAAGATCGTGGCCGCGCTCGACCGCCACAAGAAATTCTTGCGCGGCGAGGTCGCGCATCAGGTCAATCTCAAATTCGCGCCGGACATCAGGTTCCGCATCGACGAGAGTTTCGACAATGCCGCGCGCATCGACGCCCTGCTGAATACGCCCGAAGTTGCGCGAGACTTGGGGAGAGACTTGGGGAGAGACTTGGCGCAGGATCCGGAGGCTCACGCCCCCGAAGAGGGCGAGGAATGAGCGCGCCCCGCTCGCAGCGCGTCGAAGTCAACGGCTGGGTCATTCTCGACAAGCCGGTCGGCCTCACCTCGACCCAGGCGGTCTCCAAGCTGAAACGGCTGTTCAACGCCAAGAAGGCGGGCCATGCGGGAACGCTCGATCCGCTCGCTTCCGGCGTCCTGCCGGTCGCTTTCGGCGAGGCCACGAAAACCGTGCCTTTCGTGCAGGACGGCGAGAAAGCCTATCGCTTCACCGTGCGCTGGGGCATCGAGACCGATACCGACGATACCGAGGGCCAGCCGACGCAAACCAGCGACATTCGGCCGGACAGAGCCGAGATCGAAGCCCTGCTGCCGCACTTCACCGGCGAGATCATGCAGGCGCCCCCGGCCTATTCCGCGATCAAGATCAACGGCGAGCGCGCCTATGACCTCGCCCGCGACGGCGAAAAGGTCGAGATCGCGCCGCGCCCGGTGACGATCCACAGCCTGCGGCTGGTCGATGGCGACCGCGATCACGCCGTGCTCGAAGCCGAATGCGGCAAGGGCACCTATGTGCGGGCCATCGCGCGCGATCTCGGGCGGATGCTGGGCTGCCACGGCCATGTGGTGGCGCTGCGGCGCACCCGCGTCGGCCCGTTCTTCGAAACCGAGTCCGCCTCGCTCGCCGAATTGCTGGAAACCCCGGAAACCGCGCATGACGACATGCTCTCGGTCGAAGCCGGCCTGACCGAACTGCCCTGCATCGTGCTCGACCGCAATGGCGCGGCGCGGCTGCGGCGGGGCCAGTCGGTGATTTTGCGCGGACGCGATGCGCCCGCCGAAGGTCCGGCCTATGCCGTCTGCGGCGGCGTGCCGATCGCGTCCGGTTCGGTTGAGGGCGGCGAGTTCCTGCCGAACCGGGTTTTCAATCTGCCGTTTTGATCATTTTTCATAGGTGATCTTGTATATCGCGCCATTCTGGTCGTCGGACACCAGCAGGCCGTCGGGCGTCTCCGCGACATCGACGGGACGGCCGAGGTACGGCAGGCTGCCGGTGTTCCAGCCCTCCGCGAAGGGTATTGACGCGCCCGCCTTGCCGTTGGCGACCGGGGTGAACATCACGCGCGCGCCGATGGGAATGCTGCGATCCCATGAACCGTGCTGAGCGGAGAAGATGCCGCGCCATTGCGCCGGGAATCTGTCGCCCCGGTAAAAAATCATGCCGAGATCTGCGGCATGGGCCGCTTCCTCCACTTCCGGGAACACCACGTCCGGCGGCGTTTCATACGCCCATTTATGCGTGCGGACGTGACCGCCGCCATACCAGGGAAAGCCGAAATTCAAACCCGGTTTCGGCGCGCGGTTGATTTCGCCGGGGGGAATGTCGTCGCCCATGCGGTCCACTTGGTTGTCGGTAAACCAGAGCACGCCGTCGGCCGGGTCGAAATCGAGCCCGACGCTGTTACGAATGCCACGGGCGAAAATCTCGCGGCCGGAGCCATCGGCGTTCATGCGCCAGATCGCGCCCAGGCCCCATGTCTCGTTGAGCTGCTCGCGCGCCGACGAGGGCACGTTGGTGGGCTGGCCGATGGCGACATAAAGCTTGCCGTCCGGGCCAAACCGACAGACGCGGGCGGCGTGGACCATGCTGGTTTCGCTTGCCGGCTGCACCCCGCCTTCGGGAACCACGTCTTGCGGATGGTCTTCGTCCCAGCCGCCCGGTTTGGCCGGGAAGCGGCGGATGCGGTTGAATTCGGACAGGTAGAGCGCGCCGTCCGGGCCGAAACAGGGGCCGTTCGGCGCCTTGAACGGCAGCTTGGGCGCGAAGCGCCGCGCCGCGCCGGCGTCCGGACCGGCCAGCGCGATGCGCCAGACGTCTTCATCCAGCGTGCCGACAATGACGTCCCGGCCATCCGGCGACACCGCCATGGCGCGGGCGCCGGGAGCGCGCGCGAACAGTTTTATGTGAAAACCCTGAGGCAGGGCGATCCGGTCGAGCATCGCCCCGATGTCGTCGGCCATCGCCGGCCCCGTCGCCAGGGCGAGGACAAGACCAAACGCCATTGCGAATCGCGTCATCGGGTTTCGCCTCGGCCAAGCATGCGTTGGAGTCCCCGACGCCTCGCCGTCGGGCCCTTGTTGTTTCAGCATGGTTTTATTGGAAAACCAGCGGCTTGTTTTAGGTATCGTGCTGGCGTTTACCATAGTTGCGAAAACGCGCGCCCCTCCGGTTCGACACGGTCCACCACCGCAAGACATTTTTCCTTACCCACGGCAATTTGCTGCTAAGATAACGCGAAAAGGCGAATGATGCACTGATCGACTGTTTCACACTTCACGGATCATAGACATGCAGTTCTCGGCAACCGATTCGATCGTCGGGCGGCGCTTGCGGATATTTCGCGTCTCGAAAGGCTATGATCTCGAGAGAATGGGCGCGGCGCTGAACGTGGATGCGGAGACAGTCGAGCGTTACGAAAACGGCGCCGAACGCATTCCGCCGCGCGCCTTGCGCGTCGCGGCGGAAGTGCTGAAAATCTCCCTGCACGCCTTTTTCGACCCGAACCACGCCAAGGTGGTGCATGAATCGGAGCCGGACCAACCGGATCCGCCGGCGGAGTCCGCGGGCGATATTTTCGAGGTCATCGAGCTTTTGGAACATTTCTCCAAGATCAAGGACCGGGTTCTGCGCGCCGAGATTCTCAAATTCGTGGCGTTCCTGTCCAGTTCGGCATAGGCGCGACGCCCGAGGCGAGGCTCATTGCCCGCCCTTGTCATGGCTTTGAGTTTAGAAAAATTTACGACGATCGGAGACGGTTGGTGGAGCTGAGGGGAATCGAACCCCTGACCTCTGCAGTGCGATTGCAGCGCTTGGCGCTTTATCCGACTTGCTAGAGTTTGCAAAAACCGTAGAATTGTTGGGGAAATCGTCAATTTGCTGTTGTTCCGATTTGATCGGTTTTTGCCCGTTTTGCGAAAATCTGGTAGCTATTTGGTTGCTAGCTACCAAGGAATTTTCGCCGATGCTGACGCTAAAGAACATTGCCGCGCTTGATCTGGAGTCGGTCGAATGGGACGCGGGGCGCGGATCGGTCTCCGGCTTCGGCGCCCGCCGCCAGAAGGGCGCAAGCGTCACTTATGTCTTGAAGTACAGGACGGCGGAAGGGCGTCAGCGCTGGCATACAATCGGCAAACATGGCGCGCCCTGGACGCCGGACACCGCGCGCGAAGAGGCGAAAAAAATTCTCGGCTTGGTTGCTAGAGGCGACGATCCGGCGGCGAAGAAAATCGCGACGCGCCGAGCCGAGACGGTCGCCGAGCTATGCGATGCCTATATTTCCGCTGCAGAGGAAGGGCGACTGCTGACGAAACGCAGGGCGCCGAAGAAGGCGAGCACGCTTGCTACCGACAAGGGGCGCGTTGAACGCCATATCAAACCGCTTCTTGGAAATCTGAAGGTCGCCGCCGTCAAGCGTCGTGATGTCGAGAACTTCCGCGACGATGTAGCGAACGGCAAGACCGCCGTCAGAATCAAGACGGGCAAGCATGGTCTAGCGCGCGTCACTGGCGGGCGCGGAACGTCAACGCGGACAATGGCGCTGCTGGGCGTCATTTTCTCCTATGCGGAGCACCAGGGCCTGCGCGCGGACAATCCCGTTCATGGGATTGAAACCCATGCCTATGCGGAACGGCTGCGCCGATTTTCCGATGATGAGTTTGCCGCGATAGGGAAGGCGCTGGAGGCTCTTCCGACTGCTTGGCCTATGGCACTCGCCGGGACTCGTTTCCTCGCCCTCACGGGCTGGCGGCGCGGCGAGATGCTGGCGCTGCGATGGGAAGACCTCGACATTCCGAACCGCACCGTATTCTTGCCCGACACGAAGACGGGGCGATCAATGCGGCCCTTGTCCGCGCCGGCTTGCGACCTGTTGCAAAAGCTGGATCGGCTCGGCCCGCTGGTCTTTCCCGCCTCTACCGACGCCAAGCGAAAAAAGGATGACGGCAATACACCTCCGGCATTCGACAAGCCGATGGCGGGGTTTCAGAATGTTTGGCGTCGTGTGGCCACAAAGGCGGAACTGCCCGCCGATTGCTCGCCGCACGTGTTCCGGCATTCGTTCGCCAGCGTCGCCGCCGACCTCGGATATTCCGAACTGACCATCGCCGCGCTGATCGGGCATAAGAAGGCGTCGATTACGTCGAAATACACGCACCACGCCGACGCTGTGTTGCTCGCGGCGGCGGATGCTGTCGCTTCGGCGATTTCCAATAAGTTGCAGGGAGGTTGATCATGGCCAGACCGAAAAAACTTATAAACGGATCAATGATCCCCGGATCAGAGTCGGTTTTTGTCAACTTTTCCGTTCAGCAGTGGGCGTCTCTTGAAAGGGCCATCGGGTTTAGAATCCAAGACGTCATCCGGAGCGAGGTTTCATTAGCGTGTGACGATTATCGCCGAAACGCTGACCTCGAAGCGGCGGCGGGTTTAGCCAGCGACGCAAAAGCATGGCTGGACAATGCCGCAAGTACGGCGGCGGAGATGGTGAAACTGTTTTCATCGGTTCCTGACCGAAGGAAGCAGCATGCGATTGTCGCGGGACGCGCCCACGTGTTCGCCAAATTGAACACCATCTTGAAAGCCGCTGGTCAGGCCAATGATCTGCCCTTGGATATGGTCATCACGATGTTGCCGATGGCGATTGATGCGGTGAAGCGAGAACGCGAAAGGATGAACGCGCGGCTCTGGCGCGATGGCGCAGCTTGGGAAGAGTGGAGTTGCACGCTTCAGGCGATCATGAGAACAAACGGACTTCCCGACAGCACCAGAAACGACAATTTCCGAGGCCCGGGATTTGTACGTTTCATGTCTGCACTTCAATGTACCCTGCCAGAAAGCTACCGCCGGCACATGCCAAAGGAACCGGATGGCTCCCTTGATGGATTAGCCAAGGCGCTTTCTCGGGCGGCGGAAAGAACAGCGAATCCCGCCGCTTGATTTTTTCGGGACAGTTTGCGTGAAATTTTCCGCATAACTGCCCCGGCACGAGCGACACCTACATGTTTTCTTCAGCCATCAAACGCGAGGCATTCGCGGAAAGGTGGCGCAAATGGCGAATGTGGAGAGTTGGCTCGACGATGACTTGAACACCCGTCAGGTGACGGCTGAGCGGTTGACACAGAAGGGTTTCAAGATTTCCGCGCAGACCCTGGCGACGATGGCGACGCGGGGCGGCGGTCCTGAGTTCCAGAAGTTTGGTCCGCGTGCGCTCTACCGCTGGGGTGACGCATTGGCATGGGCGCAAGGCCGCCTGAGCCGTCCCGTTCGCTCAACCTCCGAACTGGGGGCGGCGGCGTAGATATGGAAAGGAAAAACCCGGTAGCGCTGCGAAAGCACAACCGGGCGGCAAAAGTCAGAATTAAGCAATCCGACATTACCGCCCAAAATTTCGCCGCGCAACAGCTTTCGAAAAAATTTGGCCTGTCTCCGACGCTCGCGGCTGTGGTCGCGGCGCTCGCCGGCTTGGGGCCTCGCGAGGTGCGCGCAAATGAAACTCACTAAAGAAAAATCCTTCCGCGAAGTGTGGTCGCTTGAAACCTATATCGGCGACCACGGCGCGGTCATCTGCCTGTTGACCTGCAAGAAGCGTAATTCGGACGGCGTCTTCGTCCCGATGAAACACCGGGGCGGATTTAACGGCGTCGCCTTCAACGAGCGGCACGTCGGCGGCTTGATCGATCTGCTCGCCGAATACGCCAAGCAGAACGGGGGCGCCAATGCGTAACCTCGATCATGGTGTCATCATCTCAATCGACATCGGGACGAAGGGCGCGGTTGTAGCCATCAAACGCCCCGACATCATTCTGAACATTTACGACATGCCCACGACTCCGGACGGCGCCAAAGGACGCGCTGCCGTCAACGGGCCTCTGCTCGCCGACATCATCTATCAGACCCACGCCAGCCGCGCGTTTGTCGAATTTGTTGGACCCCGTCCGACCGATGGAACGACCGGGGCTTTTGGATTTGGCCGGAGCCGGGGCTTAGTGGAAGGGGTTCTTGCCGCCGCCGGCATTCCTCTTGTTTGGATCACGCCGCCAACATGGAAGCGCTGTTTCAACATTCCGCCGGGCCGCGAGAATAAAGATGTCGCCCGCGCCCGCGCCATCGCCCATTGGCCCGGTCAGGCCAGCTTGTTCTCCCGCAAATGCGACATCGATAGAGCCGAAGCGGCGCTGATCGGGCTTTGCGGCATCAAAAGGGAGGGCTGACGATGGGCAACATCATCGACCTGACCCCGCTCTTGGCGATCCGTCCTCAAGTCGAGGAAATGACGATCATCGTGACGGCCGACACCGTTTACGACGCTTTCGGCGAGTATGCCGAAGCACCGAACGACGAATCCTTTCTCGACGTGCTGGCGGAAATAGTCGCGGACCTACAGTGTGACATGGCGTCACCCGAGGAACTGAACGAGCGTTATTGGTGGGCCGTCGCCCGCCGGTACGCCATCAACAACGGCATCGAACTTATTGACCAGAAGTTTTGCCGAGACTTCAACCCGTTCCGGAACCACACGCCAGCCCTGCAATGGGCGCGGAAGTTTCTCGATACCTTGCCGAGCCGGTACAGCGACTTTCTGAAGGGGGACGCCAATGCGTGACACCCCCGAAGCGAGAGCGGCGCGCCAAGCGACCTACGAGGCGCTCGACTTCCTTCATCGGTACGCGGAATCCGCCATGATCCATCTTGAGGTGGCAGATGACGCCGGTGTGGTGTGGGACATGATGAAGGTGCGCGAATTCGGCCGTAAGGCCTTCGCCGCGTTCGGCCCCATCAACGCCGCCATCGTCGAACAGGGCCGCCCCGCCCGATTGGAGGCGGCCGAATGACCTTGGCCGCTCTTCCTGACACCCCCCGCTCGATCAAGCCGAAGCCGTCGCCCAAACCCGGCGCCACCACGGCGCTGAAGCAGGATAAGGTAGCGACCGTTCGCGGCGTCAAGAAACATGTCGCGACCTTTGAAGACCTGAACGCGCGTTTCGCTCTGCTTGATCAAGACGGCTCGCCGAGTGTTTACGTCAGCCGGCGCGACTTCCTGCCGATTCAGGACGCGGACTTGCGCCGCCGCCTCGCGGGTGAGGTTGTCGCCACTGGACAGAAAGACGGCAAGCCGACCTATACGGACGCCTTCACCTTCTGGACCGGTCACGCCGCGCGCCACGTTTACCGGCGCGTCGCATTCACCAGCAAACCCGTCACCGACGACACGCTGAACCTGTTTCGCGGCTTAGGCGTAAAACCCCGGCCGGGCAAATGCGAGCGAATCATCAACCACGTGCAAGAGGTGATTTGCAGCGGCGACGTCAACGCGGGCGACGCCATGTTGAAGCTGCTCGCATGGCAGATTCAGAATATCGGCAAGCCGTCGCGCGTCGTCGTCGTCCTCAAGAGCAAAAAGCAACAAGCCGGAAAAGGAATCCTGCTCGGCGAACTGATGGCGAAAATCTACGGGCCAAGCGGATTCACCGCTGCTGCGACCGATCAAATCCTTGGCCGGTTCAATTCCGCCATTCGCGGGCGCGCCTTCATCTTCCTCGACGAGGTGCTGTTCGCGGGAGACAGGAAGTCGGCGGACGGCATCAAGTCGTTATCGACGGCGACGGTGATAGGCATTGAGGAAAAAGGCTTGCCGATCGTGCAATGCCCCATTGCCGTCAATCTCTGGCTGGCGTCCAATCACGAGAACGCCGCCCACATCGAAGAAGACGACGCCCGTTATTGGGCATTGGACGTGAGCCCGCACCGCGTCGGCGACACTGCCTATTTCTCGGAGCTCACGCAGGAAATCGAGAACGGCGGGCGGGAAGCCTTCGCCCACCATCTCCTCAACATGGACGTATCGGACTTCGTGCCGGCGCGGGACGTGCCGAAAGACAACGAGACGAAAGCGAACATGGTGCGGGCGTCAGTCAACCCGTTTGACGCCCGCAAATGGCTTGAGGATTGCTGCAACGCTAACCGCGTGATCGGCGCGAAAAACCCGGATGCGGGCGAATGGACGGAATGGGTGGAGGGCGAAAGACATTCTTTCGGCGCGCTCATGGCCGCTTATTCCGAATGGCAGAAAACCGTCAAATCGCCAGTAGCGCCGCTTCCTACACCTTCTGGAAATCTGGGCGAAGTTCTTGGTAAGGCAGGACTCACGGAAGCGCCGCGCACCAAATTTGGGCGCGGGCGCATATTGCCAAACGCCGACACGTGCAAGGCGAACATCTGGCGGCGCGATGACAATTAATCTAGCAACCGGAGGCGACGGGGTTGCGTGGGTGTCACCCTGTGCCACCCCAATGACACCGGGGTGTCAATCTTATTGCATTGTTTTAACAGGGCTTATCTGACCGATGACAGGGTGTCACCCTTTTTGCGAATTGTCACGCCCCCCAAGCGTGTCACCATTGCAATATTCCATTTATCCCCTGTCACCCTGTCACCAAAGAAGAAAATATATATAAAATAAATAGTTGGAGGTGACACCCCCGGTGTCAACAGGGTGTCATAGGGTGTCATCACGTGGCGGCGAGGGACAAAAAGAATCAGGGCTGAAAAAGCCGGCGAAAAAAACAAACCGAAACAGCGGCTTATCCTTACCCCTAAAATTTTCATGAACATTGTTTAAGTAAGCCACATCAACAGCTTAACGATTTTGCTGGATTGCAAGCGAGATGTTTGCAGGCTTTCAAGCGGGCTGGATCACATGCTCTCACGGAAAGCCAAGAGCCTTGCGACGCCACGGATTGCGGCGGTTTCCCTCGACACCATGTTCACTTTGGGTACACCCTCGGGCGACGTACACAAATGCGCGAAAATGCGTTCATTTAGGGTTGATTTTGATATTAGTGAACGATATAAATGAAGGGTCAAAAGCCTAAGTGAACAGGTGACGCCATGACAAACCTGATCGGATACGCCCGCGTTTCGACTGGCGATCAGTCCACCGATACGCAGGTTGAGAAATTGAAGGCGGCGGGCTGTGTCGTCATTCGGCAAGAGAAGGCCTCCGGCAAGAGCCGAGACGGTCGCGATGAATTGGCAACCGTGCTTGAGTTCGTCCGTCCTGGCGACGTGCTGTGTGTCGTGAAATTAGACCGGCTTGGCCGTTCAACGCGCGACGTGCTGAACCTCGTCTTTGAACTTGAACAGAAGGGCGCTTCTCTTCGCGTCCTGGAGCCTGCGATCGATACAGCCGGCCCAATGGGCAAGATGGTCCTGACCGTCCTGGGCATGGTCGCCGAGATGGAGCTTGGCTTCATCAAGGAACGCCAGCGGACAGGCATTGAGGCGGCGAAGGCCAAGGGCATCTATAAGGGCCGCCCGCCGACGCTGGATCACGCCAAGGTGCGCCAGTTACATGCGGAGGGTGTCGGCGCTACAGACATAGCCCGGCAAATGGATTGCAGCCGGGGCGCCGTGTACAAAGTCATCAACGCACAGGCATGAAACCAAGCCCCGCCCTCTCGGCGGGGTTTTTCGTCATATCAGGCCAGAAGTGGCAAGCGGTCTATATTGCTCTGTCAAATGCAGCGCTAAAACAAAGCGGATAGTCGTTGCTTTCTGTACAAAAGCAGGATATTATAACCGCAATGGCTTAGGCCATTTCATGCCATAGGGTCTTCGGACCGCGCGGGCTTCAACCTTTAGGTGAAGTCGTGCGCAAAAAACCGCAGCAAACCCATTCAACGAAATCGACGAAGCGAGTCCCTGGACCTTTCAGTAAGGACCGGATCATTGTTGATATGGACAAGCGCACCCGCACGGGGCGCGTCTACCGCACGATCAAAACCGACCTCATCGCCCACTGTGGCGGTTCGCCATCCGTCGCCAAGCGCGTCCTCATAGAGAACGTGTCGCTGCTCGAAACCCGCGTGCATCTCGTCAGCGAGCGCATTCTGTCCGGTGAGGACTTGGCCGCCGGCGAGGGCGAAAAGCTCATCTCATGGATGAACGCCATTCTCAGCCATTTGCGGGCGCTTGGCCTGGAGCCGACGCTTAAAGACATCACCACGCCGAACCTTGCCGACATCATCGCCGCTTCAGCGCGAAAGGATGCGGCGGAATGAAAACCCTCATGCCCATGCGCGAAGCGTTGGACCATCCCGACATTTTCGGGACGATCTTGCCCGGCGAGTCGTGGGTGTCCTGGCGCGTTCTCCTGATCGCAGGCATGGGCGAAGAGTTAACCGAAGCCGAGCGCGAGATATTCCGCGAATTGACGGGCCGCGACTATGTGCCGGGAATCCGCTGTGAAGAGTTTTGGGCTATCGTGGGCAGGCGTGGCGGCAAGACCCGCGCGATTGCCGTCCTTGCGGCTTATATCGCCTCTCTGGTCGATTTCTCCGACATCCTCGCGCCGGGCGAGCGCGCTTCCCTTCCGATCATAAGCGCGTCGCTCTATCAGGCACAAAAGTGTTTCCAGTATCTGGACGGCATTTACGCCAACGTCGCCGCACTGAAAAAGCTGGTGACGAACCAGACCACCGATACGATACAACTCTCGACGCGGATTGATATTGAATGCCGGCCGGCGAGCTTCCGCACCATTCGCGGCGGGACCGCTGTCGCTATCATTTGCGACGAAATCGCCTTCTGGCGTTCGGACAATTCGGCCAATCCCGACGCGGAAATTTTGAACGCCGCGCGCCCGATGCTGGCGACAACCGGCGGCCTCCTGGCGGCGATCACGTCGCCATACGCAAAGTCTGGCGAGGTCTGGCAGACCTTCAAGCGTGATTATGGCGCGACGGGCGACCCTCTCGTCTTGGTTGCCAAGGCGGCGTCGCGGACGATGAACCCCGAACTCAAGCAGTCGGTGGTTGACCGCGCTTATGAACGGGATGCGGCGAGCGCATCCGCAGAGTATGGCGCGGAATTCCGGCAGGACGTCGAGACGTTCATCAACCCTGACGTGGTTGACGCGGCGGTTGTGCCTGGACGGTTTGAACTTCCGCCCGTCGTCAACGAAGGCAACGCCATCCCCGTTCAATATGTCGCCTTTGTCGATCCGGCCGGCGGCTCTGGCGCCGACGCCATGACGTTGGCGATTGCGCACTGTGAACAGGACGTTGGCGTCCTCGATTTGGTCCGCGAAGTGAAGCCGCCTTTTTCGCCGGAAAGCGCCGTCGCCGACTTTGCCGCCGTCCTTGCATCCTATGGCCTGTCCAAAGTCACGGGCGACCGATGGGGCGGGGAATTTGTCCGGGAGCAATTCCAGAACAAGGGCATTACCTACGAAATCAGTGAGCGCGTCAGGTCCGATATTTACAAGGAGCTGTTGCCGCTGATGAACAGCCGGCGCGTCGAATTGCTCGATAACCGCCGCCTCACGACGCAGCTTTGCAACCTCGAACGCCGCACGGCGCGAGGTGGCCGCGACAGCATCGACCACGCCCCCGGCGCGCATGACGACCTTATCAATTCGGCGGCTGGCGCCATCGTCCTGGCGGCGGTGAACCCCACCGGATTCAATTTAGACAGATGGATGCGGGCCTACGCATGAAGGAGCACACGAATGGTTTACACGACTGACGCCCCGCTGAGACTGGCAAAGAAGCCGAGATATTTGCTTCCGGCGAAAGACATGGAGATGCTTCGCCGCATCGCCTCGGGTCGCAAGGTTTCCGACGCCTCGCACGAACCTCAGCGTGTGGTGGACCCGCGTCATGATGCGGTTGTCATCGGCTCGTCTGCCGCCGCCTATCTGCCGATTACATTGTCTCCCGAACAGATGGACGCGCAGGAAAGGCATGAAGCCGCTTGCGCCGCCGCGCGTGAGGGCCGCCAGAAGGAAATCGCGCGCAACACCGCTATCGGCGACAGCATCACGGCCGCCGCCAAGAAGCTTTGGAGGCGCGCATGAGCGCCGCCCGCGAAAAGCTCGCCACCGCGATTTCGAACTATCACGACGCCGTCGCGGCGGCCGACAAGGCGAAAGAGACGCTGGAGAAGGCTACCGCCTTCGTTGCCGATCTTGAGCGCCAGGTGGGAAACTTCAAGGCGCTCGACAAGGAAATTGCAGCATCGCGGGCCGCGAGCATCGAGCGCGCATTGACTGCAGGCGAGACGCCGAGCCTTGAAGCCTCGCCGGAATTGTCGGCTGAACTCGTCAAGAAACATGACGCCGAAAACAGGCTTTCAAGCGCCCGCCAAGCGGTCGGCGTCCTTGAAGAGAAGTTCACTGCGGCTGATGCGGCGGCAAAGCGGGCCGACCTTCAAAAAGAACGGTCTGCGGCTGAAGTCCTCGCGTCGGAAGCGGAAACGCTGGCGGCGTCGTTCTCCAAGGATTTTGAGGATCTCCGGCGGCGCTATTTCATCCTTCAGACGATGACGGCGCAGCGTATTCGCATCGATCCGCAGACGCTCCCGGCGGACATGCCCAGCTATCTGATCAGGCCGGACGCACACATTGATTTTGCGCCTGATGTCTCGAAGGTTGTCGGTCTCGCGTCCGCTCTTGGCGCCTACGACAGCAATTCTCCTGAGCAGATAGTCCGTGATGGCAGCGCCCGCGCTGCTGAAGAATTCTTCGCGGCGCTCAAGGGCAACGCCTCGGCCACGATTGAGGATTACCTGCTTTGACAGATACCGCTGCGTTTTCGTTCGTTTGCGCAGCGGCGCGATTAGACGGTGAGTGCGCGGCCAAAAAACCCCGTCAGTTTGCGGATGCCAGTCTTCGGCTTCGCGGCAAGCACTCCGCCCCGGTCGTCTTGCTTCAGCGACTGGGGCGGGTCATTTTCCCGGAGATTTCTGATGATTGATCCAATTCATACGGCGACGATCAATGGTTGCCCGGTTCGGTTTTTTGCCAGCGCAATTCCGCAAGATTTGCCCTGGGTCGCGTGGCCTGATGTCCTGGCGGCGGTTGGCTATGGCTGGATCAAACGGACGTCGGTAACGCGGAAGCTTCGTGCGGCGCACGCGGGCGAGATCGTCGAATCTCCTACAGCCAAGGGGCGCGCCGTAATCGTCCCGAACTTCATGGCCGAAGCCATCCTATGGATCGAGACGCGACACAAGCATATCGCCCCCGGCGCTGATGCAGATTTTGTGACCGCGACGCAGCGCGCGCACGCCGCCGCAATTGCAAATCATCCCCTCGCGGCGACGCCGGCCGCCGGTTCGGCTTGAGGTAACGACAATGAGCGATACAGAAACGATCAAGAGCTTCATGGTGGCTCTGGGATTTCGCGTTGACGAAACCAGTGAAGCCAAATTCAAGACCGCCATCGACGGCGCGACCAAATTGGCGTTGTCCCTCGGCGGGGCGGTTGTCGCGGCGGCGACCGCCGTTGCTGTCGCGACCGCCAAGATGGCGTCTGACTTCGACAATCTCTATTTCGCCTCGCAGCGCACGGGCGCCAGCGTCGAGACGATCAAGGCGTTCGGTTACGCCGTCTCGCAGTTGGGCGGCACATCCGACGCGGCGGCCGGTTCATTGGAATCCTTCGCGCGGAAGATGCGCGAGATGCCGAACCTGCGCGAGCAGGTCAATCAGTTCACTGGCGCAAACATCGGCCGCGACGGCAAAGTTACCATCGCGACGCTGGAGAAAATCGGCGATTGGTTGTAAGCGGCACGAGCGCACCAGGGGCTGAAGCCCCGGTGGGGACCGGCTCACGTGTCGCGCTTGAACCTGATCGGCATCCAGAACTGCCTCAGCGCCTCGACGCTCTTCGGAATCTCGCTGGACGCG
>NZ_NHSJ01000023.1 GCF_002937075.1 Rhodoblastus sphagnicola
AGGATGCCTCACGCATTCGCAAGAACCCGGACATCGCCGCCCGCCTGCGATCTTTCGCGTACAACCTGCTCAGGGCCGCTGGGTGCGACAACATCAAAAACGCCCGCTGGCGCGCCGCACTCGATCTCAATCTAATCCTCGCTATGCCTCGACTGTATTGAGAACTGAACAGCCCTGCGTTCCAGTAGCGGCAGGAAGGACGCTTCGATCTCCGCGTGATAGTCCTCAAGCGCATTGGTGCGGAGCGTATCGATGAGACCATCCACTTCTACGGATTGGCCTTCGAACACTGCCGGAGCAGTGACGAGCTTCAGGAAATCTTCGTGACTCTTTCGCGTTAGCGGGTGCAACCCTTCGACGTCAATCAAGAGCAGTCGGATCAATGCGATATCGGCCGGTGTCAACTTGCCGATCTTGTAAAAATCGCGCTCGACCGCAACAGCCGTTGTACTCGTCCTGAATATTCGGTCATCCGCCAAGCAATAGACCTCTCCGTCATCGGACCACGCCTTCAGGTAGCGTTGCCAGACGTGATGCTGCCGACGCTTTTTGACGGTGGTCCGGCCGAACGGAATAGCCTCACGCTGCATGTTTAAATTGATAACCTCGGCCGCATAAAGTTAGATAGCACTATAAGCTTTTCTTGTGGCTAGCAGGAGGCCGAAAACGCTTTCCACACGACGAAAGGAAAGAACGCTTTGCGCGAACTATAGCTATCTGAACGGACCGACTGCTAAGGCCGACACGGCGCGGCCGAATTGAATGTCGGAAGGTCGCCTCCGAACCGGTCCCGCCCGTCGCCCGAAAGCGCCGACCCTCCAGCATAAAGCCTAAAACAGCCCAGGCGGATCGAGCGGCGACACCGGCGGCGGCTCCGGCTTGGCTCTCTTTTTCGGCTTGACCAGCGCCTTCTCGTCAACTTTCGGGCCGGGTTGGACGTGCGAGCGGTCGTCGGCCTGTTTCGGGGTCAGCGGACCCTCGCCGGGACGCTCACCGTCTATATCGGTCAAAATTTGTTCGGCCCGCCCCAAAACCTCGGCCCAACCCTGCCTGGGCTTTTTGCACGCGCAGGAGGGGTCGAACTTCTTCTGATATTTCAGCGCATTGGGCAGGTCGTCGTAGCGGTCGCCGGAGTCGGCCGACAGGGCGTTGGAGATGTCGGCCTGGGCGACGCGGGAATAGAGTCCGACCTCGGCGTCGGGGCAGAGCGCCTGACACAGGTCGCGCAAGGCTTCGACCCGCGCGCCGGTCATCGCCGGCGTCAGCGGAAAGTAATAGCCGTCGCATTTGCGTACGCAAACCGCTTCTCCGCCGCCGCGCGGGGCGCCTCTGGACTCGCGCGGCGGTTCGTCCTCGACGGGCGTTTCGCCGCCGCATTGCTGAGCATATTGGGCGATCAGCGCCTGGCGGCGGCCCATGTCGGCGCCGCGCACGCGCATCGACTCATATTGCGCCCGCATGGCGGCCAATCTTTGCCTGATTCCGCCGCATTCGGGCGGCGGCGGCGACCCAAAAAACAGGAATTGCTGATTGTTGCAGCCGATCGCGTCGGCGCGGGCGGCGAGGCGCTCGTAGTCCACGCGCACTTGCGCCGCCGCCTGCGCCTGGGCCGAGTCGCCGCGCGGCGTGGAATCGATGGCGGCGCGCAGCCGTTCGCAATCGAGCGGCTGCGCCAAAGCCCCGGCCAGCGGCGCGGCGCAAAGCAAAGCGACCGAGAGCCGGATCAGGCCGCGCGCGATCCGCCTTGCCATGGCCGCCCCCCAACCGGCGGCTTTACTCCGCCGCATGCGCTGACGCGGAGGCCAGACGGTCGCGTTTCAGCTTTTCCGCGACTAGGAAGGCGACCTCGATCGCCTGTTCGGCGTTGAGGCGGGGATCGCAATAGGTCATGTAGCGCGAACGCAGGTCGGTTTCCGACAGAGCGCGGGCGCCGCCGGTGCATTCGGTGACATTATTGCCGGTCATTTCCAGATGGATGCCGCCGGCATAGGACCCTTCGGCGCGATGCACGTCGAAGAACCCGCGAATTTCCTGCATCACCTTGTCGAACGGCCGGGTCTTGTAGCCGCCGGCGCTGACGGTGTTGCCGTGCATCGGATCGCACGACCACACCACTTTGCGCCCCTCGCGCTGCACGGCGCGGATCAGCGCGGGCAGATGGTCTCCGACCTTGTCGGCGCCGAAGCGCGAGATCAGCGTCAGCCGCCCCGGCTCATTGCCGGGGTTGAGTATGTCGATCAGGTTCAGCAGACCGTCCGGCGTGGTGGAGGGGCCGCATTTCAGGCCGATCGGATTTTTTATGCCACGCATATATTCGATATGGGCGTGGTCGGGCTGTCGGGTGCGGTCGCCGACCCAAAGGAAATGGCCGGAGGTCGCATAAAACTCTCCGCTGGTCGAATCCACGCGGGTCAGCGCCTGCTCATAGCCGAGCAGCAGCGCCTCATGCGAGGTGTAGATGTCGGTCTGGCGCAATTCCGGGTGATGCTCGGGATCAAGCCCGATGGCGCGCATAAAACCGAGCGTTTCCGTGATGTGATCGGCCAGCTTGGCGTAGCGCTCGGATTGCGGGCTGTCATGGACGAAGCTGAGCATCCAGCGATGGGCGTTTTCCAGATTGGCGTAACCGCCGCTGGCGAAAGCGCGCAACAGGTTGAGCGTCGCCGCCGACTGGCGGTAGGACATCAATTGCCGCCGGGGGTCGGGCTCGCGCGCCTGCGCGTTGAACTCGATGTCATTGACGATGTCGCCGCGATAGGACGGCAGCGCGACGCCGTCGATGGTCTCGTTGGGCGCCGAGCGCGGCTTGGCGAATTGTCCGGCGATGCGGCCGAGCTTGACCACGGGCATGGACGCCCCATAGGTCATGACAACGGCCATTTGCAGGAAAACGCGGAAGAAATCGCGAATATTATCGGCGGAATGCTCGGCGAAACTCTCGGCGCAATCGCCGCCCTGAAGCAGAAAAGCCTCGCCGGCGCAGACTTTCGCCAGTTCGTTCTTGAGCTTGCGCGCCTCGCCCGCGAACACCAGCGGCGGGAAGCCGGCGATCTGCTTCTCCACTTCGGCCAGCGCCGCCTCGTCCTTGTAGGTCGGGACCTGGACGATCGGCTTGGACCTCCAGCTCTCGGGCGACCAGCGTTCCATTTTGACTCTCCGCGCGACGTCTCGCGTTAATTCTTGCCAGGGGGCCCTATACACCACATGCGCGCCAAGGCCAATGTTTCGGAAAACATCGTGGTCAAACCAAGACGTTCGGGCGATATTGCGCCGGAGGTGAGGACATGGAAGAACATGCGCCGGAGCCGGCGTGGGAGGCCGCGCCGCGCAGTCGCGTCGGCGTCGGCTGGCGCGTCTTGCTGGGGCTGGCGCTGTTCGCGCTGACCCTGCTCTCCGCCACGCTGGCGATCAAGGCGGGGCGGATGTGGTTCGAGCAGGCCGCGTCCGTGAAATTCTGCGTCACGCGCGGCGGGATCGACGAGCGCTTCGCCGAACGCCTGGAGCGGGTCACGGCGACCCACACCCGGCGCATCCGCATCGCCCTCACGCCCGCGCCGGATCCGGCGACGGCGTTCGAGCGCCACGAATGCGATCTCCTCGTCGCCCGCGCCGATGCGAAACTGCCGGGTTCCGCGCGCGCGCTCGCCGTGCTGGAAAAGGACGTGGTCGTGCTGATCGCCCATCGCGGCAAGGAGCCGGCCACGGGCGCGGCGCTGCGCAACCGGAAACTGATCCTGGCGAGCCCGGCGCCGGCGAATGAAGCGCTGTTGCGCGCCATCCTCGCCGCCTACGGCCTGCCGCGGGACGACCGCCGCACCATCGTTCCGCCGGATGTGGCGGGCGTGGAGACGGCGTTCCGCGCCGGCGCCGCCAATCTCATCTTCGCTGTCGTCCCCCAGTCGAAATTGCTGCAAGGCAATCTGCTCCATGGGCTGACGCAAGAGAACAATGTGAGCTTCGCCGATATTCCCGAAGCGGCGGTGCTGGTGAAAAAAATCAAGGGCCTCGCCGAGGAAGCGGTGGAGAAGGGCCTGTTTTCAGCCTCGCCGCTGCTGCCGGGCGACGATTTGTCCACATTGTCGCTGGAAGTGCGTCTGGCGACGCGCGGCGGCCTGCGCGACGCCACCGCCGCCGAACTGACCCGTCTCATTCTGGAGAACAAGGGGGATTTGGCGCTCAACGGCGAATTCGCCGACGCCATCGCGCCGCCGGACACCGACAAGACCGCGCCGCTGCTGGCGCACCCCGGCGCCGCGCAATATGTCGATGACGACGAAAAGAGTTTTGTCGATCTTTATGGCGACTATCTCTACCTCGGCGCGCCGGTGGCGGGCGCGGTCGGTTCGTTCATGGTCTGGTTGTTCAGCCGCTGGACACGCGGCTCCGCGCGCTCGGCCGGCGATCTGACCCAGCACGTGCTCGACATAGCCGCGCGGGCTCGCAATGCGGAGACGGTGGCCGAACTCGAGGAGGCCGACGAGAGCCTCGACCAGATCCTGCACGAGGTCTTGACCGCATTGCGGGGCAAGACGCTCGGCTCGGAGGGGCTCGACGTGTTCCGACTCGCCTATGAGCAGACACGGGAATGGATTCGCGCGCGGCGCCGCGCGCTGGCGCGCCGGTCCCGGGCGCCGGCGGACAAGGTCTGACCATCACGCCTCAGGGCGCTTCAGCTTGCCGTGAGCCTCGACGAAGAAGGCGAGATTGGCCATGCGGTCGCGTATGTCCGCCAGCCAGAAATCGAGCCGGTCCCAGCCCGCCGCCGTCAGGCGATAGACGCGGATCGCCGGTCCGGCGCCGGATGTGTCCCAGTCGCCAGCGATCTCGCCCTCCTTCTCCAGAGTTTTCAGCGTCCGGTAAACGGCCGCGGAATCCGTCTTCAGGCTGGGCAGGTCGCGGTTGAGCGCAGCTTGCAGCGCGCCTCCGTGCATGGGCGCCCGCGCCAGGGCGAGAAGGACGAAGGCGGGCAGGTGACGCGATTGCTGGCGAGGTGATGTCGTTGACATAGTACTGTGTCTCACAGTATGATGATTTCATCATCATATAGCGTGTCGCAGCGCAGCCCGTCCAGCCCCGCGCGGCGCAAAGGGCAAGGAGCCGACCATGTTGAAGAAAGCTTTCGCCGAGATTCCCGCCGTCGTGATGGACAAACCCGGTTTTCAGGGCATGACCGCGCGCTTCGCGCTGACGCGCGACGACGGCATGCCGCATTACGCCTTGCGGATCATGGACTTCGCGCCCGGCGGCCAGACTTCGTTCCACGACCACGCTGAGGAGCATGAGTTCTATTTTGTCGAGGGCGAGGCGGCGATCGTCGGCGCGGGCGGGGAGGAATTGCGGGTTGAGGCCGGCGACGTCGCCTATGTCGCGCCAAACGAGCCGCACCAGTTGAGAAATGTCGGATCGGTCGTCCTGCGCGTGATCTGCACCGTGCCGATCCTGCCGGGCCGGGACGGCAAGGTCGCGGCCGGCTAAGCAGGATTTCCGAGAAGCAGCCGCCGGTTTTTGGAAAAGATCACGCGAAAACAAAGCGTCTAGAGCGCGTTGCGGTTCCGTGAAAACGCATCGGGCTCCAGGGCCTCGGCGCTTCCTGATCCCGCCGTGGGCGGCAATTCCCTGTGCATGGTTTCGCCAACGGCCTTGGCCGCGCGCGGAAAAATGCTATCACCCCTGTCCCACGCGACAGAACGGGAAACGGATGGGGCGCTCAATCGACATCGGCGCCGGCTCTCTAGGCGCGCCGGCGCATATCGATCTTGAAGAATTGCTCGCCACGCGCCTGCTGGTGCAGGGCAATTCCGGCTCGGGCAAATCGCATCTGCTGCGCCGCTTGCTGGAGCAGAGCGCCGGGCTGGTGCAGCAGATCGTGATCGACCCCGAGGGCGATTTCGTCTCCCTGGCGCGGCGCTATGGCCATCTCGTGCTCGACGCCGCCGAATGCGAGCGCGATCTTGCAGCCATCGCCGCGCGCGTGCGCGCCCATCGCGTCTCCGTCGTGCTCAATTTGGAAGAACTGGAAGTGGACGCGCAGTTGCGCGCCGCCGCGCAATTTTTGGGCGCCCTGTTCGACGCCGACCGCGCCCTGTGGTATCCGGCCCTGGTGGTGGTGGACGAGGCGCAATTGTTCGCGCCCGCCGCCGCCTCGGACGGCTCAGACGAGGCGCGCCGCCAGAGTCTGGGCGCCATGACCAATCTGATGTGCCGGGGCCGCAAGCGCGGCCTCGCCGGCGTGATCGCCACCCAGCGCCTCGCCAAGCTCGCCAAGAATGTGGCGGCGGAAGCCTCCAACTTCCTGATGGGCCGCACCTTCCTCGATATCGACATGGCGCGCGCCGCCGATCTGCTCGGCATGGAGCGCCGTCAGGCCGAAATCTTCCGCGATTTGCAGCGCGGCGCCTTCATCGGACTGGGGCCGGCGATCTCGCGGCGTCCGCTGCGCGTGAGCATCGGCGATGTCGAGACGGCGGATCGCGGCGCCGCGCCGAAATTATTGCCGCTGCCGGAAGCGCATGAGGCGGAGGCGCTGCAAAACCTGATCATGGCGCCCGGCGCACCGGCGCCGGCGCCGCGCATGAAACGGGCGCCGAAGCCGGAGCTGTTGCAGGAGATTTTCTCGCAAATCGAGACGCCCGCGCCCGATATCATCGCGGCGCCGCCGCCGGAACTGACGGATGAGGAGCGTGAGGCGGTGATCGAGGAGATCATCGGCCAGATCGTGGGCGAGGAAAAAGCCGCGCAACAGGCGGCGGAAACCCTGCACCGCGACTTTCAATTACGTTGTCGCATCCGCCGCCTGGGTCCGAACACGCCGGACACCGCCGAGTTTCGTCGCCGGCTGACGATCTTCCGCGCCAAGGAAAAGTTTCCGGAGGCTTTGGACGAGGCGGGCTGGCGACGGGCGGTCGATCTCGCGGCGCGGCTGCCGGGCGACTTGCAGAGCGTGTTCCTCTATCTCAGCCGCGCGGCGGTCGCGGGCCAGCCGTGCCCCGACGACGCTGAGATCGCCGGCTTCTTCGGCAGCGCCTCGCCCAGCCGGGCGCGGCGCATGCTCGGCCAGTTGGAGCAAAGCGAACTGATCGTGGCGCGCACCGATTTCGAGCAGCGCCGCATCATCGCCTTCCCGGAACTTGGGTTTGAGACGGCGGCGTGATCAGCCGCCGGCCTCATGCTCAGCCGGCGCTCTGCTGGAACAGTTTCAGCACGTTCGCGCTGGAACGGTTGGCCACGCCCTGCGCCAGAATCGAAAGCTGTTGCTGCACCTGACTGGCGCTCAACTGCGCCGCCACCGCGCCCATGTCCGCATTGTCCATGCCGGCTGTGGCGTTGGCGAGATTGTCCTGGCTGGTGGTGGCGGACGTGTTGGCCGTGTCGACCATATTGCTTAACGCGCCAATGCTTGCGGCGACGTCCTGGAGCTGGGCCTGCGCCGCGTTCAGATTGGACAGGGTCTGCGCGATCTTGGCCGTGCTGACATCGCTGGCGGTGAGGCTGGTGAGGTTGGTCGTCGAGCTTGACCCAGCGGCCTGCGCGGCCTGCAAGGTTCCGGACCCGCCGCTGTTGACCAGATTGGCCGCTGCGACATTGACGCTGTCGGTCTGCGGGCCGCCATCGCTGTTTTCGGCATAGCTGAGCAGAAAAGTGGAGCCTTGCGAACCGCTGGACCCGTCCAGCAGATTGACGCCATTGAGGCCCGCCCCGCTCACGGCGGAGGTCAGCGCCTGTCCCTGGGCCTGCAAGGACTGGAGAATGGCGTTCTGATCGCCGCCGCCCTGGAGCGCGACGAGATTGTCGCGCATGGCGTTGAGGGTGTCGCTCACGGCGCCGATGGCCGATTGGGTGTTGGCCGCCAGCGGCATGGTCAGGGCCTGCTGGCTGCTCGACAGCGTCGACACCGCGCCGGCTTGGGAATAACTTGCCGTCGCCATGGCCCAGAGCGCCATATTTTCGCTGGAATCGCTGACCGACTTGCCGGTCGAGAGCTGCTTCTGGGTGATCTGCGAGGAGGATTGCGCCGCGGACGTGTTGCTCGTGGCTTGAGCAGACGCGGAACTCCAGGAAACATACATATCAGGCTCCATGGTTCAATACTGGCGGCCGCCGGCGCCGGAAACTTCGGGACATCAGCGCGATCGGACCCGAGGCGCCGCTGTCTGAACAAGTCATGCGCGTAATCTTTAGTGAATTCTACTTCAGGTAGCGGAGTTGTTTGTTGCGTTGTCAATGCATCAGGCGAACAACGCCGACAATTTTAGCAAAATACAGTCTGAAACAACCGCGCGGCGCGCTCGGCCGAACGCATGGGCGCCGAGGCGCGGCGGCCCGGCCTTGCCCCGGTGGATGCGCCGGTCGCGAAGGGCAGGAGATGGATTTGCTTCGGGGGGCTTCAAATTGCGATGATTGCGCCTCATATATGCGGTGCTTTTGGGAGCGCCAGAAATGAAAACTGTTTTTGCAAAATTGCTGCTCTGCGCCTTGGCGTTGACGCCACTTCCCGCCGCCGCCCGCGCCGACGACGGCGGCCCGGACCTGATCTTCCGTAAATCGACTGTGTTCAAACTGTTGACGCCGAACGACAAGCTCGCGACTTACGGCATCGACGATCCCGTCGTTTCCGGCGTCGCCTGCTATTACACCGTGCCGGAAACGGGCGGCGTCGCCGGAATGTTCGGGGTCGCCGAGCAGAGGTCCGAAGTTTCGCTCGCCTGCCGCCAATATGGCCCGGTCGCCTTCAAGGAGAAATCCAAGCAGGGCGATGTGGTGTTCCGCGAGAGCCGTTCGCTGCTGTTCAAGAAGATGCAGATCGTGCGCGGTTGCGACCCCAAGCGCAACGTGCTGGTCTACATGGCTTATTCCGACAAGCTGATCGAAGGATCGCCGCAGAACTCGACCTCGACCGTGCCGATCCAGGCCTGGGCGGGCGAAGCCGCGCCGAAATGCGGCGAATTCGTCTCTGATTGAGCTTCGAACGGCAAAGCCGGCAAGCGCGCGAGCCTCACCTCGCGCGCTTGTTGTTTTTTGCGCGCGCGGGTGAAGGTGTCACACGCAATCTGAATGATTCACTGGGATTTGGTATCAGTTGCCGCAACTGATGAAGACGTCGTTCTCGCTGATGACTTTTGACGGCGTCTCGCGGATGGCGGTCTTCTGGATCGCGCCGGTGACATCGTCGGCCCGACCGAACGACTTGGCGCCGGAATGGCCATGGGCTTCGCACCAGGCGTCGGCGACGATCTTCGCGCAATCGGCCCTGTCCTTGATGCATTCGTTGACGCCATAGCCGTCGGCGGCGCTGACGATGAAGCTGTCGGCCCTGTCGGTGGGGGTGGCGCGGGCGGTGGAATGCAGCGCGCAGACCACAAACAGGCCTCCCAGCAACGGGATCAGGATGCGCGGGAGAACGTCATGTTCGAATTCACGAAACTTCATCGCCTCGGCTCACAGGCTGACGGCGACGCGCGCCGGAAAATCAGTCTTATGCTTGCGCTCGACGTGTAAAAAAAAGGTTAATTATTTCTTCCGCCTTGCGCGGGACGCCTCATAAACAAGGGAGTCCCGCGCAAAAACCTCATGTGCCGCAAAAAGTTTCGTGAACCACTTCCTCCGGCAGCGGCGGCGCCTGCAAGTCGGCGTCATCGGGCGCGAGGGCGAACGGCGTCTTCAGCGCCGCGCACAGCCGGTTGAACGGCCCCATGTCGCCTGCGTTGGCGGCGGCCAGCGCCTGCTCGACGCGATGGTTGCGGGCGATGAGTTTCGGATTGGCGGCGCGCATCGCCGCCAGGGCGGCGCGCCTGTCGTTCTTTTCCAGCCCGGCGCGCCAGATCGCGAGAAAAGCCGAGGTGTCATCAAGAGCAGCGTCGCCGTCCTCTCCCCCCTCGGCAATTGCAGTCAGACGCAGGAAGAAATTGGTAAAATCGGCCTTGCTCGCGCTCAGCGCCTGCCACATGGCGGCAAAAATCTCTTCGTTGCCGGGATCCCCGGCGGGCAGGCCGAGCTTGCGTTCGAGGCCGGCCGCGAGGGCTTGCGCATAAATCGGCTGAAAAGTCTCGACGCTCTCCTGCGCGAGTCGCAAAGCTGTTGCGTCGTCCTGGTCGAACAGCGGCAAAAGACTTTCCGCGAGCCGCGCGAGGTTCCATTGCGCGATGGAGGGTTGCCGGTTGTAGGCGTAGCGGCCGGCGGCGTCGATCGAGGAATAGACCTGCCGCATGTTGAAGGCATCCATGAAGGCGCAGGGGCCGAAATCGATGGTTTCGCCGGACACCGCCATATTGTCGCTGTTCATCACGCCATGAATGAATCCGACCAGCATCCATTGCGCGATCAGCCGCGCCTGTCGCGCGACGATGGCGCGGTAGAAGGCGAGATAGGGGTTGTCCGCCCGCGCCAGTTCGGGGTCATGGCGCTGGATCGCCGCATCCGCCAGCGCCCGGGTTCGGATCGGTCCCGCGTCCCCGGCGGCGTCGCGGCCGGCGGCATATTGGAAGGTGCCGACGCGGATATGGCTGCGCGCCACGCGGGTCAGCACCGCGCCGGGACGCGCGCCATCGCGGAACACCGCCGCGCCGGTGGCGGCGACGGCGAGCGACCGTGTGGTGGGAACGCCAAGCCCCGCCATGGCTTCCGAAACGATATATTCGCGCAGCATGGCCGAAAGCGTGGCGCGGCCGTCGCCGCGCCGCGCGAAGGGCGTCGGGCCGGAGCCCTTGAGATGGATGTCGAAAACGCCGCCATCGGGCGCGGCGATCTCGCCCACGATCACCGCGCGGCCGTCGCCCATCAGCGGATTCCACTGGCCGAACTGATGCCCGGAATAGGCCAGCGCGATATTGTCGCGCCCGTCGCCGGGCGCCCCGCCCGACAGCAAGTTGAGCAATTCGGGCGTGTCGGCCTGCTCCGGCAGGCCGAGTTCGCGGGCGAGTCCCTCGTTAAAGGCGACCCATTGCGGCGACGGCGCTGGGGAGGGCGCCGCCGGTTGGTAAAAATCCCTCGGAAGATCGAGGTAAAAGCTCTTACGGAACGGAATTTCTGCGCCCAAGCTTCACCTCGCCAAACTTCGCCCTCTGGTCATTCGTAGTTGGGGGCGTCCGGACGGTGTTGCAAGCGGCGGGCCAGGGTTAACAAGACATGACGGAGGCAAGTCCGGGCGCGGCGCCATTCCGGGATTGTTGGACCGGGCCGGGAACAAAGCGCGCGCGAATCGGCGATCTCGCCTAACCTCATGGGAAAGATGAAGAATTCGTCTCGCTGGCGCGCGCCCCGCCGGGTCGAAACGGGATTTCGCGACCAGACCGGGACCGGAACGGGCACGAATCACTTTTCACGCGCAACGACACATCGCGCCAGCTTGCACAAGGCATTGCCTGACCGGCGTCAAGGCGCCAAACTTAGGCCTCATCCTACCCGCACGCCCGGAGGGCGCATGACGCCGCAAATCCTTGTCATGATTCTCGTTCAATCCGTGGGCGCCGGGCTCGGCGGCTACGCCCTGTTTCTCTGGTTCAAGAAGGCGCGCAAGCCGACGGTGATCGGTTTTCACGTCGTCGCCGGCCTTGCCGGCATCGAGACGCTGGCCGCCAACATTCACCTCAGCGCGTTCGCCGCCGACTCGCCCGTGCGCGCGCTCGGCATTCTGGCGTTGGAATTTTTCGCCCTGTCGGTCTTGACCGGCGTCGTCGCCGCGCTGGTCGGCAAGCAGCGCCCGCAACTCGCCAATGTGCTGCTGGCGATCCATGTCGGCAGCGGAGTGCTGGCTCTCTTCACCGCATTGTCGTTCGCGCGCGCTGCCTGAGCGGGCGAAAGCCGGCCTTCGGCGCCCGTCACGCGGCGTCGTAGTCCGGCCCGCCGCGCAGCGCCACATAGATCGCCGGAATCACCAGCACGGTCAGCGCGGTGGAGGAGGCGAGGCCGAACAGCAGCGAAATCGCCAGCCCCTGAAAAATCGGGTCGCCGAGAATGGTCACGGCGCCGATCATGGCGGCGAGCGCCGTCAGCACGATCGGCTTGAAACGGATCGCGCCGGCTTCGAGCAGCAGCGCCTTCAAACCTTGCGAAGCGTCGCCGTGGCGCACGAAATCCACCAGCAGGATGGAATTGCGCACGATAATGCCGGCGAGCGCGATGAAGCCGATCATCGAGGTCGCGGTGAACGCGGCATGGAACAGCCAGTGTCCGAACATGATGCCGATGAAGGTCAGCGGCAACGGCGTGAGGATCACCAGCGGCAGTTTGAAACTCCTGAACTGCGCCACCACCAGAATGTAGATCCCGACCAGCGCCGCCAAAAAAGCCGCGCCCATGTCGCGAAAAGTCACCCAGGTGACTTCCCATTCGCCGTCCCACAGCAGGCTCGGCTTGCTCTCGTCGAGCGGCTGGCCGTGCATGATGATTTCGGGTTTCGCGCCCGCCGGCCAGTCCATTTTGTCCAGCGCCGCATCGACGGCAAGCTGGCCGTAGAGCGGCGCCTCGTAAGCGCCGGCGAGTTCCGCCTGAACCATTTCCGCCGCGCGGCCGTTGTGACGGAAGATGGGGAAGGACGACAGTTCCGTGGTGACGCGGGTGACGTCGCCGAGTTCGACGATGGAGCGGCTGCCGGGCAGGGTGTTGGCGGGAACCGGCGTGGTCAGCGCCAGCTCATTCAACTCGCGCGCGTTCTTGGCCAGTGCGAGGCGGATCGGCAGCGGCTGGCGTCCGCCGCGATGCGAGTAGCCGACGACATCGCCGCCATAAAGCCGGCGCAAGGTGTCGAACACGTCGCTTTGTTGCACGCCAAAAAATTCCAGCGAATCCTGGTCGATCTCGATTCTTTTGCGCGGCGCCTGAACGCCAAACGAGTCGTCGACATCGACGATGAAGGACGAGGCCTCGAACGCCTTGCGCACCTGCGCCGCCACCGCGCGTCGGGTGTCCGCGTCCGGCCCGTAGATTTCGGCCAGCAGCGTGGACAAAACCGGCGGCCCCGGCGGCGGCTCGACCACCTTTAGCGAGCCATGCGGGGGCAGGGCGATGCCGTGCAATTTTTCGCGTATGTCCAGGGCGATGGCGTGGCTGGCGCGCCCGCGCTGGTCCTTGGGCGACAGATTGACCTGCACGTCGCCGGCTTCCGGCGTGGCGCGCAGATAATAATGCCGCACGAGGCCATTGAAATTGAACGGCGCCGCCGTGCCCGCGTAACTCTCGAACGACTGGATTTCCGGCACGTCCTTCAACCGCTGCACTGCGTCGGCCAGCACGCGGTTGGTTTCCTCGACCGAGGTTCCGGCGGGCAGGTCGGCCACCACGGCCAGCTCCGGCTTGTTGTCGAACGGCAGCAGTTTGACGGTGACCAGCTTGAAGTAAAACAGGCTGAGCGAGGCAAGCGTCGCGATCCCGACGAGGGTCAAGAATTTCTTCGCCGATTTGCGGCTGTGCAGCACAGGCTTGGCGACGCGCCGATAGAACGCGCCCATCTTGCCGCCGCCGGCGGCCTCGCCATGATGCAGCGGGGCCTTTCCGGCGATCTTCAGCATCAGCCACGGCGTGACGATCACCGCCGCGAAGAAGGAGAACACCATCGCGGCCGAGGCGTTGGACGGGATCGGGCTCATATACGGCCCCATCAACCCGGACACGAACAGCATCGGCAACAGCGCCGCCACCACGGTCAGGGTGGCGACAATGGTGGGATTGCCGACCTCCGAAACGCCGTCGATGGCGGCCTGCGTGCGCGATCTGCCGTCGCGCATCGCCCCGTCGGGGGCGATATATCGCCCCCGTTCCATAGCCCAGTGCCGCGCGATATTTTCGATCACCACAATGGCGTCGTCCACCAGAATGCCGATGGAAAAAATCAGCGCGAACAGGCTGACGCGGTTGAGCGTGTAGCCCATGATCCGCACGGAAAACAGCGTCAGCAGGATGGTGGTGGGGATGACCACGGCGACGACCAGCGCCTCGCGCCAGCCGATGGCGAAGGCCACCAGCGCCACGATGGAAATTGTGGCGAGGCCGAGATGGAACAGCAGTTCGTCGGCCTTTTCATTGGCCGTCTCGCCGTAATTGCGGGTGATCTTGACCTCGATATCGCCGGGGACGGCGGCGCCTTTCAGATGCTCAAGCTGTGCGACGATGCGCTGCGAAATCACCACGGCATTGGCGCCGGCGCGCTTGGCGAGCGCGATGGTCACGGCGGGCGCGGATTGCAGCGCTCCATCGGGCGCGCGCGTGAAATGGGCGACGCGGGTTTCGTTGGGCTGATCGACCAACACGACCTTGGCGACATCGCGCAGATAGACCGGGCGCCCGTCGCGCGCGGTGATGAGCAGATTGCCGATTTCCGGCAGGGTTTGCAGCGTGCGCCCGGCCAGCGCCTCCACCTGCAGCCCGCCGTCGCGGACCGGACCGAGTTGCAGCGCGCTGTTGGCGCCCTGCGCCTTGGCCGCGAGCTGTTGTAGCGTCACGCCATAGCGCGCGAGTCCGGCCGGGTCGGGCTCGATGCGGATTTCCCGCGCCTGGTCGCCGACGAGATAGGTCAAGCCGACATCTTCCAGCTTGGCCAGTTCGGTGCGCAATTCGCGCGCGACATCGGTCAGCGCCCCGGCGGTCCAGCGGCTGGCCGCCTCGGGTTTGGGCGTCAGGGTCAGCGTGACGATGGCGACATCGTCGATGCCGCGCCCGACGATCAGCGGCTCCGGCACGCCGGCCGGGATACGGTCCATATTGGCGCGGATTTTTTCATGCACGCGCAAAATGGCGGCGTCGGTGGACGTGCCCACCAGGAAGCGCGCGGTGATCACCGCGCGGTCGTCGTAGGTTTTGGAATAGACGTGCTCGACGGCGTTGATGCCCTTGACGATGGTTTCGAGCGGCTCCGTCACCAGTTTGACCGCGTCCTCGGCGCGCAAGCCATTGGCCTGCACGACAATATCGACCATGGGCACGGAAATCTGCGGCTCCTCCTCGCGCGGCAGCGTGACGAGGGCGAACAGGCCGAGCGCCAGCGCGGCGATCAGCAGCAAAGGCGTCAGCGGCGACGCGATAAAAGTTTTCGTCAGCGCGCCCGCAAGGCCGAGACCCTTGTCTTTGGTCCCGCTCATGGCGTGTTTTTCCGCTTCGCTCATGGTGTGACGATCCGGTCGCCGGCGTTGAGGCCCGAGAGAATTTCGAGCTTGTTGGGATCGCCGGCGTCCGTGAACACCACGGCGACATCCAGCGGACCTTCCTCCCGCGCGACCCTGATGTAATCGACCCCGGAGCGGGTGGTCACGGCGTCGCGCGGAACGATCATCGCGTTGCGCTCGCCGACCGGCGCGTACACGCGCACGCGCTCGCCGACAAAATAATTCTCGATATTGTCCACCTCGGCGTCGGCGATGACGCGGCCATTGTCGAGTTCGGGATAGATCTTCACGATCTTGCCCTGCCGGGTCGGCCCGCCTTCGACGCGCGGCGCCACCGTGACCGGCGCGCCCAGTTGCAGCAGCGGCGCGTGGCGCTCGGGCAGCGACAGCCGCAGATAGAGCGCGCCGCTGGCGACGCGCGCGATGGCTTCGCCGGGCTGGACAACGGCGCCGGCCACGACAGCGATGGTGAGCAAGCGGCCGTCCTTGGGCGCGAGCACTTCGCCCTCGCGGGTCTGCTGCGCGATCACCGCGCGTTGCGCCTTCATTGACTCGAGTTGGTGGGCGAGCACGTCCGCATTGGTCTTGGCCTGATCGTAAGCCGCCTTGGTGGTAAACCCCTTTTTCAGAAGGTCGTCGGCGCGTTGCAGCGCGATATTGGCGTTGTCCACCTGCGAGACCAAGGCGTTGATCTGACCGTCGAGCGATTGCGCCTGCAACGCGAGTTTCTGGTCGGCGACCACGGCGATCACGTCGCCCGCCTTGACCTGCGCGCCCTCATCGACATTGCGCTTGACGATGGTGCCGCCGATGCGCGTGCGCGCGGCAACGACGTCGCGGCTCTCCGCCTGCCCGAACATCGCCTTCATGTTGGGAACCTTTTGTTCCGTCGCGGTGAATTCCCCGGCTCCGGCGGGGAGGCTGAAGGCGAGCAGCAGGGGAAGCAAGGAAGAGAGTTTGGGCATGGGCGTTCCCGGGCTTTACAAATATTCAGATATATGAAAATATATACACATGGTTGTCAAGCGCCACACTCTGCGCGTCGAAGCGGCGAGCGATTTTCTGAAAAGTTTCGCCAATCCGACGCGCCTGCGCCTGCTCTGCGCGTTAAAAGGTGCGGAATGCTCGGTGGGCGCGCTGGCGGAAGCTGCGGGCGCGCCGCTGGCGGCGGCGTCGCGGCAACTCGCCAATCTTCGGCGCGACGGCCTCGTCGTGGCGCGCCGCCGCCATCGGACCATGTCCTACCGCCTCGCCGACGAGACCGTGAGCCGGTTCATCGTGGCTTTGGCGGCATCGTTCTGTCCGTCTCAACACCCTGGCCAAGGAGGCTTATATGACCCTGACCCCCCCGCTGAAAAAGGGATTCAAGCAGATGCTGGCGGAAGCCAATGCGGCGATCGCGACGATCTCCGCGCCTGAGGCGCTGGCGCTGGTTGGCGATGCTTCCGTCCTGTTCGTCGATGTGCGCGAAGCAAGCGAAGTCGCCGCCGGCGCGATTCCCGGCGCCTTTTCCGCGCCGCGCGGCTTTCTGGAATTCTTCGCCGATCCCGAATGCCCAATGCACAAGCCCGAACTGGCGCGCGCCTCGCGCCTGATCGTCTATTGCGCCAGCGGCGGCCGTTCGACGCTGGCGGCGAAAACCCTCGCCGACATGGGCTATGGCGACGTGCTGAATCTGGCCGGCGGCGTCGCGGCGTGGAAAGCGGCGGGCGGCCCGCTGACCGCCTGATCTGAAGCACAAGGAGTTGCGATGTTTGGATGGCTGTTCGGCGGCGGGGGCGATGTCAAGACGCTCGATCCCGGCGTGTTGCGCAACATGCTGCGCGAAAAAGACTCCCCCTATGTGCTGGTCGATGTCCGCGAGGACAAGGAATGGGCCGGCGGGCGCATTGCCGGCGCGATCCATGCGCCCCTGTCGCGCTTCGACGAAGCGGCGGCCAAGCTGCCGAAGGACAGACCGATCATCTTCTACTGCGCCTCGGGCATGCGCTCGAAAACCGCGCTGCGCCGCGCCAAGGCCATGGGCCTGAACGCCGAGGGCCATCTCGGCGGCGGCATTTCCCGCTGGGCGCGGAATTTTCCGGTCGTGCGCTGATACGAAATCCGAATCATTCCTTCTTGATTTCGTATTGCGGTCGCGCGGAATTCCGCGCGTTATTTTCGCGGATCGCAGGCGTGCTCCGAGGTCTCGCGGATTTCGGCGAAGCGCCAGCGCCGCAGCAACGCGCCGTCGCGCCACACCGGCGCCAACAGGTTTTCCTCCGCCGGGCAGTTTTCCACGCGCAACGTTTCAAACCCCGACGCGCCCCGCCGCAGCGCCAAACGCCCGCGCTTCGACGCCTTGGCGGGGTCGGTGGACGGCTCCTTGTAGACGTCGCGCCAGACGCCGCCGATTTTTATCGCCGAGGCCTTCATGGCGAAACGCAGCGTGTCGCGGTCGAGCCGTTGCAGCAACGCGCCGCCCATGCCGAAGGCGATGTTATCGGCGGCAAAGCCCGCGTCCTTCAGCTCCGCCAATATCTCGCCAATGCTGTCCACATCGACGCCATCGCCCTGGATCACGCGCACGGCGGGGTTCAAGACGAAAAACCCCTTGCCATTGCGTTGCGCCCCAAACTTGTCCGCCAGCAACGTCACGGTCTGGCGCACGATGGTCGGCGGATGCCCGGAATCCGGCCGCACCACCAAGGTTCCGCCCATCGCCAAAACCTGCTCGCGCAAAACGCCGCCCCAGATGTTTTCGACGGCGTTGAACAGGTCGTAAGAATCCGACACCACCGCGACCAACCCACCGGGTTTACCGAATTTTTCCAGCATGTTGGCATAGGCGGCGGCCTCATTGTCGCGGCCCCAGGCGGTGATGGTCGAATGTTCCGCCGCCGGGATTGAAAAGCCCGCCATCGGCTCGTCGTAATAGCGCCTCGCGGCGGGCAGGGCGGCGAGCGTGTCCGTGCCGCGAAAGTTCACCAGATGCGCCATGCCGCCGAGCATGGCGCTCTCAAGACTCGACACCCCGCGCGCGCCGAAATCGTGCAGCTTGAACGGCAGTTGCCCCTCTGGATCGTCCGACGTTTCCTCCAGCGCGCGACGGATCACCTGCTTGCAGGCGTGGGAAACGGTTGCGACGGTGGTCGGATACCAGATCGCGCGCAAAAACGCGGTTTCGAGATAGGAGGTCAGCCAGTAAAACGCCGGATCGGTGTTGCGAATCTGCGCCAGCACGTTTTGCGGCGCCAGCACGGTTCCCTCGGGGATCGCGCTGATCTCGACCGGCAGCACGCCGCCATGGCGCGCGACCAGATCGAGCCAGCCGGCGCGATGGAACGGCAGGCCGTGGGCGCGCGCAACCTCTTCCGCATCATCGATATCGGCGCGCGCGATCGGCTTGCCGAGATAATCGATCAGGAACGCCTGCAAGCCGAAGAACAGGATGTTTGCGAACGGGCCGCCCCGGCTTTCGACATAGGAGGAAACTTCCTGCGTCTCCGGCGGATATTGCAGCCAGTGGCTGAGCTTGTAGCTGTCGGTGTTGAGAAGCGGATTGAGGTCGAACATGGCGAAAACAGCCCCAATCCCCTCGCTGGCGAAAACCGTCGCGATCCCTGCGTAATGTCCATCTTGCGCAAAACGAGCCAAAGCGGAAGGGGCCGGCGCGCCCAAGTTTAAGGCGCCCCGCGGGATAAAGTTTATATGTGAACCATATTGACCTCGGGAGGCGCGTCCGCTACCTTCCGAGTCAAGCAAGAACGCAAGCGCCGCGCGACAACGCGCGGGCAGGGGAGCCGCGGTTGAAATACCTTCGCGACATTTGGCGCCGTGGGCGCGTTTCCTCATTGCCGCCAAGGCCGTCGGCGCAAATCATCACCTTCGTATCGGGAGACTTTTCATGACTCGCACCGTCATCGCGGGCTACGCGCGCTCAGCCTTCACCCTGGCGAAAAAGGGCGAACTCGTTTCGGTGCGGCCGGACGATCTCGCCGCCCAGGTGATCGCCGCGCTGGTCGCCAGAACCGGCGTCGATCCCGCCGACATCGAGGATGTCATCATGGGCTGCGCCTTCCCCGAAGGTGAGCAGGGTTTTAACGTCGCGCGCCTTGTCAGTCTGCTGGCGGGTCTGCCGAAATCGGCCGCCGGGGCCACCGTCAACCGCTTCTGCGGTTCGTCGATGTCATCGGTGCATATCGCCGCCGGCGCCATCGCGCTCGGCGCCGGCGACCTGTTCATCTGCGGCGGCGTCGAGAGCATGACCCGCGTGCCGATGATGGGCTTCAACCCGCTGCCGAACCCGGGCCTCTACGCCAAAATGCCCGGCGCCTATATGGGCATGGGCGAGACGGCGGAAAACGTCGCCAACAAATGGCAGATCAGTCGCGCCGAGCAGGAAGAATTCGCGGTCCGCTCGCAGCAACGCGTCGCCGCCGCGCAGGCCGCCGGCAAGTTCAATGACGAGATCGTCCCGATCAAAACCCGCAAGGGCGAGGTCAGCGTGGACGGCTGTCCGCGTCCCGAAACCACCGCCGCGACGCTGGCCGAATTGAAGCCGGCCTTTGACGCGCAAGGTTCGGTGACGGCGGGCACGTCGTCTCCGCTCACCGACGGCGCTTCCGCCGTTCTGGTCTGCTCGGAGGCTTACGCCAAGGCCAAGGGTCTGGACATTCTCGCATTGGTGAAAAGCGTCGCGGTCTGCGGCTGCGACCCTGAAATCATGGGCATCGGCCCGGTGGGCGCCACCCGCAAGGCGCTCGCGCGCGCCGGGCTTGAAGCCAAGCAACTCGACGTGGTCGAACTCAACGAAGCTTTCGCCTCGCAAAGCATCGCCTGCATGCGCGAACTCGGGCTGTCCGTCGATCAGGTCAATATCGACGGCGGCGCCATCGCGCTGGGCCATCCGCTCGGCGCCACCGGCGCGCGCATCGTCGGCAAGGCCGCCAGCCTGCTCAAGCGCGAAAAGGGCAAATACGCGCTGGCGACCCAATGCATCGGCGGCGGGCAGGGCATAGCCACCATCCTGGAGGCCGTGTGATGGCCATCAATAAAGTCGCCGTCATCGGCGCTGGCGTGATGGGCGCCGGCATAGCCGCGCAAGTCGCGAACGCGGGCGTCCCTGTCGTGTTGCTCGACATCGTTCCGGCCGGCGCCGAAAACCGCAATGCGGTCGCGGAAGGCGCGGTCGCCAAAATGCTGAAAACCGAGCCGGCGCCGTTCATGAGCAAGGCGGCGGCCAAGCTCGTCACCACCGGCAATATCGAGGATCATCTGGAGCTGTTGCGCGACTGCGACTGGATCGTCGAAGTCGTGGTGGAAAAGCTCGACGTCAAGCAGGCGCTCTACAAAAAGATCGACGCGCATCGCAAGCCGGAGGCGATCGTTTCCTCCAACACCTCGACCATTCCGCTGGAAAAACTTGTCGAGGGCATGCCCCAAAATTTCGCGGAAAAATTCGTCATCACGCACTTCTTCAACCCGCCGCGCTACATGCGTCTGCTGGAGCTGGTGACGAGCGCAAACAACAGCGCGGACACCATTAAATCCATCACGGATTTCTGCGACTACAAGCTCGGCAAGGGCGTGGTGGTGTGCAAGGACCGGCCCGGCTTCATCGCCAACCGGCTCGGCGTGTACTGGCTGCAATCGGCCGTGGTGCTGGCCTTCGAGCACAAGCTCGACGTCGAGGAGGCCGACGCGCTCATCGGCAAGCCGCTCGGGATTCCCAAGACCGGCGTGTTCGGCCTGCTCGACCTGATCGGCCTCGACCTGATGCCGCACATCAACGCCAGCATGGCCTCCGCTTTGCCATCGCTCGACGCGTTCCACGGCATGAACAAGCCGCTGCCGCTGGTCGAGCGCATGATCAAGGACGGTTACACCGGCCGCAAGGGCAAGGGCGGTTTTTACCGACTCAACCGCGACAAGGGCAAGCTGAAGGAAACCATCGACCTCGCCACCGGCGATTTTCGCGCGCAACGCAAAGCGAAGGTGGAGGCCATCGACGAGGCCGGCAAGGATCTGAAAAAACTGCTCACCCATGACAGCGCCCACGGCCGCTACGCCTGGGATGTCGTGCGTAAAACCCTGACCTATGCGGCGGCGCTGGTCGGCGACGCCGCCGACGACATTTTCTCCATCGACGAGGCCATGCGCCTTGGCTATGCGTGGAAATGGGGTCCGTTCGAGCTGCTGGACAAGATCGGCCCCGACTGGTTCGTCGCGCGGCTGGCGGAGGAGGGCGGCCTCGTTCCGCCGATCCTGCAAGCCGCCAAGGGCAAGACGTTTTACCGCATCGATGACGGCAAGCGTCAGGCGCTCACCCTGTCGGGCGATTACGTCACGCTGGAGCGCCCCGAAGGCGTGCTGCTGCTCGCCGACATCAAACTCACGCAAAAACCGGTGCTGAAAAACGCCTCCGCCTCGGTGTGGGACATTGGCGACGGCGTGCTCTGTTTCGAATTCACCAGCATGATGAATTCGCTCGACGCCGACATTGTGATGCTGCTCAACCAGACCGTCCAGCTCGTGCAAAAGAGCTACAAGGCGCTGGTGGTCTATAACGAGGGCGCGAATTTCACCGTCGGCGCCAATCTCGGCCTTGCCCTGTTCGCAGCCAATGTCGCGGCCTGGGGCGAGATCGAGCAATTGGTCGGCCTCGGCCAATTCGCCTACAAGGGGCTCAAATACGCGCCCTTCCCGGTGGTCTCGGCCCCCTCCGGCATGGCGCTCGGCGGCGGCTGCGAAATCCTGCTGCATTCCGACGCCATCCAGGCCCATGCCGAAAGCTATATCGGCTTGGTCGAAGTCGGCGTCGGCCTGATCCCCGGCTGGGGCGGCTGCAAGGAATTGTTGGCGCGCTGGCAGGCCAATCCCAAAATGCCGAAAGGCCCCATGCCCGCCGTGGCGCAGGTGTTCGAATATATCAGCACCGCCCGCGTCGCCAAGTCGGCGGCGGAAGCCCGCGACATGCTGATCCTGCGCGAGGGCGACGGAATCACCATGAACCGCAACCGGCTGCTGTTCGACGCCAAGGCCAAGGCGCTGAAACTCGTCGCAAACTACCAGCCGCCGCAGTCGCCGGTCTATCGGCTGCCCGGACCGTCGGGAAAACTGGCGCTGAAAATGGCGGTGGACGGTTTCGCCAAAATCGGCAAGGCGACCAGGCACGATATCGTCGTGTCCGACGCGCTGGCGAACATTCTCACCGGCGGCGACACCGAATATTTCAACGAACTCAGCGAGGATAAAATCCTCGAACTCGAACGCCAGAATTTCATGAAGCTGGTGCGCAACCCCGACAGCCTCGCCCGGATCGAGCACATGCTCGAAACCGGCAAGCCGCTCCGCAACTGACCCCGCAGGGAGACGAAAATGCCCGCCTACAAGGCTCCGCTGCGCGACATGCGCTATGTGCTCTATGACGTGATGGGCGGCGACGATCTGACGTCGCTGCCGGGCTACGAGGATTTCACCCGCGACACGCTCGACGCCGTGCTCGAAGAGGCCGCGAAAATCTGCGAGCAGGTGCTGCAACCGCTCAACCGCTCCGGCGACGAGGAGGGCTGCGCTTACGAGAACGGCGTCGTGCGCACGCCCAAAGGTTTCAAGCAAGCCTATGACACCTTCCGCGACGGCGGCTGGACCTCGATCGCCTGCGATCCAGCCTTCGGCGGCCAGGGCGTTCCGGCGGCGTTGAACACGCTGGTCGAGGAAATGATTTGTTCCGCCAACCTGTCGTTCGGCATGTATCCGGGCCTGTCGCATGGCGCTTATGTCGCGCTGCACGGCTATGGCTCGGACGAGCTGAAGCAAGCCTATCTGCCGAAACTGGTGGATGGCACATGGTCGGGCACGATGTGCCTGACCGAGCCGCATTGCGGCACCGATCTCGGGCTGATGCGCACCAAGGCGGTTCCCCAGGAGGACGGCTCCTACAAGATCACCGGCACGAAGACTTTCATCTCGGCCGGCGAGCATGACCTCACCGAAAACATCGTGCATCTCGTGCTGGCGAAAATCCCCGGCGGCCCCAAGGGCATCAAGGGCGTCAGCCTGTTCCTCGTTCCGAAATTCCTGCCCGACGCCGAAGGCCGGCCTGGCCCCCGCAATGGCGTGCGCTGCGGCTCCATCGAGCACAAGATGGGCATCAAGGCGTCCGCCACCTGCGTGATGAATTTTGACGACGCCCAGGGCTGGCTGATCGGCCAGCCGCACAAGGGCATGCAGGCCATGTTCGCCATGATGAACGCCGAGCGTCTGGCGGTGGGCGTGCAGGGCCTCGGCCTCGCCGAATCCGCCTATCAGGGCGCGGTGACTTACGCCAAGGAGCGCCTGCAGGGCCGTTCGCTGTCCGGCGTGAAAAATCCGGACAAGCCGGCCGACCCGCTGATCGTCCACCCGGACATCCGCCGCATGCTGCTGACGCAACGCGCCTACATCGAGGGCGGCCGCGCGCTGGCGATCTGGGCGGCCAAGGCGCTCGACACCGCCAAGAAGCATCCCGATCCGGCCGAGCGGTCCAAGGCCGAGGATTTCATCGCCATCGTCACCCCGGTGATCAAGGCTTTCCTCACCGACACAGGTTATGAGGCGACCAATCTCGGCGTGCAGGTTTTCGGCGGCCACGGCTACATCCGCGACCACGGCATGGAGCAATTCATCAGAGACGGCCGCATCGCGCAAATCTACGAGGGCGCCAACGGCATCCAGGCGCTCGACCTCGTCGGGCGGAAAATGCCGGCCCATGCCGGACGCTATTTGCGCACGGTGTTCCACCCGATCTCCGACTATATCGAGGCCAACAAAAGCAACGCCGACCTGGCCGACCTCATCGGTCCGCTCGGCAAAGCCTTCGGGCGCTTGCAGCAGGCGACGCTGCATGTGGCGCGCGTCGGCATGGCGCGTCCCGACGAGGCCGGCGCGGCGGCTTCGGATTATTTGCGGCTGTTCGGCCTGACCACGCTGGCCTACCTCTGGGCGCGCATGGCGGAGGTCAGCCTGCCGCAGGCGGACGATCCGTTCCACAAGGCGAAAGTCCTGACCGCGCGCTTCTACATGGAGCGCCTGCTGCCGCAAACCGGCGCGCTGCTCTCCACGATTCTGGCCGGCGGCAAGACCATGATGGCGTTCGAGGAAGCGGCGTTCTGACGGGACTGTCCCCCATATCCGTCAGGTTAAGCACTGGCAGGCTGCGGCAAAAGCCGTGGACCGCCCTCGTGCTTCGAGACGGCTCCTTCGGAGCCTCCTCAGCATGAGGGGATCAACCCACGAAGTTCTCAGCAGCCACCGACCTTAACCTANCTGGCAGGCTGCGGCAAAAGCCGTGGACCGCCCTCGTGCTTCGAGACGGCTCCTTCGGAGCCTCCTCAGCATGAGGGCTACTCGATTGATTCCATTGATCCCCTCATGCTGAGGAGGCGAGCGAAGCTCGCCGTCTCGAAGCACGAGGGGATCAACCCACGAAGTTCTCAGCAGCCACCGACCTTAACCTAGCGCATATGGGACTTTCCCCTCTCCCAGTAAACGGGGAGAGGGAGCCGGGCGAGGCTTTCGGGCAGGTCCATCAATGACTCAAAAGGAAGCGCAATGGCGCCCTGGTTGCGATTGCTCAAAATGGCCGCGAGCGCCCCGTTTCGCCAAAGACTCGGCTGGCGCGACGAGTCGGCTCTGACCTTTCGGGTCTGGCCCAACGATCTCGACGTCAACCTGCACATGAACAACGCCCGCTATCTCGCCGTCATGGACATCGGGCGCTTCGACCTCGCGATTCGCTGCGGCTTCGCGGGTCTGGTGTGGCGCGAAAAACTCAAGCCGGTGGTGGCGAGCGCCATGGTGCGTTTTCGCCGCTCGCTGGCGCCATTCCAGCCCTTCACCCTGCGCAGCCGGATGATCGGCTGGGACGAAAAATGGCTGTTCATCGAACATCGCATCGAGAGCGGCGGCGAATTGTACTGTCAGGCCGTGGTCAAGGCGCTGCTGCTCGGCCGCGCCGGCGGCCTGCCGACAGCGGATCTGCTGCGCAGCCTCGCGGTCGAGGCGCCGGCGGTCGAAGTTCCGGACTGGCTCGCGCATTGGCAGGCCGCGGAGGCCGGATTTCGCGGCTGAATTTTAAAAAGGGAGGAAACAATGAAAGTCATCACCCTCGCGCTCGCGGCCCTGATGTTGGCCGCGCCGGCGCTCGCCAGCGACATAACCGGCGAATGGAAACGCACCGACGGCAAGTCGCGCATCCGCATGGCCAATTGCGGCGGCGCGATCTGTGGATCCATCACCTGGCTGCGCGACGCCAATTCGCCCGCCCATGTCGGCCAGCAGGTCTTCTTCGGGCTAAAGCCGTCGGATGGCGGCTGGGCCGGCTCCGCCTTGAATCCCGAGGACGGCAAGACCTATGACGGCAAAGTGACTTTGTCCGGCGCGTCCATGACGACGTCGGGCTGCGTGCTCGGCGGCTTGATCTGCAAATCCGTGACCTGGACGCGCGCCAACTAAGCCGGTTCGGCGCAAACCGGGCGTCCCGGTTTGCGCCCGCGCGGGCTCAGGGAATTTCCACCACAATGCGCCCGCGCACCTTCCCGGCCAAAATCTTCTCCGCCGTCTCGATCACCTGATCGAACGCGATCGTCGTGCTCAAAGCCGCCAGCTTTTCCAAATCGAGGTCGCGCGCCAGCCGCGCCCAAGCCTCCAACCGCGCCGCCTTCGGCTTCATCACGCTGTCGATGCCCAGCAGCGCCACGCCGCGCAGGATGAAGGGCGCGACGGTGGTCGGCAAATCCATGCCCTGCGCCAGACCGCAAGCGGCCACCGCGCCCTCATATTTGGTCTGCGCCAAAACATTGGCCAGGGTGTGCGATCCGACGCTGTCCACCGCCGCCGCCCAGCGCTCCTTGCCGAGCGGGCGCCCCGGCGCCGACAATTCGGCGCGGTCGATCACCTCCGCCGCGCCGAGATTTTTCAAAAAGTCCGCCTCCTCGGGCCGCCCGGTCGAGGCGATCACATGCCACCCCAGTCTTGCCAGCAGCGTCACCGCCACGGACCCGACGCCTCCCGCCGCGCCCGTCACCAGAACGGGGCCGCGCGCGGGGGTGAGGCCGTGTTTTTCCAGCGCCAGCACGGCGAGTTGCGCGGTATAACCGGCCGTCCCGATCGCCATGGCCTGCGCCGGCGAAAATTCTTTCGGCAGCGGAACCAGCCACTCGGCCTTGACCCGCGCCTTTTGCGCATAGGCGCCCAAATGCGTCTCGCCCAGCCCCCAACCGTTGAGCACGACGGCGTCGCCGGGCTTGAAGTCGGGGTTTGACGAAGCCTCGACCACCCCGGCGAAATCGACGCCCGGAATCATCGGAAACCGCCGGACCACCGGGCTCTTGCCGGTGAGCGCGAGGCCATCCTTGTAATTGACGGTGGAATGGCTGACCCGCACGGTGACATCGCCCTCCATCAATTCGGAGTCGTCGAACTCCGAATAAGAGGCGGCATAGGCCGGCTCCTTGACAATGCGAATGGCTTTGAATTTCGACATGAGCGCCTCCCTTTGGGAGATCAGAGCTTGCGGCAGGCGCTGCGTCAAGCCGCGCAAGGCTTGAAAACGCGCAAACGGCGCTCGGCGTGATCGAGCCACGCCCATGAATGAGAGAGCCGGATCGCGTGAGGAAAATATGGAACAACAGAAGCCTAAAGCGCGAGGACCGAGTCCGGCGCCGGCGCCTGTTCGAACAATTTTCGCGGCAGCGGCGGCAGCGGCTGCCGGTCGGCGACGACGAGGCCGATGGAGTGCCGCGCCTCGGGCTCGACCAGCGGCAGGGCGATCACCCCGGCCGGCGGCCCAAACCGGTCGAGCACCTGGCGCGAGGCGATGCTCGCCACGCCCGGCAGCGCCGCATGGGTGATCAGGTTGAAGATCGAATTGGTCTCCACCGCCGGGCGCGGCGCCTTGCCGACGCTGCGAAACAGGCCGTCGATGATGCGGCGGTTCTGCATGTCGCCGGTCAGCAGGCACAGCTTCTGCTCGGCGGCCTCGGCCCAGCTGATGGTTTCGCGCCCGCCGAGCGGCCCGTCCGCGCGTGTCAGCAGGCAATAGGACTCAGCGTAGATCGGCTTCGACAACACGCCCGTCAGCGGTTCGTTGTCGAGATAGGTCATGCCGGCGTCGATCTCGAAACTTTCCAGCCTTTGCCGGATCTGGTCCGAGGTCAGCGACAGGATTTCCAGCGTCACGGCGGGAAACGAAGTGCAAAAGGGCGCGGTGACGCGCACGGCCATGGGGAGCGCGGTCGGGATGACGCCAAGGCGCAGCTTGCCGCGCAGACCTTCGCGCGCCTCGGCCACCTCCGCGCGCAAAGCCTCGATCTCGATCAGGGCGCGGCGCGCGCGCGCCAGCACGATCTCGCCCTCCGGCGTCAGGCCCTGGAACCGTCCGGAGCGCTCGACCAGGGGCACGCCGAGTTCGTCCTCAAGCTGCGCCAAAGCGGCGGAAAGCGTGGGCTGTGACACGGCGCAGGCTTCCGCCGCACGCCGAAAATGCTTTTCCCGCGCCAGCGCCTCCAGATATTCGAACTGGCGGATGAACATCTCAGTGCG
>NZ_NHSJ01000024.1 GCF_002937075.1 Rhodoblastus sphagnicola
GCCGGCCTCTTGGCGAGGGTCGACGGCGCGGCCTTGGCCGCCTTGCTCGCGGCGTTTGCGACTCTTGCCGGCTTGGCGACCTTTTCGGGTTTGGCTCGCTTTCCAGGCCCGCCGGATTTGACCGGCTTCGCCGCCTCCACCGTCTTCGTCACCCTGGCCGGTTTCGCGCTCTTCGCTGCTCGCGCAGGGCTACGCTTTTTGGCCGTTTTGGCGACAGGCTCAGCAGCTTCTTCCGAGACCGTCGCCACGGCTTCCTCCGCCTTCGCGACCTTGCGCGCGCGCGTCGCTTTGGGAGACTTCGCCACCTTCGCCGCCCGCGCGCCGCCTCGTCCGGTCTTCTTCGTCTTGACCTTGAGCTCCGGCGCGGAAGTCTCGGCCAACGCCGGCGTTGCCGAAGCGGTCGGATCGGAGTCGGAAGTCGGGTCGGGGGCCTGGGTGTCGTCGGTCATGCGTCTGTCTCTTGCTTCGCGTATTCAGCTCTTCAGAGCATCGGCTATAGGAAGGCTTTCTTGTCAAGTTGTTTTGACGAAAGCGTCTCCGCTGCACGGAGTCGCGCACGCAGTGACATGCACCCCGGTTCGCAGGTGCGCGAAAGCGGCGATCTGGACAAGGACGAGGTTTTGTCACCCGGTCGGGCGGACCGAACGCAATCCTCCGCCTCGGCGCGGTCATGGCCTCATCGCTTTTTCAAACCTGAAAAACTCCCATTCTCCGGGCGGCTCTCTCTCGCCCGGCGCATGGGGGTCCGGGTTGTTCCTGTTGAAATATTCGACGATCTTGAAACCGCATTTGTTGACGTAGAAGTGAATGTTGCGCTTTTCAAAACAGGGCGTGCAGGTTTCCCAAACCCTCGTCTGCGGATGCAGGGTCTCGATGGCGCGCCACGCCTTGTATCCGATGCCGCGGCCCTGTTCGCTTTTCGAGACATAGAACAGATCGAGAGAATTTTTTTGCGTCGTTTCGTCGATGCAAATCACGGCGCCGCCGACCTTCCTGCCGCCTGAGAGGATGTGGTAGACGATGGCGCCCGGCGCACGGAGCGACTCTTCGATATCCTCGTCGGACGGAATCTTCTCCGCGGGGACATCGCCAAATGTTTCGGCCACGGCCACGGCGAATGCCGCCCGAAGCTCTCTCTTGAATTCCCGCATGTCGGCATATCCTGCGACATCCATCGTCATGCGGCTGTCCTGGTCGTCCGGTTTCAAATCATTGACTCCTGGTTTTTGCTATTCGCCGTGCGCCGAAACCGGCTCTCGCCGGCAGGACGCGAGGCGTTTGCGCGCATAACGCCAAAGAGGGGGGCGGCGAGGACTTCCGAATTGTCGCGCTGATCGCGAAGGTGGCGGGGGCAGGTCGTCGTAGGCATCCGCGTCTCCTCGGAAAATGTGCGATGCGCCGAAGCGCGCCAGAGAGGTCTCAGTCGATTCCGGGCGCGCCGGCGGCGCCCATGTCTTCGCAAGGAAGCGCGATCTCGAAGATCGAGCCGCCCGTCGGAGATGTTCGGTATTGCGCGCGCCCCTGGTGCGCTTCCGCGATGGCGCGGACGACGGACAGGCCAAGCCCGGACCCGCCGAAGCGTCGCGACCGGGAAGGCTCCCCGCGTGCAAAAATCTCGAAGGCGCGCGGCGCGAAGTCGGAACTCAGGCCTGGCCCCTCATCCTGGACAGACAGGACGATGTCGGCCTGGGCGCGGCGCGCGCCGATCTGGATCAACCCGGGCGTGGCGTAGCGGCGCGCGTTCTCCAGCAAGGCGACAAGGGCTTGCCCCAACCGCAGGCCGTCGCAGCGCAGGGTGACCGGTTCGATCGCCGTCTCGATTGTGAAGCCCGCTTCGGTGAGGGCGGGACGCATGGCGTCGACGGCGCGACAAACCTCCGCCGCGAAATCCGTGGGCTCGAAACCCATTTCGAGCTGATGGCTCTCCGAGAGCGTCACGATCCGCAGGTCGTCGACAAGGCGCGAAAGGCCCTCGACCTGGGACATACAGGTCTTGCGCATCTGGTCGTCCAGTTCGAACACGTGATCGGCGACGCCCTGCAAATTGCCGCGCAAGATCGTCAAGGGCGTGCGCAACTCGTGCGCGATCGCGACGTTCCGCGACGCCATGGCCTCCGCCGTGTCCTGCAGCCTTTGCGCCATTGCGTTGAAATCATCCACCAGTTGCGCCGTCTCGCCGAGCGTGCGGTCGCCGGGGACCGCGCGCGCGGTCAGATCGCCCGCGGCGATTTTTCGCGCGCTCTCCGCCAGGGAGTTGAGCGGCGCGAGGATTCGCCGGGTCAGCCGAAGCGCGACATGGATCGCGACGGCGAGGCCGACCAGGAGGAAGACGGCGACAAGGACGAAGTCCGAGGCCTCCGGGAGCAGCGGAGGCGGTTCGGGCGGCGGCGGAAACAAGCTCAGGTAGATCGCGTAGAAGATGAATGACCCGACGAAGACCATCAGCACCGCGATGGTGGCGACCACGCTCATCGACAGCATGATTTGCCGGTTGAGACGATCCTGTCTCATGGCGCCGCCAATCGGTAGCCGATCCCGCGAACGACCGAAATCATGCTCTTCGCGCCGGCGTCTTCGAGTTTGCGGCGGAGATTGCTGACATGGCTGTCGACGGTTCGCTCCAGCGCGTCTCCGCCCGGCAGGCAGGCGTCGATCAACTCGCTTCGACCGAAAGCGCGCGTCGGCGCCTTCGCCATATGCGCAATCAGGCGGAACTCCGTCAGCGTGAAATTCAGCGGCGTCGCCCCATCGTCTTCCCGCACCTTGGCGAGATGACCTTCGAGATCGATTTCGAGCTTTCCGATCCTGAGAACAGGCTTGCCGCCGGCGCGGTTCGAACGTCGCAACACCGCCTTGGCGCGGGCGACGACCTCAGCGGGATTGAACGGCTTGACCACATAATCGTCCGCCCCGAGCCGCAATCCCTGCAGGCGATCGATGTCCTGATCGAGCGCGGTGATCATAATGACCGGCGTGTCGCCGCGCCGCCGCAATTCGGCCAGAGCCTCCCAGCCGTCAACCTTGGGCATTTTGACGTCCAGAAGTACGAGATCCGGCTTGAGAATCTGATGCTGATCGAGCGCGGTCTGACCATCCGCGGCCGTGACGGTCCTGAAACCCTCCCGCACCATGTAGGCGTCGAGAATCCTGGCGATTTCAGGCTCGTCTTCCGCAATGAGAATGAGCTCGTTCATAAGGTCCAGCTCCGATGGATCGGGCGCGCCCGCTGGGCGGCAGGCGGCGCCCGCCCCGGGAAAAATGTGACACAGGCTCGGATCACTCGTCCCACTCTTCGTGATGGTGATGGCTCCAGCTGTCATCATCATGCCACTCATGTTCGTGACGCCAGTCGTGGTCGGAATGCCAGGAAAATCCGGCATAGGCGCCGTCGTCATGCGGCCACGAATAGTCGTAATCATAGCTATGGCGGCGATAAGGACGGCAATCGCCCCAGGCGGTGGCGCGCCAGCCTGGTCCGCATCGCCAATCGATCGTCGTCACGACGGCGTCGTTTGCGACTCGCGCCAGCGGCATGGCGACCGCATTGTCAGCAAGGACCGCCGCCGCGATGATGAGCGCCGCTTGCAAAAGCATCTTTTTCATTTGGTCTACAGGGCTCCTGTCATCGTCGCGCCCGGCGGCGAGACTGCTTGGTTTCGAACATAGCTGCTGAATTCCGCCGAGCGCAAATCGTCGAACAGAACCCGCTTGAGCGAGTAAATAATTGAAATACAATGATAATATCAAAAACGGCCCCGCTGGCGCTCTCACGGGGTCGGCGATCTCCATCAAATCTGGACGAAACCTCCACAGTCGACCAATGCGCGCGGGATAGATGGTGGTCGGCCGGCGTCGAGCCGGCCCCGACACCCGTGTCCATGGAGGAGAAGACGATGCCGTCTCATTCGATGGGCGCCAGGTTCGCAATCCTCGCGATCCTTGGCGGGCTTTTCGGCTGCAAGCCCGCAGCTGACGCTCCGGAAGTCGGCGTCGTCACGCTTCATCCCCAGGCGACCACGACAATCTATGAGTTTCCGGGGCGCGTCGTGGCGTCATTCACGGCTGAAGCCGGTCCCGGCGAACGGATCGACGGCTCCTCGGCCACCTCCGGCGCTCTCGTCAACGCTGCGCATTCAAGCGCGCTGGCCACAGCTAAAACGCTCGACTTGATCTTCGTCGGCGTCAATTTGTCGCGAACGAATCTTTCAAACCTGCGGCAGGCGATCGACGCGGGACGTGTGAAGATGAGCGGTTCCAATGTCGCCGTGAAACTCAGGCTCGAGAACGGCGCGATCTCTCCGCTGGCCGGCGCGCTTGAATTGTCCGACGCCGACATCGCCCCGATCACCGGCGCGATCACCGTCCAAGCGGTCGTTCCCAATCCAAAACGGCTGCTTCAGCCAGGTATGCCAGTCAGAGCCATCGTCGAAGAGAGCGTGACGCAGAGCAGCTTTCTCGTCCCGCAGCGCGCCGTCACCGTCAGCAAGCAGGGGGAGACGACCGCCATGTTTCTCGGGAGCGACGGCAAAGTCGAGGCGCGCGTTCTGTCCGTCGCGCGCGGATTCGGCGACGCCGTGGTGGTGGTCGCTGGAATTCGCGATGGCGATCGGGTCATCGTCCAGGGCGCGCAGCACGTGCGCGCGGGCCAACAGGCGACGGCCACGGAAGTCGAGAGCGATGAAACGGGCGTGATGGGGGTCGAAGGTTTGCGCGGCCGACTGAGAGGAACGGACGGATGACAAAACCTGGACTGATGGCGCGCCTTCGTCTGCGTCCCCCGCTGTTGCGGCGCATCACGTCAACTTCGTTGTTTTCGGCCGCGGTATTGGCATTGGGGACGACCATGCTGACGGGATGCGCCATCACGATTCCGCTCGATCGGGCGCCGGAGGCGCAGGCGACGCCGTCCGCCTCTTCGAAATGCGAAGGCGAGCCAGGCGACGCCGCGCCGACAGATTCGCGCGCGACGGCGACCGAACCGGGCGCGGCCTGCGCCAAAGGTTCACGCGACGGTTGAGGCTGGACATCTGGATGCGGGTTGATGAACGGGCGCGAGACCATCCAACGCATACACCAGTTTCCGGTGGGGCTTCGCGCCGGTGCAGGACAACCTCTCAACGCGCACGTCGGCGTCGCTCTGCGCGGCGTTCCCCGCAACTGAGGCGACTCCGCTTGTCGAGCGCTTCGAGCGGCATTTCACGCCAAAGCATGGGAGCTGGCTCGACATGGCGGAATCCGAACGCGCCGCTCTCTCCACTCAACGCCTCGATCGCCGCATCCCCGACAAGACAAAGCTGATCGCCGAGGTCAACGCGGGGCGAAACGTTCTAAACAAGCGCGGCGTTCGCATCGTTCAAACGATTGGCTTACCGCTGGCGTTCATGGCCCGCTCCAGTGTCGCTACACCATCGGGGCAGGTTTTGTTTCTCGCGGTCTGGCGCAAGCGAGGTGAGCGAGTCCGTTGGCTGGGGAAGCGGCCAAACAGGCGGTCGCGTCCGGATATATCGCTTATAGTCAAACACTTACCGCTGTCGGCTGGCGGGCGAAAGCCGCGATAATGGCTTCGGCGGTCTCGGCGAAGCGACTGCCTGGCCCCCCGGGACCCACCGACTGCCAGCTGACGCGGGCGCCCTCCACCAGCAGGGTCAAGCAATCCGCGAGCAGTTCGGCGTCGCGG
>NZ_NHSJ01000025.1 GCF_002937075.1 Rhodoblastus sphagnicola
CCGTCAGGGCGCGTTCGGACACGCCAAGACGCGCGCGCGCCGCGCAGATCGCCCGAAACACGTTCCATTTGTGCGCGACTTTTTCCGGCGGGCGCGCTTTTGACGCCGCTTGGCTGGCCACATGGGCGAGCGTCAGCGATCGCCGCCCGAATGCAGTCGTCGGGGGTTGGTGTGTTGTTTCCATTCTATTTGCCCTCGTTCAGGCAAAGAAAACCTGCTCGCCAAAACGGCGCCGACTCTTGACAGCGATGTGGGGAAGCCATAATTTCTGAGTTGCAGACAGAATTTGTGGGGCTTCCGGGACGGAGACGTTTCGGGAGCTTTTTCTTTGCGCGTTTCTCCAGTTGGTTACGGAATCAGTTTGTTGAGCAGTGCCTCCTTCGATGTGACGAAGGCACAGTCCGGCATCGATTGGCGCGAATATGAAATCCGTGCGAAATCGCAGGGTCGTTTAGGATCCTGGCCACGATGTCTCGGCGCCTATTAGCTGGCTCCCTCGCGCTAACAGTAGGAACGCCCTCTTCAATGCCCGTCACGATCATCTTCCCGGTATCGCGCCGGTAGATGGTGATTGGTTTGTCGACACGCTTTGGTGCGCGCTCCTCGGCGCACACGGCTTCTGCCAGCGCCTCAAATTCGTCCTCGCGGGCTATTAGTGGGGCGAGATCGAAGCCGGAGGCGACCTCGACCTTCCATGCCCCGTCCCTGCGCGCGAAACGTTTGTCGTTGGGGCTGTCCCGCCGCGCGATCAATCCGGCGTCGACCAGAACGGCGAGATGGTGCCTGAGTGTCGCCGGCACCATGCCATGAGCGCGCAAGCTGAGTTGCCCGTTCGATGGAAAGACGACCGGGTCCTCGCCGCTGAGCACCGTTCCGGGGTGATAGGTCAGCAGCGCGTCGAGCACGGCCAGAGCGCGCTCGGACACGCAGAAACGCACCCGCGCCGCGCAGATCGCCCGGAATACGGTCCACTTATGCGCGAACCTTTCTGGCGTCCGTGCTTTTGCCGCCACATGGGCAAGCGCCAAGTGCCGCCGCCCAAAGGGCGTCGTCGATTGATGTGGTTCCACTTTCTTTCACCTTACGATTAGGCAAAAGAAATCAGCTCGCCGAAGTTGCGCCAAAAATGCTTGACAGTGATTCGCAGAGATGGGATTCTCAGACTGCTTAGATCAGAGAAAGGCTTCCGCGCGGCAACGTTCGGGGGCTTTTTCTTTTGCTGGCTAGTCTCCTGTTTCCTTACCCACCCTCGTCGCTATGAACGCTCGATAAAGCGAGTCAAGATTCGACGAAATGAAGCGGCCAAACTCGCTCGCGTTTTTTGATTTGAGCAAGAGGCTATAAGTTTTCCCGGTGTTCTGGATGCTCGCGGCGATCAAATTGTCGTCGGCCGCCCAAGACGCAGGTTCCGCTTTGCTTGGTCGCGCCCTTCGATGCAATTTTCGCGACGCGACCAGTCGCGCCAACAGGTAATTGAAACGCTCGGAAGCTTCCTTCGCTATGAATTCCGCGGAGGCGACTTCCTGGCAAGCGAGTTCGGCGTTCGCCGGATGCGCCACCAGCTTTTTCAGTTCCTCCCATCGATCTCGCCCGATGGATTTAGCGGCGCCGAGCGCATCGATTACCGTCAATGGAATTGTTTCGGCTACCGAAAGCATTCGCGACAGCAAGGTATCGTCGATCATAAGCGCGGCTTTGATGGTGTCCTTGCTCTGACCCATGCCCAGCAGCTTCTTGGCGAAGATCGCCTTTTCAATGAACGATAGATTGGCGCGTGCGGCATTTTCCTGCCCTTGCGCAATGATGTGGGCGACATCCTCGATATTCTTGACTACGGCGCGAACTGGTACTCCGAGATCCTTCGCCACCCTCGCACGACGATGACCAAACACGATCATATAGCGCCCGTTGTGGTGCGGATGAGGACGGACCAAAATCGGGGTTGATTGCCCATTCTGCTTGATCGCATCACGCAACAAGAGATAGTCCTCGTCGGTGGTCTCGATGCGATCGGAGACAAAGGAGCCGTCGATTACATCCACATCGAGGTCGACGATGGTTTCTCCAGCAGCCATTTTTTTGGCGTTTTCCGCCATTTCGTCGATAGAGACCAACATCGAGCGCGACGCGCCGCGACGAGCGTAATCTGTCCGAGCTTCGTGATCGCCCTTGGATGGCTCCAGATCAGCAGTGACACTTGATAAAAGATTTTTCCGCGCCATCCTAGGCTCCCTTGATCCACGCCAACACACTGACGAATCTAGGCATTTTCGGCCCATGCACGGCTGTCAAACATCCAATCATTTTCGTCCCCATGCACGGTGAATCAAATCGACAATTTCCTCGTTGACCGCGTTGAGTGCATCGAGTGCGCGATCGTAAGTGCCTCGGGTGAATTGCGATCGCTCGATCTCATAAAGGGTTTGGTTCGTGATCCCCGCGTCGGAAATCGCAGTGGATTTCAACATTGGATTGGTCAGCATTTGCTTGGGGAAAAGCGCCTGCATAAATCCAACCATTTGGGCTTGCGGCCCGTCGGTCGGCTCGTAGCGCGTGACCATGTAGCGGAACCATTTCATACGAACCTCGGCACCCGCTTGGCTAATCGACCGCAAGATGCCGCCGAGCATGAGCAAAAACTGGCTCATGGACATCACATCGAGCATTTGCGGATGAATTGTGATGAGGGCCGAGGTTGAGGCCGTCAGCGCCGTCAGCGTGAGGTAACCAAGCTGGGGCGGACAGTCGATCACCACGACATCGTAACGATCATCGACTTCTCTCAACGCCGCGGTAATGCGAGTGAAGAACATCCGTCCGTCGGCCGAAGCCTTGTTGGTCGCGGCGATCGGCGTGTCATATTCGTATTCCTGAAGTTCCAGGTTCGCCGGGACTATATCCAGACCAGGAAAATTCGTCGGGCGGATCACTTCCGTGATCGGCTTCCTGTCCTTGTCATACCGCAGCGCCTCATAGAGCGACGGATTCTTATCGAGCTCAGGCTGAATGCCGTGAAGGGCGGAAAGAGAAGCTTGCGGATCGAGGTCGATCGCCAGCACGCGGTGACCGGTCAGCGCCAGATGCTGCGCTAGATGCGCGGCGGTAGTGGTTTTGCCGCTCCCCCCTTTGAAATTGACCACGGCGACGACCTGCAGCGATTCCCCGGTACGGCGATGTGGAACATAGTTCTTGAAATCCGCCCGACCGTGTCGATCGAGATATTGACGCAATTCCAGCATCTGCTCGGCTGTATAGGTGCGGCGGCCGGATATCGACGTCGTTGGCACCGGCCCCTTTCCCTCGAGATGAAGCTTTTTGATGTTGGATGGCGTGACGCCTAAAAAATACGCGACTTCAGCCAGCGAAAAAGAGCGCAGCCCTTTTGTCGCGTTCGGCGGATAATGCTCCAGCCGCAGCATATTCAGCTTATCTGAGATCAATTCCCCTTGGCGGAGAATTGCCTCGTGGAAGCTGTCTAAATCGTCAATTGCGGCGGGCATCATCATCTTTACGGGCTCGGAATAACGCTTTTTTGCGCACAAGTTCGTTACAAGCGGGAATTATGCCCGATTCGCCCAGTTCGGCAATGCTTTTTTAGTAAACGATTCGTTAATGATCGCTGCTGAAATGAAAATCACCTTTGACGGAATAAATCGTAGTATACCTGCGTTACCCGACAAGCTGAAAATCTTTCGGATCGACGACACGGAAATTGTCTGTTGTTCGCGACCAGAACTCGCTGAACCGCCTCGGCACTTCCACCTTCAGAAAGAGGAGGAAGGCGTCGGCGTATTCCCTGAACGTCTCGTAGCATTTGTTGCAGCTGACCCAGTGGGGCATCTCGCCCCACAACCGCTCAATTGGGTTGATCCGGGTGCAGTAGTCCGGAACAAAGTGCAAGACGATGCGCCGCCCCGGCCTAGCCAATCCCGCACCAGCTTTGCGTGATGATACGCGGCATTGTAGAGATAGAGGTGAATCCGATGATTGTGTGGATAGGCCCTCTCGATGGCTTCGAGCAAGCTGACGGTGCTCAAGGCATCGACCGACCAGCAACCCCTTGATCACCGTCACACCGGCTCCCAAATCGATCGCGCCGTGGACGTTCATCCTGTTCCGTCCGGAAGCGAAGGGTGATGTTCTCTTGCTTTGGCTCACCAGCGCCCGGCGGGGCGCGACTGGTGGATAGGGTGCACGGCGTCGGCATAGCGCGCCTCGTCCGCTTGGAGATGGTCGCAAAGGCTGTCGTGCGACTCGATGAACTTCTTGTGCTTCTCAACCGTGATCCTGAGTGGAATGGTCTTCGACTACGGCACTCGAATCCCAATCCGTTTATGAGCTTGATGATTGCGGAGCCGGTGTAGTCATGACCGAAGTTCGTGCGGATGAAATGCCGATTTCGCGCGTGGTGCCCGGCAGGGTTTTCGTCGCCCACGCACGAAGCTGCTCGATCTGCTTCGCGGTAAAATAGGATGAGCCGCCTTTGAATACGAAGCCATGAACGGAGTCGACTCCGCCGGTCTTGAACGAGCCATGCCATGAGCGGACTGTATCGTCGCCGAGGAAAAGAACGCTGGCGACTCCGTCGCAACTCATTCCGCGATCAAGCAGCAGCAGGGCGGTGGCATGCCGTGCTGCGGCGATGCTCCTCAAGCCCGTCCCGCGCAATGCGGGTAAGGGCTTTTTCCTTTTTTGTGTCGATGAGGAAACCCGCTCGGATCATGCCGAATCATTCAATGAATCTCCGCCCCCCGTCAAAAAGCGGTTCATCCAAGAATCTGAGCGTATCCTTTTGTTAGTGCGACATGTTTGCGCTGAATGCACGGCTGTCAAAATGTCGTTGAGGCATTCGATGTTGATCTCGGGGCGCGGAAATCGGACTCGCTCGGTGACCCCTTGAGCGGCCGCTCGCCAAGAATACGCGCGTCGCGAGCGGCGTTCTTATAGCTGGTAAGCACCCTGGTCAGTACCGGACCGCTGTTCCTGGATCGAGATCAATCTGGATGCGGCCCGGTTCTTTCCATGTCAGTTTGCATCCTCCGATGTTGCCGTCGGCCTTGCGCAGGGGAATTAACGTGCTCGCTGCGACCCACGCAGTACGGTTAGTGCCCCAGAGGATCTGAAGAAACACGTTTTCCCTTTTCGGCGGCCAAGCGATCGTGACGATTTCGCTTGTCGTGCCGAGTTGTTTTGATGCTGTAGTCGGCTGCGCAAAAACATGAGGAAATACCCTTCTCGTTGTGGGTCAATATCGGACCGCTGTCCCCGGCTCGAGATGAAACTGGATCCTGCCTGGCTCGCGCCAACTTAGCGTACAACCTCCAACGCTACCGTCGGCCTTTCGCAAGGGGACGACGGTCGTTTCAGCCACCCATCCGTCTTGGTTGGTGCCTCTCAGGATTTTCACGAAACCATTAACTGTGACGAGAGGCCACTTGACGTACACGATACCGATCGCCGTTCCCTTCTTCTTGGACGCAGTCGATGGTTGTGCGAATACATGCGGAAAGCCTCTTCCGTAAAACGCGTCCTCTTCGCTTATGTGGAGGCCCACCATGTCAATTTTATAGCATTGATACTTAGACAGGTCCGGCAGAGCGGTTTGGGCGTTTGCGCTGATCGATGTCGTCAAGACGGGAAGGAAGAGAGAGAAAAGCAATTTTTTCATTTGAAAATATCCTCATTTCTGAGCGAGCACGACCTGGCTGGCCGATGACCCGAGTTTAGATGTGATGGTTTGGCGCCATTGCCCAACCGTTGTGTTTAATGAGATGCCATTTGCGGCAAGCTGGGACGGAGTGAGGCTCAAAAGCGATGAAAGGTTTTCCGAATCGCTCGCTTGAGCTACAGCAAGTCCACCTTGCTGACCGAACTGATACAAGGTTCGCGTGTCTAAAGTTGTGGGGTTGCTGATGCCGTTTTTTTGCAGCAAAAGTGCGTCTTGCCGCAACTCATAAGCTGCGGCGTAGGCTTGTGTCGCGGGATCCATTTTGCCGTCAAGCCCAGCGGTGATGTTTGCCGCGATGGACGGATCGAGCGCGATCGCACCGGCGATATCTGCGGTATAGGTCGAGTCGATCATTTGCCAGACGCCGCTGGCCGAACTGCCGCTTCCTCCCGCAGAATTTTTGCACCCGCTCTCCATGATGCAAGTTGCCGCAAGCGCGGACGCGTTTACACCCATGGCGCTCGCGGCGCTGCTCGCCTGAGCACCCCAGGATTGCGCGTTCATAGTGTCCAGCGCGGCGCCGCCAGCATCGGCTCCGCCGCTTCCACCGCCGGTGTCACTTCCGCCACTACCTCCACCAAGCGTCGAACCTCCCGAGAAATTGAACGCTGGCAGTCCTGGTTCGGTATATGTGGGCTTTACTTGCGGTGGGAGCCCCTGCGGAAGGACGATAGATTGTGCCCAGGAAATGCTGACTACGAACATGCCTGAACAGATTGCTATGGCGGACGTCGTTGATCTCCGTCTCGCCCGAATGTCTTTGTGTTGAGTACCCATGACGCCTCCGTTCGATGATGGCGCTATGAGCGTGGGTGTGATTGGCGCGAACACGTAGAGGTTTGTTGAGTCAATAGCCGGGGAGGGCGACCCGTCGATGTTGTCGTAACGATAGGGGATTCCAATAGCGTGCCAAATGAGTTACAGTACGACTATATTTTCAGGTGGGACGTGTGTCGTCGTGATTTTGCGCGGAATGGTCGATGTCCATGACGGAAAGCGATACCTCAAACGAACAAGCCCGAAGTAATACATTCGCAATTAGTCATGCGGGACACCCTAGTCGGTCTGATAGTTGCATTCCGGTTCAGAGACAAATAGTTAAATATGGCATAGAAAGTTTCGAGTATGCACGAAGACGAGACCCCGGCATTTGGTCAATTTGTGTTCGGAGTTTCGCCGTTTATAAGCAGTTGTCTGTCGCAATCGAGTCGTGTGATGACGATGCAACACGAATAGAATCGTTAAAACAAAAGCGTCGGCGAGCGCTCAATTCGTTACAAAAGGCGAGAGCGAAGACCGTATATGGGCTCATACTGAAATATAATATTATCCTTTTGTTTCTTGTGGACAATGCTGAGATTGCCGCCTTAATAAGGTCATGCCTGATCGATTATGATAGGCTATTCGCATCAAATACACAAAGTGAGTTTAGTAACGCAGAACCACGACTTGCGCTGCTTGTTAATAAGGTTTCTGAGGCAGTTAAGCGATTTGAAGTTGAAGCGGAGCGTTATGATCAGTGTGACGAAGACGGTATGGAACCAGAGCGGAGGGTGCTGTTAACAACCATGCGAACGGCGGTTTCCGATGTCGATGGAGCGATATCGTTAGTCGCGGCGCAACCGTCAACAACTCTGCAAGGTCTCAGAGCGAAGCTTTTTTTGTTTGAGACGTTTGATGAAGCATCGTGTGATGGCGTCTCGCTTTTAGCATTGAAACGGTCGATGTGTGGCGATCTCGATAGACTTCTACGACAATTCCGTCGCAAGCCCACGCTATTAGCGTCGGCAAAGACGTGAAATTGTTTTGCCCGCTGCAGCTTGTCTAACTAACTCCTTGCTTCGGTTGAGGGGCAGAGGGCTGTAGTCTCCGCCGGCGTAAGCATGACGCCACCTTCGCGTCTCACGTAACCTGATCGTAATTCTGAATTCGCGCCACTCGAACTTACCGTGCTTCTCGTCATCAGACAGGAGGCATATCAGAATGAAGGTCCACATTCGCGTGGCCGCCTTGGCGAGCGGTCTTATGTTGTCGTGCTCCATTCATGCGCTCGCGGCCGAGCGTTGTGTGGCGGATTTTACAAAACCTATCGATTTTCCAAAGGCGGTGCTCGTTGCGGCGAACGACGACGGCGCTGTGAAGAAGGCGGTCTCGTGGGAGATCGTTGAGCCGAGCACGCCTGTTCTGCCGCCGCCTGCCGCGGGGGCTGGTCCGACTGGACCGATCACCATCGGCGCGGCAGCTTCACCCAACGCGCCCGCGCCGCCGCCGGCCGTGAATTCGCCCGTCATCGAGACGGCAAGTCCCTCCAGTGGCGACGTGCCCGAACAGGCCGGGACGCTTCCTCTGTTCAAAGACGTGAGCAAGTTTCCGGCGCTCAAGCACATTGCCGCGACCGGCGCGACTTTGCTCGATCTTGGCGAGGCGCACGGACTTCGTTCCGTCGCCGCCAAGGTTGGCGATCAGTTCATGATCCTCCAGGTCGCGCCGGATGGTGAGGCGGTCGTCGGCGGTCCCGTTCTCGAATTGTCGAAGGCCCGTCTGCTCGCGATCGGCGGCGCCAGGGTGACGAATATTGGCGAACTGCATGGTCTCACGGGCTTGTTCGTTCGCAATGGCGCCGAGTTTCAGACGCTCTATGTGACGCCTGACAACCAGGCGACGATCGCCGGCGTGATGTGGGACTCGGCTGGCAAGAACCTGACGCGCGATCAGGTGGCGAAAATTGACGGGGCCTTGCCGACGGTGGATGTCGGCGACGTCAAGAAAGTTCTCGCTGACAAGGGTGCGATTGCGGGCTTGGCGACCGTGCAGCAGGCGGCGTTCGGCGCCATCGGCCCGGATGGCGCGCCGGTCGTGTGGATGATCGTCGATCCGGCTTGTTCGTATTCGATTCGAGCGTTCGACGCCTTGAAGCCCTATGCGGAGGCGGGGCGCATACAGCTGAAAATCGTACCGATCTCGATCCTCGATCACGAGGACAACGGGATGAGCACGAAAGCGGCATTATCGCTGTTGAGCGTCCCGACGGAAAGCATGGCGTCGGCCTGGGCGCAGCGTGTTTTCACCGTTCCCGCGACCGGCGCAGCCGAAGCGAAACTGCAAAGCAACGGACAGATCGCCGAAGCGATCAAACTGACGGGCACACCCACCTTCTTCTTCCGAAAGCCCGATGGCCTGGAGGGGCGCCTCGACGGAATGCCCACCGATTTTAAAGCGTTCGTCACTGCGGTCGTGGGGAGGATCTGATGGGCTTGTTTCGTGGTCTCGGCCGCAGGCTGGGCGGCTTGATGAAAATCCCGTTCGTGTTCGTGCCCTGGCGAGAGATCAAGAAGGGCAAGAACGCGATTGAAGAGCAGGCGGCCGAGATCTGGTCGCAAGTGAAGCGCGCCAAAGAGATTGATCAGCAGGTTATTGTTGACGGGGATCGATTGATTGATCTCTCTTCCTTCGCCGAAGAGAAGGGGCTTTCGGATCGGCAGGCGAGGGCGCTTCTTGCGCGGCGACGGCGAGAAACGGCGAGAGCGGCCTACGCTTGTTTCGCGTTGGGCTGGGCTGCGTTCTTTTTCCTGGCCTATCGGATCGCTGGCGAATCGTGGACGTCTGGACCGTTTGTGACCACGATCGAATTCAGTCCCTTTTGCATCCTGTTTTTCCTGATGGCCTTCAAGTTTGCGCTCGACAATTTCAGGCTCCGTACTCTGAGCCATGTGACGGCGAGCGAGTTCTTGCATACGAATGAACCGTTCTGGCCGCACTGAGGTTGTGGTCAATTGTCGAGAGGGCGACGCCCGACGCCTCGGTGGTGTCGACCGCAGATATTCAAACGGCTCATATGATTTAAGGTATCCCTCCGGCGTAGGCCGCCTTCCATCGGGCTGGGACGCATCGTAATTTAGCAGTGCTGCAAGCAGTGGTGTTTGCAGCACTGCAAGAGACAGTGCGATGAGCCAAGTTCAGGTAATCAGCGGAGTTGAGCGTCGTCGCCGTTGGAGTGACGAGCAGAAGCAGGCGATTGTGGCGGCGGCGTTTGCGCCCGGCGCCGTGGTGACGGAGGTCGCCCGGCGAGCGGATGTCAACAGCGGGCAAATCTATCGGTGGCGGCGAGATCTTCGGATGGAGCCGTCAGGATTTGCCGAAGTTGTCGTCTCTTCGGCTGGGCCATCCGACATTTCCGCTTCGGTAATTGACGTCGCGTTGAGCGACGGCACGCGCGTCCAGATCGCAGCCATGACCCCGCCGGAGTTGGCGTCGGCGGTGGTCAAGGCGCTGGTGCACCGATGATCCCGGTTCCGAGCAATGTGCGGGTCTGGCTGGCGGTCGGGCGAACGGATATGCGGCGCGGCATGACCGGTCTGGCGCTTCAGGTTCAAGAGACGCTGCATCGCGATCCCCATGCCGGCGATTTGTTCGTTTTCCGTGGACGGCGCGGCGACATGGTAAAAATTATTTGGCATGACGGGCTCGGAATGTCGCTTTATGCAAAACGTCTTGAGCGTGGCCGATTCATCTGGCCGTCACCGGCGGACGGTATGGTGGCCATTTCCGCCGCTCAACTGGCCTATATGCTCGATGGAATCGACTGGCGGAATCCCCGTTTGACGTTCCGGCCGGAGCGCGCCGGATAAGGTGGCGGATAGCGCATTTTTCTTCGTATTTCCGCCATTTTTTAGGAGTCAAACGGGTCGTTTTATGATTCACTTCTGGGTATGGAATCACGGCCGCGCAACCTCCCCGATGACGTTGATGCGCTGAAAGCAGCGCTGCTGAAGGCTTGGGCTGAGAATGCCATCGCCCGCGCCGTCGAGTCCGACGACAAGGCTCTCATCGCGCATCAGAAGCTCGTCATCGCCAAGTTGCAGCGGCAGCTCTATGGGCCCAAGGCGGAGCGCAGCGCTCGTCTCGTCGACCAGTTGGAGCTCACCTTCGAAGAGCTGGCGGGAAGCGCCACGGAAGATGAGATCGCGGCGGAACGGGCCGCCGCCAAGACGACGGTCAAAGGTTTTACGCGCAAGCGTCCGGATGTCCGCGCGACCTTCCCCGAGCATCTTCCGCGGGAACGGGTGGTGATCGATCCGCCGACGATCTGCGACTGCTGCGGCGGGACGCGCCTTCGTAAAATCGGCGAGGATGTGACCCAGACGCTGGAGTCGATCCCGCGGCAGTGGAAGGTGGTCGAGACCGTCCGGGAGAAGTTTAGCTGCCGGGACTGTGAGAAGATCAGCCAGGCGCCGGCGCCCTACCATGTGATCCCGCGGGGCTGGGCCGGCCCAAGCCTGCTGGCGATGATCCTGTTCGAGAAGTTCGGCCAGCATCAGCCTTTGAACCGCCAGGTGGAGCGATATGCCCGGGAGGGTGTTCCGATCAGCCTATCAACGGCGGCGGACGCCGTCGGGGCCAGTTGCTCGGTGCTTGCGCCCTTGCTGGCCCGGCTGGAAGCCCATGTGATGGCGGCCGAACGCCTGCACGGAGATGACACGACCGTGCCGGTGTTGGCGCAGGGCAAATGCGATGTCGGGCGATGTTGGGTTTATGTGCGCGACGATCGCCCGTTCGGGGGCCAAGCTCCGCCGGCGGCGATGTTCTATTACTCGCGTGATCGCAAGGGCGAGCATCCGCAAGCGCACTTGGCCCGGTACACTGGCATCCTCCAGGCGGACGCCTTCGGTGGCTACACCAAACTCTATGAGCCCACCCGCCAGCCCGGCCCGATCGAGGAAGCGGCCTGCTGGGCGCATGCGCGCCGGCCCTTCTTTGCCATGGCCGATCTTGAGGAGAACGCCCGGCGCAAAGCGGCCGGTAAGAAGGAGATCCCCCTCTCTCCGATGGCCATAGAGATGGTGCATCAAATCGATGCTCTGTTCGAGATCGAACGTGCCATCAATGGCTGCAGCGCCGAGGAACGCAGGGCGTACCGCCAACAGCACAGCGCCCCCCTGGTCAAGGTCCTTGAGGTCTCCATGCGAGACGCCTGCACCAAGCTCTCGCGGAACCATGATCTGTTCAAAGCGATGAACTACATGCTCAAGCGCTGGTCCTCGTTCACCCGGTTCCTGGACGACGGACGGGTCTGCCTCTCCAACAATGCCGCCGAACGGGCGCTGAGAGGAATCGCGCTGGGCCGAAAGTCTTGGCTGTTCTGCGGTTCCGACCGCGGCGGGCAACGCGCGGCGGCCATGTACAGTCTCATCGTCACCGCCAAAATGAATGACGTCGATCCGCAAGCCTGGCTGGCTGACGTCCTGTCACGCATCGCGGCCCATCCGGCCCATCAGCTCGACGAACTGCTCCCATGGAACTGGGTGCCGCGAACCGGCGTCGCCCAAGCGGCCTGATTGAGCACCCAACGCAACAAGGTCCATAGCGTCATGACAATCGCCCGTGTCGCAATCGAGCTCGGCGTGGACGAAGACTGGTTATCGAACATTGCTGGCGAGATGGAGCCCGAAGACGGCTTGATCTGGGTCTATGGACCAGGGGATGACGGCGTCATGGCCTTCTCCGACGATGGCATCGAATGCCTTCAGGACCTCATCGAGATAAACAAGGCGCACCCGGAAACCAATCAGGAATAGGCCGCCTGCGGTCTACGCCGGAGGGATACGAACATCCGGCCCATCGGCTCGATGAACTGCTTCCGTGGAACTGGACGCCGCAAACCGGCGTCGCCGACGCGGCCTGATGAGCACTCAGCGCAACAAGGTCCACAGCGTCACAACAATCGCCCGCGTCGCAATCGACCTTGGCGTGGACGAAGACTGCCTTTGGGATATTGCCAATCAGATGGAGCCTGAAGACGGCTTGATCTGGGTCTATGGACTGGGTGACGACGGCGTCATGGCCTTCTCTGAGGATGCCGTCGAATGCCTTCGGCTGTCCATGAGGGGCTGACGACCGTCTCTGTGGATCCGAAGATCCGCCTATACGCTGTGGCCGTCCTCGACGGCCAGAACCATTAGAGCCTGTCGTCAGGCAGCGGCACGGGCTGCGTTATAACCTAAAAAGCCGTCAACGTGATTTAAGACACTCCGTGCAAATCCAAAGACATCCGAGCAATCCAAGTTCGGCTTCCATCCTGTTGTGAGGACGTATTTGTCTCATGCATAATAATGTCGAGAAGTTTCTCGCAATCGCGGACGACCGTTTTTGCATGGACATTGGTCACGCAAAGAAGAAGTCCCTTTTTGACAACGGCGCCTTGATACCATTGCGAGAGCACAGCGGGGGCGAGCCCATGGGACAGGGCTCTTTGTGCCATTGCCACATCGTCGCTCTCGTCGGGAAGATGGAGACGAATCGAGAGGGCTCCGTCGATCCCCAGCGAGAGGTTTGCCGGAAGATGACGGGCCAGAGTATCGGCGAGCAGGGCCTTGCGCGCGGCGTAAAGGCGTTTCATATGCCGCAAATGGCGCAGGTAATGTCCGCCGGCCATGAAATCCGCCACCGCGATTTGGACCGCCCCGTTGGGGGCGGGGGACAGGTGGTCGGCAATTTCGCCAACAGGGGCGGCCAAGGCTGGCGGGACGACGAGAAAGCCTAATCGCAGGGCGGGGCTGATGGTTTTGCTGAAGGTGCCGATATGAAGGACCCGACCGGATGTGTCCTGAGCGGCCAGGGCCGGCGCGGCGCGTCCGCGCAGTTGCAACTCGCCGACATAATCATCCTCGATAATCCAGGCCCCCCTCTCTTCGGCCCAGGTCAGGAGGTCCCGGCGCCGCTCCAGGGACATGGTCATGCCGAGAGGGGCTTGTTGCCCCGGTGTCACGACCGCCAGGGCGGCGTTTCCTGCCACCATCTTTGCTGCGGCAACGTTCAGGCCCGCCGCGTCGACGGGAATGGGGCGGACGGTCAGTCCTGCCAATTGGAGCGCCGTCAGGGTTTTGGGAAAGCCCGGATCCTCACACCACACCTCCGCGCCGGACAAAGACAGCGCCTGCAAGGCCATCCCCAAGGCGCCGGTAAAACCGCTTGTAACAAAAATCTGATCAACGGAGCAACGCACCCCGCGCGATATCGCTAAATAGGCTGCGATTTCATGGCGGAGACGGGCATTTCCGCAGGGGTCGGGGTAGTTCAGCGGCGACAGCGTTTCGGCTCTCGTGGCACGGATCCGGATGCGAGACCATTGTTTGAAGGGAAAGATATCCTGGGCCGGAACGCCCATTTGAAATATTGCCGGCGGCGCGTCGAAGGGATGGAATAGTCCGGGCGGCGTTTCGGTCATCTCGCTTTCGGAGGCAGGACGTGGGGAAGGACGTGGGGCCGGCGCGTCGGCAACCCAGGTGCCCGCTGCCCCCTTGGATACAATCAATTGGTCGTCGATCAACCGGTCATAGGCCCGTCGGACGGTTCCCCGGGCGACCCCCAATTGAGCCGACAGATCCTGGGTTGAGGGAAGGCGGGTCAATTTGGCCAGTGTTCCGGTGCGGATGGCGTCCCGGACAGCATCATGAATTTGGTCGGTCAGCGAGATCGCGGATCGTCGGTTGAGTGTCAGGGAAAACATGGGGCCCGTCTCCGTCATAGGCCAATGATTTTCACCATTCTTGGGTCTATCCATTGGCCAGATGCAAGACGATAGTGTGGCCCGGAGCAATTCTTCCCGCCGGTGCCGCCAGGCGCCTGTTTTGACAGCCTCAGAGCGAAACCCGGCCGGTTCCCCAATCAAAGGACACAGTCATGTCGACACATCCCCGTCTTGATATCAAGAAGGTCGCCCCGGACTCCTACAAGGCCGTTTTCGCGTTGGAACAGTATGTTCAGAAATGCGGTCTTGAGCCGCGTCTGATTCACCTGATCAAATTGCGGGCCTCTCAGATCAATGGCTGCGCCTTTTGCGTGGATATGCATGTCAAGGAATCCCGCCATGACGGTTTGAGCGAACAATGGATCGCACTGCTCAGCGTCTGGCGGGAATCCCCTCTCTATGATGCCCGCGAGCGGGCTCTTCTCGGCTGGGTCGAGGCAGTGACCAACATCGCCCAGACCGGTATTCCGGACAGCGATTTCGAGACTCTGAAGGCCCATTTCAGCGATGAGGAAATCGCAAAGATCACGGTCGCTATCGGCACCATCAACATCTGGAACCGTCTGGCCGTCGGTCTGCGTTTCCAGCACCCGATCGACGGGCCGAAAGCGGTATAGACGGGCTCAGGGCAAAGCCGTTCGTATGGCCGCCACCACGCATCGGCGTCACGGGGGCCTGCTTGGCTCAAATGGCGCCTTTGGCGGCGTTCAGCAGGCTCGTGGCGGCGGATGTTGCGGTGGTGAGCTTAGCAATCAGATCCGGGATCTGTGCCGATGCTTGCCGGGCATCGACGACAGATTGCTGCGCCGAGACCGCGGCCTGATAGGCGGTCTCGATGCTGTCGCCAGCATTGGTCAGAAGTGACGCCACCGCGCCGTAATAGGCAGCCCTCGCGGCGGCCACGTTTGACAACTCCGGTGGGGTCGTGGCCGGAATCTGGACATGGGTGCCGTCGCTCAACGCGACATCGATCATCGAAGCGGATATATCCGAAGGGCCGACAACCGAAGAGACGACAACTTCGGCAAATCCTGGCGGCGACATCTGAAGATCACGCCGCCACCGATAGATCTGTCCGCTGTTGATATCCGCTCGTCGGGCGACCTCCGCCACCACGGCACCGGGCGCAAACGCCGCCGCGACAATGGCTCGCTTCTGGTCATCGTTCCAACGCCGACGACGCTCAACCCCGCTGATTACCTGAACTTGGCCCATCGCACTGTCTCTAACAGCGCCGCAAACACCACTGCTTGTAGCGCTGTTAATTTACGATGCTGCTCCGGCTTCGGGGAAGGCGGCCCTCACCGGAGGGATACGATTTAAGCCCGGCGCTTGGCGCCGGGCTTTTCCTTTGATGTGGTGGATGAATGGCTGAGTTATCCGTTCCTGATCGAGACGAAAGCGTCAGAACGTGCCGGGCGGACGATTAGCGTCCCTGCCGGCCGCCCCGGTTGCCCAGCCGGCGTGTTCGTAGTCCGGGCGCGTGCCTTGGGAGGCGGGCTCGGCGGGTTTCACGATTGTGCCTTGGCGATCGTAAACCGGCGGTCGCCAAGTGGCATTGGACGAACCATAAGCGGCGAAAGGATCGTAGAAAAAGTTATGGATCGGCGGCGCGGCGGGCGCGCTGTAGCTGTCGGGTTTTTTCAGGTTGGGACTAGCGCAGCCGGTCAGGGCGAGGGCGGCGATGGGCAGGATCAAGAGAGTGGATTTCATGCGATAGGCTCCTCCTGGAGCCTATCGTCGTGGTGAGTGGCGCGAAGACCTAGCGTAGCGCGTTCCAAAGCCTTTTGAACCAAGCCAGCTTCTTCGGTTGGTCGCCGAGACCTTCGAAAAACTCGCCCTTGAGATGCTTGTAGGCGATGTCGAGAGCGAAGTCGCGTAATTCGGCGAATTCGGGTCGATCTGCTTTTCCTACTCTATGCGTGTGAAGCAGGTGGCCTCCGATATCCAAGAATTTGAGCAGCGCGTCGCGTTCACGCGTCACGCTGCTCATTTCGTGCAGTCTGGATTTCAGGGTGGCGACATCCTGTTCCAGATTTTTGGCAAGCGTCCTCCAATCGCGCCCACTGCGAAAGTTATTCGCGGCTGTTGCTTCAGCCTCATTGAGGCGCGCGTAAAGCTCGTCGAGATCACGTCGCGTGATTTCAACGACGTCCTGACCAGTAAACGCCAAGGCGATATTGGACATGATCTTGGTGCTGCGCGCGTCCGATTCTCCGGCGATGTACCCAGCCATGAAAGAAGGATCCGTGCCGATCATTGTTAGAGGTCCGTAGGTTTCTGTGTGTTGCGCATGCCAGTGGTTGCTTGCATGGTACTATCGAGACCGGAGGATGTCGATGTGGGGCCGGTTAACGCTTCAGTGTTTTCGGAGCGGCGCGAGGAATTGCCGCCTGATAAGCGACGCGCGGACGGTGAGAGCGCGCCTTTAGCTTTGTTTGCAACAGTGTCGATTGTTTGGCGCGTTCCTTGGTAAGCGGCGATCTGAGCGAATTCGTTCGTGTCAATGCGGTTGCCGCCCCCGAAGCCAATCAGACGAGGGAGGTGATGCGGGATCAGCGCCACCATGCGGAACGCCATGATCGCAGCGGTCACATTCGTCAAAATGAACACAGACATCAGGGTCAGGAAACCGAGAACGTTCGTGACCAACCAGCCGTTCGCTAGGACGAAACCGGCAGCGATACCGAAGCTCGCTGAGATCAACCAGGCCATCGAGGCGAACACGAAATAGCCGAGGAAGAGGCCGAGCAGCATCAATGTCGGCCGGAACAGAACGTTGAACAGGAGTTCGTAACCCGGCCCCCCCCGCCCGTGCAAACCCTCGCCCTCGAGGGTCATGTGGGCGAGCATCCACAGCGGCACGGCGACGAACGCTTCACAAACGAGGATGAGATAGCCCGCCACGCCGGCCATCCAGATGACCCAGGGAATCATCGGCAGGACGTAGGCGATCATCTGACCTTGAGCCAGGAAGAGGCTTGCGCCGGCGAAGATCGGCGTGGATAGGAAATTGATGACGGAGGATGCTCCTGCGGCGGCGAGCCCGCCCGTGACGCCGCCCGTCGCAACGCCGCCAGCCACGGCCGAAGCCTGTCCGACCGTGGTCGTCAAAGCGGCTGCGGCGCCCAATATGCCAAGCGCTGCGAGCGTCATCTTGTTACCGAGCGCGATCAAGCCGCCGAAAGGATCGTTCCATTGACTGCTGGTGGGCGACAGGCTGTTGACGAGACTGTTGAGAAGCGCCGGAGTAATATTAAGCGCACGGAAAACCTGCTCGATCGTGCTGTTCGGGTCGCCGCCTGAATATTGACCGGTTTGTACGGACGCATAACCGCTCGGCTGCGAAAGAGAGTCCTGGGTCCCGACATAAATTTTGAGCTTTCCAAGCAATGACGTCGAGGACGCAAAGAGCGGAGCAATGTCGGTCGTCAGCGATGATGACAGCCCCTGGAACGACGGTGTGTTGACAACGGGTGTGGCGCTGGCGAGAGATAGCGTCAGGCCGTTGAGACGCGCGAATTCGAGATAATAGGCGCCGGCGGAGGTCCATCCGAGCGCGGAGAGCTGCGTTTGCCCCTGGATCAGGCCAAGATTGCCATTACGGGCGTCTTGGACTTGTTGGGCGCTGCGCAAATCCTGCGTTATCGATTGTGCGGCGGTCGTCAACTGCGTCGTGTAATTCTGAAGCGTACTTGTGTAGAGCGTCTGCAAGCCGCTCAGTGCGGATTGGTTCTTGGTGGTCCAATATTTCTGGGCGATGCTCTGGATCGACGGGCGCAACGCGCTCAGCGTGCTGTCGAGAATATCTTTCTGTCTTTGCGCCATCTGATTGGCGATATTGGTGTAACCGCTGCCGCCCGTGCTCGTCACCGGCTCATTTATTGTTACCGATCCACAAGTCGGGCTGTTCGTGGCGAGACCCGCGCTGAGCTGGTACGCGTAGGTGACGACGCCGCCGGATGAGGATGATCCGACAACGGTTCCGGTCGGCGAAGGCACGATCGTGGATCCGGCGGCCGCATTAACATAGGCGGCGCAAAGTTCGTCCTGCATCAGGTTGAGGATTGTGGTTCCCGCGCCCGGGACGATCGGCTCAGCGACGATCATGGCGTCCGGCCCGACAGCTTGGACGACGTTGGTATAGACAGACCGCGCCATTCCGATTCCCCAACCGGCCGCCTGGATCACAAAAGACTGGCCGACCGAAAAACCGGAGTTCATCGGCAACATCATAATGGCGGCGAAGCCAATCCGCACGACCGCGAGGCTGGTCACGCCGTTGGTTAACAGCGTCGACGTCTCGGAGACGCGGTGAATGTGCATGATGGTGATGTAGCAGAGAAACGCCATGGCGAGGGCCATGACGAAGCCGGTCAACTGGCCAACGATGAGGCCGACGACGTTCGCGGCCGCGCCGGTTGAAGTTGGCGGCGTTCCATTGATCGGAAAGACGCTCTGGATGGTTTTCCAGGCCCAATCGTCGCCCGGATCGAGGGCGCTCCAGCTGACGTCGAAGCTGTTGGTCGTCGATTGAGCGTCGGCGCCGCCAATGATGGCGAAGATGAAGAAAAGGGTGAGAGGGAGCAATCTAAACAGATGTTGCGACATGGCGGCCTCAAGAGGTTGGTGCTTGAGGCTGCCATGCGTTGGCGCGAATTCGAAAAACTCACGGCGAAAGTCCAGGGCTGGCGGAAGGCCCTTGTCGCGAGAATGCGCTGCGGATCGAGTCGACGAGGTCTTTCACCGCCTCTCGCCCCTTGTCGAGCGCCTCGTCGAGGGCGCTCTTGCCAGAGTCCTTTCCCGGGAGTTCGGAACTCGCCTTGACGATTTGCTCATCGAGAGCCTCCAGTCTCGCAAGGATGCCGGCGTTGGCTGTCGGGAGGACCGGTGCGGCGGCCTCGCGATGCTCGGCGTAGGCGTCGAGCGCGCTGGCGGCCTTTTCGTAGGATGCCGAGAAGTTTTCGTCTCGAGCGAGCGTGGCGTTGAATTCCTTGCGGAGATTGTCATAAGCGCCGCCCGGCCTCATTTCAGAGAGCACTTCCTTGATGCCGCCCGGCGATGCTTCCGCCGCCTCACGGATGCGGGAGAGGATGGCGGCGGAATCGGTCTTTTCCAGCGCCTCGAAAGCTCCGACGGCGGCGGTTGCCGCGCGCTCGGCCGTTTGCGCCAAATCGGCGTCGCGACGTGGCTGCATTCGATTTTGATTGAACCGTTCGAACAGGGCGCGGGCGCCGCCTGGTTGGGCCGGCGACGCTGGATCTTGAGCGGGCGCCGTTTTCTGGACCGAGATCGATTCGGAGCGTTCCGGACGAAAATCCGTCAGCAAGTTGCGGAGCGCCAGGCTGCCGCGCATCGGACCGGCGCCGGCCTCATTCGACGCTGGCGGGGTTGTAGGTTGAGACAGTCTGGCTCCGCTCGTCGTCTGTGGCGACGAAGGCTGAGTCGGGGTCGTTTGTGGCCCTTCGGGCTGAGTTGGGCCGCTGCTTGTGCTGACGGCCTGCGTTGTTGAAGGCCAACGAGACTTCAACGCCGGGGCGTCGGGCTGGCCAGGGCTTGGATTTGACTCGCCGAGAGCAGGGGACGCCGCGCGCGGGCTGCGCTGGAACGCGCTCGCGAAAGCAGAGACCAAGGCGGCGCCAGCGGTGATCGGGGGCATCGTTGATTGTTGATGTGGATCTGAATCGCGAGTTCTTTGCTGATCGCTGCGATTTCGCTCCGGTTGCTGTGGCGCGTTTGCCCGTTGGAGGGTTTCAGGCACACGGTCGATTTGTTGATGTGAGGAGGAGGCGGCAGTACGATCGTCAGTAAAGGGATTTTCAGGAGTGTTACTATTTGGTGGTGACGGCTGCGATGCAGTGGTTTGCGGCGATTGCCCGCGTTCAGGCGGACTGTTGCCGACGTTGGGAATGTCGACGGGTTTGTCCGTTGTCTTGGAAGCGGCAGAAGGCGCTTCTGCACTGACGGCGGGCGACGGACCGTCGTCAAACGCCGACATCAGGTCCTTCAGAGGCGGCTGAGCCTTCGGGAGCGACGTTTCCAGCGGGGTTGATAGACTGCTGGTCGAAGAGGATGTCGCCGGTGGAGGAGTTGGCGCTGCTTCATTGCGTTGGGGTTGGGTGGGTTCGGTCGCGGCAGTGTTCGCAGTCTTGGTCGCCGCAGGGGCGGCGTCGTCAAATGCCGATACCAAATTCTTGAGAGATTGGTCGGGTTTTACGGGAGAAGCGTCAGGCGTCGCCGGCGTAACCGTCGTGGAACGGCTCGCGGTCTCGTCTTCGAACGCGGGGCGGGCATGTTCGGCGGCCGCGGCCGAGCCGATGACCTTTTGATAGGTATCGGGAAAGAAATCTTTGGCGTCCTGGTGCGCCGCCGCCAATTCGGTCGGATCGAAGCGTTCCGGAAAGGACACGGCGACGATCGACGCGCGAGCGCCAGACGTTGTCGCTCCATCGGAGACATACTGGCCGTCAGGCTTGCGCCAGGCGGGGTCAATCTTTTCGTTCAGTTCCGGCGCAACGACGAGCCGATGATCGACCGGCGTCTCGAAATGATCAATTCCGGCCCCATGATAGTTCGCGATCTTGACGTACCCCAGGTCTTCATCAGGTTTCTCAAACATTTTGGCGGTGAAGTCGCGGTAAGCGTCGGGATACGCTTTCTGCGCGACCGTGTGCGCGCCCAGGGCATCTTCCGGCTCGAACGCTTTGGGAAAGTTGATGGCGACGACGGACCATTTCTCCGGACCTTCGTACCAGCCATTTGGCTCGCGCCAAGCCGCATCGATTTTTTTGTTCTTGTCGTCGGACAGGTGGAAGCCGGAGCTGTTTTCGGTTTCGTGATAGGTAATGCCCTCGGCTACGGGCAAGTGGTTTGTTGATTTCGTCCAAGGCGCCGCTTCAGTCGCCGCGTCTTTCACGTCGGCTGGATTCTGATCGAAGTTCGGGTCAACCATCGACATGGCTCCATCAATTCGAAAGGTTCGGGGAGGGCATGGCGAAAGCGGGCTGGTAATTGTGCTCGACGGTTTCGGCCAAGTGGGCGGCGGAGGTCGTGGCGTGCATCAAGTTGAGCTTGTAAAGCTGGACGAGCAGGTAATTGGTCTGCGCCAGTTCGGTCGCGATCTCGCGTTGGATCGAGGCGGCAGGCATTGATGCGAGTTGCCCGTGATAGTTGGTGCTCGAAAGTCGGCGGGTTGTGTCGAGCATGAGCGCATGAAGCCACGAGGCCGTCGGTGTCGCAGGCAGCCCCTCGTCCGTCATTTCCTGCTGCTGTTCGGATGTGAGCGTGACCGAAGGCGACTGCACGCCGATGGCGACGCTTGTGACGTCCCGCGCGAGCGACATCCGGGCGTTGTAGGCGCGTCGCCTTGCGATCGCCTCGGCGCCTTGAGTTGACGTGATCTGATCGCCGCGCAAAGTGCCGGGAACGACAGGCTGGATCAGCGACGTCGCATAGTCGTTGGCGCGGGTTACGCCGTCCTGGCCGTCAAGGGTTCCGGAGACAAACAGGGCTGACGCCTGCTGGTCGGCGTTTGGCGTCTGAGAGATCGTGCAAAGCCCGGCCGCCGCTTCGACGTCGTTGCAATAGCGTTGGTAATGCAAATTGTTGTTGGCTTGCGCGGCTTGCGCGGACCCGAAATAACCCGGTTGATTGAGGCCGCCCTCACCACGTTTGTCCGTAACGTCCGTGATCGATTTGGCGACCTGCCAGCTCTTGGACGCGCCTGCGATGACCGCCTGGCCGCCGTCGAGCGCCGCGCAGTGCGTAGATCCGACTATGTGTTCGTCGCGGATCTGCGCGTTGCGGAAGTCGCGTTGAACGCGGGCCATTGCAATATTTTGGCCGTCAATAAGCTGAGAATGCGCGTCGACCTGAGCCTTTTGGTAGTTCGAAATTTGCGTGAAGCCCTGCTGGAGCAGTTGGTTGACGCTGCCGTAGGTGTTGGGGCCGAGCAATTGAGCCAGCGGGCCATTGGCGCCGAGCTGGCCTGTTATCGAATTCAGCGTGTTGTTCATTTGGTTTTGAATGAACTTCATGGCCTGGTCGACAGCGAGGCTTGCATAGTCGATCACTGGCATGGTGGCGTTCGCGGTGGTGGGCGCAAAAAAGGCTGCTCCAAGGACGAGCGCGGCGGCGGTTGAAGTGAGGGATTGAGGCGTTTTCATAACGTGTATCCTTGATCGGGGTCGCGTCTCGGGCGTCAGTACAGTCCGAGGAGGGAGGTGATCGGGTAGCCGGTCGGCGCCACCGCGTTGCCCGACATGTAGAGGCCGCCGCTGTTGTTCGTGCCGGTGCCGATGCGCGCAATCGGCGGGCCGCCTCCGCCGAAGGAAAGTTTGGGGCAAGAGATTCCGCCGCCGGACGTGCTGCCGCCGAGGAAGCCAAGCTTTAGGCCGGTCAAGGTGATGCCGCACTGTGTCGAACCGAGCGTTTGGTTCCAGAGGCTGTTGATCTTGTTGCAGATTTGCGTTTGAATCGATTGCAGCAGATTTTGTGGGTTGAGCAGGTTGGTGACGACGTTCAGACCTGCGCCCTTGAAGAAGTTATCGAGGCACGACAGGCTCTTGACTGAGGTGGGCTGAGTGATGTTCTGGTCGTCGACGGAGATGCGCGTGGCGATGGCATTGCTTGCCGCCTGCGTGATGGCGGCGCATCCGGCGCTGCCGGCGGTTTGAGCGGACGCAGGCGCCGAAAGGGCGAGAGCGGCGGCAAAGATAACGAGTTGGGTGCGTTTCATCAGAACTGTCCTCCGTTGAACGGCGTGGTGGAAGCTGCGGCGCAGGCCCGTTGCATGGCCGCGATGCGAGAGAGGTTGAGAATTCGGGAGAGAAGCGCCTTGTGGGCGAGCGGAGCGGTGGCGTGGTCGGGCAGGGCGGAAGAGGATGGCGCCGTCCCGGCGGCGGTCATGCGGCGCAGAAGGGCCTTCGCACGCGCTGCCGAAAGCGGCCGCGTGACCTTTTCAAATCGGGCGCGGCCGGGATCGACCGAGAGATAATCCGCCAGGGAGGAAACTTGCGGTTCGTTGACGGCGCAAAATTGATCGGCCACGCGGGCGAACGCGGCCTCGGTGTCAACGGGGATCGCTTGGAGTATCGAGGCGTCGTCTGCTTGAGGAAGGTCGAGCCAATCGACGCGGGGTGGCGCTGTGTCTGACATCGAAAAAAGTCTCCGGTTGGTCCCCGGAGAAGGATCGGTGTGATTGGCGCGAAGTTCGAAACGATTAATGATTGTCGGTTGCGCGAATTGTGATGGTCTTGTCGTGAACGACGGTGGAGAGCCCAAGAGGCTTCACCGCGCTGGCGAGCGCCTGCATCCAGGATTTTCCACCCTGCCAATCGACGGGAGTGTTTGGATCGGCGGGTGGCTCCAAAATGATTTCGTAGCCATCGGGGACCATCTGACGAATGGCGAAAGCCAGGGGGACTTGGGCGCCGAAACCGGAAACGAGTGCGACGGTCTTCGGCGCTGGTTTGGATGCCCTGTGCAAGGCGGCAGAGGCATGGTGCTTTGGGCGCGTCAGGGGCTTGCGAGCGGGAGATGGCGTGACTTGTGGCGCAGGTGACGTGTCCGGACTGGCGGGTACTTCAATCTCATTGGAAACAAAAGAGAATTCCGCGACGGCAGGCTGCGCCATCACAACAAGAACGAGGAAGGGGAGGGTGCGCTTCATCAAAGTCTCCTGTCTTTCGGAAACCATGATCCAAAGCGGCGCGAACACCCATGTTCAAAAAATGGCGAAACCGTGGCGATAGGTCTCGAAATGGCTTCCGTTTCTGTGTAAACCGAAGATCGGTTCGCGCTCGGTCCAGCTATGGTTCTTTGGTATTTGCTTTTGTCGTTAGAGGACTTGGGTTGATAAAATGGGAAAGAAAGCTCCTGACCTCACTGATCTGCAGCACGAACGTTTCGATGGGATATTAACGACGCTTGCGCAACGCGTGCGAACGTTACGCAAGGCTAAAGGAATGTCTGGTCGGCAATTTGCGGAAAAAGTCGGAATTAGCCATACGACGGTTGTTATGATCGAAGGTGGCGCAATAAATATTTCTCTTCTTATTGTATTTCTCGTTGCTGAAGCATTGGAAGTTGAGGTTAATGTATTATTGAACGATTTGGCTTCGGAAACCACAACGCAGGCTGATGGCGCCTCGGAACTATCCAGATCAGAATTGAACATCACACTTTCCGATACAAGTCAGGATTGACTCTCTGTTTTACTATTTAGAACGATGTCGACGAAAAAAACTATCCCGCGATTTTGAGGCGTAGGCCGTTAAATGTCAGGCTTTGTCGCTACTGCGCCATCATGCGTGCTGGCGCGATCTTGGGTAGCATACGCGAATTTTTTTTTGATTAGCTCGGCTTTATCAGGCGCCAATAAAAACTAAACCCTTACAGTACCTAGGGTGAGCGAGGTGACGCGACCGGCGCACCGTCGAATCTGATATACCTCAGTGGCCCCATTGCCTGCGTGAATGAGCTGTATCATAGTGAGCCCATTCCAAAGAGGGGCTCTACAATGACTGTTCAACCCTTTGTTTCTATTGCACAACGGCAAACACTCCCATTTACCGGCGCGGAAGCCGCGCCGGAGCTACAGCCCGAGACGCTGACCGATCGTCTGTTTCGTCGTTTGGCCCTGGGCGGTGTCGGCATAGGCCTTCTTTCGGCCGTTTTTGGACTCTCGCCCGAGGCCGTCGAAGAGCGTGCGGCCGCGCTCGATTTGCCGAAACCGCATGATCGGCCCATGCGCAAGCTTGGTCCGCGTGGATGGACCATCGAGGACATGCGTCGGTTTATTACTTTGTGGATTGAGAATGTCTCGACGCGTTGCATCGTGGCGGCGATTGGCCGGTCGAATGGCAGCCTGTATTCCAAACGCAAGCGGCTCGGCCTCGAACCGCGCAGACGCGGCGAACTTCAGGAACGCTCACCGGAAGCCTGCGCGGCTACGCCGGTGTCTTGGTTGCCAAAGCCGCTGATCGATGCGGTGAAGAAGCCGCTTCGCCGTATTGCGGGGATGTTGCAGAACGAACCGAAGGCGAAGCCAGAAGATCGCTGGACTCCAGAGCGGGGTAAATATTGCTCCTATCTGGCTTTTGCGGGATTGAGCAATTCCGCGATCGCGATCCGTCTGACCCAAGAAACTGGTATTTCCTTTTCTCCTAAAGCCGTGGCCGATCAGTTGAGTCGGATGATGGCCTTCCGGGACCGCACCAAGAAAGCCGTCGAGACGCTTCCCGAGGAAGAAATCATACCGCGCGCGGAAAGCTTTATCGCGCTTTGGCTCCTTCAGTGGCGCATCTGCGAAGGCACAGGTCATCATTTTTGGTATTCGCGGGTGCGAGGCGGGCCGCGTAAAACCTGCCGGGAATTCTGGCGGGCGAAATTCGCCAAGAAGCGCCAGGAGCGCGATTGCGCCGCACATTTCGTGGTCGCCTGAGCGAAACTCAAAAAACAGGAGTACGAGTTCGCGCCGACAGCGGGGAAGGTTGATCCATGGACAACCAGAACGCTGCGATCATGCGAAAACTCTCCGATCCCGACTTTCAGGCGGCGCTCGTCAACAAGAGCATTGCCCTTGTGATGGGGCTTTGCGCCTTCCTTATCGCCTTTGTCGTGCACGACATTTATATTTGGGCCAATCCGCCGACGCCCAAGTATTTCATTATAGATGGGAAAAATCCTCCGAAGGAGGTGAAGCCCGTCGACAGTCCGATTATGGACGACACACAGCTGCTCAACTGGACCGTTACGGCGATTCTTGCGCCGTATAACGTCAATTATCACGACTACGCAGAACAACTGAACCGCGCCGGCCGCAAATTCTCGGCAAGCGGGTGGAAGTCGTTCGCGGAGAGTTATATTTCGAGCGGCAATTTCGAAGCAATGAAGAAGGGCATGTTGCTTTGCTATGCGCAGCAACAGCGCGCCGCCATCATTGTCGACACCTCGTTCGTCGATGGAGCCCTGACGTACAAGGTGCAAGTGCCAGTTGCGCAAACCTGTCAGAATTCGCAGGAGGCCAATTCTCAAAAGATGATGCTGACCGCGTCGGTCAAACGCACCAATGCTGAGGACCATACCGAAGGTCTGGTTATCGATCAGCTCGTCGCCAAAGCGCAATAGAGGGGTCGAACATGAAAGCAATTCACGTGTGCGTGGTCGCTTTGGCCGTGTTGTCGTCGTCTGTGACCGCATTTGCACAACAAAACGGCGTGGCGGGCGGCGGAGGACGTCAAGGGAAAGAGGAAGAGAGCATTCCCCTCAACCCTGACATCATCCGAGAAATTGGCAAACGCGTTGGTGAGACTCGCCGCGCGCAGGAGGAAGTGAATACGCAGCGCGCCGCGCCGCAGGCGACGCGCGTGAATGTCGGCTTTGCGCCCGGCGAGACCACGCCGATCGTGCGGCTGGTCAAAGGCTATCCCACCGCGATTTCGTTCTTCGACGACACTGGCCAGCCGTGGCCGATCGAATGGAACACCAATTCCAATCCGGCGGGCGGCGGCGGCTCGACATGCAGTGAAACGCCGGCGGGCGGCGGTGGACCGGGCGTGGCCTCGGTCGGATTTTATGTGTGTACGCCGACTGTTGGCAGCAACGTCCTCCAGATATCGCCGGCGTCCATCGAGCCGCGCGGCGGCCTGGTGGTCAATCTGAAGAACGCGCCGAAGCCGTTGTCGTTCCTGCTGGTAGGCGGCGGCGGCGTCTATGACGCGGATCTGACCGTGCATGTCAGCAAACGCGGACCCAACGCGCGCGGCCCCGTCACCGGCCCGTCCGCCCCCGATACCGCATCGCCGTTCCTGACGGCGATGCTCCAGGGTGTGCCGCCCGCCGACGCCGTGCCGCTCAATGTCAGCGGGGTCAGCCCCGATGATTTTCGGGCGTGGAAGATCGGGGACCGTGTCGTCATTCGCACGATCTACCAACTGGTGTCGCCGGAATGGTTCGCGTCGGAAGCGGCCGAAGGCAATGTGACCGTTTATTCGCTGCCGGCGACGCCGGTCGTTCTCCTCTCCAAGAATGGCGCGACGGTGTCCGCCTCGCTTTCGGAGCCCTGAACCATGACCATCGAACAGCCTGTAATTTCTACAAAAACGGCATCGCGCGGATTCAAGCGCGGGTTCCTCAGCGCGGCCGGCAAGGGCGGTCCCGCGCGCCTCGTTGCGATCGTCGTGTGTCTCGTCTTGATGGTGAGCCTTGTGTTTGTCTTGGCCAAACGGCGTGACAAGGCGAACATGAATTCGCAGGTCGCCAAGATGCACAAGATGAACCTGTTGCCGGGCGGTACGGAAAGCACGCCGGCTCAGGAAGCGCTGCGGATCAAGCATGCCAACGCCGAAGCGGCGAAGGCCGAGAGCAAGGCCCAATCCTACACGCCGGCCATGCCGGGATCGCAGCCTTTGCAGGTTCGTGAAGTGGGCGCCGACGCGCCTCCGCCCGCGAGCGCTGAACCCGCGCCGATCAAGGTGGTGGCGGCGCCGCCCCCGCAATTTACGCCGCCCGAACGCGCGCCGGAACGCGACGCGTTCCAAGCCTTGCCGGTTATGCCTGACGAAACGCCAAAAATCGAAAAGGTGGCGATGACCTCGGAGGACGCCGATCCGGGCGTCACGCCCGAACGCCGCCGGTCTTACGAAAATACGTTGGCGCAGTGGGACATTCATCCGCCGCGGACTGTCGTGGTGATGCCAGACGATGAGAAAGGCCCGCGGGCGTCATCCGGGCAGAGGGCGCGGGAGACGAACACGGGGTCGAGCGCAATCGCTGGCGGATCGGTCTCGACCAAGGGCACGGTGCTGGTTCCCGGCGGTCGCGGTGTTTACGCCCACACGGTTTTGGCCGTGACGACGGATTCGGGCGGACCGATCGTTCTTGAAGCCGACACGAGTCCGCTCGCGGGGGATCGGATGATCGGGTCGTTCCAGAAGTCCGGTACTGACCGAATGGTGGTGCGCGTTTCGAAGGTGATCCACAACAGTGAGGAGGTCAGTGTTTCGGGCCTGGTCATTGCGCCCGATTCGATGGAGACGTCTGTCGCGTCGGATATCGACGAGCACTATCTTGAGCGCTTTGCTTTGCCTGCGGCGGCCGCATTCATTCAGGGCGTCGGGCAAGCTGCGGCCATGAGCAACACGACCACGTCGGTTTCGCCGTATGGCGGCGTGACGCAATCGATTGGCCCCATGAGTCTTTCGCAACAGGGATGGATCGGAGCGGGTGCGGCGGCCCAGGCGATTGGAAAGGAACTCTCGCAAAATACGCCGAAAGGTCCGACGATTCATCTCGACGCCAATGTCGGCGTCGGCGTCATGTTTCTCTCGGACGTCATAGCAAAATAGTTCTGGTCGCAGCACGGCGCACGGAAACCGGCGGTCTTTTTGAGCTATCCGTCATACGGGGTTGATATCGGCCTAAAGTGTAGATTCCTGACGAAGGCGCCCCCCAATTCCTGGATGATGGCGCCCCCCATTACGAGATGATCCCGCCCGGGGGATTTCGTGAAGGACGGGGGCCGCCGCTGGCATGTTCAAAGTCGCTCCTTTGGCAATCCAAGGGAGCAATCGATGCCAGCGGAGCGAATTTCCATGCGCCAGGCGCGCGAAATCATTCGACTGAAATTTTCGTCTGTCTCGGCGCACGAAATCGCCCGGCGGCTCGGCATGGCGCGTTCGAGCGTGCGCGAAACACTGCGAAGAGCAGAAAGCGCGGGGCTGTCCTGGCCGCAAGCAGAGAGCATGGCCGAGGCCGAGTTGGAAGGCGTTCTCTACGCCAATCGCCGCAGCAGGCGGGGACATCGTCGTGTCTCCGAGCCGGATTGGGCGACCATCCATCGCGAGTTGAAGCGCAAGCACGTCACCCTGACGATCCTCTGGGACGAATATATCGCCGCCAATCCGGGCGGTTACAGCTACTCGCGGTTTTGCGACCTCTACCGGGGCTTTGCGAAGACGCTGTCGGTGACAATGCGGCAGACCTATGCCGCCGGCGAGCGGCTGTTTGTCGATTACGCCGGCGACACCGTGCCCGTTGTGATCGATCGGCTGACCGGGGAAATGCGCGAGGCTCAGGTCTTTGTCGCCGTTCTCGGCGCGTCGAGCTTCACCTTCGCCTGCGCCAGCTGGACGCAGGCGCTGCCTGATTGGATCGACGCCCACGTCCGCGCCTTCTCGGCGATTGGCGGCGTCCCGGAACTCCTCGTTCCCGACAACACGAAGACGGCGGTCATTAAAGCCTGTTTTTACGATCCCGACGTCAACCGAACCTACACCGAGATGGCGACCCATTACTCCACCGCCATCCTGCCGACGCGACCCCGCAAGCCGCGCGACAAGGCCAAGGTCGAGCGTGCCGTGCTGATCGTCGAACGCTGGCTGCTCGGACGGCTGCGCCGGCGCACCTTTTACAGCCTGGCGGACCTGAACGCCGCCATCGTCGAAATGCTGAGGCAACTCAATGACGAACGAACGATCCGGCGCCTCGGCTTCACCCGTCGGCAATTGCTGGAGGACATCGACCGGCCGGCGCTCAAGGCCCTGCCGGTCGAACCGTACGAGTTCGCGCAATGGAAAACCTGCCGGGTCGGCGTCGACTACCACGTCGAAGTCTCCAGCCATTATTACTCGGTTCCCCACCGCTTCGCCCGCGCCGAGGTTGAGGCCCGGCTCACCGTCAGGACGGTGGAGATATTCCTCCGTGGCGAGCGGATCGCCGCCCATCTTCGCATGAGCGGCAATCACGGCCACACCACGGTGGCCGACCACATGCCGTCCAGCCATCGCCGCTACAAGACCTGGACGATCGACAAAATCCGCGCCGACGCCAAGCGGATCGGGCCGGCGACTGCGGTCTTGTGCGAGCAGATCATCGAGCGTCGCCCTCATCCAGAGCAGGGCTTCCGCGCCTGCCTGGGCATCGTTCGCCTGGCGAACTCCTATGGCGACGAGCGTGTCGAGGCGGCGGCCGAGCGCGCCATCGCCATCGGAGCGCGCACCTATTCCTCGGTCAAATCCATCCTCGACAAGAAGCTCGATCGCCGGCCCGCCGAAAAGCGCGCCGCGGAGGCGCCGACGATCCTGCACGCCAACATCCGCGGCCCGCGCTATTACAATTAGGAGACTGCTCTTGCTCAAACATCCAACGCTCGACCAACTCCACGCCCTCGGCCTGCACGGCATGGCCAAGGCCTTCGTCGAAGTCGCGGCCTCCAGTGAGGCCGGCGGACTCAGCCATCCGGAATGGCTGGGTCTTCTGCTCGATCGCGAGGCCTCCCTGCGCCAGGACAAGCGAATGGCCGCAAGGCTGCGCGCCGCGAAACTGCGCCAGCAGGCCTGTATCGAAGACATCGACTATCGCAGCCCGCGCGGCCTCGACCGCGCCATGATGCAAAAACTCATCAAGGGCGACTGGATCGACGCCCACGACAATCTGGCCCTGGTCGGGCCAACAGGGGTCGGCAAAAGTTGGCTCGCCTCGGCGCTTGGCCACAAGGCCTGCCGGGATAACCGCTCCGTCCTGTATCAGCGGGTTCCTCGGTTGTTCGAGGAACTCGCCCTCGCGCGCGGCGACGGTCGCCATGCCCGTCTGCTGCGCTCGCTCGGGCGCGCCGATCTCCTGGTGCTGGACGACTGGGGCCTTGAACCGCTCGACGCCGCGGCGCGACACGATCTGCTGGAAATCCTCGAAGAGCGCTATGGGCGCAAATCCACGCTCGTCACGTCTCAGCTTCCGGTGGATCGCTGGCATGAAATTGTCGGCGATCCCACTTACGCGGACGCGATCATGGATCGCCTCGTCCACAACGCCCATCGCATCGAACTGACAGGAGAAAGCCTGCGGCGCGCTCGCGCCAAGAGCGTGATCGCCTCTTGACCAGGCGCCGTTTCAGGCGCCAAGAAACCTAAGCCAGCATGCCCCACGACCCGGGCGCCATCATCCCGTTACCGGGGGGCGGCATCATCCAGGAATCGATGGGCGCCATTATCTCGTAATTGCCGGGCGCCTTCGCAGGAATCGACATAAAGCGTCCCCTGCCTCAAGGCGTCGGTCAGGGTTGATATGTCCACGCCAGACGAGACGACAGCCGTCATCAGGAACTGCATCTCCTCGTCTGATTCGCAACTCATCAGGTCGAAGTTGTACAGGTCGATAATGCGCTTGGCGTCGCCGTATTTGAGCAGGGCTTTGGCCCGGAGCGTCTCGAACGAATAGCCGCGCCCCACACGGTTGATCTCCGAGATAAGCCCGTTCAGCGACTCGGTATAGGCGTTGGTCAGCGGATGCTCGAAATAGCGGAGCATGTAGGGTCGCCAGTTCTTGACTGCCGAGGTGACGACCGTGAACGGCTTGACGAGATCTGGCTGGACTCCGTTCATCCAGTCCGTGAGAGCCTGTTCCGCCTCCGCTCTGGTCGAACAGTCGTAGATGCCGTAAAGCCTCTCTTTCAGCCAGTAGGCTTCCCCCAAGAGAGTGTATAGGAGAAAGAAATCATTGAGCTGCTTGCGTGTTTCCCGCTTGCAGGTCTCCCACCGGGCCAGAAACAGCTTATTCCGGCTCTTGAGCTTTATTCTTTTCCTATTCCCTAAACTCTTGTTGAGGTCGCGCCTGACCATTTCGACGGCTGTATTGGACAGCGCGAGGACGTGAAACTTATCGACGCCCGTCACGGCGCGGCGGAAGTGGCGTTTCGTGAGGGTCAGATTGCCCTTGTACATGTCCTGGTAGATGATCTCGACCGAATCCTTCCCTTCCATCCGGTCGAAATACTGATCGAGGTTCAAGCTCAGGCGGTTCTCCCGGATGTCGAGAAGCTTCCTGTTCTCAACGTCGCCGATCACGAACCGGGGGACTTTGGCGATATACTTCTCATCCATGCCCAAGACGCGAGGCATCCGAACCGTATAGTTCGAGAGTTGCAGCTTGGCGTAGGTAGCAAATAGGCGGCGGACAAGGTTCTCGTCAACGCCGTTCGTTCGCGCCGCGTCGATGACCGTGCGGGCGACGGCCTCCTTTTCAAGATGTTCCTTGAACCTAACTGTCAGGCGAGCGGACGTGTCGAGGTCCGGCAGGTCTTCATAGATCGTCTTCCGTGCTCTTTACAACGGAAACGCTGCCGCGAAATCTCAAGCCAAGTTGGCTGAGACTGAATAGGAAAGTCACGAAACCTGATTGTCTTCGTTCCAGACTTAACCAGTTCGCAGAACAGCCCGCATCTGTGAACGCGAGGAGTTAAGGTCGATGCTTCAACGATAAGGCTTCCGTCTTCTTTGTACGTTGAAGATGCGTATAAATTACTCAGATGAAGAAGGTCGGTCTGGTTTCCTGCCAGAAACTTGCGTTCTTTCACTGGATAGATGCGGCTCTCAGCCGTCCGCGAAGCTCGTCTAAAGTCTGCGCCCGCTCATCGCAAAGCCGGAGAAGATCAATCGCCACGCCCTGCGGCGGGTCATCCGTACCAGCTGCCCAACGGCGCATAGTGCGATCCGCGACATTGAGATCGCGCGCCAGCTCAGATTGCCAACGAGACCCGTATAGGGCCTCGCCAGTGTCGCGCAGTAGCTTGCAGCTCATGTCAGCGACCGTCGTCGATCAGGGTGTAATATTCTTCGTCGCTAAGGTCGGCATCTTCAAATTCCGCGATGATCTGAGCCGAGGTCGGGGCGTTGGTCGCGACGATATGAAAGAAACGTCCGTCAGACAGTTGCTCGGGGAGAAACTCGCGGAACGCGCGGCGCACAGGAGCTTCGTTTCCGTCGCCGGCCCAAGCGATCAGAGCAGCAGCGGCGCGGCTGAACGGTTCGGCGCCAAGGTTGGCGTAATGGGTGATCTTCACTTGGGCGGAAGCATCAGCCTGCGCCACAAGGGCCTTGGCTGAGCGGCTCTCATCAAGATCGTCGTTGAAGATGAGGGCGGTCAGGTAAGATATCGTCTTGGTGGTCATCGGGTCTCTCCCGTTTCCGGCGGGGCTAATCCCCTTCCGTCCGTGTCCTAAAATTAGGACATTCTGGCGCAGATGTCAAGCGCCGATTCTCGGAAATATCAACCCCAAATGACGGAGCGCGTTTTTGCCCCGTCGTTCAGGCGTAAACCTCAGATGACGGATAGCCTCTTTTTGCCCGCCGGTTTTTTTCGCGCCGGTCTTCGCGCAATCGCTTGGCATGCTGGTCGCTCCCATGGAGGAGCATGTCATGAATATGGAAATTAAGGTCGGCCAGCGTCCTGCCGAGAGCGATGGCCACTTGCAAAAGGCGATCGATCAGGACGTCCCGATTGGATTGCCCGGCGAGGGCGCGTCCCAAGCACTGCTCGATGACGATGAGTACGGCCCCGACGATGACGATCACGCCAAAGGCGGGTTGAAGGGGGCGGTCGCGCGGTTCCTGGCCTCGTTCGGCAAGCCGAAGACGGCGCAGGGTGGCGGCGACGCGGGCTCAGTTGAACAAGGCATTGGCGCGGAATCGTCGGCGTCGCTTTCGGAAGCGAGCGAGGGGCGGACGGAAGGCGAGGGGCTCGACGTCACGGACGACGATGTGGCGCAAGCAGCGAAAAACAAGCGGGATCGAAAGATTGTGTTTGTCTCCGCCCTCGCTTTGGTCGCGGTCGCCGCGGCTGGCTTCGTGTTCTGGCCGGGGAGCCAAAAGCGCGTGGTGGTCGCCGAACCGGGGATGAGCCATCCGAGCGTGCTGGCGCCAGCGGCTTCGCTTGCATTAGTGCCGAAGGCTGAGATCCAAACGCCAATGCCGCAGACGCGGGTGAAGGGCGGCGATCCCATGCAGGAGCTCTTGGCTCTTAAGCCCAAGGACCCGGCCGACGCGACCCCGAAGCCCGTCGATAAGATTGAGCCCGGTCCTCAAGCCCTGGTCCAAAACGTCCCGCAAGCACAGCCCGAAAAGTCCAAAGCCGAGGGCGAGGCCGCCAAGCCGGCGCCGAGCGGCGATCGGGCGGCGGCCAAGCCGGACGCCGATGCGGTTGCGGTTGCGGTTGTCAGTGATCCCGGCATGGTCGGCAAAAAAGCGGAAAGGCCGGTTGCCGATGCCCCGATCGTGAGCAAGCCCGCGCAGGACGCCGCGCCAAAGGAAGCGCCGTCGCCCGCGAAAGAGGCGGATCGTTTGGACGCGGTGCGCAAGGAAACCTTGTTGCTCGAACGTCTGACCCAAATGGCGGCGCTCATCACGCACCTGAACGGTCAGGTCAACCGCCTCGAAAGCGATCAGGCGAAACTGACGGCGACGACGGAAGATCGTTACGCCGACTTGCAGCGGCGAATGGCCCTGGCGGAGTCCAACAGGCAGATCGATGCAGCGACGCGCGCCCAGGACCCGAGCCATTCCGGTCCCTTGGCCGTCGTGGCGCCGAAAGATCCGAAGGCGGCGGTCGTCTTGAAGACGGGGCCGGCGGCGGTGGCCCCCGCGGTCGAAACGGCGGGAGAAAAGCGCGCCTATCGTATTCAGGCGGCCTCTCCCAGTCTCGCCATGTTGGGCACGGGTGGCAATGACGCGCCGCTGGAAGTGGTTCCGGGTTCGACCGTTCCCGGCTGGGGCCGCGTCGACAAGATCGAGCAGCGTGGGCAGGCTTGGGTCGTCGTGACGACCGGTGGCGTCATCAAGTAAGGAGGACGCCAATGCAAGGGCTCGTTAATTTCGCCGGCGAGATCGGCAACGCTATCGCCATCATGATCCCCACGTTTTGTTACATCATGGCGATCGCTTCTTTCCTGTTTGCAGGCTGGGGTTTGTGGCTTCAGTCGCAACCCATAAATCCCTTCCAGGGGCGGCCGTGGATACCGTTCGCGTCGCTGGTGATGTCGGGCGCTTTCGCGAGTTTCGATCGCGTGCTGACATTGGCAAACGGAAGCGCGGGGACCTCGATGCAGGTCTCCATCGGCTCACTGACAAGTTACACGCCGCCAACGGCGAGCAACGTGATGGGGAATTCCCCAGGCGACGCCATTGTCAATGTCGTCACCTTATTTTCGGCTTTCTTTCAGAGCTTTGGCGCAATGGCGTGTCTTTGGGCCTTTATCGCGTGGCGCGGGATCATCAACGGCCAGACCAATCGGACGCTGTCCGGTTGCATCGTTCAGTTCACCTTTGGCGTGATGCTGATCAACATTATCCAGGTCACGACCTGGCTCACACAAATTTTTCAGACGACCTGAATTTTTCCGCATCGAGTTCGCGCCGGTCGCTGAGACAGTCAATGGCGAGGGGGACAACTGAGGCTTCCTCGTTTTAAACCCAGGAGTCACACGTGAAGAATCTCGTTTCCAACCGTAAGAACATTGTGTCCGCCGTTTCGCGTCGCCTCGCGCCGGTCGCCTCGGCCGGCGCCGCCCTGGCTCTGTCAGCCCATGGCGCGCTCGCTCAGCAGGCCGGGAACACCATTGGCGGCCAGGTGCAAACGATGGCGCAAGAGTTCTCGACCACCGGCGGCTTCGTCGGCTCCACCGCGATGTACGTTGCCTCGCTCATCTGCTTCGTGTTCGGCGCGTGGGCGTTCTGGCAGTCGCGTCAGGCCGAGAACCGCGACAGCGGCATGATCGCCAAGGGCCTCGCCGGCCTGGTGCTCTGCGGTCTGTTCGTCACCGGCGGCACGTGGATCAACAAGGCGGCGCAGACCTCCACCGGCACCGCCGCCTCGATCAGCAGCACCGCCGGCGTCGTGTCGTTCCAGTAAGCGCGCAGCAGATGGCGCCGCTGGTTCTTTCCGTCCGTCCTTCCACGCCTTCGGGAAGGGTCCGCATTGAGGGAAACAGCGGCGCCTCAGGCTCCTGTCGGTTTTGCGCAACCCCTGCAAAACCACAGGAGCCTTCTTCGTTTCTGGATGCAGACGGCGCGTGTGCGTATTGTCAGCTCGTCAGGCGCCTGGATCGTCCGTCGATCGACAATGAGGCGGTGCTGATCTGGCTTCCGGAACTGACGCAAGCGGCGTTGATCGCTTTGGTTCGCGAGTGTCATGCTCGGCTTCGCCATTGCGGCGTTCAACATTTGACGGAACGAGGATCGACAGCAGTCCTGCATGGGTCGGTTCCGATCGAAGCGCGCGAGGCTTTAGCTGCGATTGCGGCGTTCAGAAGCCGGATCGCGGAAGTGGAAGCGCGGCTTGGATCGTCGTCGCCCAAGGCGCTGGCGCAGGCGATGTCGCGACTCAACGGCAAAGTCTACGCGGATCGCGCGCGCAGACTCCACGGCGTTCGCCTCATGCCCCTCGGCCATCCCTGAGACTGACGCCTCAACATCTTTGATGAGACTTTGGAGGACAAGCCGTGAAAATCATTTCGCGCTTTCTGGCTGGCGTTTCGCTGGCGCTGAAGCAGCCCCTCGCGGGGTTTCTCGATGTCGAGACCACGCATGGCGACGCGCTCGTCACCAAGCAGGGCGACTACCTGAGCTTCCTGCGTATCGGTGGAATGAAGCGCCTGTCGACGCGCAAGGATATCGAGCGTTTGTCCGAGGCGCTTCGCGTTGAACTGTCCGGCACGCTGGAAGGAAAGGGCCATGCCATCGTCGGCTGGTATCTCTCCGATCCGGAAATGGCGGGCGTGGAGATCGAGCGCGTCAGCCTGAACTCCTGCCGCAAGGTCGGCAAGGAGCTTGGCCTCGATCTGAGCGATCTGCTCGATGAGCGCGCGAGACTGTGGTCGAAGACAATGCGCTTTGAATCCGCTTGTCTGATCCTGTGGACGCAAAAGGCCGTCCTCAACAAGGAAGAAGCCAAGCAGATGAAAGAGGAGCGCGCCCAGGCGGCCCGTCAGTGTTCCTCGATCGGAGAGGCGCAGAGATTTTACATGCGCTCCGAGTTGATGGCAGCGCACCACGACGGCTTTGTCGGCCGCGTTATCCAGGCCATGCGGGGAGTCGATGTCAACGTGGACGAGATGACCGCGCGGGACGCTCTGATCCTGGCGCGCGAGGCGATGTATCGGGAGACGGCGGGCTCGGCGTGGGCGCCGACGCTGATCGGCGACAGGGTGATGCCGCGCCTGCCTGAAGAGGATGTGAAGAACCCCTCCAAGGAGGGCTTGCTGTGGCCCTCGATCCGAAGCCAGTTCTTTCACGATGACGCCATCACGATCGGCGGTCAGGTGGTGGAAGTCGGCGCTTATGAATATGCCTCGGTCGATCTCGTGATTGGGCCGGAAGATCCTCGTCCCTTCGTGGAGCTCGCCGCGACCCTTGGTCATGATCGCGCGCCCTGGCGCTGCTGTTTTATTCTGGAAGGCGGCGGGCAGGGCGGTATGGCCATGAAGGAAATCGGGGCGTCTTTCCTTGCGATCTTTCCGCAAAATCGCGACTTGCAGCGCGGGTTCGCCGCGCTCCGGGCGGCGCGGGAGGAAGACAATCATATCTCCGTCAAGCTGCGAGCGTCCTTCGCGACCTGGGCCAAGGTCGGCGAAACGCGCGCCCTTCGCCGCCGGGCCTCGACGCTGGCGCAAAGGGTCGAGGGCTGGGGCGGCTGCAAGGCGACCCGCATGGCCGGCGACCCGCTTGAAGGCGTCATGAGCACTGTGCCGGGAATCGCGCTGGCCTCGACCGCCAATCCGTCCCTGGCGCTGCTCGGCGAAGCGCTGCCGATGCTGCCGTGGAACCATACCGTTTCGCCATGGCGCGAGGGCAGTGTGCTGTTCCGCCTGCCGTCGGGCGCGATCTGGCCTTACGATCCGGCGGGCGGTTCGAAACGGCCGGTGGTGATCGATGTGTTCGTCGCGCCGCCTGGATCGGGCAAGTCGGTGATCGCCAACACCATCAATCTCGGCCTGTGTCTGTCCTCTGCCGTTCTCGGCGGCGCCAATCCGAAGCTGCCGATGATCGGCAAGCTCGACATCGGTCCCTCGGCCGAGGGTTTTGTCCGGTTGGTTCGGGAGAAGCTCGGACCGCGGCGGGAACACGAGGCGATCTATGTGAAAATGCAGTTCGCTCCCGGTTATGAGTTCAATATTTTCGATCTGCAGGTCGGGTGCGAAGATCCCCTGCCGCTTGAACGGGCTTTTCTCGAGACGTTTCTATCACTGCTGACCCTGCCGCCGGACACATCGACGCCGTTTGAGGGCTTGACGCAGATGATCAAGCTCGTCGTCGACGAAGCCTATCGGCGTTGCAAGGACGTGCCGGGCGGCGCGCCGAAGCGCTACGTGGTCGGCGTCGAGCCGCTCGTCGACGAGGCGATCGACCGATACGGGATCGAGATTCATTTGGATTATCCGATCTGGCGCGACGTGGTCTCGGCCCTGTGCGAGCGCGGCCAGTTTCGACTGGCGGAAATCGCGCAGCGCCATGCGGTGCCGGTGCTCGAGGATTTGATCGTCGCCGCCCGTTCCGAGCAGGTCCAGGATATGTTCCAGGCCTTGAAGATCGACATGACCTCTGAAAGCGCTTCGCAATTGTTCGACCGCTACATCCGTGACGCGATCCGCCGGTTTCCGACGCTCAATCAACCGACCAGGCTCGACTTCGGCTCGGCGCGGATCATCGTGCTGGATTTGCAGGAAGTGGCGCCGAAAGGCTCTGCGGCGGCGAAGCGCCAGACCGAAATCATGTACCTGCTTGGCCGGCATATTCTGGCCAGGAACTTCTTTCTTATCCCCGACTATCTGCAATATGTGCCGAAGGCTGTGCAACCCTATCACGCCCGCCGGTTTCAGGAAGTCTACGAGTCGGTCAAGCGGCTCGATTACGACGAGTGGCATCGCACGAAGGGCAGCGATCTGGTTCGCGCGCAAGCCGAGCTCGACGCCCGCGAAGGCCGCAAGCACAATGTCCAGCTCGGGTTTTCGAGCCAGCGGCTTGAAGACATGGGCGATGCGATCATCGCGCAATCGACGGGACGTTTCATCCTGGGTGTCGGCGACGAGAAGGAAGCCGAGCGAGCGATCGAACGCTTCAATCTGTCGGAAGCCGCGGCGCAGGTGGTGCGCCACAGCCTCCATGGGCCGGGGCCGAATGGCGCGCCGTTCCTGTTTGTGCTTTCGGTTGAAGGCGCCAAATACGAGCAATTTCTCGTCAATCAAATCGGGCCGGTTGAACTCTGGGCGCTTTCGACGACGCCGGGCGACAGCGCCTTGCGCAACCGGCTTTATGCCGCCGTGGGCTTCGAGGAAGCGCTGCGGCGTCTGGCGATCGTGTTCCCCAAGGGCTCGGGGTTGAAGGAGATCGAGCGGCGCAAGGCCGACCGGGTCAAGACCGGGGCCTTGGAAGCGGCCGCGGAGGCGGGCGTGGTCGATGACCTCGCCAGCGAAATCATTGATGGGCGCGGGGTCGGGCTGAAACTCCGACCTTACGAAAACGAAGGCGTCGAGCTTCTCGCAGCCGCGCAATAAATCGGGCAGGGGGCGCAATTAGGCGCCCCCTATTTTTTTCAAGATTGCTGTTCGACTTCGCGCCATCGCCGCCAAAGCTGATGGGCGACGAAAGAGGCATGGGTGAACGATGAGGCAAAGGCTTTCAGATTCGATTTCGATTGCAGCGGTGGTCATCGGTCTTTGCGGCTGCTCGACCGTCACGCCGATCCCGACGACGGTGGCGGCGCCCGGCATGCCCAATGCGGAACTCGCGTTGCAGCAGAGTATGGGGGACACCGGCCGCGAAATGGCGCGCATCGGCGACATGCGACCTTCGGCCGCTGCGGCGGCGCGGCCGAAGGTCGTGCCCGGCGAGCTCGATCGCGAAGTTTCGTTCCAATTTAATGGATCGCTCGATGACGCGGTCCGAGAATTGACGCGGCTCGTCGGCTACGAGCTCGTGATCAAGAACGCGTCGATCTTCACGCAGCGACCGCAGGTCGCGATCGATCCCAGGCCGCGCCGCGTCTACGACCTTTTCCGCGAACTCGGCGACCAGGCCGGGCCCAAGGCGCATGTTCGCGTCGATCCCCAGCATCACCTTGTGGAGGTTGTCTATCTTGGCTAAGCGGCATTTTCTCATGAACGCCGCAGCGGCGGCGATTGTTTTGTGCGCAAACAGGGCGATTGCGGCGGACGGCCTGCTCATCTTCAAGGAGCCGCCGCCAGCGCAACCGGTCGCGCCCTTCGCGCCGGCCGCGCCGGCTGCGCCCTACCGTCCCGACGGCGTCATCGTCATGCCCGTTCCGCCCGCCCCCTCGCCGGAGGAGGTCGACCGGCGCGCGCACGAATTGGGCAATCCGGTGAACAAGCCGGTGACGGGCGCTCTCGAGGCGCCCGCTGTCGTCGGCGGCGAGCGCCCGCCGTCCCTTGAATTGCTTCAGGCGGCGCGGCCAGGGACTGTTCTCGGCGTCCCCGGCGCACCGCCGCTGGAGCCAGGGCGCGAGGAGACGTTGCGCGACGCCGGCGCCACCTATGGCGCTAAAGGCGGACTCGCCGCGCGCGCCTTCGCGCTCAACGAAATGCTGCGCCGTTACGAGGACAAACTCGATCGCACCTACGATTTCGACGCCGTTATCCTGCGTCATCCGGGCAGCGCCATTCTCATGGTGCCGCCGATCGTGTCCGAGGCGCAAATGGCCTTCGCGCTCAGCGAACAGGGTCAGGTCGCGCGCGAGACGGCCTGCGTCTACTCGATCACCCGCGCGGCGCGGCTGGCTTCGGCCCCGCCAAACTGGCGAAGCTATCTGGTGCGCGATTGGGGATGGCCGCGCCAGCCCGCCGACGCTGTGCTGCCGCGCACCGACCAGGAGGTCGAATACTGGAACAAGTTTGTCGCCGAAGGCTGGGCGCGCGGCGAAAAGCAGGCTGTCGACATCTTCCTCGCCGATCTCGGCCGTCTCCAGCGCGATATCATGGGCATGGCGCGTTATCGCGTGCTGTTGGGCAAGAACCTCGTCGAAAACCCGCGCATCGTCTTTAACGAGAAAGCCGTCGATGGCGGCGGCGCCGAATTGCGCGGCGGCGATCGCGTGGTGCGGATCACGGCGCAACCGGGCTTGCGCGCCAACGGAAAGCCGTGGTCGGGCGGCTCCCACGATTGCCCGAGGTGACGCGATGTTGAACAGGATCAAACATCCCGACGCGTCCGATGACGTCGATGACTGCGAGTGGAAGGACAACGGCGAGCGCTGGGTGGTTGACAGCCGCAGCCATGCGCCTGGCCTTGACGCGTTCATGAGCCACGCCCACAAAATCGGCGCTGAGCAGGTCCAGTTCGCGACCTTCCAGCCAGCGGCGTTTCGGCGGTATGGGCGCAACTACAAGGTCAAGTCTCGTCATACGCTTGACGAGCGCGACTCGGCCGCGATCGTCAATCACCTCTACGGCGCGGATGGCATGGCGCGGCTGCAAAGCGGCCAGGACATCAATGTGATGTATGTGATCGGCGTGCCGCGCAAGGAAGTGCTGCGCTTTCGCGTCAACATCACGCCCTCGGTTACGAGCCAAGGAACCGGCATCCACGCCGTCATTCGGCCGGTGAAGGATCTTCCTCCGCCGCTGGATAAGCAGAATGTCGAGCCCGGCATTCTCGCGAATTTCCGCATGAACAAGGGCCTGATGATCGTCTCCGGCGCGACGGGTTCGGGCAAATCGACCCTGATCGGCGGGATGACCATGGCGAAGCTGATGGACCCCAACGGCCATCACAACATCATCGAATGCGCTGAGCCGATCGAGTTTCTGCTCGATCGGGTGAAAAGTCCGACGAGCACGATCACGCAGAGCGAAATCCCGCGCAACCTGCCGAGCTTCGACGCTTTCATGGAAGGCGCGATGCGCCGCCAGCCAACGGACATCATCGTCGGCGAGTGTCGCAAGCCCGAGCATATGCGCGCGACCATTCACGCGGCGATCTCGGGTCACGCCACCTCGACCACGCTGCACGCGGAGACGGTGCCGCTCACCATGCAGCGGGTCGCCAGTCTGCTGCCGCCCGATCAAATCAAGGATCAGATGATCGCTCTGGCGCAGGCGCTTCGGCTGGTCATCAATCAACGGCTGGTGCGGACACCGGAAGGGCGCTGGACGCCCTTGCGTGAATTCCTGGTGTGCGACGCCGATTTCCGGCGCCGGCTCGCCACGGCAAGAGCCGACGATTGGGCGCAGATCACCATCGAGAGCCTGGAGCGGACCGGACAACCCTATGCGCGGGCGATCGAGGCCGCGCTCAAGGAGGGTCGGATCGACGAGGAAACCGCCGCCGCCGTGTGGCGCGAGATCGAATAGGAGGGGGTCGCATGTGGCGTGATACTGGAAAGCCGGTCAAGGTGTGGGTGCTCGACGCGCGCGCCTGTCTGCCGGTGCTTGTCTTCGTCGTCTATTGGTCGTGGACGACTTTTTACATCGCGCTGATCGGCGTGATCTCGTTCTCGGTGATCAGTTGGGCCGGCATGACCGTTCCGGTGACGCTGCGGATGATCCGCCGGCTCATTGTCGGCCCGTTTCGCCCGGCCATTCCTGCCTGGAAATGCAGGAGGCTCGCGTGACCGAAGGTCTTAACGTCGCCTATGTGGCGGAGGTCGTGCGCCTGCTCCTGCTCGATTGCGGGCGTGACGTGCTGCTGGAGGATCGGGCAGGGGGCGAGGTCATTATCGTTCCCCCGGATGCGGCGGCGGCGCCCGATGGGCTGCTGCCGGTGTTCCTGGCCTCGGGCGAAGCGCTCGCGCTCGATGCGTTTGGCGAGACCTTCGGTCTGAAGCTCGATCGCGATATCGGCGCGTTCTTCTCCTGGCGGGTGGAGGCGATCGCGGCCGAGACGGTCTCGGAAGTGCTCCTGGCGACCATGGAGGCGATCGCGCAGGCGACGACGGAGCGCGGCATCATGGTGCTGGAGTTTCCTCGGGTGTTCGATGAAGCCGCCGCGAGATACGAAGCCCGAAGGGCCTCAAAATGAGGCGGCGCGCGACGATCCTCGGCGGCGCGGTCGCCTGCGCTATGATGTTTGTCATCGGGAGCGGCGCTCGCGCCGACGAAACCATGGTCGAGGCTTGCCTCAAGGCGGCGGCGAGCGCGCATCAAGTGCCCGCCGGCGTGCTGGTGCTTTTGTTGCAGGTCGAACGCGGGCGCCTGGGCGCCGTGAGCCCCAACAAGAACGACACGGTCGATATCGGTCCGATGCAGGTCAACGATATCTGGGTGGGAAAGCTGGCGCAGCGCTGGAGGACGTCCAAGGATGCGGCCTATCTCGCGTTGAGGGATAATTTTTGCGCCAATGTCGAGGCGGGCGCGTGGATTTTGCGCCAGGCGCTCGACGAAGCGCCGGGCAATTTGTGGGAAGGCGTGGCGATCTATCACTCGCATAATCCCAGCCATAAGAGGGCCTATCTCAAGAGCGTCTATGAACAGGCCATGCGCCTGCGTCGCGAGCAGGGAATCGCCTCGCTTGAAAGGACGGCGAAATGACGCCGGCGCGGGGATACCGGGGCGGCGGGGGCGGCGGCGATTCGACGGCGGTGCTGTTCGTGGTGATCCTGGCCGGCGGCGGTGTGTTGCTGTGGCTGTCATGGCAGTCCTATCACGCGGAAATCAGCACTGTCGCGATGTGGATCGCCCATTGGGAAATGCAGGCGATCGGGGAAATCTCCGACCGATTCCGCATGGCCGACGCCCAGGTCATGCGAGCCAATCCCGTGAACGTAAAGTTCGATCAGCTTGTCCGGCTCTATCGGAATATCGGCGCGTTCTTCATTTATCCGGCGGTCGGGATCACGGCGAGCCTCGCGCTGCTGTGTTTTACGCGCGCTGGAAACCAAAGGTTCTCGCGCCGGCTCGATCTCGAAGGCCTGATGCGTGAGCAAGCCAAGAGTTTTCCATTCATCTCGTGGACGGTCGGCAGGAAGCTCGGGCTCGCCGGCGTGCGCAAGGACCGTCCGCGTCCGGCCGATCCGGCTCTGCGGCCCGAGGAATGGGTGCGGTTTTGGGCGACCGGAGAGGATGGCGGTTTTGACGAATTGATGGCGCGCGAAGCCTTCGCTCGGCAATTGGGCAAACCCTGGCGCGGCCTCAAGAACGCGCCGGCTGCGGTGAAGTGCATGCTGGCGGTGTTCGCCCTCCACGACGCTTGTCGGCGGGACGAGGCGGTCAATCTGCTCGGGCTTTTGTCGGCGTCGCTTCGGCTCGATAGAGACGACGGGCCGGCTGGCCCGGAACAAGCGCTGGCGTTTTCCCGTGAGGTCGTGGAAATGGCGGAGCAGGTCTTGAGCGAACAGGCCATCGCCTTACGCCCGATCGAGGCGATGGGGCGGCACTTCTTTTCGACGACGGGCCTGATGACGGTGTTGTGCGAGGCGCGGGCGCGGGCCGGCGCTCTGGCTCCGGCGCAATTCGCGTTTCTGAAACTCGTTGATCGCGATTTGTGGTGGGCGTTGCATTCCCTTGGCTTTGAAAGCGACGGACGGCGCGCCCATCCTCATCCTTGCCCGCGCGTCGAGGCAGTCGCCGCCCGCAGTCATTGGGAGGCCGAAAGGGGCGTCGGTCGCGCCTTGGCCATCCCCGAATTGGACAGCGCAATCGCTGCTTTGAAAATCGCATTGAAAGGGCAGGGCGCGTTTTGAGTTCGCGCCAATGCCTCCGATCCTCGCATCATCGATCTGGAGGATGATGTCGATGACGCAGGAATTTGAGGCGGCGAACGAACGGATGGTCAAAGTCGAGTTGCACCTTCACTTGTCGGTAGCGGGAGACCCCCGCCCGGATTGGCGGGACTGGCCGGGCGGCCCGAACGCGGCGCCGCAGCTGGAACCGCCGAGGCCCCGACGCTTGCTGGCGAAGTCTTTCACCGTAGTCAGCCTGCTGATTGTCGGTGGAATTGGCGCGAGCTTTGTCCATCGCGTTCTGGAAAACAGCGCCACAAGCCGCGCGGAGTTCGCCACCCCGCCGCTGACGCAACTGCCGTCAATGGCGGACATACCGAGGGAGGTTGTGCCGGCGCCTGCGCCGAATCCAAGACCCGAGGTGAATGCGGGTGAAAACAGCGGGGAACCGTCTCGTCGGGGAACCGGAGCCTTCGGCCTGCGCTGAGGCGCGGCGTTATTTCGGGATCGGGGACAAGTTGGAAGTGAGGCGATGCTGCAACGTGAGATCGTAGGTCCGCAAGAGCGCTTTGAGGTGTCGAGCAGTCGGCTCAGGCGCGACGTGCGGCCCCTGACCACGCGGATGGCCGAATTCCTCCTGAGCGAGGCGTCGGGTCTGGTTCTCTCCCTCGCCGCAGGAGCGATGGTGATTGAACCGGCGCTCGTAAACCTGTTGGCCCCGGCGTCGGTGATCTACGCGATCATGGTCTTGAAGCGGAAGTTGACCCTGCCTCTGCGGCTTCCGATGAGCGCGCGGACCAAGGACTACAATTATCCCTCCCCGGCGGATCGGAGCCCCAGGCGCGCCGCCGGGACCATTTATCTTGGCCGCGATCTCAAGGGCCGGGAGCTGTGGCTGTCATCGGATGACGGGCGACAGCACGCGACTGTGCCGGGCACGACCGGCGCCGGCAAGACAACGGCGCTGGTCGGCTTTCTCACCAATGCGCTGGCGCATGGCAGCGGCTTCGTGTTGGTCGACGGTAAAGCCGACAACAAGCTCTTTGGCGAGATTCTGGCGCTCGCGCGACGGTTCGGGCGGGAAGACGACGTCTTGTGCTTGAACTTCATGACGGCGTCGGGCGAGAAGCAATCGAACACGTTCAATCCGTTCGCTGTGGGCAACGCCGATGCGATCGGTGAAATGTTGTCGAGCCAACTCGGGGAGACGACCTCGGGCGATTCCAATCAGGTGTTCCGCGACCGCGCCGTCGCGCTGGTCGGAACCTTGTCGCCGGTGCTGGTGTGGATGCGCGACAACAAGGGCGTTTCGCTCAACATCGAGACGATCCGCCAGAGCTTTGAACTGCGCTGCATCTGGAAGGTGGCGATCAACAGGGTCTTCGAGCTTCGCGATCCCGCGACCGGCGAGACGCAAGACATCGATGTGTCCGACATTCCGGAGGACGTGATCTATCCGTTGCGCGCCTATCTCGGCGAATTGCCGGCCTACGATATGTCTCTCGCCTGGAATAAGCAGAAGACCGAGGAGCCGTCGAAGCAGCACGGCTTCGCGGTGTTCTATTTTACCCGCACCTTCGAACTCCTGGGCGTCTCGCTCGGCCACATCTTCAAGGTGCAGCAATCCGAAGTGGACATGCGCGACGTCGTGCTCAACCGGCGCATTCTCGTTGTGAACCTCCCCGCGCTCGAAAGCTCGGACGACCGTCTCGCCGCGCTCGGCAAGATCGTCGTCGCCTCTCTGCGCGGCATGATGGCCCAGATGCTTGGCTCGCGCCTGGAGGGCGATCACGACGCGATCGTCGCCAACAAGCCGGGTATGGGCTCCGCGCCGTTTCATGTGGTGCTGGACGAAGTGGCGAGTTACGCGACCTCCGGCATGGACCGGATGCTCGCTATGGGACGCGGCCTGAATTTCATGTTCTGGCTCGGCCTGCAGGAGGTTTCGGGCATTTGGGCGCGGCTGGGGGAGAAAACCGCCTCCCTGCTCGGCAATGCGAATTTGACCGTGGCCATGCGTCTGCAGGACGCCAATCGGACGCGGGAATGGATCGAGGGCACGGCGGGCCGGACGATCGTGTCGCAGGTGTCGAACTTTCAGGCGGACGACTCCGGGGAATTCACGGGTGCGCGGTCGGCGGATTTGCGGGAGACGTCGCGGATCGATTGGCGTGACCTGCAAAGCCTGATCGAAGGTGAGGCGATCATCCTGTTTGGCGGCCGGCGCATCCACGCCAAGCTGTTTCATGCCGATGTGAAGGTGGCCGGACCGATGCGGTTGAACCGCTGTGTCGCGCTGCCGCCGCCCAACATTGCGAAGATCAACGCCGACGCTGCCGAGGTCGATGCGCTCGTGAACCGGATCGAACGCGGGCTTGGAACTGGCGGCCGGCGCGCGGAACGGTCGCCAGCCCTGGATTCGATGATCAAGGGCTTCGCGCGCGCCTCGGCCGACGGGCGCGACGCGCAGGCTTGCGTCGCCGAGGCGCTTCGGGCCGCTGGCGCACAGGCGCAAGACATGCCGGCGCCAGAGCACTCGGTCGAAGCTTTGGTCGCCACCATGCTGGAGCGGGCGTCGGCCGGGCGGAGCCGTGAGCCGGCGCCGGCGAGCGGCGATGACCTGATCGAACCGGCCGATCTCGAAACGATCAACAAATTGCTCGCGGTTGAGGAAGCCGCCGGCGGCGATGTCGGGGTGAGCCGAGAGGCGGTGCGCCGGCTTGTGGGCGTGGCCAAAGCTGGCGGTCACATTGCGCCAGGCGCGGCGATTTCGGCGGACCAATTCGCGAGAATCCGCAGTGAGATCGGGGCGCTCACGCAAGAAATGGATGCGGCGCGTGGCAAGCTGCAAGAACCGCGTCCGGTCCAAACCGCCAGCATGAGCATGTAAGTAAGGAGCCCTCCCATGGTCGATCAGTTGATGTCCGCGAGCGTCGTAGTTCTCGTGGTCGGGGTGATTATTCTCGGCCTCTCTGAGGTCGTCGCTTTTGCGCGTGGCGGACGTCGCAACGGATTCTCGCTCTGGAGTGAGAAGGCGCGTTATTGCCGCGGGCGATTTCTGAGCCGCAATGAAAAGGAATTCCTGAGCAAACTCGACCGTGTTGTCAGCGCCCGCTATCGCGTGTTCGCCCAGGTGCGGTTGGCCGACCTGGTTGACGTAGAAGGCTCGAAAGGCGCCCGGTTCGACATGATGCGGCCTGTCTTCGGCAAGAGCGTCGATTTTGTGGTCTGCGATCGGGCGACGCTCGATCCGGTGATGGTCCTTGAAGTCGATGATCGGACCCACGACGCCAGCGACCGTCGGGGGCGCGATGCGCTGGTCAATCGGGTCTGCGCCGAGGCCGGTTTGCGGCTCGTGCGTGTCAGAGCTCGGTTTGCCTATAGCGAGATTGGGTTGGGGCAGCTTCTGCAAGCCAATGGGCTGGCGCTTGCTTCCTTCCCGCCAAATGTGGCCAAGCAAGGCCCTGTGATCCCTGGTTTGATTGTGTCATCCAACAAATAGGGGCGTGTCATGGGAAAGAAAACCCTGCAACTTAATGATGCGCAGCAGACTACACTTGATGGCGTATTAAATACATTGGCTGAGCGCGTATATAATTTGCGCAAGGCTCGGTCCCTGTCTGGCCGCGCTTTGGCGGCGAAGGCGGGTATAGCGCATCCGACAGTCGTCGCAATCGAAGGTGGCGCAATCAACGTATCCATCGCAATCCTTGTTCTGCTCGCCCAGGCGCTGGAGGTTGATATTAGCGTATTTTTTGATGTTGGGTTCAATATCAAATCGTCGGATGAGGCGTTTACTAGGGGCGTTACGACGAGACGTTATTAGAAATTGATTTTACCAAACTGCTTTGACGCTTGAAGCAGCAAGCCAAAGGAACCGAGAAATGCGCCTTTCGACGCTTCTGTTGTTCGCAATCGCAGTCGCCTATCTGATCGATCCGGGGGCGACCAAGGCAACGCTGTTGTCCATTTGGCGGGAGCTCGAGGGGCTCGTGGACGCCCTGGCGTCGCAGCGCAACTGGTGAAATAGCCGCGACGCAGAGTCAGCTCGCGAGGGCCAAAGGCGGCGGATAGCGAAAGCGCCGGAAAATGTGCGCTCGAGAGCCGAAGCGGTCGGTCGCTGGACTTGATAGACGGATTTCCATAAATACCGGCCATTCTTGATATCATTGGGCAGGAGCCAAAATGATCGGATATGTCACGCTTGGCACAAATGATTTGGCGCGCGGCGCAGTGTTCTATGATGCCTTGGCTCGGGAAATGGGCGTCGGGCGGATGATGGAGACCGAACGCTTTATCGCCTGGGGCGCGCCGGGCGGCGGAGCAGGGGTCGGTCTGACCAAACCATTTGACGGCGATCGGGCGACCGTTGGCAACGGTGTGGTGGTGGCGCTTGAGGCAAAGGACCGAGCGCAGGTCGAGCGCCTTTACGCGATAGCGCTTCAACACGGCGGCACGGATGAAGGAAAACCGGGTGAACGGTTCCCTGGCTTTTATGCGGCCTATTTTCGGGACCTCGACGGCAACAAGCTGAATGCCTTTGTGATGGAAGCGGTTCCGGGTTAGCTGATCGCTGCGAGGAGCGGGACCCGGCCCGGTTAGGCCGGGAGTGTCGCCTTCGACAACCACTCCTTCAGCCTCGTCCAGCGCCTGTTCGTCCGCACGTTCCTGATGGCGATGGCAAGAGCCCGCTTCTGCCCGACGATTACAACCAGCCGCTTGCCTCGGGTGACCGCCGTGTAGACGAGGTTCCGCGCCAGCATCGTGTAGTGCTGGGTCGCCAGCGTGACGACGACGGCGGGATATTCGGACCCCTGCGACTTGTGGATCGTGGTCGCATAGGCGGGAACCACGGCGTCCAGTTCCCCGAACGCATAGGTCACCTCGCGGCCGTCGAAACTGGCGAGCAGGGCGCCTTCCTCCCGGTCGATGCGGACGACGCGTCCGAGGTCGCCATTGAAGACTTCGCGATCGTAGTCGTTCTCGGTCTGCATGATCTTGTCGCCGGGCGCGAACACCGAGCCAAACCGCTCGATCCGGTCGGCGGGATTGGGGTTCAACGCCTTTTGCAGGTCGGCGTTGAGCGCCCGCGCGCCGAGCGCGCCCCGTTGCATCGGGCAGAGCACCTGTACGTCGCCGACCGCATCCAGCCCGAACCGGCGCGGGATGCGGTCGCGCACGATCTCCACCACCTTGGCGGCGCCTTCTTCCGGTGACGCCGCCTCGACGAAGAAGAAGTCGGCGTCCTCGCCCCGCCTCGGCCATTCGGGCATCCTGCCCTCGTTGACCCGGTGGGCGCCGACCACGATCCGGCTTTCCGCCGCCTGCCGGAACACTTCGGTGAGGCGCGCGACGGGCAGAGCGCCGGAGTCGATGATGTCGGCGAGAATTCTCCCAGGGCCGACAGAGGGAAGCTGGTCGACGTCGCCGACCAGCATCAGCCCCGACTTCGTCGGCAGCGCCTTCAGCAGGGCGAACATCAGGGGCGCGTCGATCATGCTGGCCTCATCGACGACCAGCAGGTCGCAGTCGAGCGGGTTGTCGGCGCTGCGCTTAAAACCGCCTTCCTTCGGATCGGTTTCCAACAGCCGATGAATGGTCTTCGACTCCATGCCGGTCTGGTCGGTCATGCGCTTGGCGGCGCGGCCCGTCGGCGCGGCGAGCAGGATTTTCGTGCTCTTCGCGGTCAGGATTTTCAGGATGGCGTCCAGCAGCGTGGTCTTGCCGACGCCGGGGCCGCCGGTCACGACCAAGACCTTCGACTTCAGCGCCATGGCGACGGCTTCGCGCTGCGACGCCGCGAGCGTCTTCCCCGTCTTCTTCTCGACCCACGCCACGGCGACCGGGGCGTCGATCTCCGGCCACGGCGTCGCGCCGGCGCGCAGGGAGAGCAACCGGTCGGCGACGCCTCGTTCCGCGATGTGCAGGCCCCGCAGGAAAATGCAGTCGGTTCCCTCAATGACGTCCGCGATCACCTCGCCAGCGCCCAGTTCATCGGCTAGCGCGGTCTCGATCGGGCGGGCGGGAACATCGAGGAGGTCGGCCGCCAACCGGAGCAGTTCGTTCCTGGGAAATCCGCAATGGCCATCGTCGGTCGCTTCCTGCAAGGCGAAGGAGACACCGGCGCGCAGCCGCTGCGGCGACTCTTTGGTCAGGCCGAGCCGCATGGCGATGGCGTCGGCGCTGCGAAAGCCGATGCCCCGGATGTCGCGCGCCAGGCGGTAGGGGTTTTCCGTCATCACCTGGATGGCGTCATGGCCGTAGGTTTTAAAAATCCGGACCGCGCGCGAGGTCCCCACGCCATTGGCGTGCAGAAACAACATGATGTCGCGCACCGCCTTCTGCTCGGCCCAGCCGGCGGCGATCCGCGCCGCTCGCATTTCCCCGATGCCGGAGACATCGCGCAGTCGCACGGGTTCGGCCTCGATGATCTCGAAGGTCGCCACGCCGAAGGCGGCGACGATCCTCTGGGCTAGCTTGGGGCCGATGCCTCGCACCATGCCGGAGCCGAGGTATTTCTCGATCCCCTCTGCCGTGGTCGGCGGCGTGGTCTTCAGAAAGTCGGCTTTGAATTGCAGCCCGTGCGTCCGATCGGTGATCCAGACGCCGACGGCGTGGATGAACTCGCCGGCAGAGATCGACGCCGCGTGGCCGATGAGGGGAACGAGATCGCGGTGACCACGCGCCTTGACCTTCAGGACGGCGAAGCCGCTGTCCTCGTTGTGAAAGGTCACGCGCTCGACTGAGCCGACCAGCGTCTCTCTGTGTGGTGTTTCCGGCGCGCTGGTCAAATTTGCCGAACCTCTCGTCACGGCCGCCCTAGCCTGAAGCCGTAATCGCCTTGCCAAAGGCGGAGAGCTTTCCTGATCGCCTTGTTCGTGGCGTCGAGATCGAAGCGCTCGGGGTCGAATTTCCGCCCGGCCCAGCGCCGCATCGCCCTGTGCTCGTCATGCGCGGGATCAAGCCAGGCTTCAAGGAAGTCGAAGTATCCCGTCGTTCCGCCGACATCCTCTGGAGGGCTGGATCGTTTGCCGGCGACACATCGGGGATATTTTACCCCAGCTTGCGCGGGGATGCGTCGCAACACCAGCTCGTGCCGCCAATTGTCGCCAAAGTCATACACGTAAAGAATTCTGAGGCTGTCGTCTTCGTCGCGCGGAAACTCGAGGTCTCGCAACCAGACTTCGGTGGCTTCGAAGGTTTGACGCCTGGACCACCCGTCATCGCTGGATTCCGGCGCGCCGACGATCAGTCCGCCGACATTGAACTCGTGAAGATGGCTGTCCGTCCAACCAAAAGCCGCCTGAAGCACCTCGTGGAGTTGCGCGAAATTGAGATCGACGGGAAGCTCAAGGGCGCGACTGACCCTCGGCTCGACTTCGAGGATGTGGACATCGGCGGCGATAACGAAGTCGTCAGGATGGGAAAGACTGGCCATGGCGCAAGACTATGGCGTGAGCGTCGCCAGAGGGCAATGTCGTGTAGGGACAATGATTGTCGAGGCGGACGCGAGGGCGTCGACGGCGCACAGACCCAGCTCGCGGTCGTGAACCGACGGCGAAGGGATCGCGGCGAAAGTGAGCCTTGTGGACACGACATGAAAGCGTAACTTGGCCGGACGGACCAGTTCTCGGAGGATGTTTGGCATGACGCCGATATTGACGATGGTTCTCAAGTCCGACAGGCGTTTTGCCGACGTTGAAGGGCCACGCGCCTATCTCGACGAAATCCAAAATGTTCAGCCGGCGCTCTTGCCATACCGATACGCGCTCATCGATGTCTGGGAGCAATTCGGTGGCGACAAGCGGATTGAGATTTTTGAGCGGCCCGAAACCGGCGACGATCGCGTCCTGATGCTATGGCTTCCGGATAGCCGGCGGGCCGCCATCAAAATCTATGATCGCGGTGACTGCCAATGGACGGATGCTGCCGACCCTCCGGCCGCTTGGCGACATTTTCGTGAGGGCGCAATGCAGGGACCGCAACCTTGAGACGCTGAGAAAAGCCGCTAATGCGCCAAGCTGGCGCCCTTGCACAACGATATCATCATCTTTATGTTGATGGCATCGCCATCAGTTATCGATGAACGCCATCATGCCCGCCGTCACCATCCGCAACCTCTCCGACGAAACGCATCGCGCCCTAAAAGTCCGCGCGGCGCAGCACGGCCGCAGCACAGAAGCGGAAATGCGCGACATCCTGGAAGCCGCGGTGCTCCCGGCCAATCGCCTTCGCCTCGGCAGCGCCCTAGCGGAAATGAGCCGCTCGATCGGCCTGGCCAACGGCGACGTGGAGGCCCTCGAACGGGCTTGCGAACATAAGCCCGCAGAGCCGCTGCGCTTCGAATGATCCTGCTCGACACCAATGTCGTCTCCGAGGCAATGAAGCCTGAACCGGCGCCGGCAGTCCGCCGATGGCTGGATGAACAGGCCGCGGAGACGCTTTTTCTCTCGAGCGTAACGATCGCGGAGTTGATGTTCGGCATCGGCGCGCTTCCCGCAGGCAAGCGCAAGGATAAGCTGGCAGCCGCCCTCGAAGGGGTGCTTGACTTCTTCGTGGACCGTATCCTGCCGTTCGATACGAATGCGGCGCGCCGCTACTCCGGCATGGCTGTGAAGGCGCGCGCCGCCGGGAAAGGCTTCCCCACAGCGGACGGCTACATCGCCGCCATAGCCGCTTCACACGGTTTTGCCGTCGCATCCCGCGATGCCAGCGCATTCGCAGCCGCCGGCCTAATCGTGATCGACCCCTGGATCGCTGGCGCCTGACCATGGCAATGGTTGACAAGCCGCCCTCGGCGGACAGCTGACGGTCCCGAGCGGCGCCAGCAAGGGCAGGTTCGAGCCATAGACCCTATGTTCGCCCGGTAAAAGCGATGGCGGCCCGCCCCACAGCATGTCCCTAATCGAGGATTGCGCCGGGCTGGCCGGCGCCGAGCCTCAGACATGGGGGACGGGCCTGATGAATAATATCGTTTTCGTTGGACTGGATGTCCATAAGGCGACTGTTGCGGTCGCCGTCGCAGAGGGCGCTCGGGGCGGCGAGGTCCGCGAACTCGGCAATTTTATCAATCACCCTGATCACATCAAGAAATTGGTGGAGCGCCTGGCGAAGGGCGGACGTTCCCTGTCTTTCTGTTACGAAGCAGGGCCTTGCGGATATGGCCTTTATCGTCAGCTGATCGGCCTTGGTCATGAATGCGTGGTGGTGGCGCCGTCGCTCATTCCGATGAAGCCAGGCGACCGGGTCAAGACCGACCGGCGTGACGCCGTGATGTTGGCCAAACTCCACCGGGCCGGAGAGCTGACAGCGGTGTGGGTTCCCGATGACGCCCATGAGGCCATGCGCGATCTTATTCGCGCGCGCTCGACCGCCGTGCGGGTGTTGGTCAAGGCGCGGCAACATCTGCAAGGTTTTCTCCTTCGGCATGGGCGCATCTATTCCGGCAAGACGGGATGGACGCTGGCCTATCGCCGCTGGCTGACGACGGTCCGGTTCGACCATTCCGCGCAGCAAGTGGTGCTTCAGGATTACATCAATGCGGTCACAGCCGGTGAAGAGAGAGTTGAGCGCCTCACCCAGCAAATCGCGGACTTGGCGCAAAACTGGTCGCAAGCTCCGGTGGTCGCCGCATTGCAGGCCATGCGGGGCGTGGCTTTCGTCGTCGCGGTGACAGTTGTCGCCGAAGTCGGCGATTTCACGCGTTTCGCCAATCCCAGACAATTGATGGCCTATCTCGGCCTGGTTCCCTCCGAGCACTCCAGCGGCAGCACTGTCCGCCGGGCCGGCATCACCAAGGCCGGCAACGCCTTGGCGCGACGGGCATTGATTGAAGGCGCCTGGACCTATCGCATGCAGGCGCGCGTCAGCCGCAAGCTGCACGACCGGATCGACGGCTTGCCGCAAACCGTGCGCGACATCGCCTGGAAGGCGCAGGTCCGGCTTTGCGCCCGCTATCGCCGCCTCGCCGCGGCGGGAAAGCCCAAGGTCGTGGTCACCACCGCCATCGCCCGCGAGATGCTCGGGTTTATCTGGGCGATCGCCCAATCCGTCCAGGCTCCTCGCGCGATTTAACATCGGCTCAAACAATGCCCACGGCCGGAGACGGGCGCGGTTCGGGAATCCTCGCGCGCTGTTATGAGCCGGCTTTGCCGACGCTCGCCCTTAGACCGAGGCAGCCCAAGACGAAACCACGGTCATGCGGTATCCAACCCGCGCATGAGAGCTTGCTCAACCGTCGTCTCAGGCCCCGTCTCCGGCCGTGGGCATTCTAAAAATCAGCGCCTGGGCCGAACCAGTGCGATCTTCTGTGCTCAAAACGGTTGACTGCGAACATGAGAACAGCCCGTTGACGAAGTCTCCCTTGGCTGATTCCCTCACATAATCGGGAATCGGGCTGGATTATTTCGATGGCGATGAAGCGGGACGGCGGGGTTCAGAATGACCTTATCGCCACATGGGCGGATATGCCTCGCTCTTCCGGCCACGCCTTTTATGACCGGTTGAACAAGGTCTTGAACGACGCCGGCTTCGACGCCTTCGTCGAGGATGTGTGCAAGCCGTTTTACGCGGCGACAATGGGCGCGCCCTCGCTGCCGCCAGGGCGGTATTTTCGCATGCACATGGTCGGATATTTCGAGGGCATCGACAGCTGCGCGGACGCGAATACGTCCACAAGCGCTACCTGATCCATGCCGCGGGGTTCAACTTGGGCCTGCTGCTGCGAGCGTTGTTCGGCGCCGGGGTGCCAAGGCAGGCAGCCGACGCCAAAAACGCACTGCTATTCGCGTATCAGGCCGATGAGACCTTCGTTTTCGCCATCATCGCCATTGTCGAGGGCCAATGGGCGTATTGGTTCACCATCATCCCGCCCGAACCAGATTGAACGGAGAATACGACTTCAGCCACGGCCTGATAAGCGGACGTTCGTGGTTGGATGACCGGCCTCGCGGGTTATATCGATTGTGGTTTTTCAGCGTATCACGGGATGGTCAGCGATTCCGCCGAAGATTGCGCTTTTGATGAGTCCCTTTGGCCGCCCCCCCGGCAATGGCGGCGTTGACGTGGGCGCTGCGGCAATTCCAAATGATCTGATCGTGTGTAATTCCGCTCATAAATAATCGTGACGCCTTACGTTCGTAATAACGGAACAATTGTTATCGTTCAGCACTTAAATGAATTTAAATATGTTACTGCCAAGCCATAGAGCTTGCTCTGTGCTTTAGAGGTTGGACGTGACAACTTTATTCTGGCTTCAGACTGGCGCATGCGGCGGCGAATCCCTGGCGATCCTGTCGGCGGAGGCGCCGAGTTTCGAGGGCCTGGTGACCTCGCACGGGCTGGAATTGCTGTGGCACCCGTCGTTGAGCCATGCGCCGATGAAGCGGTTCGACTCACTTCTCGAAGCCATCGAATCCGGCGCGCAAACCCTGGACATTATCTGCATCGAGGGCAGCCTGATCACCGCGCCGCGCGGTTCGGGCCTGTTCGACTCCTATCAGGGGCGCGCCCGCATCGACATTGTCAGAATGCTGGCGGCGAAGGCCGGGCATGTCGTGGCCATGGGAACCTGCGCGAGCTTTGGCGGCGTTCACGCCGCCAGCCCCAATCCCTCCGACTGCATCGGCCTGCAATTCGACCGCGAGCAGCCCGGCGGCCTGCTGCCGCCGGAATGGCGCGCGCGCGCAGGGCTGCCGGTCATCAATATCGCCGGCTGTCCCGCCCATCCCCACGCCATGACCCAGACGCTCGCCGCGCTGGCCGCCGGCATGGCGCCGCGCCTCGACGCCCTCAACCGTCCCATGGATTTCTTCAACACCCAGGTCCACCAGGGCTGCACCCGCAATGAATATCACGAATATGACATCGAGGACGAGCAACTCGGCGGTCCCGCCTGTCTGTTCTTCAATCTCGGCTGCCAGGGGCCGATGACGCAAGCCGTCTGCAACAGCGACCTGTGGCAAGGCGTGAGCAGCAAGACCCGCGCCGGCGTGCCCTGCTTCGGCTGCACCGCGCCGAATTTTCCCCGCGACGCCGATCTGTTCGCCACGGCGAAGATCGGCGACATTCCCCTGCGCCTGCCGGCCGGCGTCGAACGCGCCCGCTACATGGCTTACAAAAGCCTCGCCCACGCCGCCGCGCCCACGCGTGTCAAAGACAAGAAAATGGACGTCTGAGCATGGCGCGCATCGAGCTGAACATGAGTCTCAATCGCGTCGAAGGCGATCTGGAAATAGGCCTGACGCTGGACGATGGCGTGGTGGTCGAAGCCCGGACGATCGGGACCATGTATCGCGGCTTCGAACAGATCATGATCGGCCGCGCCGCCCGCGACGGGCTGGTGATCACACCGCGCGTCTGCGGCATTTGCAGCACGTCCCATCTCTTTGCAGCGACCTTGGCGCTCGAACACGCCTGGGGCGTCACGCCGCCGCCCAACGCCGTGCGCATCCGCAATCTCTGCCTGATCGCGGAGGGTTTGCAGAACGACCTGCGCCAGACCATCCTGTTTTTCGCGCCCGATTTCTGCAACGCCCGTTACGCGGATGAACCTTGGTACGCGGATGTCGTGGCCGCCTTCGAGCCGTTTCGCGGCGCGCTCTATCTGGAGACGCTGGCCGCCACCCGCGACGCGGTGAAGATCATCGCCCATTTCGGCGGGCAGTGGCCGCACTCCTCCTATATGGCGCCGGGCGGCGTCACCCTGCCCGCCGATTTGCGCAAAGTCTTCGCCTGTCGCGCCCTGCTCGATCAATTTCAGCAATTCTACGAGCGCCGGATCATCGGCCTTGCGCTCGACGCCTGGATGGCGCTCGACAAGGCCGAGGATTATTTCGCCCTGCTCGACGCGCCCGGCCATGGGCGCAGCGCGCTCGGCCTGATCTCGCGCGCGGCGCGCGGGCTGGGCCTGCATGGCGCCGCCGCCGGCGTTGGCGCCATGCTGAGCTACGGCGCCTGGCGCGACCCGGAAAACCCCGAGGCGCCGATCCTGCGCTCGGGCTTTTACGACGGCGCAGGGTTGGCGCCGCTCGACCAGGGCCAGATCAACGAACACGTCCGCCATTCCTGGTTCCGGCCCTATGAGGGCGGACGCCATCCCTGGCGGGGCGAAACCATCCCGAATTACATGCCGGACGGCGAACGCTACTCCTGGGCCAAGGCGCCGCGCTATGGCGATCATGTCGTGCAGACCGGCCCGCTGGCGGAATTGCTGATCGGCGGCGACGCCCTGATCGCTTCGATTTACGCGGCAGAAGGCGGCGGCGCCTGGCTGCGGCAATTCGCGCGGATGCGCCGCGTCGGGCATGAACTGGTCCACGCCCGCGCCATGCTCGATCAACTGGCGGCCAACCTTTCCGGCGAACATTTCCGCGCTCCAGAGGCGGAACCCGATGGCGACGGTTATGGCCTGACCATGGCCGCGCGCGGCGCGCTCGGGCACTGGATTCGCGTCCGCGACGGCAAGATCGAAAAATACCAGATCGTCACCCCCACGGCATGGAACGCCTCGCCGCGCGACAGCGCGGGACAGCCGGGCCATTGGGAACAGAGCCTGGTCGGCATGGTCGTGCGCGATCCCGACGATCCCATCGAAATCGGCCATGTCATCCGCTCGCACGACCCCTGTCTGGTCTGCACCGTCCATATGCTCGACACCGGCCGCAAGATTCATTTCGGACCATGAAGGGAAAAGCCATGATCCGACGCCACATCCTTTGTTTCGGCAATCCGCTGCATGGCGACGATGGCTTTGGCGCGGCCGTGTTCGCGCATCTCGCGGCCAGGCCGCGCCCGGAAAATCTCCTTCTGTTCGACGCGGGAACGGCGGGGCCGGCGGCGCTGGCGCTGTTTGAGGATTGCGACGAGGCCATTGTCGTGGACGCGCTCGCGCCTGCGGGAACGCCGGGACGCATCGCGCAACCTTGCGTGGACTC
>NZ_NHSJ01000026.1 GCF_002937075.1 Rhodoblastus sphagnicola
GTGACGCGCCGGGATCTGTCGCGTCTGATCGGCAAGGAGATCAGCCGCGATATTTTCGCGCGTCTGAAACGATTTGGGCTGATCGGCGCCGGCCCGCGTTCGCCGGCGCCCGGCGCGCCGCTGACCTTTGTGACGACCAAGCTGTTTCTGGAAATCTTTGGTCTTGGGAGCTTGCGCGACCTGCCCGACATCGAAGCCCTCGAAGAGGCCGGCCTGCTGGAGCGCGGAGCGGATCTGGATGAAAAACCGGGCGTCGACGATGCGTTCGACCGCGCCCTCGGGCTCATGCTCAAGGACGATCAGGAGGAGGATCCCCAAATTGGCTGACGCGCTGGAGGGCGGACTTTGCCCGGCTTCCAGCGCATTTTATGTGTTCGATATTAATCAATATTTTCCGGCTGAACATCCTGACGGCCGTTGAGGGCGCGCACCAGCTCCACCCCGTCGGGGAGGGGCCGATAAAACAGCACGTAATTGCCGACCGGGAAGCTACGGAGGGCGGTCGCCAACTCCGGCCGCGCACGTCCTGCGAGCGGATTGTCGCGCAACATAGTCAAGGCGACTTCGATTTTGTCGAGCAAGCCATCGGCGGCGCGCTCGTTGTCGTCGGCGATGAATTGCCAAATATCGATAAGATCGAGCCGGGCAAGCGGAGAACGCAGAAGCCTATTTGCCATGAGAAGGAGCAGTCTTGGCGCTTTGGCGCTGACTGCGAGCAGCCGCTTTAATTTCCGTGATGTCGAGCGGTTCGCTGGGGCCGCTGTCGAGGCCCGCGCGAATATCGGAGCGGAGGGCTTCCAATTTGGCGGCGCGCATTTTCTCGCGTTCCTCCACCAGACGGAGGCCGTCGCGCATGACTTCGCTGGCCGACGCATAGCGCCCGCTCTGCACCAAACTCCTGACAAAGCCCTCGAAGTGAGAACCCAGCGTATAGCTCGAAGCCATGCAATCGATCTCCCCTTTGGATCGAAAAGTATCATTTGGTGATACTTCGGGCAAGTATTTAGCGGCAGGGGCGAAACGCATATGCGGGCTTTGCCATAGTCAGACAACCGCCTCGCGCCGGGGGCGCGCGCGATCAAGCTTGCGCAGCTCGCTGTCACGAAATTAGCGCCGATGGCGCGCCCGGCGCGCTGCTGAGCTATGTGACCACCAAGCTGTTTCTCGAAATCTTTGGTCTTGGGAGCTTGCGCGACCTGCCCGACATCGAAGCCCTCGAAGAGGCCGGACTGCTGGAGCGCGGAGCCGAGTATGGAAAACCGGGCGTCGACGATGCGTTCGACCGCGCCCTCGGGCTCGTTCTCGACTACGATCAAGAGGTCGACGAAACAGCGCCGGCCGCGCCTTTCGACGAGTGACGCTGGCGCAGCAGCGCCCGACCGCAGCCAGCAGCGCCTCGATTTCATCGATCAGGTCGCCGGCTCGTGTGTTCCTCCGGATCGTCGGCGGCGAGCGTGACGCCAGATTGGCGCTCCTACCGGGCGTGGGCATGGGCAAGCCCTATCCTTGAAAGCGCTGCACAAGGAGTTGCAGTCCTTTGGCCGACCGAAAGGCGGAAACGGAAATACGCCTGGGATTGAATGAAAAAGGCCAGGCATTGCCTGGCCTTTGGGTGTTCGTCTGTCGGCGGGCGCCAGTACATCCGTGGTCGCCGCCAACGATGAACTCGATTAGGCTGCTTCGAGCTGTTCGGCCGACATCTTGCCGTTCTTGTTGTCGCGCTTCAGCTCGTAGCCGAGCTTCTGGCCTTCGACGAGATCGCGCATTCCGGCGCGCTCGACAGCAGAGATGTGGACGAACGCATCAGATCCGCCGTCGTCAGGCTGGATGAAGCCGAAACCCTTGGTGGAATTAAACCATTTCACTGTGCCGGTGGTCATAACAGAACCCTCCTCATGGCAGTATTGATCGCCCGCCGTGCGAATGCGCGGCAGCTTTTCCGAATTTCGAAGTGGGGGGAGGTTCGTCGCAAGCGCACAGGCGCGGTAGAAAAACGGCCGTCCAAACAAATATCGTGTCTCTCTTTTATTCGAAATGTTTCCACATAGCAATCTAATTCATTCTGACATGAGCCAAAAACGCGGCGCAGCGTGCTTCGACTTATCGCGTCGCCCTATCATTTGGCCTTGGGCCGTGTGGGTGTCCTGCACGAGCGCGAGCTTGTGCGGCTCATTGAACCGTCGTCCTTTCCAAGGACCTTCTTGGCACGGTCAAGACGACGATCTTGACGCCGGGGCCCTCCAATTCGCCCGCCAGCCGCATTTCCTCTTCAACCGACGTGGCGTCGCCCTCGGTGCAAAGAACGATGCGATTGGGTTTCGAGCTCTTCGCCGCTATGGCCGCCAGCCTGGCTTTGACGCTCGTTTTCATTGGCCTGCCCCTGCTCAAGCGCCGTAAGTCGCTTTTCAATTTCCGCTGCGTCAATTATCTGGGTAAATCCTTCAAATATGTTACAAATCCAAACGAAAGCGCCGAATGCCCAGCGTCTCTGCGATGTCTGCGGGAGCCAGATCGAGGAAAGTCAGGACGGCGGTCGCGTCGCGTATGTCGGTCTCAAGGCTTTCGACGCCTGAAGGCGCCACCGCCCACACAACTGCTACGCCGAGCGCCTCGCCCCAAGGAATCAGGCTGAAATGCGCTCGCCGGCGTCATAAGGCTCGCGCGCCACGTAGCCGCGGCCCCAGACGGTTTCGATGTAATTGCCGCCATTGCTGGCGTTGGAGAGTTTTTTCCGCAATTTGCAAATGAAGACGTCGATGATCTTCAGTTCCGGCTCGTCCATGCCGCCGTAAAGATGATTGAGGAACATTTCCTTCGTGAGCGTCGTGCCCTTGCGAAGAGCAAGCAGCTCCAGCATCTGATATTCCTTGCCGGTCAGATGCACGCGGGCGCCGGCGATTTCGACCATCTTCTGATCGAGATTGACGACGAGGTCGCCGATGGTGATGATCGGTTGGGCGTGGCCCTGCGAGCGGCGGACAATGGCCTGGATGCGAGCGATCAGTTCGTCCTTGTGGAAGGGTTTCGTCAGATAGTCGTCGGCGCCGAAACCCAGCCCTTTGACCTTGTCCTCGATGCCGGCGAGACCGGACAGGATAAGGATGGGAGTCTTGACCTTCGCGACGCGCAGGGCGCGCAGCACCTCATAGCCCGACATGTCCGGCAGATTGAGATCGAGCAGGACGATGTCGTAGTCGTAAAGCTTGCCGAGATCGATGCCTTCCTCGCCGAGATCGGTGGTGTAGACGTTGAAGTTCTCGGCCCTGAGCATCAATTCGATGCTTTGCGCGATCGATCGATCGTCTTCTATCAAAAGCACGCGCATGGGACGGCCTCACTCTCCAAAATCGTGACGACGGTCATAGGGCATCGTCGGCCAGGTCTCTTTGCCCGTTGCTCAGATGAGCGGCAGCTCATTTTCAATTCGAAAAATTAATAGCGCCGAATGGTTAACGCCGAATGCGGTGGCTGTTAATGCCGGGTATCTGGCGCGACGGGCGCGCCACTCTGGCGGCGGCGCCATGCAGAAGTCACGCTTGCCTGTTCGACAAAGGCCGCGCCGAGCGCGGACAGCGCCAGCGCGACGGCGAGCGCGCCGCTTTTGAGGGCGAAGTCGAGTCCGAGCGCCCAAGCGGCGAATCCGGAGGAAGCCATGAGGCCGAGCGCCAGCGGGTCGCTGGGCGCCTGCGGCTGGCGCCGGCGCAACGCCCGTGCGAAGGCCGAATACCCGGCGGCGACTGCGAGCGCGGCCCCGCTCCACAGCGCCTTTGTGAACGGCGTTTCGCGTGCCTCGTAGTCAAGTGACGTTTCGCGCATCACCCAGTTTTTGTCCGCAAGCTCTTTCCGGCCGCCGGGTGCGCCGGCGTCGCCGCATGCGCCGTGCGGCTGTCATCGACGCAATGAATCAATCGCGGGCTGATTGATTCAGTTTATGCGTTGGACAGCAGGCGGATTTGCCGCGACCCTAGCCCATGACTTGCCCCGCCGAACCTCCGCTCCACCTCGAACGCATCGACGCCACGCGCAACATGTGGCGCTACTACGAACTCGAGGTGCATCCGACCTTGTTCGGCGAACACGCGCTGATAAGAACCTGGGGACGGATCGGCGCGCAGGGTCAGCGCATGATCGTGACATTTTCCGAAGGCTCATCCCGGGTTCCGGGGTGATGGCAATAGACGCTGCGGCGGCGGCGAAGGCGGTGCGTCGAAATGACTCGGGCCGGAGTGCTTTCGCGGAGCGTCATTGACTGAATCATATGGCTCTCGACTGATTCGCGAGAGGTTGGGGCCATGAGCGTTCTGATCAATCTGTCGGCGGTGCTTGATGACGCGAGATGTTTCGAACTTGTGCGTCGAATGCGCTGGCCGCAAAGCGTTCGCTGTCCCAAATGCAGCGGCGAGCATGTCGTGCGCAACGGCCATGATGAAACGCAGCCGCATCGCCAGCGCTATCTTTGCAACGGTTGCCAGTTACGTTTCGACGATCTCTCTGACACGGCGCTGGCGGGCCATCATCAGCCGCTGCGCGTTTGGATATTATGCCTGTATTTCATGGGGCTGAACCTCTCCAATCGACAAATCGCACAGGAGTTGAGCCTGAATGAAAACGACGTGCAGGAGATGACGAAGCAATTGCGCGAAGGGTTGGCCGCCAAGACGCCGCCGGTGGTCCTGTCGGGCGAGGTCGAGATTGATGAGGTCTATGTCGTCGCCGGCCACAAGGGCAATCCCGCCGCCGTCGAAAAAAAGGCCGCAAAGGTCGACGCAACAGATTGAGGGGCGCGCCTGGACGCGGGACGCTCGAAAAGGAAAAGCCGCCAATTCTCGGCATGATCCAACGCGGCGGCCAGGTCGTCTTGAATATGCTGGCCAATGTTAAGCAGACCACGATCAAGCCGATCATCGAAGCCGGTATCGCCAAGGGCGCGTTGATCCATACCGACGAATACGACATCTACGCCCGGTTGCCCGCGTGGGGATATCATCACAAGACCGTTTGCCATGGACGTGGCGAATATGCGCGTGACGAGGACGGTGACGGATTTCATGAAATCCACGTCAATACGATCGAGGGCTTTTGGTCGCTGCTGCGTTCATGGCTGCGACCGCATCGCGGGGTCTCTCAAGAAAAGCTGCCGCTCTACCTCGCGTTCTTCCAGTTCGTGCACAACGCCAAAAAACGGGGAAAGGCGCTACTGACCGCGCTCGTCGAAGCAGTCGTCGCCCCATCACCCCGGAACCCGGGATGAGCCTTTCCGAATTGGATGCCGCCAGGCGCGCGTTCAAGCGGCTGGAGGCATCGAAACGACGTCGCGGCTATCGCGATGTCCAACGCGACGGCGCGGGCTTTACCACGCCAGAACTGGCCGCGCCGTTCGCCTCCGGCGCATCAGTGAGAGCCCAGGCGGCGCAAGAGGCGCGCGGATCGTGGTCCAAGGCCACGGCGTAAGAAGGTTCAACGGGTCAGAACGGCTCAGAACAGACTTTCCAGAACAGGCCAGCGACCGTCCCGTGTTGACCCTTTGGCGACCTTCGTCGATCGCGCGAATGGCGGTCCTGAAATAGGTCGATGGGTCCAAGACCGCCGGCCGGTTCAGGGCAGAGCGTACGCGCCGGCAAGTTCAAGATGGAATGTGAAATTGGCGCCGCGATCTTCCTCGAAAGCGGCGTTCGCCTGATGACAACGACGCCAAGATCTCGAGCAGTTCGTCCGTATCGGCCGGCTTGTGCAGGATGGTGAACGCGGTGGAGGAAAGCTCCAGGATCGGCTCGACGGCGGTGTCGCCGGTCAGGACCACGGTTGGAATGGCGAAGCCGGCGCGGCGGGAGATTTCCGTCGCGGTCTGCGTCCCGGTCAAGCCGGCGCCGAGCCGATAATCGGCGAGAATGGCATCGAATCGCCACCTTTCCTGTTCGGCGAGCGCCAGGGCTTTTTCTCCGGTGTCCGCGCTGAAAACCTCGTAGCCCATGCATTCCAGCAATGTTTCATGAGCCTCGCGCACCGCTTCATCGTCGTCGATGACGAGAATGCGGCCGCCCGGACTGAAGACCGCCCGTTTGGTTTCGATGGGGGCTGGCGTGGTCTGTTCCAAGGCAGCAACAGCGAAAAGCGCGTGCCGCGCCCAAGGCGCGAGCGGACATCCACCTCCACGCCCAGGAGCTTGGCGAGGCGCGAAACAATGGCGAGCCCCAGGCCTAGGCCCCGGCTGGCGTCGCGCACGGGATTGTTGAGCTGATGGAACTCCTGGAAAATCTCGCTTTGCTTGTCGGCGGGAATTCCAATGCCGGTGTCGATGACGTCGAGCCGGACGTTGGCGCCGCGGCGGCGAAGGCCAATGAGAACGCCGCCCACGGATGTGTAACGCAGCGCATTCTCAATCAGGTTGCGAACAATCCGTTCCAACAGAGTGGCGTCGGTGTGCGTGCGCAGAGCACGGGGCGCAAAGCACAGGGAGAGACCGGTTTCAACCGCGCGGGCGCGGTACTCGTCCGTCAGCCGCATCAGCATTTCGCTCAGATCGACACTTGTCTTGACGGGTGCGACGACGCCGGCGTCGAGCCGGGCGATGTCGAGAATTCCCCTCAACAGACCATTCAGACTGTTCACGGCGTTCTGCGCCTTCTTCAGCGCGCCATCGGTGTTTTGTTTGTTCGCGATTTGCATCTCGATGACGCGCAGCAACGCTGTGAGCGATTGCAGAGGCTGGCGCAGATCATGGCTGGCGGCGGCAAGGAATTTTGACTTGGCGATATTGGCGCGCTCGGCTTCGGCCTTGGCGAGAACCAGGGCCTCCAGGGCCTGCTTGCGCTCGGTGATGTCGACGACAAAAGAGACGCCGTCGCATCGCGTCTCGTCGAGCATGGCGGCGGCGAATAAGACGGGAAGGCGCGAGCCATCCTTGCGAACATATTCCTGTTCGAACGGCGCCGAATTGACGCCGATCGCCACGAATTCTGCAAAGGAATGATCGTTGAGGCGTCCGAACTCCGGCGCGACCATTTGTCGCCAATCGATCCGGCTGGCCGCCATGTCGTCCCGCTCGTAACCGATCATCTCGAGAAACTTGTCGTTGGCGTCGACAATCTGGCCGTTCACGTTCCAGTAGAAGAGTCCCAGGAGCCCCGAATTATAGAAGCGTTGCAGCCGCTGTTCGCTCTTGCGCAGCGCCGCTTCGGCCTCGAAGCGCGCGGTGATGTCGACGCCCAGCCCGCCCACGTAGCGTCGCCCCGACGAATCGCGATAGGTGAATTTGTTGTTGAGCCACCAGCCGACGCTGCCGTCCGGATTCGGTACGGGTTCGAGAGATTCAATCGGAGCTTTCGCAGCGAGGGCCGCGAGATCGCTTTTCCTGCAGTGTTCGGCGACGGCGCGCGGGAAAAGATCGAAATCGCTTCTGCCCAAGGCGTCTTCCAACCGCAGCCCGGCGCGCCGTTGAAAATTTTCGCTCATGAAAACGTAACGGCCCTCATCGTCCTTGAGCCAGGCGATCAGGGCGCTGTTCTCGAGGAACGCCTTTAACCGTTTTTCGCTGGTCTGGACGGCGTCCTCCGCCTGCTTGCGCTCGGTGATGTCGTCGAATATCGCCACGAAATGGTCTGGACCCGGGCGGCAAACGGAGACGTTGAGCCAGCGCCCCATTGGCTTGAACGCGATCTCGAACCGCTCCGGCCGTCCGGTTTGCGCGACCCGGCCAAATATTTCGATCAGGCCAGGCCAGGCCTCAGAAACATTGGGCAGCGCTTCCGTCATGCGTTCGCCGATGACGTTCTCCACGCCGGTCAGTCGGTAAAAGGCGGGGTTGGCGGCGAGAGGGACGAAATCCACGGGTTGGCCGGATTCATCGTAAACCATCCGGCAATAGGCGCACCCATCCTGCATGTTCTCGAATAACGCGCGGAACCTTTCCTCGGCGTCTTCAGCCCGCTTGCGTTCGGAAACGTCGATGACAATGCCGATATAGCGTTCCGGCTTGCCATCGACGCCCATCACTGGGCGCCCGCGCGAAAGCAGCCAGCGTTCCGGCGCGCCGGTGGGCAGATGGACCCGCCAGGAAAGCTCAAAATCGTGGCCCGCCGACGCCTCGGCGACAATCAATTGCGTGACCCGCGCGCGGTCGTCCGGATGGACCGAGCGCCGCCAGAGTTCATAGGAGGCCTCCTGTCCGGTAGCATCGAGACCAAAGAGACGCCAGAGGTTATCCGACCAGACGTTGCGACCCGTCGCGAGGGTCCATTCCCAGATCCCGGATTCAGTGGCTTCCAGAGCAAGGCGCATCCGCGCTTCCGCGGTCTCGCGCTCGACAATTTGCTTCGACAGGTCAATCGTGCGCTCCGCGATCAGGCGTTCAAGCTCGACGCGCCGGGAGCCCTCGGCTTGCTGCCGCCTCAGGTTGGACTGCTGAACGTTCTCTACGACCCAAGATACGAGAAAGCCGTTGGCGACGAAAAACGCCACGCCCAGAAAGTCGATCGGGGCGGGCGCAACGAGCGACCCGGGCGGCTCAATCCAGAAATAGCCGGCAATGGTCGCTGAAAGATAGGTCGCCAGCCCTCCCGCCCGCACGCCCCCATAGAGCGCCGCCAGCATGACGGCCGGGTACAAGGTTACAAAGAGGAAGCGCATCCCTTGGGTGGATAATATCCATTGCAGAAGTGCGGCGGCCAGGACGAGGGCGGTGGCGACCGCCATGCCGTGGCGCCGGCCGCGATCTTGCTCGACAGAGTTTTTCTGCTGAATGGGTTGCGCCGGTTGGCTGGCGATCATCTGGCGTTCCTGTTCTCGATCCAGCCGAGGCCAGGCCGGTCACAGCCTCCTATGCCGGCGCTGGTTCGAGGTCGAGACTTCGAAATACTACAAGCAGTGGCCTAAAAGGGCACAGCAAAGTAGAATGAAATTGGACGATGCTAAATACGGCCAAATGTCGCGACGCGCTGACGAGTGCGCCATCACATAGCCTTCCGCGAATTGAAAGTCTGATATGCTTTCCCCTAGCGCTCAATTCATTGCCTTACAGGTACGGTGCGACCCTCCAGATCGCTAGCGGCCAAAGGCAGATGCACGCGGGCGATGAGTCCGTGAGGAACGTTTTCAAGCAGCGTCAAAGCCCCATTGGCTCGCTGCGCAAGGGAATTCGCGATCGAAAGCCCGAGGCCGAAGCCCTCGTTCTCGTTCATGTTCCGAGCGGCCTCGCCACGCACGAAAGGTTCCATAACGCGAGTGCGATCTTGCTGAGCGATGCCCGGCCCATCGTCGGCGACGTCGATCTCGACGGCGTCGGGCGCCGTCGCGCGCACCGAGATTTCGACGTGCTTGCCGTAGCGGGAAGCATTTTCGATCAGGTTTGAGAAAAGTCGCTGCAATTCGGGAAGCGAGCCGAGAACGGCTTGGCGCGGACCGTTGATGAACACAACGTCATGCCCCGCTTCGCTGCACTCGTCGGCAAGTGTCTGCAACAAGCTGCCGAGGTCGATCGGACCGCGTTCCAGCGGCGCATCGCCATCGCGGAGAAATTCGAGGTTCTTCTTGAGCATGTGATCCATGCTCTGGAGATCGCTTAGCATTTTGGCCCTCATCGCGACGTCCTCGATGAATTCCGAGCGCAAACGCATGCGCGTGATGAGCGTGCGCAGATCGTGGCTGATCGCGGCCAGGGCATGGCTGCGCGCCGCGATCATCGACCGGATGCGGTCCTGCATGCGGTTGATCGCCCGCGATAGCTCGACGACTTCGCGCGGTCCCTTCTCGGGCGCGCGGGCGCCGGCTTCGATGTCCTCAGGAAATTTCTCGGCTTGGTTTGCCAGCCGGACCAGCGGCGACACCACGGCCGCAGACAGCCACACCCACAAAATTAGAACGCAGATAAAGAAGAGCATCGCAAAACGCTCCCAAACGCGCGCCGCGTATGCCCCGCTCCTTCCAGCCGGACGAAGATGGGCGATCCGACGCGGTTCGGGGATGCTCACCATCAAATGGTCCCCGCTTTTCAGACCGATTGCGAAAAGTCCGCCGGAATCCTGGGATTCCGACGGCTCGCGCACGTCGGCGCCGGGGCCAAGGCGCGCCGAGATCCTTTGGCCCTCGGCGCCAGCGTCGTTCGACCAATCGGCTGGCGGGGCCGGCCGGATCGCCAGCTTCGCCCAAGGCGCGGTCCGGGCGAGGCGCGCGAGAACATCCCGCCGCTGCTCCGGCGCCGCGGCCTCGACCGCGACCACGGCGCCGGCGATGACATCGGCGGGATCGACGATCGGGCGACGCCATTCAGCATCGGTGAACATGCGGGTGGCGTCGACCGAAAAATGGAAGATCAGGATCGCGGCCAGGACAAGCAGGGCGATCTGCCCCGTCATGGCGTCCGGACGGAAGCGGCGCAGGAAGGCTTTCATCGCGCAGCCACCGTCGGCGTGAACATGTAGCCTTCGGATCGGATGGTCTGGATCAACTGGGGATTGCGGGGCTCAAGCTCCAGCTTTTGCCTCAGGCGGCTGATCAAGGTGTCTATGCTGCGCTCGTTCGGTCCATCAATCGGCCCATGCAACAGGCTGAGAAGGTGATCCCGGCTCAGAATGCGGTTGGGATGCTCGCACAGGACATGCAACAGGTCGAACTCGGCGCCTGTCAGAGCGGTCTTGGCGCCAGAGGGAGAGGTCAGTTCGCGGGTCGAGAGATCCATGCGCCAGCCGGCGAATTCATAACGCGGGCCCGGTCGTGCAAGGCTTCCGGACGGGCTTTTGGCGGCTTCCGCGCCGCCGCGCCGCAACACCGCCCGGATGCGCGCCAGCAGTTCCCTCGGATTGAAGGGCTTTGACAGATAGTCATCCGCTCCCATTTCAAGGCCGATGATCTTGTCGACGTCCTCGCCGCGCGCGGTGACTATGATGATCGGCGTGGCGCGCGCCGCGCGCAGACGGCGGCAGATCGCGAGGCCGTCCTCGCCCGGCAAATTCAGGTCGAGGATCAGGACGTCATAATCGCCCGCCGCCAGCGACCGGTCCATCGCTTCTCCACTGGGGACCACCTCCGCGTCCATATCCTGGCCCTTAAGATATCGGACGATGAGTTCGCCGATTTCGGCGTCGTCCTCGATGACGAGCGCAGCTGTTTTCCTGATCAATGGTCTCTCTTGCGATCACAACGAAAAATGCAGGAAGCCTGCCGCGCGATTGAGCCGTCCAACGCCGTCGGTGTCCAGTCACAAGACGTAGCTGGCGACGTTTCAGACATAATGCAGACAAGAACTACGCCCCCCGGAGAAATTCCAGAATCAATTCGCAGGCATAAGGCTTCTGTCCAGCCATAGCCCGATGGGCGGGGACCGGGCGATTCGCGTCAGGCTGTTTGGCGCGCGCCGTTCCCGATGACGGAGTCCGAGATGAATATTTCGAGAATAGTCGCGCTTGCGCTTTATTGCGGCGCGTTATCCTTTTCGCCAGCCGCCTTCGCCGCGCCTGACGGCGACGGCGGTCATGGGAGCAGGATCGAACGCTTCTGCGCCAAGCCCCCGGATCCCGTGCGTAGGGAACAGCATCTGGCGCGCCTCGCCGAGCGCCTTCACCTGACCGACGCGCAGAAGGATCTGTTCAAGGCCGCTCAGGACGCCCGCGCGACCGCGCGCAAGACCGCCGTCGACGCGATCTGCGCCAACCAGCCGGACGTGCATAGTTTTGAGGGAAAACTGGCTTTTCGGCAGCGCCTGCTTGAAGCCCGGCTGAACGGCCTGAAAGCGTCGAGTCCGAAGCTGATCACCTTCTACAACGCGCTGGACAACGGCCAGAAGGCGCTGTTCGACGATCTGCGCCGCCGCCAGCGCCATCATTGGGGCCATCACCATGTGGGATGGGAACATGGCGGCCATTCGGACGGCCGTCAGGAGTGGCGTTCACGAGACGATTGATTAACGGCGGTTCGCGTCGCGAATTCAGGGCGGCGCGAACCGCCATTTCGTAAAACCGCCTGAACAGGTCCGCTTGAAGACCCCGTCGCCAATGAAAATTGTCATCTACGAACGCACAGCCCAAAACCGCTGCGAAGTTGAGTTCATTCACGAGAAGCTGGCGCCAGGGCTGTCGGTCTGCGGCGACGATGTCGAGATTTCTCTCGCCAAATACGTCGATTGCGATGTCGCTGTCCTTCTGTGGTCACCGCGCAACGGTTTGGAAGAGCGCGCCCGCGCGGCGCGCGCCGTCAGGAATCTCCACCCCAAGAATCTGTTGATCCTGGAGACGCCGCTCATCCGGTCCGTCAAGCAATGGCATTTCCGCGTCGGCTTCGACCACGTCCATCGCGGCGGCCGGTTCGTTTCCGGGGATCTGCCGGACGACCGCGCCACTGCCATGGGGCTGATCCTGGCGCCATGGAAGACCGGCGACGCGGGGCCGATCATCGTCGCGGGACAATTGCCGGGCGATTTTTCGCTTGATGGCCTGGACATCAACGAATGGGCGATCGACGTCGCGGGCCATGTCCAAAGGGCTTCAAAACGCCTGGTCGTCATTCGTCCGCATCCGTTTGATGTCTCCAACGATTTGATCCTGGCCGGTGCGGCGTTGGGGATCGAAATCTCGCGTCAGCCTCTGCACCACGATCTGGCGCGGGCCGGGACATGGATTGCTTACACAAGTGGCTCTGCAATCGACGCCGTGATGGCCGGCGTTCCGACCATCTGCATGAGCGAGGCGAATTTCGCCTGGGATGTTTCCGCGCATTCCCTGGCCCGCTTGGAAAAGCCATGGACTGGGGACCGCTCTCAATGGCTGGCGAACCTCGCCTATACGCAATGGACCAACGACGAGATTGGTGGCGGCCTGTGCTGGCGCAGCCTTCGCGATCTCGTCGAGATGGGCTGAACGCGCTCCGTCGAGACCCGCACCACTGCAAGACCAGGCAAATCTTGAGGCGACTCATGCATATTTCGCATATCAAGACGAAGAATTTCGGTGTTCCCCATGGGGGCCAGCCCTGCAAGCCCAAGCCGCGATCGGTCGAGGCGGAGTTGATCACCCCCGTTCCCGAATGGGAGCGCGATGGCAAGCGGCGAAAGGCGGCCTTTCCGGCGCGCGAGGCGCGGCCCCGGGCCGGCGATGACGACGAGCCGGCCGATTTCGAGCAGGCACGGGGGCAAGCCGAACAGGACGCCGAGGACCAGAAGCGGGGCTCCGCCACACCGACACCAGAGGACGACGAATTGGCGCGGCTGCTCGGCGGGGCGTCGCCCGAGGGGCCGCCGGCGAAGATATGGGGCGCTGTCGCATCCGAGGACGCCACCTTGGAGGAATTGCTGAGCCGGTTCGCCGGCGCGGCGAAGTCTAGCGGAGGCGCGCCATGAGCGCTTGCGTTCGAGGCGCGCCCGCGCGGACTGGCGTGGCAATCGCCGTTCGATTGCGCGAAGACCGCGACGATCTGTCGATTTTCGAACTCGTCAATGAGGCGTGTTTCCGGCATGGCGCGAGTCACCTCGACCCGTTCCCCGCCCTCGACGGTTTTCGCGCCTGGTTGTCGGGCCTTGGCGACACCCGCTTCGAGACGGTGGCCGAAATCGACGGCCAGGTGGTCGGGTTCTGCGGCCTTTACATCCTGCCGCAACGCCGCAACCACTGCGCATGGTTTTTTCTCGGCGTGCGCGAGAGTTTCCAAGGGAATGGCGTCGGAAAGAGGTTGCTGCAAACCACGATTGCCGCCGCCGACATTCTGTTCGGCCTCGGGCGGCTGGAGCTGACGGTTTTCGCCGACAATGAAAAGGCGCTCAGCCTTTACCGAAAATTCGGCTTTGAAATTGAAGGCCGGCACAGGAATTTCGTCCACCGCGGCGACGAGCGGGTCGACGCCTATTCGATGGCGCGCATTCGGGCCGAAGCGGGGCCGCCCAATTCCGTTGAAGAGCTTCAGGAACGCATCCGAGAACTGGCGTGCTGGCTCCGCTCGCGCCTTGCCGAATGAAAGCTTGACGTCGTCACCCTCCCGCACGCGAAAGTCCTTTGAACTGATCTTCATCGTCATTCCTTTCGGCGGAGTGTTGCATGCTCAAGTGATGCCGAGACGTCGGAAGACCGGCGTCTTCACGAAATCCAGGATGAACGCGAAACCCACCGCCGCCGCCAACGCGCCGGCCACGACCCATGCCGGCAAGGGGGTCATCGCGATGCCTGCGACCGACAAGGTCGAGGCGATCAGAATATCGGCGATGGATGAGAGCAGAAGCCAGACGCTGGGGCGCGTGGACCAGAGGTGACGGCGCTCGCGATTGGTATAGGTCGTGGCCTGGTTGCCGAACACGATCGTAACGAAGGCCAGGGTCTGAAGCGCGCTTAGGGCGAACCTCATCTGGTAAATTCCGAAGGCCAGAATGGCTATGCAGAAAACCAGTTCGCCGATGCCCATGATGACGCCGGCGATCGTCAGATTGCCGATCCTCCAGGAGTTTGGCGCGGGCGAGGGCCGGACATTGTCGGTCGTCAGGGACATGCCGAGGAAGTCGCCGGTGATCATGATCAGGACCATCAGCAAAGGCGTCAGGATTGCATGGCCGGTCATGAGCAGGCCGGTCGCGAGAAAGAGCACCTGGACTGTTTTCTTGGTGATGGAATTCAGCGTGTACGTCAGGATACGCTGAAAGGTAATCCGTCCTTCCTTGACCGCGGCGACGATCCCGGCGAGACCGGGTTCGATCAGCACCATGCTGGCCGCCGATTTGGCGACGTCGGTCGCGGTCGAAACCGCGATTCCCATCTGGGCCTGACGCAAGGCGGGCGCATCATTGGCGCCGTCGCCGCACATGCCGACGGTGAGGCCGCCCTTCTGGAAGGCTTTGACGAGCTTGTACTTGTCCTCTGGCAGGACGCCAGCGAAGACGGCGAACTGCTCGGGACTCACAGCGTCGGGAATCGGCCCCGGCGGCCAGACGGCGCCATCAAGTCCGACGGCCTTCGCAACGATGGCCGCCGTCGCCGGCGCATCGCCCGTGACCATCACGGTCCGCACCCCCAGCCCGCGCAATTCCGCGATGAGCGCCGCCGCGTCCTTGCGAGGCGGATCGCTGAGCGCGACAAGTCCCGCGAGCTTCATCGCCGTCGCCGGCCCGGCGGCGACAGCCAGCACCCGAAAACCCTTGTCTTCAAGGTCTTGGGCGGCCGTGGCGGCGGTCGGCGAGGACTGGGCGATGCCGACGACGACGCTGAAGGCGCCCTTGACGATACGCAGCGGGTTTCCCGTCGCATCATTCGCTGTCGCCTCGGACATCTTCTTGCCCGGGTCGAAGGCGGCGAACGCGATCAGCTTGGGCGCGTCGGAAACGGCCTTGCCCGCGGCCGCCGCGCGGATCGCTCCATCGACCGGGTCTTCGCCGCCATCCGAACTCGCGAGCGCCGCCAGCGCCAGAACATGCGCCTCGTCAAATCCTGGCATTGGCCGAACGGTTGCAACGGTCAGTGCGTTTTGCGTCAGCGTGCCGGTTTTGTCGGAACACAACACAACGATCGACGCCGCTTCATCCACGGCGGAGAGGCGCGTTGGAAGGACGCCCTGCTTGGCCAAGGCCCGCGCGCCGACAGCCGCAGCCAGGGTGAAGGTCGCCGGAAGCGCCACGGGTATCGACGCGAGCAACGCCGTCAGGACAAGCGGGATGATGTCCGTGACCGGCATAGCCAGAAACCAAGCGTAGCTCACAAGCAGCAGGATGACGCCGCCATTGAAGGCGGCGAGATTGCGCACCACGCGCAGAACGGCCTTTTGCTGCGAACTCACGACGTGGGCGGCGCCAACGAGTTCGGCGGTGCGGCCGAATTTGGTGCGCGCGCCGGTGGCTGTGACCTCGGCCTCGGCCTCGCCGCGCCGAACCAACGCCCCCGCAAAAGTCTGAACGCCCGCGCCGGCTTCGACAGGTACGGATTCGCCGGTGAGCATGGACTGATCGAGCAGAACTTCGCCGCTGATCAGCTTCACATCCGCCGCGACCACGCCGCCCAGCGAAAGCTTCACCCTGTCGCCCGGCGCCAGCTCCGCCGATGGCACGGTCTTCCAAGCGCCGTCGCGTCGGACAGAGGCTGTCATCGCGAGCCGCGACTTCAGCGCCGCCAGCGTCGCCTGGGCGCGCGTTTGCTGGAAGAGTCCGATCGCGGCGTTGAACACCAGCAGAAGGGCGATAATCGCCGCTTCGACATATTTGTCGAGCGCCAGTTCAACCACGATAACGACTTCGAGCATCCACGGCACGGGCGCCCAAAACATCTCAATCGCCATCCGCAACGGGTGCGCGCTTGTGTCCGGCATCGCGTTGGGGCCGAATTTTGCGAGCCGGCGACGGGCCTCGTCACCGGTCAAGCCATCTTTCGAAACGGCTTTGGCGTCCGCGTCAGAGGGCGCAAGGGGAGCGCCTGTCGCGGTCGATGACGCTTGCTGGAGGAGTCCGAGCGCGGCGGTGAATACCAACAGAAAGGCGACAATCGCCGCTTCGACATATTTGCCGAGCGCCAATTCAACCACGATAACGACTTCGAGCATCCACGGCACGGGCGCCCAAAACATCGCAAGCGCCATGCGCAATGGCTGCGCGCTTGTGTCCGGCATCCCGTTGGGGCCGAATTTCGCGGGCCGGCGGCGGGCCTCGTCGCCGGTCAAGCCATCTTTCGAAGCTTCCCTGGCCCCGGCCGTCCGTGCCAAATCGGGTGCCGGTCCCGGCTGGGGCGCCGAAATTGGCGAGTCCTTCACGCGCGTTTTCGCAGCCGAGGCGGCATCTGTGTCCTTGCCCGGCTCACCCTTGGTATTCATGACGAGTGGTCCTTTACGTGGCTCTCCCAGCTTCGTTGATCGGCCGCCAATTCTCGGCGTAAGCGACGACCGGCGTCTTGCCGGCAAGCGGCTTCCAAATCGGCGGATAGCTTCGCTATCCTCGCCATTTGGGCCGAGCGCGGCGGTTCCGACTGGCGTGCGATTAGTCAACGCCTCCGTATCAGGCAGGCAAACGAGGACCGGATCAGCCGAAACGTCCACAAGGCCATTCGCATGGCGTCAAACCCAGACTCGGAATCTACTCAACATGGACGGACATCAAAGAGGATGGCTTGCAATCGCCTGGCGCGACCGGCGTGGCGGCGAGTTTTGCTGGCTTTCAGCTTGTAGGCATCGCCCTGGGCGGCCTGGGCGTGCTGACGGCTTTCGCCGCCTGGTTCGCATTAGCGAGGCTATCGCGCGCGTTAGCCAACGCGCGGCGGGTGAAGGAGCAGCTTAATCGTCGCTGTGCACACTGGCGATCGTTTTCTCTCACATAGAACCCTAGGGCTCGATGGGCCGCGAGTGACGCGCTTCTCTCGCCGCCGCTGCTTCAGCCTTGCGAAGAGCGGACTCGTTTACGCGCCAGTCGAGACCGGGTTTCGTCGTTGTTCCGTCCGGCTTGAGCGTATGGACGACGCGGCGGTCGTCGTAGCAATAGGTAGAGCTCGCGTGGTAAAACTCGTTTTGCTGGCAAGCGGCGGCAAGAGCGGCCTCGGTGTTCTGTGCGTAGTAGGCATGAACCCAGGA
>NZ_NHSJ01000027.1 GCF_002937075.1 Rhodoblastus sphagnicola
CCAGCGCGAGAATGCGGGCGTCGCGTTCGGCCAGGGCCGCAGCCACATCGGCGGCGTCGATTTTTTGCGGGATATGCTGCGGACAATTGGCGTCCCAGGCGGAAACCGTGAACAGGATCGCCTGCGATGGGCGCGCGCGATAGTCGCGCGGCATGAGTTCGGCCATAAGGGCGTCGTCGCCCTCGACCACCTTGGCGCGGCCCCAGATCTTGATGCGGCGCCGCGTCGCGTAATCGATCAGGAACAGATGGGCCTGATCGTTTTCGGCGAGATTGCCAAGGGTGATGAATTGCCGGTTGCCGGTGAAGTCGGCAAAGCCGAGCGTGGTCTCGTCAAGCACGCGCAAAAAACCCGGCGGACCGCCGCGATGCTGGATATAGGGCTGGCCGAGGCTGTTGGCGGTCGCCATAAAGATACTGGTCTGGGCGGCGATGAAGTCCGCCAGGTCCGGCGTGATCCGCGTCGGCCAGCCGCCCTCCGCCTCGACATGGGCATAGGCCCGGCGCGAGCCCTTGCGGGCCTGCACGGCCTTGACCGAAGGCGTGAAGGCGACATCGCTGGAAGGGGGCCGTCCGGGTTCGTCCATGGCTGTGCTTTCAGAGGTCGAGCTCGCTGAGCGAGGGATGGTCGTCGGGGCGGCGACCGAGCGGCCAATGAAACAGGCGGTCCTGTTCCGCAATCGGCGCGTCATTGATGCTGGCGATACGCCGGCGCATCAGCCCATCCTCGGCGAATTCCCAGTTCTCGTTGCCATAGCTGCGGAACCAGCCATCGTCGGCGTCGCGCCATTCATAGGCGAAGCGCACGGCGATGCGGTTCTCGCGAAAGCCCCAGATTTCCTTGATCAGGCGATAGTCCTTCTCTCGCCGCCATTTGCGCGTCAGCAGGGCTTCGATAGCGGCGCGGCCTTGCACGAATTCGGCGCGGTTCCGCCAGCGGCAGTCCGGCGTATAGGCTTGGGCGACGCGCGCGGGATCGCGCGAGTTCCAGGCGTCCTCGGCCAGACGGGCCTTTTGTGTGGCGGTGGCGAGGTCGAAGGGCGGCAGCGGCGGACGGGTCATGACAATGCCTTTTTCGAAGCAACGGCCTCGCCGAGGAAGATGACAGGGAGGGATCATCTTCCTCGGCGGTTTCGCGCGGATTTTTGCAATCGCGCGAGGGCGCGTTGTGGTGGCTCAGAAGCCGCCGAGCCTGCGCCAGTTGAGGGAGGTCGAGCTGTTTTCTCCCGGATCATAGCCGCTACGCGCGTTGCGTTCCGGGGCAGACGGCGCCAAACCAGTGTGAAGCAAAATGGCCGCATCGACGCCTCTCGCCTAACTGGCGAGAGGCGCAGCCCCCGGAAGGTCAGCGAACGTTGCAAAATCCGAAGACCCTCTCCTCGCAATCGTTGGACGCGCCGCCGCCTTGATAAAGGCCTTGGAAGCTGGTCGGGGCACTCGTCGCCGCGGAAATGTGGTGCACCATTCCAGCGCTGGCGCGGTGATGACGATGGACGGTATCGGCATTGGCCCCGGAGGAAGCAAGCGCGGCGACGGTCAGGGCGATGAAGGCGAAGTTTTTCATGATCTGCTCCTTGGTGTGCGGTTTGGGCGCAGCGGAATGCCGGCCCTTGCGGATTGGTTCAGGCAGCCTTGCCGACAGTGACGACCGGGAAGTCGATCTCGGTCGCGGCGACGGAATTGATGTAATTGGTCCATGTGTTCAGCCCGACATGCAGGACGATTTCGATCACCTGGGCGTCGTCATAGCCGGCGAGTTTAACGGCGCGCAGGGCGTCGTCGCTCACATGGCCGCGTTCGCGCACCACCTTCGCCGCGAAAGCGACGGCGGAGTCGGCCTTGGGGTCGTTGGAGTGGCCAAGGCGATTGGCGGCGATCTCGGCATCGTCGAGTTTGGCGAGGTTCTTGGCCAGATAGCTGTGGGCCGAGAGGCAATAGTCGCAGCCATTGGCTTCGGCCACGGCCAGCGCAATGCGTTCGCGGGTCGGGGCGGGAAGCGTCCCCTTGGCGAGGGCGCCGGAAAGGCCGAGATAGCCTTCGAGCGCCGCCGGGCTGGTGGACACCAGGCGGAACAGGTTCGGCACGGCGCCGAGCTGCTTATTGACGGCTTCCAGCAGCGGGCGGGAGGCGGCGGGGGCGTCGGCGACGGTGGCAGGTGTGGGAAGGCGGGACATGGGCGCAGCTCCTTCTGGTCTGGGCGTTCGGTCCGGGGAGGCCGATGACCAGAAGCTAGCCCCTTCCAAATCATTCAAATAGGCGTCAGTATCGGGAGGTATCCTCTTGAAAACCGGAAAGATGATGGATCGTCTCGAAGCCATGTCAATCCTGCTGACCGTGGTCGAAACCGGCAGTCTTTCGGCGGCCGGGCGCAAGCTCAACGTCCCCCTCGCCACCGTCAGCCGCAAGGTTTCCGAGCTTGAGGCGCATCTGGGAACGCGGCTGTTCAACCGCTCGAGCCGCCAGTTCACGCCGACCGACGCCGGCCTCGCCTATATCGCCTCCTGCCGCCGCATTCTTGACGATGTCGAGGAGGCCGAGCGCGTCGCCTCCGGCGAATTTCGCACGCCCAAGGGCGATCTGATCATCAGCGCGCCCATTGTGTTTGGCCGCCTGCATCTGCTGCCGGTGGTGATTGAATTCCTGCGCGCCTATCCCGAAATCGACATCAAGGTGATCTTCGCCGACAATATGGTCGATCTGTTTGAAGAGCATGTCGATCTGGCGCTGCGGATCGGCGCGCTGCCCGACAGCGGGCTGTTCGCGATCAGGCTGGGGAGCATCCGCCATATCGTCTGCGCCAGCCCCGCCTATCTCGCCGAGCATGGTGTCCCGCGCGACGTCGCCGAACTCGAAACCCATGTCTGCGTCGCCTTCCAGACACTGAGCGCGGCGGGCCTTTGGCGGTTCAAGTCCGCGACGATCACGCCGCGAGCCCGGCTGGTGGTCAATACGGCGGAAGCGGCCATTGACGCCGCCATTGCTGGCATCGGCGTTACCCGCGTGTTGAGCTATCAGGCGGAAGTCGCCATCCGCGCCGGCGCGCTGAAGGTGGTGCTGGAAGATTGCGAACCCGCGCATTTGCCCGTCAGCCTGGTTCATTCCGGCGAAAGGCTGCTGCCGCTCAAGTTGCGCGCCTTTCTGGATTTCGCCACGCCCCGGTTGAAGGCCCGCGTCGTCAAGGCGGCGTTGCGGCCAGCGTCGGACGGCGACAACGCGCCGTAACAATTCGGGCTGTGGCGACGAAGAGAGCGAACGGATTGCGCCTTTGCATCCTCGCTGTCAGGAATTCGGACCCATGAAACGTTTCGCATCCACGGCTCTCGCCGTCCTCGGCCTCGCCGCGACATCCGGCGTCGTCGCAGCGGCGGGACGACCCATTATCGTCGAACTGTTCACCAGCCAGGGCTGCTCCTCCTGTCCGCCCGCCAACGCCAATCTCATCGAAATTTCGCGCCGCCCCGATGTGCTGGCTCTGAGCTTTGCCGTGACCTATTGGGACCGGCTGGGTTGGAAGGATATTTTCGGCAAGCCGGAATTCACCGCCCGCCAATATGACTATGAACCCGCGCTGGGCGAGTCCGGGCCCTTCACGCCGCAGATCGTCGTCGAAGGCCGCAATTCCGCCGTTGGCGCCAATCTGCAAGAGGTTGAAGCGCTGATCGCCGCGCAGCAAGCCGAGGCCGGGCCGCTTGTGCATCTGGGCAAGGAAAGGGCGAATATTGGCGCCGGCAAGGCGCCGGAAGGCGGCGCGGATGTCTGGCTGGTGCGCTATGAGCCGGAGGTCATCAACGTCCCCGTCAAACGCGGAGAAAACAGCGACCGCACCTTGCCGCATGGGCATGTGGTGAGAAGCCTGACCCGCATCGGCGGCTGGAGCGGAATGCCTGCCGATTTTACTTTCGCCGCCCCGGCGGGAGGCTTGAGAACGGCCATTCTGTTGCAAAGGCCGAAGGGTGGGCCAATCCTCGCGGCGGCGACAGACTGACTAATCGTTTTGTTCGGCGGCGGCGCGATGCTTTCGCGCCGCCGTCAACAGCGCCTCCAGAGCCCGGCCGAAATGCGTGCGAATGTCCAGCGCATCGATCAAGCCGGTCGCGCCGACAGCGTCACGCGGCACGGCTATCGCCACGCAGGCGTTTTCGACAACCTCGGCGCCGGCCCGGTCCAGGACAATGCGCAGGGCATGATAGGTGTCTTGCGACCCTCCATGAGCCGACGGATTGATCCAACCGACAGGCATGCCATAAAGGCTGGCGCCGCCAACCGTCCAATCCAGCATGTTCTTGAAGCTGCCCGGCATGGAGCCGGCATATTCCGGCGTCGAAACCAGCACGGCGTCCGCGCGCCGGAGTTGCGCGCGAAGATCGGCAACCGCCTCCGGCAAGGGATCGCGGTCATGGTCGGGGTTGAAATGCGGGAGGTCGCCAATTCCCCGATAGATGGCGGCCTCTGCGCCTGCCGGAACCATATCCGCAAGCGTCGCGATCACCGAGCCATTGACGGACTGGGACCGCAGGCTCCCACTGATCAAGATCAGATGAAGCGGCTGAATTAAATGCTCGTCCATGCTGATGCCTGCCATCTGTTGGTGTGGGCTTGACGCTATCAAAACGCCGCCGAGCAGGAACCAAGGCGTCGCGTCATCCGGCTGGGATAGCCGTGTCGGCGCGCTTCCGGGTCGGGTGGATACCGCGTCGCTGACCCCATCGCGGCTGACGCGCAATCTCTCTGTTTCCGACGGCCCGCACCACGACCGAGGCCTGACGATTGTGCGCTGGGCGGCGTATGGCGCGTCTCCGGAGGTGATCCATGTGGCGGTCGTGTCGCCGGGTCGCTGTAGGGCTCAATCCCGAGTCGTGAATATTCACGGTGTCTGGCGCCAATGGGGCCTCCGTCCCCCATTTCTTACCATACTTCCGAAGGGAACCGGCAAGCATGCGTTGCGGGGCCGGCTTGGCCGGAACTGGTCGACGTCGCCGGCGAGAGAATCAGCGTGACAAGGCAGGCGAATTTCCTTGCCTCAATGAACCAGCCAGCATAGACAGCACAACTACGATATAGACGGTCGGAGTTTTGATGTCGTTCATTAGCACCGGCGTTGAATATGGGTTGCACTGTCTCCTCTATTTGACGGACCCCGCACCTCGCGCCCCAGCCCCGGGCGTTCGTGACCTCGCTGACCTTCAGGGCGTTCCCGCCGAGTATCTGGCCAAAGTCTTCACCAAGCTGTCCAAGGCCGGTTTGGTGGAGGCTACCGAGGGCGCGCGGGGAGGGTTCGCACTTGCGCGACCGGCGGATGAGATCAGCTTCCTCGATGTCGTTCATGCGATCGACGGAGACAAGGCGCTCTTTGAGTGCCGGGAAATTCGCGAGCGCTGCGCCGTATTCACTTCCGAGGCGCCAACTTGGGCAACCACTGGGGTTTGCTCGATCCACGCCGTCATGCTGGCCGCCGAAAAGCGCATGAAGGATGAACTGGCCTGTCATTCGTTGAAGGAACTTGCATTGCAGGTCGCCGCCAAGGCGCCGGCCAACTTCAGCCCCCAAATCGCGAACTGGCTGGAGCAACGAGCCTTGAACCGTCGCGGTGATCGCGACACGCACAATTTGGAGAAATAGACCATGGATCAGCGGCTTGACCTTACAAAAGTTTGTCCCGATGGCTACAAGGCGATGCTGGGCGTGCATTCATATGTACAAAAAAGCGGCCTGTCGCTCGGGCTCCTCGAACTGGTAAAGACGCGTGTATCTCAGATCAACGGCTGCGCCTTCTGCATCGCCATGCACGTTCCATTGGCGCGCAAGCATGGGGTCAGTGAGGACCAATTGCACCTTCTCGCGGCATGGCGCGAAGCGCCGATTTATAGTCCTGGGGAACGTGCGGCCTTGGCTTGGTCGGAAGCGCTGACGCGTCTGACTGGGGGCGACGTTTCCGACGCGGTGTACACCGAGGTTCGGCGGCATTTCTCGGAGAAGGAAGTTGCCGATCTATCTTTTGCGATCGCTGAAATCAACGCATGGAATCGCCTGATGATTTGCACGCGTACCCCGCCCCAGTTTGGGAGCGCGTCGGCCTGAATCCGCAATGGCGGGATCGACCAGGAGTCGGCCCCTTCGCGCTATTTCCCGCAATCCACCGATCAGAGACAAAGCCACCATCGGACGGACGCGGACCGCCAGTTGCGACGATCACGGCGCGAACCATTGCCGCAGGCAGTGAATGACTCTGATTGATGCCTGTCTCGACAATGACCGAGCATCAGCCGAAGCTGTCCGGCCTCGATTCAGCGCGGACGCACTTCAAAATCGAATTCCGAGTCGAACGGGGCGTCCTGCAACTCGAAATGCCACCATTCCATGGCAAAGGGTTTGAACCCGAACGAATGGGTGGCCTCGCTCTTCTAGGGTATCTGCAGCCACTTACAACGCGTTACACAGCCTGCTGCGCTGACCCGTTTGCGTTGCTTTGAAGGGATTCTCAATTCCACGATTCGCAAACTTGCCGAGGTCGGCTCCGGACCACTTCGCGATTTCAGCGCGCCGCGGGTTCATGTTCGGGAGGATCCGACGGCTCATGCGGCGCTCCCATAAAACCCAGCCGCCGCAGCACGGGTGGCATGGTCAGACCCTGCACGACGATCGAGAAGGCGACGCAGAAGAACGTCACCAGCACGATTTCGTCCCGCAGCGGCACGCGGCTCGGCAACGACAGCACCAGCGCCAGCGCACCACGCAACCCGCCCCACCACAGAACGAACTGTTCGCCTTGGGTGATCCGCCAGCGCGAGCGCGAAAACATCGCAGCGAGCGGATACACAGCGGCGGCGCGGGCCACCAGCGTGATGGCGAGAACGCTGGCGTAGACGGTCCAGGGATAGTGCTCGTAGGACGAGCCGGCGACGCGTGCCCCGATTAGAAGGAAGACCATGGAGTTGGCGACAAACGCCGCGAAATCCCAGAAATCCGTCAGGAACTCGCGGCCCTTCTCGGTTAGGAAGTCGCCCTTTTTCTTGACCGAACGGAAATTGCCGATGATGAGGCCGGCGGTGACCGCCGCCAGCACCCCAGAATCGTGGAAATGTTCGGCGAGCAGGAACGAGCCGTAGGCGGCAATGGCGGTCAGCGTCAGCTCGACCAGATGCTCGCTGGTGCCGCGCGCGGCAAAAATCACGGCGATGCCGAAGCCCGCGCCGATCAGGGCGCCGCCGCCCACGATGCGCGCGAGGTCCCAGGCCATTTGCGCGGCGGTCAGGCCGTCCGCGCCGGCGAGCGCGAAGGCCAGCGCCAGCGCGAACAGCACCGCCGCCGCCGCGTCGTTGAGCAGGCTTTCTGCTTCCACCAGCAGACGTAGTCGCCCATGCACGCCGTTGTCCTTGAACATGGCGATAATCGCCACGGGGTCGGTGGCGGAAATCAGGGCGGCAAAGACCAGGGCCGAGGCGACGGGCCAATTCATGAGATAAATCAGCGCGACGGCGACCACCGCCATCGCCGCCACGGTGCCGAACACCGCGAGCGAAAGGATTGGCGGCAGGTCACGCTTCAAATCGCGCCAGCGCAGCGCGAGCGCCGCCTCGAACAGCAGAGGCGGCAGGATCAGGTAGTAGAGCAATTCCGACGTCAGCGGCGGCAGGCGCCGCGTGCCCGACCACGCAGTAGGCCGCCGACCAGTACAAGGCCGATTGTATAGGGCAATTGAAACCGACGTGCGAGCATGGCGACCATCATCGCGATGGCCAGCATGCCCATGACTTGTTGAAGTGTCTCGCTCATGCTCGCCTTCTTGCACGCGGGCGCGTTAACCCCAAGTTGACGGCAGACACCAATCGTCCAGGACGATCCGCCACCTTTGGCTGTATGACGAGGTTGAGGTTGCGCGGATTCTTGAAGCGAGGCAAACGTCGCCGCGTCGAAGCATCGCCTATCGAGCCTGCTGAAAGCCCGCGTGAGTTCAATTTGGGGACGTTCGCGTACCGGATCGGAAAGGCAACAATGAGCCGGACTCGGTCGACCGATCTGCACAGCGGCCATGAGCGTATGAGGATCATGGAGTCGATCGGCGGCGCGTTTGCCGATCAGCTCCTTCCGGCGGCCTGGTGCGCCGGCGTCGCGCCTTCACGGTATGCGCCCGTCGGCTGTCATCGACGAAACGAATCAATGAAGGGCTGATTGATTCAGTTTATGCGTTGGACAGGAAGCGGCTTTGCCGCAACCTTCGAGTCCATGACACTTCCTGCCGATCCTCCGCTCCACCTCGAACGCATCGATGCGTCGCGGAACATGTGGCGCTACTACGAGCTCGAGTTGCATCCCACCTTGTTCGGCGAACATGCGCTGGTGCGAACCTGGGGACGGATCGGCGCGCCGGGTCGGAGCAAAATCATGACTTTTTCCGAATTGGACGCGGCCAAGCGCGCCTTCAAACGGCTGGAGGCATCGAAACGACGCCGTGGCTATTTCGTTCCGTCCTGAGCCCTGACCGAGCGGTCTCTTTTGCTGCGCGATTTGGCCGAAGGACGGCTTCGCCTCGACCACTTGTGCCGCAACTGCGCAGCATAAATAACTGATAATATTGCATTATATGGCGTAAGCTAGAGTTTGGCAAAATGAGGAAATGTCGCTCGCCTGATGACTGGAAAACGCCGCCGCTGGGGCTCTTCGCGCGCCTTTTTTTCCTGGATGGCTGGAATTGTCGCCTTGGAACCTTTGCCGAGGCTGGGCGTCAACATCCGTTATGCACCGCAACACCCTGAAGCAAAATGGAGTACGCAATATGTCCGCAGGCCAAACCAGTGGAACTGGCGCCATGACCGAACTTGAAGATGAAAAAGTGAGGAAAGATGGGATCCTCAGCAATCGCGACAAGGCGCAAAGGCTGCCTGGTCAAAGTTTGGATGGGAAAGGCGTCGAAATTGACGAGTACAAGGACAACCCGTCCAATCGTCGCCCATCAAGCGGCGATGGCCCGCAACCTGATATGCAGGTAATTGCCGAAGGATCTACGGAGCCGCCACCCAAGACGGACAAGCCAGAGCCCACCGAACCTTGCGAGCAAGTTGACCGGCCCGGTTTTGATCTGGGCGGATCAACCGGTAAAACTCACGCAGGCAAAGGTCTGGGGCTCGGTACCGATGCGAAGGAAAACGGAAGAAAAGGTTGGGGTTTGCCAAGATAGGACCGCCATCAGGCCACCAGTGAACCGTCGTGCCGATTGAGGTTCCCGTGATCGCGCTGTGGAACGCCAGTGCGGCGTATTGAGCATGGAGGCATCTTTCGGCGATGCGTCGCCGCCACAGGTTTCGGCGTCTCGGCTGACGTGAGTAGATTCCGTACCTGCCCCTTAGCGAAGGCGGCTCTTAACTTGGCTTAAGTTCGAGACAGGAGGCGTGCATGCGCTGGAATCGATTCGCAACGGGTTTGAGAGGCAACTCATCGCCAAGGCAGCCTCTCCGGCGCGTCTGGCGTCAGAGGATGATCCCGCCGCCGACAGTTCAATCCGCGGAGAGTTTTTGGCGATGACGGATATGGCCAGGAACGAATGCAGCCCTATGTCCCGGACTATCGGAACGAGCGAAGCGACTCCTCGCTGCGCCTGAACTGCTAGCGCAACTACAGCAGCAGTGGACGCGCCTGTCCGGATGGAATTCCACCCGGAGCAAAAACTGGAAGCGTCGAGAGGCCCGGAACATGGTCGGACAGGAAAAAGAGGCCGCCTCGCCCCACGGTTCGATCGCGTCGGTTCGCGGAAGCGTCGTGGATATTCGGTTCGAAGGGCGTTTGCCGCCGATCTTCTCCGTCCTGCGCACGGGGGCCGACGGTCGGATCGTCATCGAAGTGCTGGCCCAACTGGACGAGCGTCATGTGCGCGGGATCGCGTTGACGCCCACGCAAGGACTCGCGCGCGGCATGATGGCGGAAGACATCGGCGGCCCGCTGAAAGCGCCGGTTGGTCATGCGATTTTGTCGCGGATATTCGACGTCTTCGGCAATGCCATCGACCGTGGGCCGCCCTTGTCCGATGTCCAGTGGCGTTCGGTGCATCATGCGCCGCCTGCGCTTGCGCGCCGCTCCACCAGGTCGGAAGTCTTCGAGACGGGCATCAAGGTCATAGATGTTCTCGCGCCGCTGGAGCGTGGTGGCAAGGCGGGGCTGTTTGGCGGCGCGGGCGTCGGCAAGACGGTGCTGCTGACGGAAATGATCCACAACATGATCGGGCGCCATGAGGGCGTAAGCATTTTCTGCGGCATTGGCGAGCGGTGTCGCGAAGGCGAAGAGCTTCACGAAACGATGAAGAAAGCCGGCGTGTTGCCGAACATGGTCATGGTGTTCGGCCAGATGAACGAGCCGCCGGGCGCGCGGTTCCGCGTCGGCCATGCGGCGCTGACAATGGCCGAATATTTCCGTGACGACGAGCACCGGGATGTGCTGCTGCTCATCGACAATATTTTCCGCTTCATCCAAGCTGGCATGGAGGTCTCGGGCCTGATGGGCCAGATGCCGTCGCGGTTGGGCTATCAGCCGACCATGGGCGCCGAGTTGGCGGGACTGGAGGAGCGCATCGCCAACACGGACGCGGGCGCCATCACATCCATTCAAGCGGTTTATGTGCCAGCCGACGACTTCACCGATCCGGCGGCCGTGCATACGTTCTCGCATCTCTCGGCCTCCATCGTGCTGTCGCGCGCACGGGCGGGAGAAGGGCTGTTCCCGGCCATCGACCCGCTGCAATCCAGGTCCCGGATGGCCACCCCTGGCATCGTCGGCGAACGGCATTACGCGCTGGCGCAGGATCTTCGGCGCACGCTCGCGCAATATGCCGAACTCAAGGACATCATCGCCATGCTCGGGATGGAGCAGCTTTCGCCAGACGACCGCAAGGTCGTCCTGCGCGCCCGAAGGCTGGAACGTTTCCTCACGCAGCCCTTCTTCACGACCGAACAATTCACCGGCTTGAAGGGGACGCTCGTAAGCCTCGCGGATGCGCTCGACGGCTGCGAGCGCATCCTGAACGACGAATTCAGGGACTACCCGGAAAGCGCGCTCTACATGATCGGCGCGATTGGCGAGGCGAAGGGCAAAGCGAAGCCCGGCACCTCCAAGGCTTCCCCCAATCTCTATCCGAAATCCGCTGACGTTCCGCCGCCGAAAATGACGGCGCAACGTCAGCCTGTCGTCGAACATGCCGGCGCGGCCCATGAATCTTAAAGTCCTTCTCCCGTTCCAGATTTTTGCGGACAAAAGCTCCGTGTCGCGCATCGTCGCCGAGACCTGCGAAGGTTCGTTTGGGCTGCTGCCGCATCGACTTGATTGCGTGGCCGCGCTGGCGCCGGGGATATTGACCTACGAGACGGCGGTGGACGGCGAAGTTTTCGTGGCCGTGGACGAAGGCGTTCTCGTGAAGACCGGGGCGGATGTGCGCGTGTCCGTGCGCCGGGCCATGAGGGGCATGGACCTTGGCCAATTGCGTCAGGCCGTGGAGCGGGAGTTTCTAACCCTGGACGCGCACGAACAAAGCGTTCGCTCGACTATCGTGAAAATGGAAGCCGATCTGGTCCGCCGCATGGCGAGGTTTCACGATGATTGAAGACGCTGAAGACAAGGAAGTGAAACCGGCGCCGTCGCTTGGCCAGCAGGTCGAGGCGAAAGCGCGGCGCAAGCTCAAGGCGCGGCGCGATGCCGCTCCAGGCGTTTGGTTCGGTCTGGGAATGATGGGGTTGATCGGCTGGTCGGTGACGATTCCGACGCTGCTCGGCGCCGCGCTCGGCGCCTGGCTGGATCAGCTCGAACCGGGCCGGCACAGATGGACGCTGGCGCTGCTGGCGGCCGGGCTCGCCATCGGTTGCTTCAACGCCTGGCGTTGGGTGGCGAAGGAAGACCGGGAGATGCGCGAAGAACAGGAAGACAATGATGAATGAGTTCATCTTTTTGGCGGCGGCTACGGCGGCGGGCCTGTTGCTTGGGGCCTTCTTCTTCGGCGGGCTTTGGTGGACGGTCGTCCGGGGCCTTTCCTCTCCCCGGCCGGCGCTGTGGTTTTTTTGCGGCTTGCTGCTGCGGATGAGCGTCACCCTCGCTGGCTTCTATCTTGTCGGGCGCGACAATTGGAAGCTTTGGCTGGCGTGTCTCCTGGGCTTTGTCCTGGCGCGCCTTGCAGCCCACGGGCTTTCCGTCTCGTTGGCCAAGGGATCGGTCCAACCCGGCGCGGGAGGCTCGTCGTGCGCCTGAGCCCCGATGAAATGATCTTCTGGCAAAACGGGTATTTCAAACTCAACGGAACGATCGTGTTCACCTGGGCGCTGATGTTGGTGCTGGCGGCCGGTTCGAAGCTCGTGACGCGCAAGCTTTCCATGGATCTGAAACGCGCCTATTGGCAGAACCTGCTTGAAATCATTGTCACGGGCATTGAAAAACAGATCGAGGACGTCGGTCTGCGCGACCCCAAGAAATACATCGGCTTTCTCGGCACGCTGTTTCTCTTCATCGCCCTTGCCAGCCTGTGCACGGTCATTCCCGGCTTCGAGCCGCCGACGGGGTCGCTGTCCACCACAGCGGCGCTCGCGCTCTGCGTCCTGGTCGCCGTTCCCTTTTTCGGCATCGAGCAGCAAGGACTGCGCGGCTATCTGAAATCCTATCTGGAACCCACCGTCATCATGCTGCCTTTCAACATCATCAGCGAGCTTTCGCGCACGCTGGCGCTCGCCGTCCGCCTGTTCGGCAACATGATGAGCGGAACGATGATCATCGCGATTCTGCTGACAATCACGCCTTTCATTTTCCCCGTGGCCATGAGCGCGCTCGGCCTGCTCACCGGCATGGTGCAGGCGTACATCTTCAGCATCCTCGCGGCGGTTTACATCGCCGCCGCGACGCGCGGGCGCCGGCCCAAGCCCGTTTCCATTCAGGACATCAAGTCGTGAACGCAACCGCAAGAGGCGACATTATGGATAACATGACGCTCATCGCCATGGCTTCAATCGTCACGGCCGGGCTGACGATCGCGCTGGGAAGCATCGGTCCCGCGCTGGGCGAGGGCCGAGCGGTCGCCACGGCGTTGAGCGCGCTGGCGCAACAGCCCGACGCCGGAAGCACGATCACGCGAACGCTGTTTGTTGGCCTGGCGATGATCGAGTCCATCGCGATCTACTGCTTCGTGGTCTCGATGATTCTCATTTTCGCCAACCCGTTCTGGAATCACGTGATCGCCCAGCCCGCCGGGAATTGAGCCATGCTCATCGACTGGTTCACCGTCGGCGCCCAGGCGCTCAACTTCCTCATTCTCGTGTGGTTGTTGAAGCGCTTCCTTTACAAGCCGATCCTGGACGCCGTCGATGCGCGGGAGGAGAGGATCGCGGCGCAACTCGCGGACGCCGACGCGAAAAAAGCCGAAGCGCAAAAGCAGCGCGACACATTCGATCAAAAGAACGAGGCGTTCGACCGGCAGCGCGCGGCCCTCATGAGCCAGGCGGCCAGCGACGCGAAAGCCGAAGGTCAACGCCTCCTCGACGAGGCGGGAAAGGCGGCCGACGCCTTGAGCGCCCGGCGGCGGGAGGCGCTGCAAGGCGACGCCCAAAACCTCGACGAAGCCATTGGTCGCCGGATCCAGCAGGAAGTCTTCGCCATCGCGCGCAAGGCGCTGGCGGATCTCGCCACGGACAGTCTGGAGGCACGCATGGTCTGGGTCTTCATCACGCGCCTGCGGGCAATGGACGGGAAGGCAAAGGAGGATCTGGCCGAAGCCCTGAAGGCGGCCCCCGGCTCAGTGCTTGTGCGCAGCGCATTTGACCTGCCCGCGGCGCAGCACGCCACGCTGCAGACGGCGCTTAGGGAAACGTTCCCGGGCGTGGCTCCGGTCCGGTTCGAAACGGCGCCGGAGCTGGTCGGCGGGATCGAGCTCACGGCGAATGGCCAGAAAATCGCCTGGAGCATCTCGGATTATCTCGTATCGCTGAAAGAGGGCGTTGACGCGTTGCTGAAGCAGAAGGTCGAACCCGCGCCCAAGCTCGAAACGAAAAGCCAATGACCACGGAGCCTGAAAGCTTGCAGGTCGTCTGCGACCGCGCGTTCGCCACGATAGGCGAAGCGCGGCGCAAATTCACGCCGCAACTGACGCTTCGGGAAGTTGGCGCCATCGCCAGCATCGCCACCGGCATCGCCAAGGTGACCGGGCTTCCCGGCGTCGGCTCCGATGAGCTGGTGCGGTTTCCAGGCGACTTGCTCGGCATTGCCTTCAATGTGGACGAGGATGAAGTCGGCGTCGTTCTGCTTGGCGAATACCAGTATCTGAACACGGGCGACGAGGTCACGCGGACAGGCCGCGTCATGGATGTCGTCGTGGGCGATGGATTGCTGGGGCGCGTCATCGACCCGCTCGGTCGTCCGCTCGACGGCGCGGGCCCGCTGTCCGCCAGCGAACGCCTGCCCATCGAACGGACAGCGCCCCCCATCATGGATCGCGCGCCCGTCACCGCGCCGTTGCAGACCGGGCTGAAAGTCATCGACGCGCTGATCCCCGTCGGGCGCGGTCAGCGCGAGCTTATTCTCGGCGACCGCCAGACCGGCAAGACGGCCATCGCGCTCGACACCATCCTCAACCAGCGCGACCAGAATGTGGTCTGCGTCTATTGCGCTATTGGCCAGCGCGCCTCCGCCGTCGCCAAATGCGCGGCGACCCTGCGCGAGAAGGGGGCGATGGATTACACAGTCTTCGTCGTGACCGAGGGCAACGATCCGCCAGGACTCACGTATATCGCGCCCTATGCGGCGACCAGCGTCGCCGAACATTTCATGCGGCAAGGGCGCGACGTGTTGATCGTCTATGACGATCTCACAAATCATGCGCGCGCCTATCGCGAGCTGTCCTTGCTGCTGCGCCGGCCGCCCGGACGCGAAGCCTTTCCCGGCGATATTTTCTACATTCACGCGCGGCTGCTCGAACGCGCGACACATTTGCGCGCGGATCTTGGCGGCGGCTCGCTCACCGCGCTGCCGATCATCGAAACCGAAGCCCAGAACATCTCCGCCTATATTCCCACCAATCTGATTTCCATCACGGACGGGCAAATTTATCTGTCCCCGTCTCTGTTCGAATTGGGTGTCCTTCCCGCCGTCGATGTCGGCAAATCCGTTTCGCGTGTCGGCGGCAAGGCGCAGCGCGCGGCCTATCGCGCCGTGGCTGGAGACCTCAAGCTGGCCTATGCCCAGTTCGAGGAACTCGAGACTTTCGCCCGGTTCGGCGCGCGTCTCGATGAGGACACCAGCAAGACCATCGCGCACGGGCGACGGATCCGCGCCTGCCTCAAACAGGCGGAATCCTCCCCGGCGAGCGTTCCCACGCAAATCACGGTTCTGGTCGCGCTGACCGCGAGACTGTTCGACGCCATAGAGCTCGATTTGATGCCAAAGGCCGAAAGCGCGGTCCAGGGCGCGGCGGCCAACCTCCCCGCAGACCTGCGCGCGCGTTTTGAAAGCGCCGACAAGTTGAGCGATGACGACCGGAAGTCCATCGTCGAAATTGCGCGCCAGGCGCTGGTTCCGTTTCTCGACCAGCCTCATGTCGCGGCGCCGCCCGCGGCCAACCCATCATGAACGATTCCATCGAGAGCCTGAGTCGAAAGATCGGCAGCGCCAGCGATCTCCAATCCGTTGTGCGAACGATGAAAGCCCTGGCCGCGTCGAGCATCGGGCAATACGAAAAATCCTTGAGCGCCCTGGCCGACTATTATCGGACCGTCGAACTCGGACTGGGCGCATGCTTTCGCGAAAGCGAGAGGACCGCCGCTATGCCGCAACAGAAGGCGTCGACGCCGGCGGGGGGGATCCATGCGGTGGTCTTCGGCTCCGATCAGGGACTTGTCGGGCAGTTCAACGACGCGGTGGCCGATTATGCGATCAAGTCCCTCAAGACGCAGCCCGGCAAGCTAAAGGTCTGGGCTGTCGGCGAACGCGTCCATGGGCGCCTGGCGGATGCGGGCGCGCCACTGTCGGGACTCTTCACCGTCCCGAATTCCGTCGAGGCCATCGCGCCGCTTGTCGGCGAGATTCAAATCGCAAGCGAAGCGCATCGGGATGAGAACAACGAGGTCGGACTCTGGGTCTTCCATAACAGACCGCTGCATGGCGCGCTCTACCAACCCGTGGGACAGCGTCTGTTGCCGCTGGACGCGCAATGGCGCCGGGGACTGACAGAAATTCCTTGGCCCACAAGCAACTTGCCCGAAGCGATGGGCGATGGCCACGCCACTTTGCGCGCGCTCGTCCGCGAATATCTGTTCATCTCGCTGTTCCGGGCTTGCGCGGAATCCCTCGCCAGCGAGAATGCCAGCCGCCTGGCGGCGATGCAGAGAGCCGACAAGAACATCACGGACCTGCTCGAGCGGACTCGCGGCGCCTATCACCTTTTGCGCCAGAGCAAAATCGATGAGGAGCTGTTCGACGTGATCGCCGGCTTCGACGCCCTGGTCGAGCCGAGGCGAACGAGATCGTGAAACGCCTGAAGCGAAATCGGAACGGATCATTTTTGATTTCGTATGAGCCATGGAGACGAAGCCGATGAACGTCTATCGATTGGACCCTGTCGATCGCGGACACGCCTCCTGGGCGTTTTCCAAGGAAAAGAACAGCGTTTGGGTGGGATCGCCGACGGCGGACAAGGCGCGCGACCTCGCGGCCGCGCGGTCGGGCTTCGATGATCTCGCGACGCCGGGCGCCGTCTCGCCGTGGAACAATTCAACGGTCACGTCTTGCGTTCTCGACCCGACCCTCAAGCTACTGAAGGAGGGAGACGTGGTCAGGCAGGATGGGAGCGAATTCGAGTATTAAGACAATAACGATCTCATCTTCCTGCCCTATTGAGAATATTTCTAGGTTTCGACGCAAGTTGACGCCGAAAACGGCCAAGTGGGTGTCGATAGATTCTCTGAGTAGTTTCCGAACCTATCGCTGAAAACGTGACGTCGCCTATCGTCGGGCAAGCCGGGAAGGCTGAGAAGAAATCAGGATGACACATGCTTCAGTTCGCATCGGCCCTGAGAGGCTACGCCATTGAGGCGAGCGACGGCGAGATCGGAACCCTCGCCGATTTTCTTGTTGACGACAGGACATGGCGCACGCGCTGGCTGGTCGTTGACACAGGGACTTGGCTGACAGGCCGCATGGTTCTTTTGCATCCAACGTCCATTGGCCGAGCGGATCACGGGCGGCGCGAACTTTCTGTCGCCTTGACCCGGGCGCAGGTTGAAGCAAGCCCCGAGCTGTCCCAGCACGAGCCGGTGTCGATGCAGATGGAGCGTCATCTCTATGACTATTATGGCTGGGAGCCGGACACGCTAGAATATGCTTTCGGTGCCAATCCCATCGCCTCGCGATTCTCGGCGCCGCCCTTTTTCCCAGTCGCGTCCGATGGGGACATCGCCCTCGCCGCGCGTGATTGCGATCCGCATTTGCGCAGCCTCGAAGCGATCCGCGGCTATCACATGCTTGGTCCCGACGGCGCGCTCGGCAAGGTTGAGAACGTGGTGATCGACGACGCCGGCTGGAGCGCGTCCTATCTGGTGGCCGACACGGGACGCTGGTGGTCGGGCACGCAGGTCCTGGTCTCGCATCATGCCGTGAAGGACATCTCCTGGGCCGAGCGTGAAATCCACGTCGACATCACCCGCTCTCAGGTCAAGGCCAGTCCCCCGTGGAGCGCGCTTGGCGACGTCGACAAGGATTACGAAAAGGATCTGCACGACCATTACGATTGGCCCGGCCATCAGTGACTGGCGGTGTCGCGGCGACATCAATCCATCGACATGGCGCGCTCGCCGGCGCCCGCCGAGGTCGTCGGGCTGCCCCCCTGGTTTCCCGTTCTCAACAAACGCCGCCAACCCTTCTGGCGAAGATCGGTGCGACGAGGAGGAATTGACGCCCCATTCCCCGGACGATCGCGGCGACTCCTCGCCGCAATTGAACCCGCTGGAGGCCATAATGTCCGTATTGTCGACACGTGAGCGCAACGCATTGACCGACGAGAAATTCGGCCTGCCGGACAAGCGCGCCTATCCGATGCCCGATGCGATCCACGCGCGCAACGCCAAGGCGCGCGCGGCGGAAGAGTTCAACATTGGCAATCTGTCATCGGCCGAAAAGGCACGGATCGACAGCAAGGCCGACGAAATTCTCGGCGAGGCGTGATCCGTCCGATCAGGGGACAGGCCTCGCGGCGATGGCCCGCGACGGCGGGGCGACCCGGAAATCAAATTCTTCCAACCGCGAAACGTTGCAGGAGCCACATCATGAGCATTCTCCAGACCCGTTCAGCCCGGGCCTTGTTCGAGCCCGCCCAGGCGGGCGCCTTGAAACTCGGCAATCGCATCGTGATGGCGCCTTTGACCCGCAATCGCGCCGGCCCCGGCCTGGTCCCGGGTCCGTTCGCCGCCGAATATTACGCCCAGCGCGCCTCGGCCGGCCTGATCGTCGCCGAGGCCACGCAGGTCTCGGCGCAGGCGCAGGGCTACGCCGGCACGCCGGGCTGCTATACGGACGATCAAGTTCGCGGCTGGAAGCAGGTCACCGACGCCGTTCACGCCAAGGGCGGAACCATCGTCGTTCAGCTCTGGCATACCGGGCGCATTTCCCACACCAGCTTCCAGAAGGACGGGCAGGCGCCGGTCGGTCCTTCCGCCATCCGGGCGAACGCCAAGACCTTCGTGGCCGGCCAGGGCTTTGTCGACGTCTCGACGCCCCGCGCGCTCGAACTCGATGAAATCCCGGGCGTTATTGAGGACTTCCGCACCGCCGGCGCCCGCGCCATCGAGGCCGGATTCGACGGCGTGGAAGTGCATGGCGCCCATGGCTACCTGCTCGACGCCTTTCTGCGAGACGGCGCGAACCATCGCACCGACGCCTATGGCGGCTCCATCGAGAACCGCGCGCGGTTGCTGCTGGAGGTAGCAAAGGCCTGCGCGACGGAGATTGGCGCGGATCGGCTGGGCGTTCGCATCTCCCCGGTCTCCGCCGCGAACGATTCACGCGACAGCGCCCCGCAGCCGTTGTTCAATCACGTGGTCGAAGGACTCAATCCGCTTGGCTTGGCCTACGTGCACGTGGTGGAAGGGGATACCGGCGGCGCCAGAGATAATATCGCCTTCGACTACGCGGCGCTTCGCGCGCGTTTCGACGGCGTCTGGATGGTCAACAACGGCTATGACCGGCACATGGCGGTCGACGCGGTGGCGAGCGGGCGCGCCGATCTGGTATCGTTCGGGCGCCCCTTCATCGCCAACCCCGATCTGGTGGAGCGCCTGAGCAAGGACGCCCCGCTGAACAAACTGATGGGACAGGAGACCTTCTATGGCGGCGGCGCGCATGGCTACACCGACTATCCCACGCTCGAACAAAGCCTGGCCGCGAAGCGCGTCGAACAACACGCCCCGGCTTGAGCCGAACGCATCGCGGTTGGGTTTTCAAACTGCATTCAGCGAGAAGATGAGGGGGCTGTTTCTGGGTCTCCTCCTCTGTCTCACCTTCGCGGGAACGCCGGCCATGGCCATCGAAGAGCCGAAATATGCGGTCTCCTTTCAGGAGGTCGCCTTTGAGATCCGCGACTACCAGGGCGCCGTCGCGGCCGAGGTCACGGTCACCGGCGACCAGAAGGGCGCGGCGAACCAAGGGTTTCGGCTGCTCGCCGGCTACATCTTCGGTGGCAATGCGCGGCGCCAGAGCATCGACATGACGGCGCCCGTCGCTCAGGAGCGCGTCAGCGAAAAGATAGCGATGACCGCGCCCGTGACCCAAACCCCGACGGATGGCGCTTGGGTGGTCCGGTTCACCATGCCCAGCGCCTACACGCTCGAAACGCTTCCCGAGCCCAGCGACCAGCGGGTCAAACTCAGAAAAATTGCGCCGGCTCGTTTCGTGGTGATCCGGTTTTCAGGCTACGCCGCGCCGGAAAGCGTCGAAGAGAGGACCGCCGAACTCATCGCCTTCGCGAAGGAGCGCCATCTGCGCACGATCGGGCCAGCGTCGCTCGCGCAGTACAATCCGCCCTGGACTCTCTGGTTCATGCGGCGGAACGAAGTGATGATCCAGCTGGAAAATTGATCCCGCGCTCACCGGGCGCGTGTCAGGCTTGCGCGATGGATTCGATCATCGCGAGCCGACGCGATTACGGTGACCTGGAATGCTTATGTTCCAAACCTGATGAGCCCGGCCGCCCATCGTCACGGTTTGTCGTGGAGACATCGGCGGCGGAGATCGAACATTGTCGCCTCCCTCCGGCGAACAAAAAGCGGCGAACCACACTGCGCCAATGATCGTGGCGCCGCAGACATTGGCGTGCACAGAGGTTATTGCCGGAAATACACATCGACCTTCATGCCGACGATCAGCGGGTCGGGCGCCGCCAGTTCGACCACCACTTCCGCTACGTCGGTATCCGTGAAATTGCTCTGCCCTTGGGCGCCAAACTTGCCGGGAGCGATGATTGGCGCGATCGAGGACACCTTGCCGGCGATATCGCGGCCGGGAAATGCGTCCGAACGCGCCATTGCGAGCTGCCCGATCTTGATCGTCCCATAGTCGCGTGCATCAACCTCCGCCCGGACGCGCAACGCGGTGAGGTCGCCGAGCACCACAAGCGGCAGCGGCGAGGACGGCGACGCCAACTCGCCGACCCTTGCATCGAGTTGCAGAATGGTCCCGGCCAGGGGCGCGCGGAGTGTCAGAGTGTCCACCGCCGCTTGCGCGCCGCGCAAATCGAGGCGCGCCGCCGCGAGCTGACCTTCCAGCTCCGTCGGCATAATGGAGGGGGCCTTGGCTTCAAATCGGGCCAGATCATCCTGCCGTTGCTGGAGTTGCGCCCGCGCCGTCGACAAAGCCGCGTCCGCCGCTTTCAGCGCATCCTCGGAGCCGGCGCCAGCCCGTCGCGCCGCCGCAATCCTGTCGAGAGCGGACCGGGCGTCGACGACGGCGCGCTCGGCGTCGGCTGCCGCATCTTCGACTTGCCGCCTTGGCGCGTCCTTGGGAAGCGGAGGGTTGGCGCGTCCGCGTTTGCGAAGATTGACCTCGCTTTCCACTTTGGCGAGACGTGTCTGGATCTCGTCGTTGTGGATGCGGATCAGAGCTTCTCCCGCAAAAACCTTGTCGTTGACCTTCACCAGAATCTGACCGATCCGGCCAATGCCCAGCGAACCGACGCGGATTTGCTGCGAACAGGGTTCGACGCGTCCGGGCGCCACCGCCCGCCAGGCTTGCGCTTCCGGCGCGGCGGCCTGCGGAGCCGCCGGCTCCTGAGCACGGCTCGGCGGCAAAGCGACGACAGTCGTAAGGCCGAGAACGCCGAAGGCGAGGACCATCTGTTTCCGTTTTGACATTGCGATCTTGCCTCCTAAGCCACCTTTTGGGAGCCGGCCGCGCGGCTGTCGCTGATGATGCGTCCGTCCTCGATATGAACAACCCGATCCGCGAACGAAGAGATGCGCGGGTCGTGTGTGACGACCAGCACGCCGCGCGCCGAGTCTCTGGCGATCCGCGCCAGCACCGACATGACGGCGCGGCCATTCTCCGCGTCCAGCGCGGCGGTCGGCTCGTCCGCGAGAAGCACCGAGGGATCGCCAACGATGGCGCGCGCGATGGCGACGCGTTGCTGCTCGCCGCCGCTCAACTCGCGCGGATATGATCCCGCCTTGTGCGCAAGCCCGACGATGGCGAGCACCTCCGTGGCCTTCTGCGTCGATCGGTCCGAGCTTTCCCCACGGATATCGAGAGCGATCCGGACATTGTCGATGGCCGTCAGCGTCTGAAACAAATGATAGGACTGAAACACAAACCCGATATTGTCGCGCCGCAGTCTTGCGAGGTCACCGGGTTCCAAGCCGGCGGTGGGATGGCCGTTCACGCGAACCGTTCCGCTTGATGGCGTGAGCATGCATCCGAGAATCGAGAGCAGCGTCGTCTTGCCGCTTCCCGAGGGACCCATGAGGAGCGTCAACTCGCCCCCGGCGATCGCCAGATTAACGGCGTCAAGCGCTTGAAACCTGGCGGCGCCGTCGCCGAGATATTGACTGATGTCAATGGCTTCGAGGACGGGGCCGGTCATGACGCGAAGACCATCACGGGATCAACGCGCATGACCTTCACGATCGCCAGAATGGCGGACGAGACGCTCATCACGATGGTCAGCAGCAGAAGGATCGAGGTCGTCGCCGTCGTCATCATGACGGGCAACGCCGTCTCCGCCGTCGCCAGCGCCACGATCCAGCCCATGACTGCGGCCAGGGCAAATCCGATGATCGCGCTGATCACGGCCTGGATCATGATGACCTCGATGATGTAGCCGTCCGATGATCCGATGGCGCGCAGCGTCGCGAATTCGGGCAGATGATCCTTTGTGCTTGAATAAAGCGTCTGCGACACGATGACGGTCCCGACGATCAAGGCGAGCAGCGAGCCTAACAGCAACGCGGCGCCGGCGCCGGTGCCCGACACCCAGAACGTTCTGCTGCGGTCGCGAAACTCGTCCGGAGTCAGCACGTCGGAATCTGCGAGCCGCGCGCGGAGCTGATCGCGAATGGCCGTGGCGCTTGCGCCAGCGACGAGGCGGACCATGAAATACGAGGCCTTGTTGGGCGGTGTTCCCGTAGCGGCGCGAGCAAACTGTGGAGAAACAAAGACATAAGGCATGGTCGTGAACGAGCGGACGCCATGCGTGGTCTCCCGCACATCGACCTTTCGATCGTTGATTTCAGCGCTTTCGCCGATCCTGCTGGCTCCAAGGCGATCGAAATAGGATCGGTCGATCGCCACGGCTCCGGGTATGGCAAGCGACGCGAAATCGCCTTCGACAATATTCCAGGGCTTTAGCCCTTCGTCCTGCGCGCCGGACCCGACAAGGAATATCGGAGACGTCTCTCCGGACGGCGCGCGCCAGCGGCCGAAGCCGACCACCAGCGGAACGATCTGCCGCACGCCGGCGAGCGACAACCCGCGAAACCGCTCTTGTTCGTCCAGAAACGAGGGATCATCCTCAAAACTGTTCGAGCCCTTCGGCGCGATCCAGAGGTCGGCGTCGGCATGATCGATCATGACCGTGACCATTCTCTGGAAACTGACATAGAGGCCCATCTGAATGGTCACGAGCGCCATCGAGAAGCCGATGCCGAAGGCGGTGGCGATCAATCTCAGTTTGTCCTGAAACAGATTCTGGAAGGCAAGTTTGGGCGCGAGCGACATTTTTCTTTCACCCAGACTGTGTGTTGCTCGGTTGCACGCGGCGCGTCTTGAGCCCCGCGGCGTCTCGCCTTGCGCCGCGGTCGAAACCGCGCACGCCGTGGAAAAGTGATGGTCTGAATTCAGCTTTTGGCCAAACCCTTGCGCGCCGCCGACGCCATGGCGATCAGCGCCGCGCCGCCGAATAGCAGGTCGATGCCGACCAGCAGGCCAAGCGCCCAGACCAGTGTGCCGGGAAACCCGGAGATGATGATCCCGGCAAGGATCAGATCGGTGACGCCGTTCATCAGCATCCATTCCCATTTGCCGGACAATTCGCGGCGATAGGCGATGGCCAGGAAGATGATCGCGGCGCCGTCGACGATGAAATAGGCGACCAGCACAAACGTCAGTGGCGCCAGGCCTTGCAGCGGATCCCAAAGCAGGAGCGCGCCGGCGATGATCGCCGCCGCCGCCGACAGAATCGACCAGCCGAATCCCGGCGCGGAGCTTGTCTTGAATGTGAACACCAGGCCCAGGAGTNGTCCCGCGATCAGAAACAGCCAGCCCAGGAGAACCGTCGTGGCCAGACCGGCGATCAGGGGCAGGACGATGGCGCCGAGCCCGAGGACGCACAAGATGATCCCTTCGGCCAGAAACAGTTTCCAATGCTCCCGCATCGACTGGGTGAGAGCCTCCGGCAGTTCTGAGGACAGTGTCGGCTGCTGTATGGACATGGTCTATCTTTCTTCGGTTTCGATAAACATTTGCGCGCGCGACCAGCGCCCTGAAGCGTTTGCGCGAGGATTGAACTTTTCGCGCCGCTCTCGAACCGTCAGGCTTCCGCCAGATCGTGCAGGGCGATGAACGCCTTATAGACAACACGCGGATCGAACTTGCCCTTGTAGACAGCCGGGGGCTCGCGCCTCAGCCCGAGCAGCGCGTAGGTCGCCGCCTGCGCCGAACGGATGGAATATTCAACGGTGAACACGACATCGTCGGGCTGCTCGCAGAATTGCCCGATGAAGGCGAGGTTTTTCGAGCCCTTCGGCACGACAAGCGGGCGATCCCCCTCTTCGCGGCGGAGGAACTGGCTGGTGATGAACGGCATCATGCAGGGGATGCAGGTCGACGCCGCAAGAATTTTGGGCGCGCTGGCGCCGGCGTGGAGGTGGCCGAGAATCTCGGTCATGATCTCGCGTCCCGTGCAGGAGGACATGCCCTTTTGCACAAAATTGCCCGGGGCGGAAACATGGAGTCCATAGCCCCAGAACACGCTGACGTCTTCAGGCTGGCCGATGAAATGCGGCTGATGGGGAATGACGATCGAGGCGAGCCAGTTCGAATCCGGGAATGTCACGAGGCCGCCTTCGCCGGGGGCATTGCCGGTGAGATCGCGAACGATCCGAAGGAATTCCGGATCGTGCAGCGTCGTGGTGAACGAGACCCATTTCGACTCGTCGATATGGTTTGAAAAGACGGAGGGATGACCGAAGTCGGTCCTGCCCGCCGCGAGCTTTTCCCAAAGCGTCCAGGCGCCGCCGTCCGCTTTCCCGTTCAACGCGGGCGCGCGATCCATCGCGCCAAGGCTCGACGCCTCCGTCATCGAGCCCAGCGTCACCAGCACGAAGTCGTTGGCGCCGACCGCGATTTCGCCAGGTTGTCCGTCGCGCGCAAATTCGATGCGCGTGACCCGCGTCTCGCCGGCTTGCTCGCGCAATCCGAGGTTGGTGACCCGCGTGTTCAGCGCGAAAATCACACCCCGCGCCGAAAGCCATTTGTGCAGCGGCCTGACCATGGAATCGTATTGGTTGCTGACCGTCCGCATGATGCCTTCGAGACGGTTGAAGCCCGCGACCATATGGGCGAAGCGCGCGAGATAGCGCTTGAATTCGACCGCGCTGTGCCAGGGCTGAAAGGCGAAGGTCGTGCACCACATGAACCAGAAATTGGTCTCGAAAAACGCGGCGTCGAATTGGTCCGCGATGCTGGCGCGGCCAAGCATGGCTTCCGGCTCGATCGCCAGCCGTTCGATCGTCAGAATATGCGCCTCGCTCAAGCCGAATTTCGGCGCGACCTCGCGATGCCCGTCGCGAACGAGCCGCGATTTCGACGAGGTCTTCATCGTCTCGTTCCAGTCGAAGATCTCCTGGGTGACGGTCTTGCTGTCGTCGAGCGTCGGGATCGACGAGAACAGGTCGTAGGTGCAAAGATATTTGCGCTCGATCATGCGTCCGCCGCGCAGCACGTAGCCGTCCAGGGCCGAACCCGCGCCATCGAGGCTGCCGCCGAGCTTCTCGGTCTCCTCAAGGATCGTGATGTTGCGGCCGAGCACGTCGCCGTCGCGGATCATGAAGGCGGCGGCGGCCATGGAGGCGATGCCACCGCCCACCAGATAGACCTTGGCTTCGTCAGGGCCGGTCCGCGCGGGAAGCCGGCGATCGGAGTTCGCGCTGCTGTCGGTCATATCGTCTCACTCCGGCCAAAGAGGGCAGGCGCCGCGCGTAAATTGCCGCGTCATCGGATCTCCGGCGCCGCGCAAAATTCCACGACCGCGCGGACGGCCAAGTTTGGACGGCCATGTGCGGACGTCCAAGTGCGGACCCGACGGTTTGACCAATAGCTCACGGCGAACAGGCGGCGTCAGACTCGGAAATTACTCAGGGCGACGCGTCGGCATTGGCGCGCGCGCCGCTCTCCCAACGTCGCGGCATAGGTAGTTTCCGAGCCTGCCGGCCGCGTGCGCCCGCTCTTAAAACTTCACCCTCGCCATTGAAGGCGAGCGAGGCGCCTCGGGGATGGCCGCGGGCGCTCCGATCGCGGCGCCGGTCAAAGCAAGAGCAATGAGGTCAGCCCAATGAGGTCCGCCGTTGAAACGTGACGATCCCCAGGACTGGATGTGGTCGGAATCCGTCGCATTGATCGCCCGCGCGGAGCGGCTGCACGGAAGATTTTTCCAGCCCCGGCAGGCGTCGCGGCAACAGGTTTGGGAGCCGCCCGCCGACGTGCTCGAACTCGAGACTGAAGTGTTGATCCTGGTGGCGTTGCCCGGCGTGGACGCCGACCGGGCGGAGACCACCATCGAGGACGGCGCGCTCGTCGTCGTCGGCCGGCGCGTCCTGCCGCCCGAACTTCAAACCGCCGTCATCCATCGGCTCGAACTCCCTCAGGGCCGCTTCGAACGACGCGTGCCGCTGCCGCCGGGCCGCTATTCGAGCGTGCGACGCAGCGCCGCCAACGGCTGCCTGATTGTGAGCCTGCAAAAGATGTTCCGAGACGGCTGAAAGACGAAAATGTCCGATGACCCCGCCGTACTCCCGGCCGCCGACGAAAAAGCGATCGCGGTCCCAGCGACGCTTTCGACCGCGCCGCTGCCGTCCGATGCGCTGATCATCGTCCCGGTCCGCAACATCGTCCTGTTTCCGGGAACGGTCATTCCCATCGTCATCCAGCGGTCGCATTCCATCGAAGCGGCGCAGAAGGCTCTGCGCCAGGAAAGCCAGATCGGCGTCCTGATGCAGCGCGATCCCGACCTCGCCGAGCCTACCGCCGATGACCTCTATCGCACCGGCACGGTGGCGAACATTCTGCGCTACATCACCCTACCCGACGGCAGCCACCACGTCGTGCTGCAAGGCGAGCAGCGCTTCAGCGTGGTCGATTTCATCCAGGACCGGCCGTTTCTCGCCGCCCGTGTGCTGCGGATCGAGGAGCCTGAAAGCGGCGGCCCCGAGATCGAGGCGCGGACGCTCCACCTCAGGGGACTGGCCGTGGAGGCCATCGAGCTGCTGCCGAACGCGCCGAGGGAAATTGATCCTGGCCATCGAAGCCGCGTCGGCGGGCGCGCTCGCCGATCTCGTCGTCGCCTATCTCGATATCGGCGCGGCGGAGCGGCAGGAAATTCTCGAGACCATCGACATCGTGAGCCGGATGAACAAGGTCGCGCGCTATCTGGCGCAGCGACTGGAAGTGCTGCGCATCAGCCATGAAATCGGCCGGCAAACCAAGGCGTCGCTCGACGAGCGCCAGCGGCGGGCGATCCTGCGCGAGCAGATGGCGGCGATCCAGCGCGAGCTTGGCGAGGGCGACGGCAAGGCGCCGGAGATCGCCGAACTGAGCGAGGCGATCGGCAAGGCGGCGATGCCGGCGGAGGTCGAGGAAATCGCGCGCAAGGAATTGCGCCGCTACGAGCGCATGCCGGAGGCGGCGGCCGAAGCGGGCATGGCGCGCACCTATCTCGATTGGCTGATCGAAATGCCCTGGGCGCCGCCCGAGGAGCCGGCGATCGACCTCAAGGAGGCGCGCCGCATTCTCGACGAGGATCATTTCGGGCTGGAGAAGATCAAACGCCGCATCGTCGAATATCTGGCCGTCCGCAAGCTCGCGCCGAAAGGCAAGGCGCCGATCCTGTGCTTTGTCGGGCCGCCCGGCGTCGGCAAGACCTCGCTCGGCCAGTCGATCGCGCGCGCCATGGGCCGCGCCTTCGTCCGCGTCAGTCTCGGCGGCCTCCATGACGAAGCCGAGATTCGCGGCCATCGCCGCACCTATGTCGGCGCGATGCCGGGAAACATCGTTCAGGCGATCCGCAAGGCGAAGGCGCGCAATTGCGTCATGATGCTGGATGAAATCGACAAGATGGGCCGGGGCGTCCAGGGCGACCCTTCGGCCGCCATGCTGGAGGTGCTGGACCCCGAGCAGAACGCGACATTCCGCGACAATTATCTCGGCGTGCCCTTCGACCTGAGCCGGATCGCCTTCATCGCCACGGCGAACATGCTCGACTCCATTCCCGGCCCCCTGCTCGACCGCATGGAGATCATCGGCCTCGCCAGCTACACCGAAAGCGAGAAGCTTCAGATCGCTCTGCGCTATCTCCTGCGCCGGCAACGCGAGGCCAATGGCGTGAACGAAGCTCAGGTCACGTTCGATGAAGACGCGCTGCGCGCGATCATCCGCGACTACACGCGCGAGGCCGGCGTGCGCAATCTCGAGCGCGAGATCGGCAGGGTGTTGCGCTACGCGGCGGTGCTGGTCGCCGAGGGCGGCGTCGAGACTGTCCACATCACCTGCGACAAGCTCACGAAAATCCTGGGACAGCCGCGCTACGAGAGCGAGGTGGCGATGCGCACCAGCGTGCCCGGCGTCGCGACCGGGCTGGCCTGGACTCCCGTCGGCGGCGACATCCTGTTTATCGAGGCGACGCTGACACCCGGCGCGGGACGCCTCATCCTCACCGGACAGCTTGGCGACGTCATGCGCGAAAGCGCCCAGGCGGCGCTCAGCATCGTCAAGAACCGCGCCGCCTCGCTCGGAATCGACGGGGCGCGGTTCGAGAAGAACGACATCCACATTCATGTGCCCGCCGGCGCGACGCCGAAGGATGGGCCGAGCGCGGGCGTCGCCATGTTCACGGCGCTGGTGTCGCTGCTCACCGACCGCACGGTTCGCGGCGACACCGCCATGACCGGGGAGATCAGCTTGCGCGGTCTTGTCTTGCCGGTGGGCGGCATCAAGGAAAAGGTTGTCGCCGCCGCTGCGGCGGGACTGGGCAGGGTCATGCTGCCGGCGCGCAACCGCCGCGACTACGACGACATCCCCATTGAGGCCCGTGACAGACTGGAGTTCATCTGGCTGGAGCGCGTCGACGACGCCATCGCCGCCGCGCTGTCGGCGGCGACATGACGTTGGCGTAGGCGATCAGGATCAATCGATCCTTTGTCGCGGCGCCGGCCTGGATATCGTCTGGCCTCAATTCGTCGCTGCCGCAATCGTCGGTGGCGCGTTGTTTACCAACTCTGCGTTTCCGATCCGTGGCCGCGCAATCCGTTTACGCATGACTACGCCCGGCATGCTGTCGCGACAGCTTGCCGGGCGTAATTTGTTCAGGCGACCAAAAGGTCGTTCTCGACACGAGTCGTGCCCGGCGCGGCCCAGGCGGCGGAGCCGGCCTCGTCACGCTCGGACCAGGAATGGACATTCCCGGTCAGCTTCACCTTGCCATCATGGGCCGATACGGCGATGGCGGCGGGATCGAACCAGGAGCGGTCCAGGGCCAGGAGGATCTTGTCCTTGATATCCGTCGCATCGGGCTTCCGCGTGATACCAATGTCATTGGTGACGCCCTTGACGCCCCAAAGCGCGCGCACGTCGTTGAGCGCCGCTTCCTGCTGGTAATGCCATTCGACGACGCCGGTCAAAGTGACCCAACCTTTTTCCACCTTCACCTTCACGGCATTGGCGGGAATGGTCGTGCTCCACTTGAAGCGGTTGATGGCGGCGGCGGCAATTTCCTCGTCGCCATGCTTGACGTCGAAGGGCAGTCGCACTTCGATTTCCTCCGCAACCGCCTTGACCTCATTGACTCGCCGAGCAGCCTTCTCGGCCGCCGATTTCTCGGCGAAGGTCGTGACATGGCCCATCAGGGTCACGATGCCGTCCTTCGCCGTCACCCCGATGTGAGCAGAGTTGACGCTCGGCTCCCAGGCCAATTCGTCGAGCACGGCCTGTTTCAGCTTTTTATCGTCGGACATGACCTTCTCCCAAAGTGCGATCAGAGCGATGACGTGACATCACTTCATGACCCCGCTTGGATAGAAGCCCGGGCGGCGCGGCGCGAGGATCGGAATTTACTCACATCAGCAAACCTAATCCGCGGCGGTTGTTGTTTCGCCCGGATCGGAAGCAGAGGCGTCGCCCCCGCGACCTCGGGGATTTCGTGCCTCAATCCCACATGCGCCAGTCAGCCTCGGATGCAGCCGTCCGGGGTGCGGGGCTTGAAGGGCGGCGGCCGCTTCGGGGCTTCAGATTCCGTGGCGGGGCAATCCGTCGCAGGGGATGAGTAGTTTCCGACGCTGCCGCTGGCGAATGCTCCAGCCTTAAAGTCAAAACACCTTTCACCGAATACGCGATGACCCCGATGCCGCATGCAAACAGAGTGTTGTCCACAATGAGATCGATCATGTTCAGCACGCATGATTTCGATGAAGCGTCCTTCACGCGCGCGAACAAGGACATCGGACATGACATCACATTCGTGCGCCCGCGCCTCGACTCGACCACCGCGGGACTGGCGCGGGGCTTTGACGCCGTCATTGTGGCCGTCGAGGATCAGTTGGATGAGGTCGTTCTGAAACGGCTCGGCATTTTCGGCGCCCGACTTGTCGCGCTGCGGATCAAGGGCTTTGACAATGTCGATCTGGCGGCGGCTGAGCGGATCGGCTTGCGGGTTGTCCGCGTTCCCAACTACTCGCCCTATTCGGTGGCCGAATATGTCTTTGCGCTCGCCCTGTCGCTGTCGCGCCACATTCCAGAGAGCCAGCGGCGCACGCGCGACGAAAACTTTAGGATCGACGGTCTCTTGGGAACCGAACTGTTCGGAAAGACCTTCGGGATCGTGGGCATGGGCCGCATCGGAATGGCTGTCGCGCGGATCGCCTGCGGATTTGGCTGCGAGGTGCTGGCGTTCGATATCAAGCCTGCGCCAATGACGGCCAAATCCGCCCCGGTTACATGGGCTCCGTTGGACGAGGTTATTCGCAAGGCGGATATCCTGTCGCTGCACGCGCCGCTGACGCCCGAGACCCACCACATGATCAATGCGCAACGGCTTGCGTTGATGAAAGCCAACGCCATCCTGATCAACACGGCCCGCGGCGGATTGATCGACACCGCCGCGATGATCGAAGCTTTGAAATCCGGCAAGCTCCGGGCAGCGGGGATCGATGTTTACGAGCTTGAGGGCAAGTCCTTCGACCATGATCTATCGAACAGAATCCTCGCGGATGATGTCCTCGCCCGCCTTCTGACGTTCAGTAATGTCGTCGTCACGCCGCATATGGCGTTCCTGACCGAGGAAGCGCTGAAAGATATCGCCGACACAACCCTCTCCAGTCTGACTTCCTTTGAGAAGGGGGAGGTCTTGAAGTCCGAGGTCAAAGCCCGTCCAAAGCCAGAGTTCGCGAATGTCTTCTGATTCATGATTTGCCACCCTGTGATCACTCGCGCCGGCCTCGCTCGCGGCCCCCGCGATGTCCATCACCCCGGCGAGTCCGAATCTGTCGGCTTTTTGTCCGACTGCGCGTCATCTTCAGCCGTCTCGCGCGGAGGGCGGTCCCAAGAATAAGTGAAGCGAGGTCCGAAGTCATGTCGTCGCTGACAACTTCTCCCATCATCGAACTGTCCAGGCGGCTGGGCGACAAAGCCCGACCTCTGCCTGACCTGCATAGGCCCGAGGCCTTTGCCGCGCATTTCGATGTTTTCGCGGACGCGAAAATCGTCCTGCTGGGCGAGGCGTCTCATGGCGCGGCGGAGTTTTACACGGCGCGCGCGGCGATCACCCAACGTCTGGTTGAGCGTCATGGCTTTCGCATCCTCGCCCTCGAAGCCGATTGGCCCGACGCCGCCGAACTCGACCGTTTCATTCGCCAGCACGGCGTCTGGGGCGAGCGCAGCGCCTTCACCCACTTTCCGCGCTGGATGTGGCGCAACATGGAATTCGCCCATTTTCTGAAAACGATGCGGCGGTGGAACGAAGCGCGTTCGCCGCATGACCGGCTGGAACTGCGCGGTCTCGACGTTTACAGCCTGCATCGCTCGCGCGACGAGGTCCTGACCTATCTTGATCGGGTCGATCCGCAAGAAGCTGTGGCGGCGCGGCGGCGCTATTCGTTCCTGACGCCCTTTCTGGACGCGCCGCAAGCCTATGGCGCGCAGGCGCAGGCGACGGGACGCAATTGCGAAGACGCGGTGGTCGCGCAATTGGTCGCGCTGCTTGAACAGCGCATGGCTTACACCGCCAAGGAGGGCGGCGAAAAATTCTTTGACGCCGAACAGAATGCCCGGGTGATCCGCGCGGCGGAGGGCTATTACCGGGCGATGTATCGCGGCGCCAGGGAAAGCTGGAACCTGCGCGACAGCCATATGTTCGAGACGCTGGCGCGCGTGCTTGAGCAGCGCGGGCCGGATGCGAAGGCCATCGTGTGGGCGCATAATTCGCATATCGGCGACGCCAGCGCCACGGCGATGGGCGAAAGCGGCGAGTTCAACATCGGTCAGCTCTGCCGCGCCAGATTTGGCGATCAGGCGGCGCTGATCGGCTTCTCGACCGATCGGGGCTGCGTCATGGCCGCCGACGAATGGGGCGCGCCGCCGAGGGTCAAGACCGTGCTTCCCTCTCGGCCCGACAGTTGGGAGCGCGTCTTTCGCGACGCCGGCCATGCGCGTTCCCTGACCAATTGGCGCGCGGACCCCGCGCTGGCTTCGGATTTGTCGCAGCGCCGGCTGGAGCGCGCGATCGGCGTGATCTACCGGCCGGAAAGCGAGCGCCAGAGCCATTATTTCGAAGCGCATCTGTCGCGGCAATTCGACGCCATGGTCTGGTTCGAGGAAACCTCGGCGGTCACTCCGCTGGCGGGCGCGCCCGCCGAAGGCGCGCCGGACGTTTATCCGTTCGGCCTGTGACCGTCGCGGCCGGCGAACGAGTCTAAAGACAAGATGCTCAAACCAAACGGATGAGGCGCATCATGGACACGTGCTTGGTGGAATCAGCGGCGGACAGCGGCAAGATCCGCGCGAAATCGGGGCGTTTCATCCGCTTCTTTTCGGAGATCGGCATAAAAGACGTGCCCCTGGTTGGCGGAAAGAACGCCTCGCTCGGTGAAATGTTCACCGATCTCACGCCGAAGGGCATAGCCGTGCCCCACGGATTCGCAATTACCGCCGACGCCTATCGTTACACGCTGGATCAGGCCGGGGCGTGGCAGGCGCTGCGCAAATCGCTCGACGGTTTGAATCCGTCCGACGTCGCGGATCTCGCGCGGCGCGCGGCCCGCGCGCGCGAGATCGTCTATGGCGCCGGCCTGCCCACCGATCTGCAAGCCGAGATTTCCGAGGCGCTGGCGAAATTGACCAGGGAATATGGCCCGCAGCTCACGGTCGCGGTCCGATCCTCGGCGACGGCCGAAGACCTTCCCGACGCCAGCTTCGCCGGGCAGCATGACAGCTACCTCAATGTGGGCGGCGAGGCTTACGTCCTCGATGCGGTGCGCCATTGCTTCGCCAGCCTCTTCACCGACCGCGCGATCCGCTACCGCATCGACAATGGCTTCGACCATTTCAAGGTCTTCATTTCCGTCGGAATCATGAAGATGGTCCGATCGGATCTCGCATCCTCCGGCGTCATCTTCACCATCGACACCGAGACGGGTTTCAAGGACGTGGTCTTTATCACCGGCGCTTACGGTCTCGGAGAAAACGTCGTGCAGGGCGCCGTCGATCCCGATGAATTCTATGTTTTCAAGCCGACCTACCGTGAGGGCAAGAAGGCCGTGCTGAAGCGGACGCTCGGGTCGAAGCAGATCAGGATGGTGTTTTCGCAGGGCGGGCGGACGACGACACGCAACATGCCGACCGATCGCAAGCACAGGGAAAGCTACTGCATTTCAGATGCGGAAGTCCTCGCGCTGGCGGGCCAGGCCATAATCATCGAGGATCATTACAGCGCAAAGGCCGGCAAGCCGCGCCCCATGGACATCGAATGGGCGAAGGATGGCCTCGACGGCCGCCTCTATATCGTCCAGGCGCGCCCGGAAACCGTGGCCTCTCGTCGCGACCACACGGTCATCGAGGAATTCAGGATCAAGAAGCACGGTCCGGTCAAGGTCGAAGGGCGCGCCGTTGGAGCCAGGATCGCCTCCGGCGTCGCCCGAGTCATCGAGCATGTGAGCGAACTGTCGAGCTTCATTCCCGGAGAAATCCTGGTGGCCGACGCCACCTCGCCCGATTGGGGAACGGTGATGAAGTCGGCGGCCGGCATAGTGACCAATCGTGGCGGCCGGACGTGCCATGCGGCGATCGTGGCGCGCGAGCTTGGCATTTCCGCCATTGTCGGGACCGATGTCGCGACACGCGTCATCAAGACCGGCGAGCTGATCTCCGTCTGCTGCGCCGAGGGCGATGTCGGGCGGGTCTATGAAGGCGCCATGGACTTCGAGGTGGAGAAGACCGACCTGTCGAACCTCAAGCGTCCGGCGACGCAAATCATGATGAACGTCGGCAATCCCGATGTCGCCTTCGGCGTTTCCGCTCTGCCGAATGACGGCGTCGGCCTCGCCCGGATGGAGTTCATCATCGCGAACTCCATCAGGATTCACCCGATGGCCCTGGCGCATCCCGAAAAGATCGTCGATCCGAAAGAACGCGACGAGATCGCGCGGCTGACGGCCAATTGCCCGACCCCCGCCGCGTTCTTCGTGCAGCGCCTTTCGGAGGGCGTGGCGACGATCGCCGCCGCCTTCCATCCCAAACCCGTCATCGTCCGCATGTCGGATTTCAAGACCAACGAATATGCGTCGCTGCTCGGCGGCCGCGTCTTCGAGACCGTGGAGGCCAATCCCATGATCGGGTTTCGCGGCGCGTCCCGCTACGCCCATCCGGCCTATCGCGACGGTTTCGCGCTCGAATGCGCGGCGATGAAGCGCGTGCGCGAGGAAATGGGCTTCGTCAATGTCAAGTTGATGATCCCGTTCTGCCGGCGGGTCGAGGAGGCCGAGCGCGTGATCTTGCTGATGCGTGAGCTTGGCCTGGAACGCGGCAAGGACGGGCTCGAAATCTACGTCATGTGCGAAATCCCCAATAATGTCGTGCTGATCGATCAGTTCTCGAAACATTTCGACGGGTTTTCGATCGGCTCCAACGACCTGACGCAACTGACACTCGGCGTCGACCGCGATTCCGTGATCGTCGCCTTCGATTTCGATGAACGGGACGAAGGCGTCAAGACGATGATCCGCCTCGCGGTCGAAGGCGCCAAGCGCAACGGGCGCCATTGCGGAATTTGCGGTCAGGCGCCGTCGGACTATCCGGAGATCGCGGAATTCCTTGTCCGCATCGGCATCGATTCCATCAGCCTCAGCCCGGATTCGGTCCTGCGGACGACGAACCGGGTGCTCGAACTGGAGCGCAAGCTTGGCCGGACGAGACAGCCGGACCATTGAGCGCGTCCAGCCAGCAATCGAGCCCGGAATTTCCCGTTCTGTCGCGTCAGGTCTCCACGCCGCCGTCGTTCGGACGCCAACGGCGGCGAAAAGTCGGTTGTGAAGCGGCGCGGAAGCATGGCCCCTCCGGTCCAAAATAGATCAACGTCTTACGACGCCGGTCGGCGTCCAGACCCCGCGCCGTTTCACACGCCACCAAGTACGCCGCTTGAATTGCGCCGCGCAGCGCCGGCTCCGATAGTCGCGCCGCTGCTGGAGGCGACGACAGCAGGATAGCGGAAGTCGCCGCCGAACATCCCGACGTTGCCGCCAACATAGATCCGCTCCATGACAAGGACGAGGGCGCGAACTCGCGCGGCGATCCCACGGTCGCGGGCATCTGCCGATCGTAACTTTGTTGGAGATAGGGCGCGTCGCCGTACGGTGGAAGGTTATATAAGGTGCCAGACTGCGCAAGCGCGGGAGTAGTTATGGAAAGAGCGCGGACGGAATAGAAAATGATAGGTTTCATTGGCAACATCCTTAGGTGTTGCCGAAACGTAAGCATGCTTGGTTGTAGGTGGCGTTGCGGGCGCGCGGCGGAGTTGGCCCGCTGGCGGGGCCGAGTTGAGACCGTGAAACCTCGCGCGTGGCATGCCGATCTCATAATTTGCAATTAATTGCACGATTGAAACCCAGTTGTGGGGAAGCCCAGCCTCCCCACCGCGCTCATTGAGACGAAGGACAACCTCCTCAACCTGGAAAGTGTTTGATTTATCGCAATGTTCTTGTCGCGAAACCGCGTTTTTATGCTGGTCTACGTAAAGGCCGCAATCTACTCTAGCGCATACGCGCTCGAGATTGGGGGAAAGAATTAAGTGGCAAACGCGACGATCTAACTCGCCGACTTCGCAACGGTCAATCTGCATTACGCCCTAGCCGAAATTACCACGATCGGCGACACAGCATCAATCGTGCGCGCGTGTGACCATATCCGGCAGGCTGAAAGCTGCTTGAGTGCGGTCATGGCGGAATACGACTTCCCCGAAGAACCGGAAGTCGTATGAACGCAGGGCGCCAACATCGCCAAAAGAAAGAAACGCCCGACAAGAGACCAGTTCGGCGGGTGCCATGTCAATGTTGGGCGGCCTGCGCCTCTTCTTTATGCGCAAGCATTCGGAGATACTCAAACACGGCTTGGCCGTTCATCAGTGAAGGGTCAAAACCGCTTTCTTCCGCAATGGCGCCATACCGGGCATTTAACTCCGATTTCGTTCCAATATAGGCCATCGACCAATGGCCAAAAGCCCGTTCGGCCGCGGGCTCAAAGGTGACCAGCGAGACATTGGTGTGACGCTCATCGCGCTTCACACGATCGTAGATTTGCTCGACGGGATCGCGTAGGCCCTAAATAATCTGGATAAAGCAGCCCGAATTGAACATCAAAGCGCCCGTGAGCCCTAATCGCCCATTATTGCGCCGCGATACAGCCAGAATGTCCAGCAGGGCATCGTTGCTCCCTGGGGATACCGCGACGCAACGGCGGCTGAAATAGATGAGTCGATGAAGGGCTCTGGTCATGAGATGAAGCCTTGGTATGACATTTCGAACGCTGTGCGCGGTTGTGCGGCGTATAACTACTTATGGTTGCAGCCTCTGGTTTACGGTTCCTTTTCCGATTGAAAATTATATTTTCAATGATGGGCTCGATGGCGTCGCGAAAGGGGCGAACGCGGCTGGTCACGTCCGGCCGGCTCAAGGACATCCTGCTTGGGCGGGCTGGCCGTGGGAGGCGCTAAGGGCGCGCGGTGGTGCGTCTCTCGATAGCGGAGCGGGATTGAATCAGTGACGCGCGGCGTCGAGACGCCGAACTCGAACCCGGTGCCGTCAAGTCGTGCAATTAATTGCATACGCCCTGGTAGCCGCTCCCGCAGGTCGCGACCTCCGAGGTATCATCAGGCTGCACGAGTGACGTTGCCTCTGCGCGGTTGCAACAGGAGGGGAGCGCTGCGCATGCGCAGGCAAGGGCATTGTCACCCACCACGTCCCGCCTACGGATTTCTACGGCCATGGGACATCGATGGGTCGGGCGGGCGGGAAC
>NZ_NHSJ01000028.1 GCF_002937075.1 Rhodoblastus sphagnicola
TTGATGGCGGTGATTCCGTCGCTGGACGCGGAGTTTTGGCCGGGCGCGATGCGCGCCGCCAGCGCGCTCACCAGCGCGGAGCGCGATTCCAGCCGGGCCTGACGCATCGCGAGTTCGGCGACCTTGCCTTCGACCGTGTCCTGATTGGCCAATTGCCGCGTCGCCATCTGGTCGACCTGGTCGCGCAGCACGGCGATGCGGTCCTCATAGGCGAATTGCATTTGCGCCTGGCGTCGCATCAGCGCCGTCAGCATGTCGTCGCGAAACACCAGATAAAGCCCGGTCCCGAGCAAGGCGGCGACCAGAATGGGAACGAGGCCGAACAGGATGTAGGCCCAGTGCGGCGCCAGCGTGACGTCGCGCCGGAACGAGCGAAAGGCGAGGCTGACAGCAAAGATCTGCGGGTCGTGCGCGTTCGGAGCGTGACGCATGGATTTCCGTCTCCCCGGCCCTGGCAAGGGCCGAATATGGTTGATGAAATCTATGCGGCCGTGGTTAACGTTTCGAAAATGGCGCGCGAGGCCTTTGCGATCGACGCGATGACTCGAAGACCGTCATGCCGTCATCAGACCTGATTCGGCCATGACGGCATGAAGGCGTCGCGAGTCGAGCAAGAGCGCCGGTCTCGCCCGGTTTTACAGCGCCTTGACCGCCGCCAGGACCGCCGCCGCATGGCCGGACGTCTTCACCTTGCGCCAGATGTTGACGATCTTGCCCTCGCCGTCGATCAGGTAGGTCGTGCGCTCCACCCCCATATATTTGCGGCCGTACATGCTCTTTTCCACCCAGACGCCATAGGCCTCCAGCATGGACTTGGCCTCGTCGGACAAAAGCGGAAAACTCAGTTCGTATTTGTCGCGGAACTTGTCGTGCGCCTTGACCGGATCGGGCGAGACGCCGACCACGGAGGCGTTGGCCTGCGCGAATTCCATCAGCAGGGCGTTGAAATCCTTGGCCTCGGCCGTGCAGCCGGAGGTGTCGTCCTTGGGGTAGAAATACAGGACGAGCTTTTTCCCGCCGAAATCCTTGAGTCCGAGCGCGCCGGCGCCGTCGCGGGGCAGGCTGAAGTCGGGCGCGGACTCGCCGATCTGAAGAAGCTGGGGCATTGGCCTTCCTTTTGTCGGAATGATGTGGCGTTGCTCGCCGTGACGAAGCGCCATTGTCAGCGGCGATGACCTGCGCGACAACTGGTTTTTCGCATATTGTGCGATTCGGCGCGCTTCGTCAGCCTGCCCGGTGGGAATGCCCAGAGGGAGCGCTCAGTGGGAGCGTTGATTGGGAAGCTGGGCAAAACCGGAACAAGCGGGGGGACTTTGACTGATCGGCCGGACGTTACGCTCAACTCGCGGCCCAGGCTCCGCCGGAGTCGGCGGCATTGGCGCGCTGCCGGGGCGGCCCTGTCCTTCCTGCTGCTCTCCGTGGTGGTGGTCGCCAGCCTCGGCGTCTATATGTTCGCCGGCGGGCGCGTCGATCTTGAACCGTTGCGCCCCCTGGCGGTCGGCGCGTTGCAGGAGCGCATCGGCGCCGGGCGGACGCTCGCCATCGGCGGGCTGGCGCTGGAGCGCGGCGAGCATGGGCTGGCGCTGGCGCTGACGGATCTGGCCGTGATCGACGACGACGGCCACAAGATCCTGTCGGCCCCCAAGGCCGACGTGCATATTTCGACGCTGGCGCTGCTGTCGGGCGCGGTCGAGCCCAAGCGGGTCGATGTCGAGGATTTGGCGGTGCAGTTGCGCATCCTGCCGGATGGCGGCGTCGATCTGAGTTTTGGCGGTGAAGACGCGCCGGTCGCCGCGACGGGTCCTGCCGCGACGGGTTCTCCGCCTTCGGCCGCGCCGCCCCCCGCCGCGGCGCCGCGCGCCAAAATCCTGGCGCGGATCGGGCAGGCCATCAATGACGTGTTCGACCTGGCCTCGGGCAAGGACAGCCCGATCGCGCAGCTCGATCATTTCGGCGTGCGGCGCGGACGGCTGGTTCTCAACGATCTCGCCGCCGGCCAGACTCGCGGTTTCGACAATTTCGCCTTCGCGCTCGATCGCAAGCGCCTGAACGGGCAGGGGGTGGCGGAAGTCAACGTCGCCGCCGACGGCCCCAACGGGCGCTGGCGGCTGCGCGGCGAGGCGCGCGGCGCCCGCGAGCAGGCGCGCGCGCTTGACATCGAGGCCAGCGGCTTCACCGTCGACGAACTCGCGCTCGCCCTGGGCAAGTCGAGCCTGCCGGTCGATTCCGACATTTCCCTCACCCTCAAGGCGCAAGCCGCGTTCCAGGCCGACGGCCATGTGCTCGACGCCCACGCCCGCCTCGGCCTGAGCAGCGGCTTCTGGCGCTACGACGATCCCGATTTCGCGCCGATCTTCATCGACGAGGCGTTCGCCGCCCTGCATTGGGAGCCGGACGCGCATCGGCTGGTCGCCGATCAGGCGCAGGTGTTTTCGGGGCCAACTCGCCTGTTCCTGAAGGGCGCGGCGACGGCGCCCGCCGAGGGCGGCGGCTGGCCGATCCAGTTCGATCAGGTCGAACCGGCGACGGTGGGACCGGACCGCGCCGGCGAGAAAAGCGTGACGCTCACCGGCATTCATGGCGACCTCAGTCTCGATCCCGGCGCCAAGAGGCTGGAAATCCGGCGCGTCGAATTGCGCGGACCGGAAGTGGCGGCGGCCATGCAGGGCAGCGTCGACTGGAGCGACGGCCCGCATCTGCGCATCGGCATGTCCGCGGCGAAAATGCCGGCCGCGGGCGTTCTGGCGCTATGGCCCAACGCCTTCGGCGCTCCGGCGCGCGGCTGGCTTGGCGACCATCTTCAGGGCGGGATTCTCGACAGCCTGCGCCTCGCCGTCGATTTCGACGAGGTCGACCTGCGCATGTTGCGCGCGCAACATGCGCCGATGGACGACCGCATCCTCGTCGATTACGTGGTGAAGGACGCCGCGATGACCTTCCTCGACGGGGCGCCCGCCGTGACCGGCGTCAATGGCCACGGCCACACCACCGGACGCAGCACGCTGTTCACGGCGACCAGCGGCGCCATGGAAACCGCGCCGGGCCGGCGGATCGAGCTGTCCGACGGCCAGTTCGCCATGCCGGACATCTCCCAGAAACCCAAGCTGATGACGGTTGGCGCGCGGGTCAAGGGCAATGTCGACGTGCTCGGCGAAATCATGGCCCGGCCCGGTTTCGCCAAGGTCGCCAACATGCCGGTCGATCCGAAAACCATCAAGGGACAGTTCGACGGAACCTTTTCCTGGCGCACGTGGCTGGGGGCGGCCGCCGACGCTTCGCCGACGCTCGACGTGTCCTGCAAGATCGAGAATTTCGCCCTGGAGCGTCTGGTCGGCAAGGAGAAGCTCGACCAGGGCAATCTCACCGTGACCGTCGCCGACGGCGACACCAAAATCACCGGCGCGGGCAAGCTTTTCGGCGTTCCCGCCACGCTCGACCTTTTACGCAAGGGCGACGACCCTGCCCAGGGCACGGTGAGTTTCGTCATGGATGAGGCGGCGCGCGCGAAAGCCGGCCTGCCGCTCGGCGCGACGCTCAGCGGGCCGGTGGCGGTCAAACTCACGGGCGCGATCGGGGTGGCGCATCCGCAGGCGCAGGTGGAGCTGGATCTCGGCAAGGCCGGTCTCAACTATCCGATTCCCGGCCTCTTCAAGCCGGCCGGGCGCCCGGCCAAGGCGAGCTTTTCCTATCGCGAGGACGAGCGCGGCGCGACGCTCGACCAGATCGCCTTCGAGGGCGGCGGCGCCTCGGCGCGCGGCGCCGTGCAACTGGGGCCGGACGGCGGCTTCCTTTCGGCCAAATTCACGCAGCTCAAGCTTTCGCCCGGCGATTCCCTGCAAGTCGATGTCTCCAAGGCCGGCGACACGCTGAAAGTCGCGGTGAAGGGCGAATCGCTCGACGCCCGGCCGTTCTTGAAGGGCCTCGCCACCGCGTCGGATCGGTCCGACGCCGGCGACCTCGACCTCGACCTGCAAACCACGGTGATGTCGGGCGCCAATCGCCAGATCGTCTCCAATGCGGCGCTGCGCCTGTCGAAAAAGGGCTCCACCGTCCGCGGCCTGACCTTTTCGGGCAAGATCGGCGGCGACGCCATCGAGGCCAGCCTGAGCCATCCCGACGGCGGGCCGCCGCTGCTGAAGGCGACGACGGCCGACGCCGGCGGTTTGCTGGCCTTTCTCGACCTCTACAGCCACATGGAGGGCGGGCGCCTGCGCGCCGCGTTCCGCATGGCCAATGGCGGGGTGGCCGGCCCGGTCGACATTGAAAAATTCGTGCTGCGCGGCGAACCGGCGATGCGTTCGTTCGCCTCGTCGCCGGGGGGCGAGCAATTAGCCGCGCGTGTCAGGCTCAATCCGGATACGGTGGCGTTCTCCCGCCTTCACGCGGACATCGACAAGCTCGACAGCGTGTTGAAAGTGCGCGACGGCGTGATTTCCTCGCCCAACATCGGCTCGACACTCGACGGCTGGGCCGATTTTGGCCGCGACACCATGGATTTTTCCGGCACCTTCGTGCCGGCCTATGGCGTGAACAATCTGTTCGGGCAATTGCCGGTGGTGGGCCTGATCCTCGGCGGCGGCGAGAAGGAGGGCCTGATCGGCGTCAATTTCCGGGTGACCGGTCGCCCGAGCGCGCCGGTGCTGTCGGTCAATCCGCTGTCGGCGATCGCGCCGGGGTTCCTGCGCAAGATTTTCGGGGTGATTCCGATGGACTCTGGCGAGGCGCCGCAATGATTTCAGATTTTGTGAAACCGGTTTGAGCCTTTTTTGCATTTCGCTTTGGCTGGCGCTGTCGCATGGTGCGGGCAGGAGGCGCCATGATCAAAGCGGTGATTTTCGACGTTGACGGAACCCTGGCCGAGACCGAGGAGGTCCACCGCATCGCCTTCAACCGGGCTTTCGCGGACGCCGGCCTCGATTGGGACTGGGACCGGGATCTTTATCGCCAATTGCTGAAAGTGACCGGCGGCAAGGAGCGCATGGCGCATTTCGTGCAAGAATCCGGCGCGCCGCCGCTGCCGCCGGAGCGGATCGCGGCGCTGCACAAGGCCAAGACGGATTTTTACACCCGCATGGCGGACAGTGGGGAAATCCTGCTGCGGCCCGGCGTCGAAGAGTTTTTGGACGCCTTGCGCGAAAAGGGCGTGAAGCTGGCCATCGCCACCACCACCAGCCTGCCCAATATCGAGGCGCTGCTGTCCTCCGCGCTGGGGCCGCAGTGGCGGGCGCGTTTCGTCGCGGTGGCGGCCGGCGACATGGTGGCGGCGAAGAAGCCGGCGCCCGATGTCTATCAACTCGCCCTGCGCCAACTGGATCTGCCGGCCGCCGCTTGCGTGGCGGTCGAGGATTCCCGCAATGGCTTGCGTTCCGCGAAGGCGGCGGGCCTGCGCGTGATCGCGGTGCGCTCGGCCTATTGCGCCGATGACGATTTGAGCGGCGCCGATGTGACGCTGGCGGACTGCGAGGGGCTGACGCTGGAGGTGCTGGCGCGGTTTTGAGCCGCGCGAAACGCGCGCTGGCGCTGGCGGCGGCGCGACCTCGCGGGAAGACGGAGCATTCAGGTTAACCGCCGAAAGAGCGCGAATGACGGTCGGTTATGGCGTAGTTTGAATCAAGTTTTCAATCGGCGGTATGCGCGCCGCGCTTGTGTCCGCCTTTGTTCAACGGGGGCTGCAATGTTTCCAAAACTTCTTGCGCCCGTCAGTCGCCATTTTCGTGAAAAACGCAATCGGCCGCTGGGCGAACAGATCGAGCGGCTGCATGCGGAAAAAAACGGACTGGTCGAAATTCTCGATATCGGCGGCTCGCTGGTGTTCTGGCTGTCGATCCCCGAAGCCATTCGCGCCAAGGCCAGCATCAGCCTGATCAACCTGCCCGACGCCTATCAGGCCGACCTGACGGACGAGGAGAGAGACGTCGCCGGCGCCGTGCGGCGGCTGGTCGGCGACGCCCGCGACCTCTCGGTTTACGGCGACGGCGCCTTCGATCTGGTGGTGTGCAATTCCGTGATCGAACATGTCGGCGACTGGGCCGACATGAAGAAGGCCGCCGCCGAGGCCCGGCGCGTCGGCAAGCACGGCTGGATTCAGGTTCCCGCCTTCGAATTCCCCATCGACCAGCATTTCCTGCTGCCGTTCCTGCACTGGCTGTCCTATCCCGCGCAGGTCGGCGTGCTCAACATCGTCGGCAATAGATTTTTCAAGACCTTGCCGCTCGACGAGCAATTCGCGCTGCTCGAACACATGCGGCCGATCACGCGCCAGCAGTTCGCCCGCCTGTTTCCCAACGAGGACATCGCCACGGAAAGGCTGATCGCGCCCAAGTCGCATATCGCGTCATGGTGACGCTCTCCCGCCGCGCTGTTGTCGTCGGGACGCTGGGGGTCGCCGGCGCGGGCGCGCTTGGCGGTTTGTTGAGCAAGGCCGCGCCATCCGATCCCGCGCCCCGCGTCAACGGCCTCGCGATCCGCATCGACGATCTCGCGCCGGGAACGCCGATCAGCCCTTATGTCTATGGCGCCAGCGAATGCGGCAAGTGGGACGGCAACGGCCAGAGCGTGCTTTACGACCTCAAGGCTCATCCGACGATCCGCCGCCTCTCCGGCAACATGTTCACCACCTACAACTGGCGCAACAACGCCGCCAACGCCGGCCGCGACTGGAAACATTCCAACGGCTCCTTCTTGCTCGACCATCTGGACATTCCCAGGGAAGACTGGGGCAAGCCGGCGGCCGTGATCGAGAAATTCCTCGATCACAGCCGGGAGGTCGGCGTTCCCAGTCTGGTCGGCGCGCCGATCGCCGGTTACGTCGCCGCCGATTTCGACGGCGCGGTGGAGGAGAAGGACAGGGCGCCGTCGCGCCGTTTCCTGCCGGTGGACTGGTCGGCGCCGGAAAAGGCCGTCAAGGGCGCGGTCAACATTCCGCAAATGATCGCGCTGTTGAAGGCGCGCCATGGCGGCGCCGCGAAAGGCGGGGTGCGCGGCTATTATCTCGACAACGAGCCCGGCCTGTGGTTCGACACCCATCCGCGCATCGCGTCGAAAGGCTTGCGCATCAAGACCCTGATCGAGCGGTCGCTGCGCGCCGCCGCCGCCATCAAGGCGATCGACCCCGACGCCTGGGTGCTCGGCCCGACCAGTTTCGGCGCCACCGAATTCGTCGATTTCATCAACGCGCCGGACTGGCCCGACTACCGCAAATACGGCTCCTTCCTCGGCGCCTATCTCGACGCCTTCCGCGTGGAATCCGAGCGGCGGGGCCTTCGGTTGCTCGATCATATGGACGTGCATTGGTACGCGACCGCCAAGGCCGGCGACATCGAGCGCAGCGAAAACCCGGCGCTGTCCCAGACCATTCTCGACGCGCCGCGCTCGCTCGACGACCCCGGCTTCTGCGAACAGAGCTGGGTCGCGGACGCGCTGGGCTGCGCGCGTCCGGAGGGGATCACCCTGCCGATCCTGCCCAGCCTGCGGGCGGTCGTCGACCGGCATTTTCCGGGAACGGGCCTCGCCATCGGCGAGTATAATTACGGCGGGGCGGGGCTGGTCGCCACGGGCCTCGCCATCGCCGACGCGCTCGGCCGCTTCGGCCGGTCGGGCCTCGCCATCGGCGCGCATTGGGGCTCGCTCGACGGGTTTATCGGCGCGGGCTTCAAGCTGTTTCGCATGCACAACGGCGTGGGCGAATCCTATGGCGACGCCAACCTCCCGGTCTCCGGCGCGTCCGAGGGCGATGTGTCGGTGTTCGCGGCGCGGTCCGCCGGGGGCGGCCGGACAGGCGATGTTCAGGTCGTGGCGCTGAACAAGAGCGAGCGGCCGGTCAGGCTCTCGCTCTCGCTCGCCTCCGGCCGCCCGTTCGAACCGCTGGACGCGCTCGGCTTCGACGCCAGCGCGCCCGACTGCGCGCCGGTGGACGGGCTGTTCACGGCGTCCGCCCTTGATCTGCCGCCCCGCTCGGCCCGCCGCTTCCGGCTGGCCTGACGGGCGGGGCGGGTTAACCAGCTTGCGGCGGGTCCTCGCGATTTTTTCATCAATTTAACACAATGATAGCCCGGCCGTGCTGTGGTCGGCGCGATGATCCGGGCCTGCCGCCCGGCGGTGGCGCGAGGCGGATTTGGCGCGACGTTTCTATATCTGGGCGACGGTGGCGGGACTGGAGGTGGTGGCGCGGCTCGCGCTCCAGATGGGGGTCACGGCGGTGCTGGCGCGCATGCTGCGCCCGGAGGATTTCGGCGTCTCGGCGCTGATCCTCGCCCTGGTGACGGTGTTCTCCATCTTCGTCGCTGTCCCGTTCGAGGACGCGCTGGCGCAGCGCAAGGTTTTACGCCGCGCCCATGTCGGCGTCGCGCTGGCCGCCTCATGGCTCGCCGCCGGGGTGTTCCTGCTGGTTTCCGTCGCGCTGGGGCAGGGCCTCGCCAGGGTTTACGGGCAGAGCCAGATGGCGCTGTTGCTGCCGGCGGCGGCGCTGCTGCTGTTTCCCAGCGCGCCGCTGGTGATCGGCACGGCGCTGGCGCGCCGCCATCGCCAGTTCAACGCCATGGCCCTGTCGAGCCTGGTCGGCAATGCCGTGGCCTCGGTCGCGACACTCGTCGCCGCCTTTTTCGGCGCTGGGGTCTGGGCGCTGATCCTGTATCGCGTGGCGTTCGTGTTCGTCCAGGCCGGCGTGCTGGTGGCGCTGATGAAGCTGCGGATCGCGCCGCGCTGGTCGCGGCGCCATTTCGACGACCTGTTCCAGTTCGCATGGTTCGCCTTGTGGAGCCGCCTCACCGACAACCTGACCTATCTTGTCTTCAACTCCATGATATCGCTGGTGTTCGGTCTCACCGAACTCGGCCGGTTCAACATGGCGCTGCGCGTGATCGAGCCGGTGCGCGGCGCGGTGATCTCGATCGCGCACAACCTCAATTTCTCGCACTTCCAGCCGGTGGCGCAGGACGCGGCCGTGCTCGGCGAACGCGTGCGCGTCGGATGCGCGCGGCTGGCGCTGTTTTGCGGCCCGGCCTTTTTCGGGATCGCCGCCGTCGCGCCCCTTCTCATCCCGGCGCTCGCCGGTCCGGGCTGGGAGGAGAGCATCGCCATCACCCAGATCCTGGCGCTCGGCAGCGGCTGCATGTTGTCGTTCATGGCGGTGCAGACCGGCCTCGCCGCCAGCGGGCGGCCGCAATACAGCCTCTACGCCAATCTCTGCCGCCTCGTCGCCATCAGCGTCGGAATTGTCGCCGGCGCCGGATTCGGCGCGGTCGGCATTGGCTTCGCGCGGGTGATGGGCGACGGCTCCGACATCTTGATCACTCTTTGGGTCGCCCACCGCCGCATGGCGCTGCGCTTCACCGCGTTGCTCGCGGCGGTGGCGCCGGCCCTGATCCTCTCGGGACTGATGGCGTTCGGCGTCGCCTGGGCGGGGCCGCGCCTGCTGGCCAACATGCGGCCCCTGATGGCGCTCGCCGCCAGCGTCGGCCTCGGCGTGATGCTCTATGGCGCGCTGGTCGCCCTGTTCGCGCCGGACCAGGCCCGCCGCCTGCTGCGCCCGGCGGAAGACCCGGCCTGAACGCGGCGCGACAGGCGCGATGTCATACGGTTTCCGAACGATCCGTTCGGAAACCGTATTCCGCTCGCGCGGAAATCCGCCTTGCGGTTGCAGGAGTTTCGCGCGATCCGTTTCCGCGAATCGCGAAGCGATCCAGCGGAAACCGTATCACGAGGGGGATCGCCGACGGCGAAACAAAAAAAGACCGTCCAGAGCTGGACGGTCCAAGAGAGCGGGTTTGGAGGGGCGGCGTTTTCGTCCGCCCTTCCTTTGTCGATCCGAAAGATCAGACCGAATAATACATGTCATATTCGACCGGATGCGGGGTCATGTCGGTGCGATAGACTTCCTGCATCTTCAGCTCGATGTAGCTGTCGATGAAGTCGTCGTTGAACACGTCGCCGGCCTTGAGGAAGACGCGATCCTTGTCGAGCGATTCCAGAGCCTGGCGCAAGCTGCCGCACACGGTCGGGATCTTCTTCAGTTCACGCGGCGGCAGGTCGTAGAGATCCTTGTCCATCGCGGCGCCCGGATCGATCTTGTTCACGATGCCGTCGAGGCCGGCCATCAGCATGGCCGCGAAGGCCAGATACGGATTGGCGGCCGGATCGGGGAAGCGAACCTCGACGCGCTTGGCCTTCGGGTTGTTGGTCCACGGAATGCGGCAGGAGGCCGAGCGGTTGCGGGCCGAATAGGCCAGCAGCACCGGGGCTTCGAAGCCGGGCACCAGGCGCTTGTAGGAGTTGGTCGACGGGTTGGTGAAGGCGTTCAGCGCCTTGGCGTGACGGATGATGCCGCCGATATAGTACAGGCATTCCTGGCTGAGGTCGGCGTATTTGTCGCCGGCCATCACCGGCTTGCCGGCCTTCCAGATCGACTGGTGGACGTGCATGCCCGAGCCGTTGTCGCCATAGACCGGCTTCGGCATGAAGGTCGCGGTCTTGCCGTAGGAATTGGCGACCTGGTGGATCGCGTATTTGTAGATCTGCAGATGGTCGGCCATCGTGGTGAGCGTGCCGAACTTCAGGCCGAGTTCGTGCTGGGCCGAGGCCACTTCATGGTGGTGCTTTTCGACCTTGGCGCCCATGGCCGCCATGGCGGCGAGCATTTCACCGCGCATGTCCTGGCAGGAATCGACCGGCGGAACCGGGAAATAGCCGCCCTTGGTGCGCACGCGATGGCCGAGGTTGCCGCCTTCATAGGGCGTGTCGCTGTTGCTCGGCAGTTCGGAATGGTCGACGACATAGCCGGTGTTGTAGGGATCGACCTTGAAGCGGACGTCGTCGAAGACGAAGAATTCGGCTTCCGGGCCGAAGAAGGCGGCGTCGCCGATGCCGCTCGACTTCAGATAGGCTTCGGCCTTCTTGGCGATGCCGCGCGGGTCGCGGTTGTAGGGTTCGCCGGTCAGCGGTTCAAGCACGTCGCAGGTGACGACCAGGGTCGAGGCGGAGAAGAAGGGATCGACGAAGGCGGTGGCCGGATCGGGCAGCAGCTTCATGTCGGATTCGTTGATGGCCTTCCATCCGGCGATCGAGGACCCGTCGAACATCTGGCCTTCCGCGAAGAATTCCTCGTCGACCAGGGTGATGTCGAACGTGACGTGCTGCCACTTGCCCTTCGGATCGGTGAAGCGCAGATCGACATACTTGATGTCCTCGTCCTTGATTTTTTTAAGCACGTCCTTGGCAGTCGTCATTGTGCGCCTCTTGAGAAGATGACGTTTTCGGGAAGGGGGAAGATCAGACGGCGTCCACGCCGGTCTCGCCGGTGCGGATGCGAATTGCGCCTTCAATGTTGGAAATGAAAATCTTGCCGTCGCCGATACGACCCGTCTGCGCCGCCTTGCGGATCGCCTCGACGGCGCGCTCGACGGCTTCGTCGGCCAGAACCAGCTCGATTTTCACCTTGGGGAGAAAGTCCACGACATATTCGGCGCCGCGATACAGCTCGGTATGGCCTTTTTGACGCCCAAACCCCTTGGCTTCGGTGACCGTAATGCCATGAAGACCTGCTTCCTGGAGCGCCTCCTTGACCTCGTCGAGCTTGAAGGGCTTGATGATCGCTTCGACTTTTTTCATTCCCGGGGGCTTCTCCCTGTCAAACGCGGCGTGTCCGCACTCCGCGCGTAACCTGAGCGTCATAGCACCGCAACGCTTGGCTTGCCAGCGCGTCGAGGAAGGATTTTTTCGCAAACTGCCGCCAAATTAGGCAAATTGGACCAAAAATTATGCAGAATTGAAAGAGTCTTGCTGGCTTCGCGTGAAGGCGGCTTGGGGCCGCGTTCACGCGTTCTTGATCGCTTTTCGCCTCACGCGGGACCGATCGCCACCGGCCGGTCGGACACCTGACCCCATTCCGACCAGGAACCGTCATAGACCGGCGCGATGTCATGGCCGGCGTTGGCGAGCGCGAAGGACAAAATTGAGGCACTCACGCCGGAGCCGCAGGTGGTCAGCACCGGCTTGGCGGGATCGAAGCCGGCCCGCGCGAAAGCCGCCTCCAGTTCCGCGCGCGGACGCAAGCCGCCGTCATGGACCAGTTCGGTCCAGGGACAATTGCGGGCGCCGGGAATGTGACCGGAGCGCAGGCCAGGGCGCGGCTCGATCTCGTCGCCCCGGAATCGGGCGGCGGAGCGGGCGTCCACGATCTGCGCGGTCTTCTTCTCCGAGGCCGCGCGCGCGTCCTCCACCGAGGCGACCAGCCCATGGTCGAGGCGGGCGGTGAAATGGCGCGACCTCGGCAGGGCCGGGCCGTCCGCGACAGGGCGCCCTTCGGCGAGCCATTTGGGCAGGCCGCCGTCGAGGATCACCACGTCGCGCGCGCCGAACACGCGAAACGTCCACCACACGCGCGGCGCGGAAAACAGGCCGACCGCGTCATAGACCACGATCTTCATGCCGTCGCCGATGCCGAGTTTTCGCACGGCGCCGGAGAAGGTCACCGCGTCGGGCAGCATGTGCGGCAGGTTGCTCGATGTGTCCGCGATGGCGTCGATGTCGAAATGCACGGCGTGGGGGATGTGCTGCTTCAGGAACTCGTCCTTGGCGTCGCGGTTGGCGGTCGGCAAATGCCAGGAGGCGTCGACGATGGCGAGGCCGGGCGCGCCGAGATGTTGCGCCAGCCAGTCCGTGGACACCAGATAGTCTTCTTTCAAACCGGTCATGCGCGTCTCCGTTGCGGAAGACAAATTAGCGCATTGGCGCGCGGATTGAAGCCCTCCGAAAGAAGCGCCGCGCATCGTTCGGTCCGCCATTGCGAGACCCGTCGCGCGGCGCGCGTCGCGGAAATTCCACCGGAGGTTGCGGGCCTGTCGGTCGAAATCGCGAAAAATCGCGCAATTCTTGCGAATTTCGCGCGAAAACCGACGATTTTCGCACGTGCAATCCGTGGGTTGCGCACAACATATCCGCGCGTTCGCGCCCGGCGCCGGAGGAGGCTTGCCGGTGGCGTCGTATTTTATCCCTTTTAAAACAGCGATTTGCGAGATTTGGTCTCGTCGGTCCCGTTTCACGTGAAACAAAACAAGAACAAAATCTTGTGAGAGCGCGTTTTCACTTTTTGAGTCGTGGCGCCGGCGCTTTCACTTTGCCGCGGCGGGGACGATGCGCATGTGGCGCTTCGGCGCTACGCCAGCCAGGCCGGAAGCGGCAGCCCCTTCTCCCGCAGGAACGCCGGATTATAAAGTTTTGAGGCATAGCGCGCCCCGCTGTCGCACAGAATCGTGACAATGGTCTTGCCCGGCCCCAGCTCCCGCGCCAGCCGGATCGCCCCGGCGATGTTGATCGCCGAGGAGCCGCCCAGCAACAGCCCCTCCCGCGCCGCGAGGTCGAACAGGATCGGCAGCGCCTCCTCGTCGGTGATCTGGTAGGCGAAATCGACCGGCGCCAGCGCCACATTGGCGGTGATCCGCCCCTGGCCGATGCCCTCGGTGATGGACGACCCCGAGGATTTCAGCTCGCCGGTCTTGTAATAGGAATAAAGCGACGCCCCCATCGGATCGGCGAGGCCGATCTTCACATCGGGCTTGCGCGCCTTCAACGCCCGTCCGACGCCCGCCAGCGTGCCGCCGGTGCCGGCCGCGCAGATGAAGCCGTCGATACGGCCGCCGAGTTGATCGTAAATCTCCGGCCCGGTGGTCTCCTCGTGGCCGCGCAGATTGGCGACATTGTCGAACTGGTTGGCCCAGATCGCGTTCTGGCCCTTGGCGGCGAGTTCTTCGGCCAGCCGCCCGGAATATTTAACGTAATTGTCGGGGTTGGAGTAGGGGACGGCGGGCACCTCGATCAGTTCGGCGCCCTGCAACCGCAACATGCTCTTCTTCTCGTCCGACTGCGTGTCGGGAATCACGATCACCGTGCGATAGCCCAGCGCATTGGCGACCAGGGCGAGGCCGATGCCGGTATTGCCCGCCGTGCCTTCGACGATGGTCCCGCCGGGTTTGAGCGCGCCCGACGCCTCGGCGTCGCGGATGATGGCCAGCGCCGCGCGATCCTTGACCGACCCGCCCGGATTCATGAACTCCGCCTTGCCGTAGATGGCGCATCCCGTGGCCTGCGACGCCGCGCGCAGTTTGATGAGCGGCGTGTCGCCGATGGCGTCGAGAACCGATTCCGTGACTTTCATGATCATTCCCATGGATTTTTGCGGCGAAGCTAGTCCTCGATCAAAGCGCCTGCAAGCCGCGCGCCGGACCCGATTTGTCGTTTTTCTTTCACGCGCCCCGCGTCACGCCGGCAAAACATCCGGCAAGCCGCTGAAACGCAAGCCCCAATTTCCCCGGCCCGCGCCGCCCCCAAATTGGCGTTTCCCGCGAGAATCGCATAGAAGAGCGGCAAATCATTAAACCCAGAGCCGATCTTGCCCGATAACACCGATCCGCCGGTCCCGCAGCCCTCCGACATCCGCCCGGTGTCGATCACCGACGAGATGAAAAGCTCCTATCTCGCCTACGCCATGAGCGTGATCGTGAGCCGCGCCCTGCCGGACGTGCGCGACGGTCTGAAGCCGGTGCATCGGCGCATCCTGCATTCAACTCAGGAAAACAACTTTTTACCCGACCGCCCCTACGTCAAGTCGGCCCGCATCGTCGGCGAGGTCATGGGTAAATACCACCCGCACGGCGACGCCGCGATCTACGACGCCTTGGTGCGCATGGCGCAGCCGTTCTCGATGAGCCTGCCGCTGATCGACGGCCAGGGCAATTTCGGCTCGGTCGATGGCGACCGCGCCGCGGCGATGCGCTACACCGAATCGCGCCTCGCCCGGCCCGCGCTCGCCCTGATCGAGGACATCAATTCCGACACGGTCGATTTCCAGCCTAACTATGACGGCAAGGAGAGCGAGCCGAGCGTGCTGCCGGCGCGCTTCCCCAATCTGCTGGTCAATGGCGCCGGCGGCATTGCGGTGGGCATGGCCACCAACATCCCGCCGCACAATCTCGGCGAGGTGATCGACGCCTGCATCGCCATGATCGACAATCCCGAGATCACGCTGCCTGAGTTGATGGAAATCGTGCCCGGCCCGGATTTCCCCACCGGCGGCACCATCATGGGTCGCGCCGGCATCCGCCAAGCCTACGAGACCTCGCGCGGCTCTGTCCTCGTGCGCGGCGTAGCGAAAATAGAGCAGGCGCGAAAAGATCGCGAAGCCATCGTCTTCACGGAAATTCCCTATCAGGTCAACAAGGCCAGCCTGATCGAGAAAATCGCCGAACTGGTGCGCGACAAGAAACTCGAAGGCATTTCGGATCTCCGCGACGAATCCGACCGCGACGGCATGCGCATCGTGATCGAGTTGAAGCGCGACGCGGTGGCGGATGTGGTGCTGAACCAGCTGTTCCGCTTCACCCAGCTGCAAAATTCCTTCGGCTGCAACATGATCGCGCTGAACGGCGGCCGCCCGGAAAGCCTGAATCTCATCGACTGCCTGCGCGCCTTCATCGACTTTCGCGAGGAAGTCGTCAGCCGCCGCACCAAGTTCAAGCTCAACAAGGCCCGCGACGGCGCCCACATCCAGGTCGGCTTGGCCATCGCCGTGGCCAATATCGACGAGGTCATCCGCCTGATCCGCACGTCCGCCGATGCGGCGGCGGCGCGCGAGGCCCTGATGGAGCGCCTGTGGCCGGCGCGCGATATGGCGCCGCTGGTGGCGCTGATCGACGACCTCCGCCACAAGCTCGACGCGGACGGCAATTGCCGGCTGTCGGAAGAGCAGGCCCGCGCCATCCTCGACCTGCGCCTGCAACGCCTGACCGCGCTCGGCCGCGATGAAATCGCCGAAAACCTCAACCGCCTCGCCGCTGAAATAGCCGAATACCTCGAAATTTTGCGCTCGCGCGAGCGGTTGTTCGGCATCGTGAAAGACGAGATGCTGGCCGTGAAGACGGCCCACGCCGTGCCGCGCCGCACCCAGATCCTCGATGTCGATGGCGACATGATGGACGAGGATCTGATCCAGCGCGAGGAGATGGTGGTCACGGTTTCGCACGCCGGCTACATCAAGCGCGTCCCGCTCTCGACCTATCGCGCGCAAAGGCGCGGCGGCAAGGGGCGGTCGGGCATGGCGACCCGCGACGAGGATTTCGTCCACCGCCTGTTCGTCGCCTCGACCCACGCCCCCGTGCTGTTCTTCTCCTCGCGCGGCAAGGTCTACAAGGAAAAGGTGTGGCGCCTGCCGCTGGCCGCCCCGCAGGCGCGCGGCAAGGCGCTGATCAACATGCTGCCGCTGGAGCAGGGCGAAAACATCACCTCGATCATGGCTTTGCCCGAGGACGAGGCGAGCTGGGACGCGCTCGACGTGATGTTCGCCACCACCAAGGGGTCGGTGCGCCGCAACAAGCTGTCCGATTTCACCTCGGTCAATCGCGCCGGCAAGATCGCGATGAAGCTCGACGCGGGCGAAGGCATTCTCGACGTGCAGATCTGCACGGAGGCCGACGACGTGCTGCTGACGACGGCGCTGGGACAGTGCATCCGCTTCGCCGTGACCGACGTGCGTGTGTTCAAGGGCCGCGATTCCATGGGCGTGCGCGGCATCAACCTTGCCGAAAGCGACCGGGTGATCGCGCTGTCGATCCTGCTGCACAGCGACGCCAGCGGCGAGGAGCGCGCCGCCTTCCTGAAAATGAGCCGCGCCAATGGCGCCGAATCCGCCGATGACGAGGTCGAGGCCGAGGAGGTCGCGGAGGACGCGGCGATTACGCCGGAGCGTTTCGCCGCGATGCTGGAGCGCGAGCAGCGCATTCTCACCATATCGGCCAACGGCTACGGCAAGCGCACCTCGTCTTACGAGTACCGGGTGACGGGACGCGGCGGCAAGGGCATTGTCGCGATGGCGGTCAACGCGCGCAACGGCGATCTGGTCGCCTCGATGCCGGTGGAGCCGACCGACCAGATCATGCTGGTGACCAATGGCGGCCAGTTGATCCGCTGCCCGGTGGAGGGCATCCGCATCGTCGGGCGCGGCTCGCAGGGCGTGATCGTGTTCAACACGGCGCAGGACGAACAGGTCGTGTCCGTCGAGCGCATCGGTGAAGTCGAAAACGGGGAAAACGGCGACGGCGACCACGGCGAAACGGCGGAAGAAGCCGCGCCCGACGCCTGATCGTCGCAGCCGTCACGGCCGGGCTTGGCGACGAAGGTTTAGTTGAGCCGAAACGGCGCCGCCGCCTTCCTTCTCCCCTTGCGGGAGAAGGTGGCGCGCGAAACGCGTCCCCCGCGCCCGCCAGCGACAGTCGCGCCAGCACCGCCGCCGCGCGCTCGACGTCGTCGGCGGGAAGGGCGGGTTTTTCGCCTTCGCGCCGGCGCCGACGCATTCCGCCTCCAGCCCGCGTTCGCCTTCGACACATGCTTCGCCTACCGCGCCGGATTTTGGCTTGCGAGAAGCAGCTTGACGAGAAGCGGCTTGACCTCCGGCGTCATTGTTCATATTTTGTTCGCCTGAACAGGGGAGGGCGCGATGAAACTCTATTGGGCGCCACAGTCACGCGCGCTGCGCGCGCTCTGGCTGCTGGAGGAAATCGGCTGCGCCTACCAGCGCGTCACGTTCGACCTGCGCGCGGGGACCCACCGCACCCCCGAATTCCACGCCGTCAATCCGATGGAAAAAGTGCCCGCGCTTCAGGATGGCGCGGCCTGCGTCGCCGAATCCGGCGCGATCTTCGCGTATCTGATCGAGAAATTCCCCGACGCCGGCCTCGCGCCCCCCTTGGGCGACCCGCTGCGCGGAAGATTCTGGCAATGGCTGTTCTTCGCCAGCGCCAACATTGAATTCGCCATGGTTGAGGCGCGTGGACAGTTGAAGCTTCCCGAAGTCGCCGCCGGCTGGGGCTCGGCGGAGAAGGTGTTCAACGTCATCGAGGAACAACTTTCCACAACACCTTATATCGTCGGCGAAAAATTCTCGGCGTGCGATATCATGCTCGCGACCAACCTGCATTTCGCCATTACCGCCCTCAAGCTGTTCGAGCCGCGCCCGGTTTTCGACGCCTATCTGGCGAAATGCCGCGCGCGCCCCGCCTTCCTGCGCGCCGTGGCGATCGATTCGCATGGCGGCTGAGCGGGCCATTCCAGAGCGGGCCTTCTTGGGCGTCGCGTCGAGCGCCACCGGCAAAGGCTGGCGCGACCGCCTCGACGAGGCCGGTCAGGCGCGGGCGCTGACCATCGCCCAGCACAGCGGCTTGTCCGACCTGATGTCGCGCATCCTCGCCGGCCGCGACGTCGCGCCCGACCGAGCGGAAAGCTTTCTCGATCCCACCCTGCGGGGCCTGCTGCCCGACCCCTTCACCCTCACCGCCATGGAGGCGGCGACGCAACGCCTCGTCGCCGCCATTCTGCGCCGCGAAACCGTGGCCATCTTCGGCGATTACGACGTGGACGGCGCCTGCTCCGCCGCGCTGCTGGCGGAATTCCTCGACCATTGCGGAACGCCGCGCCTGCTGCACATTCCCGACCGCATCACCGAGGGCTACGGCCCCAACACCGAGGCGATCCGCGCGTTCGCGCACCAGGGCGCCAAACTGCTGGTCACGGTGGACTGCGGAACCACCTCGTTCGAACCCTTCGCGGAAGCGAAAAAACTCGGCCTCGACACCATCGTGCTCGACCATCACCAAGCCCCGGAAAACCTGCCCGAGGCGATCGTCGTCAACCCCAACCGCCAGGACGACATGTCCGGCCAGGGCGCGCTCTGCGCCGCCGGCGTGGTCTTCCTCACGCTGATCGCGGTCAACCGCGCCTTGCGCCAAAGCGGTTTTTGGCGCGAGTATCCGGAGCCGGACCTGCTGCTTGGAACCGATCTGGTGGGACTGGCGACGGTGGCGGATGTCGCGCCGCTCACCGGCCTCAACCGCGCCTTCGTGGTCAAGGGTCTGGCGCTGATGAAGACCCGCGCGCGTCCGGGCCTGCGCGCCTTGGCGGATGTCGCGGGCGTCAACGGCCCGCCGCGCGCCTGGCATCTCGGTTTCCTGCTGGGTCCGCGCATCAACGCCGGCGGCCGCATCGGCGACGCCGCGCTCGGCGCGAAGCTCATGCTCGAACGCGACGACCTTCAAGCCGGCCTGATCGCCGCCGAACTCGACCGCCTCAACGGCGAGCGCCAGATCCTCGAAAAATCCATGGTCGAGCAAGCCCTGGCGCAAGCCGAACTGACGCTCCAATTGGATGCCCCGCGCATATCGGGTGTTCCCGATATGCGCCTTTCCAAAGACCGAAGTCGGGAACACCCGACTTCGGTGGTCATTGTGGGCGGCGACGACTGGCAACCGGGCATTGTCGGGCTGGTGGCCTCGCGGCTGAAAGAGGCTTACGGCCGCCCAGCCTTCGCGCTCGCTTTCACAGGCGATCTGGCGACCGGTTCGGCGCGCTCCATCGCCGGCGTCGATCTGGGAAAAGCGGTGCGCGCCGCGGTGGAGCGCGGTCTGCTGGAAAAGGGCGGCGGCCACGCGATGGCGGCGGGCGTCACGATCAAGCGCGAAAAACTCGACGCCTTCCAGGCCTTCCTCGAAGAGGCGCTGGCGGAAAAGGTCGCGCAAGCCCGGAAAAACACGGGTCTGTCCATCGACGGCTTGCTGACGGCGGGCGCCTGCGCGCCGCGCATGGTGGAAGAGCTGGAAAAGGCCGGCCCGTTCGGCGCTGGCAATCCGGAGCCTGTGTTCGCGCTGCCGGACCACCGAATCACCGAGGTGATTCCATTTGGCGCGGATCATCTGCGCATCAGGGTCCAGGCGGGCGACGGCGCGAAGCTGGAACTGGTGAGTTTTCGCTCCGCGCAAACGGCGCTGGGCCAGGCGCTGGGACAGGGCAGGGGCAGGGCGCATCTGGCCTGTTCGCTGTCGCTGGATCATTGGGGCGGAAAGCCGAGGGTTTCCGCGCGTCTGGTGGACATGGCCTGGGTTTGAGGCCAAAAAATCGACGACCGGGGTCTGAAAGGCTTGCGCTTGATCGGAACCGCGTCTATACACGCCCAACTTCGCGCGGCAGCGCTGTGCGAGACAAAGCGCCCATCGTCTAGCGGTCTAGGACGTCGCCCTTTCACGGCGAAAACAGGGGTTCGATTCCCCTTGGGCGCGCCAATAAAATCAATGATTTAGAAATCTTAGAACTCGATTTGTCCAATTTCTGTCCAATATATGGGCATGGATTGGTATGGATTTCAGCGGACTTGTTATGGATTTTTTTGCCTATCGCCAGCCCTCAACGGCCATACGGAACTCCGGGACGGCTCTTGCAAATTCTCAGCGTGGGATGGACGGTGCATTATCTAATTTCATGGTGGGGGCCGTCTCGCGATGAGGCGGAAAAGGAACTGCGCGCTCTGTTCCCAGACTGTATCGAGCTCTCAGAGACCTTCTGGGGCAATGCGACTTACGCTGTGTTGGTTGACGACGAGTCCGGGCGTAAGGCCATGTCACTCGTGTATCTTTTTGGCGCGGACGTCGTCGGATTTGATCTTGTTAGGGTTGATTGACGCCAGCCAGAGCGGCAGCTTTTCAACCGGCATGGCGAGCATTTCGCGGGCTTTGCCGTCCGCACCAACCGTGGCGATATCCCCACAGTTGAATTTAGACGCCGGTTCGGCCAGTTTCACGCGCTGGCTTGACCAATCCAAGCCCATATTCTCGACGATCCGGCGCATGGCGACATAGCGCACGCCCTCGGCCTCGAAAGTCACGATCAAGCGGAATCGCGCTGAATTGGAGACATTCGGAGTTTGCCCCACGGCGGGGCAAACCTCTGGCGCAAAGGGCGCGTTTATGCCTCCGCTCCGGCCGGCGGCGCCGACGGCAAGCCCAAGCGCAAGGGCGCCGCGGTTCTCTCAACCCGCGTGGCGGCCCTGGCGCGGGCCAATTCGTCCTCAATCGGGATGCCATGCGCGAGAAGCGCGGCTTGGCTTCGGCTGGTCGCCCCGGTTTTCCTCAGGACCGCCGAAACAAGGGCTTTCACCGTCGCCTCGCCGATTCCCAGTTCGTAGGCTATCTGTTTATTCATGAGGCCAGCGCCCAGGAAGCGAAAAACCTCATCCTCGCGCGGGCTCATGCGATCGCCCTTCGAAATTTCGCCTCCGAAACTCAATTGCGCCTCCTCAGATTTTGACAAAACCTGCGCCCAACAACCCCGCCGCGTCCTCTTCCGCAACCTCGACGATACGGTCGGCAGGGACGCTCAGCGAGCAGCCGGAGCGGGTGCAGAGGGTCGCGTGACGCCCTCCGGGGCAAGCAAGCGCGCCAGCGGGGCCGCTTGGCCTTCCAACGTGAACGCGCCGGCGCGGGACTGCGCTTCGACCTCACGGCGGTAAAATTCGATGATTGCGGTTCCATCGCCGGCGCCAACCATCAATTCCGTCAAAGCCCAAACCAGAGCGTCCAATTGGTCAGGGCTTCCGCCTCCGGCCATGCCGCCGGGTGAAAATTCGCACATTTGATCCTCAAGCGCCGGAAAAGCGCCCACATGAAACACGCGGTTTTGCTCATAAAGGGCGCTCACGGGTTCCGCGCGCGCGATTTTCCCGCGCGAGGCATGAACGGACCTGTAGGAGACGTTCGGATCGATGACGCGGACGGTGTTTTCGACCAGCTCGCCGCCTGTTCGTTTCGGCAATGATCCGGTCCGCGCGGTGCTTATGATAGGCCGCCACCGCCTCGCGCGCCCATTGAGTCGGGGTGTAGCGCCCGCTGCGATCTTCAAGCACATAGCCGTTGCCGTCCTGGCCAAGGCCCGCGACGACGATTCCGGTTTCGTCGGCTTCCTCGCCGCTTGTCACGGCCGGATCGATCGCCACAACGATGCGCCGCATTTCCGGCAGGTCGACAAAGCGGACGCGCGCCCTTTCGAGCATTTCCCGGTTCCACAGCGCGCCTGGCGAGTCGGTTAAAAGCTGGCCTTCGAGTTCCTGACGGCCAAGCCGAGTCCCGCCGTACTGCCTTTCGACCGTCAACAGGAACGACGGCGCAAGGTTCGCGGCATTGTCCGCCGTGCGCCCGCGCGTTATCGCAACGTCGCGGTTTTGTCGTGCGACCAGATCGCGAATGGCCGCGGTCGCGGAAGCGCAGCAGCCCCAGGGGGGAGCGCCTCGTCAGTTTCGATATTCCCGCGCAACCGCTGGAAGCGGCGCTCGAGCAATATGCCGGCGCAAGCCACCTGCAGGTTTTGTACGAGAGCACGATGGCGTCTGGCCTTCGCTCCACCGCCGTCCGGGGCGCCTACACCTACGAGGCCGCCCTGCAACTGCTGCTGGGCGGCACGGGTCTATACTATCACTATACCGATCAGGGCGCTTTCACGCTGGTTCCCGCCGAGCCCTGGCCGCCGTCGGCGCTGCAAAGTCAGATCGCCGAATTCAGTCCGTTCCTCGGCGCCGTCCAGTCGGGAGTCATGGCCGCGTTGTGCCGCAGGCCGGAAACCCGTCCGGGACCGTTCGCAATCGCCATGCAGTTCCGGGTTGGCGTATCGGGCAGGCTGGAAAGCCTGAGCCTGCTGTTCTCTGCGGGCTCCGGGGCGCGCGACAGCGCGATCGCGGAGACGCTGGCGCAGGTCGCCCTTGCCGGCGCGCCGCCCGAGGGGCTGCCGCAGCCGATCACGATGCGCCTGCGCGCCAGCCCGACAGGCGGGCGGGACGAATGCGCCGCCGTTCGATAAGGACCGCATGTTTCGTCCAGCCCCCCGATTCGTTCAGCCTCCATCGAACCGCACGGCGTCATGACTGTCGATGACGAGCAGACGAGCTGGATGGCGCTGCGGCAGTTGCTGGTCGAGCGGTATGACGAGTTGCGCGGCCGGCTGACGCGCCGGCTCGGATCCTCCGATGCCGCGCACGAGACCCTCCACGAACTCTATCTTCGGATGGATCGGCCCGATGCGGTCGGCGCGCTGCAGAACCCGACCAACTATCTGTTGACCAGCGCGGTCAATCTGGCGCGCGACCGCTGGCGAACCGAGAATCGCCGCGCCCAGCGCGTCGACATGGATGCGCTCGAGGGACTGCTGGACGAAAGTCCCGGGCCTGACAGCGTCGCCGGCGGGCGTCTGGCGTTCGAGGCGTTGCGCAGCGCGCTCGACGAATTGACGCCACGGCAGCGCGCGATCATCATTGCCGTGCGTTTCGAGGGCCTGACCCAGCCAGAAATCGCAGCGCGCCTCCACATCTCGTCGCGACTGGTGCGAATCGAATTGCAACGCGCCCTCGCTCATTGCATGGCGCGTCTCGGAGACGTTTTTTGACAGACCGTGGGCGGAAGGGCCCCCCGTCATATCGTCCATGGAATGGGATCGCGGCTCGAGCGAGCGGATTGGAAGCGATGATGGAGACGGACCAACAGCGGCGGGAGGCGATACAGCGGGATGCGCTCGCATGGCTCGCGCGCGTCAGCCTGAGCAGGACCGCCGCCGATATCGCCGCGATGCGACGCTGGCGTGATCAGAGCCCGGCGCATGCCGCCGCACTCGCGCAAGCGGGGCGGCTATGGCGGGAATTGGCGGCGCCGGTCGAGGCGCTGGCGCGCGAGGGGGCGACGTCCGCCGATAGCNCGATAGCCCGGCCGCGGACAGGCCCTCGCGGCGCGCGCTGCTTGGCGGGGGGATTGCGCTGGCGGCGGGCCTCGCCGGTATCGCGCTGGTTCGGCCGCCGCTTCAGATGTGGCCTTCATTGGCCGAATTGTCCGCCGATCGCCGAACGGGGATTGGCGAGCAGCAACATCTCGCGCTGGAGGATGCGGTATCGGTCGATCTCAACACCCGTACCAGCATCGCGCTTCACGCCGCCGATCAGGGCGCCGGCTTCGACCTGATTTCGGGTGAAGCCGCGATCACCGTGGCCAGGCAGGTCGGCAAGCCGTTCCACGTCGTCGCCGCCGACGGCCGTGTCATGACGTCGCGCGCCGTCTTCAATGTGCGGCGGGACGGCGCTTCGGTCCGCCTGACCTGCATCGAGGGAGACGTCGCGGTCGAATGCGGACGCCGCAATCTGACACTTCGTGCCGCCGAGCAGGTTGCTTATGACGCTGACGGACTTGGCGGCGTGGTTTCGGTCGATCCGGGCGCTGTCGCCGCATGGCGGGATGGGGCTCTGCTATTCCGTAATACGCCGCTCGCCGAGGTCATCGACGAGGTCAATCGCTATCGCACGGGCAGGATCATGCTGATCGATTCCCGGCTGGGACGACGGCTCGTCACGGCGCGCTTCGAGATCAAGCATCTCGATACTGTGCTCGTACAAATCGCCGATGTCTTCAAGGCGCCGGTCAAGCGCCTCCCCGGCGGCCTGGTCCTGGTCGGCTGATCTTCCGCGTCCGGCCGCATCCGGACCGAAGGGCTCATAAAGAGATTCCGCTTTGTCGGTGCTGATGTCGTCCAAGGGGCGGGGAGGATCGGCGCGGGGATCCCCGCGGTCGATCGCCTGACGGTTTCGTGACGTTCGGAACGGGTGTTTTGGCATCCCGGTTTTGGACAGGCGGGGCTGTCTCGTGAACTCGGTCTCCTAAAGGCTTGCAAATGTCCGCACGCACCCATCGACGTCGTCATCGCGCCAATCGTGGGACGGGCCGCCGGCCCGGTGTGGCGGCGCGGGTTGTGTGGATGGCGGGCGGAACGCGTCGCCGGCTGCTGCTGGCGGGGGCGAGCCTGCTTGCGATGATGGTTGCGTCTCCGGGCGCATACGCGATCGACGTCGGCAGCCGGGCCGCGGGCGTGACCTCCGCGTCGAATGTGGCGAGCGATGCGGCGCTGGCGGCGGCGCGGCAGGCGCAACAGGCGGCGCAGAACGCGGCGCAATCGATAAAGCGGGCGACCACGGCGCTGCAGTCGATGCAAGCGTTGCAGGCAACCGCGCAGGCTGCGGCGCAGGTGCGGCAGACCTCGACGACGAACCCTGTGGCGGCGCCGAACGGGCTTGGCGCAGGCGGCTTGCTGCCTAACGCTCCCGCCGGCTGGAACGGCGCCAACGCGCCGACGCAAGCTGCGGGCGCCAATAATGTCAACATCCGGCAGACCCAGGCGCAGGCGATCCTGAACTGGACCACGTTCAATGTCGGCGCCAGGACGACGCTGACCTATGACCAGCAGGGCAACGCCAACTGGGTGGCGCTCAACCGGGTCGATGCGACGCAGGGTCCGAGCCAGATCCTCGGCCAGATCAAGGCCGACGGGCAGGTCTATGTCATCAACCAGAGTGGCGTCATCTTCGGCGGCGCCAGCCAGATCAATGTCGGCAGTCTGATTGCGTCCACCGCCGGCATCACCGACGCCCAGTTCAAGGCCAAAGGCATCTACAGCGCGCAGTCCGGCAGCACGTACACGCCGAGTTTCACCGGGGCGGCCGGCAAGGTGATCGTGGAGCAGGGCGCGCAGATCGCAACCAATGCGCCGGCGTCGGTGACGTCGGGCGGCGGTTTCGTGATGCTGCTGGGCGCCGAGGTCGACAATGCCGGCAGGATCACGACGCCGAAGGGCCAGACGCTGTTCGCCGCCGGCGACGACTTCATCCTGCGGCCGGGCTTCGGCGCCACCGCCAATACGTTCTCGACCACGCGCGGCGGCGAAGTGGCGCCGGCGCTCTACGCCGGAAGCGCGAGTGGCGCGGTGGACAACGCCGGCGTTGTCTTCTCGCAGCAGGGCGACATCACGCTGGCCGGCCACGCCATCATGCAGGACGGCCTGCTGATCTCGACGACCTCGGTCAACCGGAGCGGCGCCATCCATCTGCTCAATTCGGCGAGCGACGCGACCGGCAGCGTGACGCTGACCGGAAATGCAATCACCGCGATCCTGCCGGAACTCGATTCCACCGACACCGCCCTGAACAGCCAGCGCGACGCGCTGATTGCGGCGTCCAGCGCCGCCAATTTGCTGCGCAGCCAGAACTCCGGCGGCCAGTTCGACAATCTCAGCCTGCTCGCCGACCGTCAGGACCAGTCGCGCATCGAGATCGTCACCGGCAATCTCGTCAACTTCCGGAGCGGCTCGCTGACGATGGCGCAGGGCGGCCAGATCGCGGTCAGCGCGGGATCACGGGTGTTCACCAAAGCGGGCGCGACGCTGGACGTCTCCGGTGTGCGCGACGTGGCGCTGGCGATGTCGTCGAACGAGGTCAAGGTCAATATCCAGGGCAACGAGCTCAGGGATAGTCCGCAGAACCGCGACAGCGGCAAGCTCATCAACGACAACGCCTGGGTCGATCTGCGCAGCCTGGTTCTGGCGCCGGCCGGCGCCGGCGGCTATGCCAGCGACCGCTATTACACCCCAGGCGGGCTTCTGGAAGTGTCGGGCTATCTCAACAACGCCCCGCACAGGATCGGGGAATGGACCGCGGTCGGCGGCGCGATCACGCTGTCGGCGCCGCAGGTGGCAGCGCAGAAGGGCGCGACGTTCAACATCTCCGGCGGCTCGCTGGACTACCAGGGCGGCTGGCTGCAACAGAGCGCGCTGCTCGGCAGCGACGGCGGCCTCTACGATGTCAACAACGCGCCAGCGAACCTGACCTACAAGACCGGGGTCAACGGCTTCGTGGTCGATCACGCCCGCGCCGGCGTCACCGAAGTCTATTATAACGCGCTCGGCGGCTTCAAGGCCGAGCGTTGGGAGGACGGCTACACCGTGGGGCGCGACGCCGGGCGCATCACCATCGCCAGCCCCACCACGACGTTCGAAGCCGATATCATCGCCGATGTCGTCAACGGCCAGCGCCAGACCGGCGCGCGGGTCGCCGGCGTCACCGACGGTTACAAGCTGACGCAGAACACCGTCGCATTGCCGGGAACCCTGGCGCTGCAAGGCTATGGCGTCATCAACAACGCTCCGACGCCCGTGGCCTCGGCCACGAAGGTCACGTTCAGCAACGCCGCGGCGCCCGCCGATCCCACCGGCGCGAGCTGGTTCAATGCCGACGCGATCAGCAGCTTCGGCCTCGGCGGGATCACCGTCTGGTCGACGAAGGGCGTCACCGTCACCGATGCCTTGACGCTCGCGCCCGGCGGCAAGGTCGATTTCGCCGCTCCGAGCATCGACGTCTATGCCAGTCTCACGGCGCGGGGCGGCAGCGTGTCGCTGGGCAGTCTCGCCGGCGCCGTCGGGCTGATCGACGCCAATGGCGCGGTCCATATCGGGCTGCATAGCGGGGCCATGATCGACACCCGCGGCTTGTGGACCAACCTGCTCACCGATCCCGACGCCGATCAGTGGCGTCTGGCTGTCATCGACGGCGGCGCGGTGTCGCTGCAACTGACGGGTGGAGACCTTACCCAGACGACTAGGACCGGCGACATCACGCTGGACAAGGGCTCGCGGATCGACGCCTCGGCCGGCGGCGCGATCCTTGCCAATGGCAAATTCAGCGGCGGCAAGGGCGCCGATATCACGCTGGCCACCTATGACTGGACGAGCGGCGCGCATCAAGCCGGCGCGGGCGTGTTGACGCTCAACGGCGCGCTGGCCTCCTACGGCTGATTTTCGGGCTGTAGCTCAGTTCGGCGATCAGCGGCGCCAGCTCTTGCTCATAGGTCTTCCAGCGGCCGAGGCCGCGCGCATTGACCGGTTGGCGCACCTGCGCCCGGCTGACCGTGCGCACGCGACTTTCGGCCTCGTGGAACCGCGCGCAATTCGGGTCGGGCGGCAGGTCGATATGGGCGAGCACGCGCGCCAATGTTCCGTCGAAATCCCGCACCCAGTCCGCCAGCGCCACGTCGAGGATGGGATTGGGCAGCGCCTGTTTCCAATGCGCCATCAGCCGGTCGTGCTGGCCAATGTACCAGCCGAGATCGCCGAGGTCGTGGGCATAGCCGTGGGCGCCGTGAAAGCGGAAGGTGAAGATCGACAAGCCGACATCGCGCGGATCGCGCCGGCAATGAATGATCCTGGCCCCCGGAAGCATCAGCCCGACCAGGCCGAGGCAGTTGAAATTGCCGGGCATCTTGTCGATGATGCGCGTCTTGTCCGGCGCCAGCGCCTTCATTTCGCGCAGATAGGTTTCCGCCGCCGCGTCGAGGGTTGGCCGGTCCAGCGCGGCGATGCGCCGCACGGCGTCCGCGCCATCGCCGCCGCCGAGCGCGAAAAAGGCGCGGCCGAGCGCCGGTCTTTCGCCGGCGCCGTGGGCCTGCGCATGGGCGGAAACAATCTGCTCGATCAAGGTGGCGCCGGAACGCGGCATGCCGACGATGAACACAGGCGCGCGATCGCGGTTTTGCGCCAGCGGCCCGGTCTCGAACCGCGCGCGGTCGAGCATCGTCCTATTGGCCTCGACAAAGGCCAGATGGTTTTCGCGCGAAAAGGGCTGCGAGCGGCTCAGCAGCCGGTGGCCCGCCGCCCAATGCCCGAAGGCGCGGGCGTGCGCGCCCTGGCCCGACCAGAATTTGGCGAGATCGTAATGCGCCATGATCCGATGTTCCGGCACGGCCTCCGGCCCCATGGCCTCGAGCGCCCGCTCCATTCGCGCCGCATGTTCGCAGGCGCGGGGCAGGTCGCCTTCGGCTTGCGCGAGCAGGACCAGCCGCCACAACCACAAGGGCGCGATTTCACGCGGCAACGGCCCCAACGCGGCCAATCGCGCCAGAACCGCCCGCGCCTGTTCGGCGCGACCGAGTTGCAACAGGGCGAGCGCTTGCTGCAGCAGCCAATGGCGCGCGGCGCGCGGATCGTTTTGGGGAAAATGCGCGTCCGCCAGCAGGTCCAGCGCCTCGGCGGCGCGCTCCTCCTGGAGCAGGTCGGCGGCGAGATTGAGTCTGGCTCCGGCGTTTTGCGGCTCCTGCTGCAAGGTCTGGCGCAACAGCGCCTCGGCCGCTTCCGGCTCGCCGGTGAGGCGCAGGAAGGCGCCGAGATTGGCGCGCGCGGCCGGATGGCCGGGAACATGGCGCAGCGCCTGGCGCATGGCGGTCTTGGCGTCCTCGATCGCGCCCTGGCGATAGCGGGCGACGCCATAATCGATCCAGGCCTCGGCCCAATCCGGTTTGAGCTGGATCGCGGCGGCGAAGGCGCGTTCCGCGTTGCCGTGCTGGCCGAGCGCCGCCCAGGCCTGGCCATAGGCGAAATGCGCCTGCGGCAGTTCGGGCGCGGCGTGGCAGGCGGCGCTGGCGGCGCGCAAGGCGGCCTGCGTTTCGCCCCGCGCGAGATGCGCGATGGCGGCTTTGAGCGAGGTTTCGGCGAGGCCGGCGGCGGGTGAAATTGGCGCGCCCGGCGCGATGGTCTGGCTGCTCATGACCCCCTCCTCGTGAACGACCAAGGCTCGGATAACAAGGCTCGGATAACAAGGCGCCGTAACAGGGCGCCGACAACAGCAACGGCGCCAGATTGTCATGCGAGGATGGCGGCCAGCTCCGGTGAACTGGCGACGCCGCGCCCTCCAAACCATGGTCATGGAAGCGTTGCGAGACTGTCAATTGACCGCACTAGAATTACGCCAAGTAAACCTTTACGAGTCCAGTCCCAAAAGGTAAGGCCATGAAAAGACTTTTCCAATGCTGGCTGGCGTCCACCGTTGCGCTGACGACGTTGGCCTGTCCCGCCTGGTCGGACGAGAGGAGCGCCCAATGGCGCCATGAATTCTCCGACGACAAGGGCCATGCCTTGAACGTCAGCAAACTCGTTCATCTGCAGCCGGATCCGACCCGGGACGTGAAGCCCTATGTCCGCGGCGCGGACGAAGACTATGATTACGGTCCCCAGACCCAGAAGCGCATGATCAAGGCCCTGCAGAAGAAGGTGAAATTCGTTTTCGTGATCTTCAACGAGAACCACTCCTTCGACAATGAATTCGGATCCTTCCCTGGCGTGAACGGCCTCTATTCCGATGGCCGCAAGCCGCGCTCCGCCGCCAACACGCCCGGCTTCACCCAGACCTATACCGACCAGGCCACCGGCCTGACCGTCTCGGCGCAGCCCTTCGGCATCGGCCCGCAGCAGAACGCCACCTTCACCGACAGCGTCGATCACTCTCACACCGGCCTGGCGAAGAAAATCGATGTCGTCAACGGCGTCGCCAAAATGGACGGTTTCGCCGGCGACGAATATAACCGCTTCGCCAACAACACCGCCGCCGGCCAGGCCAAGGGCAAGCAATTCGCCAATCTGGTGATGTCGCATATCGATTGCGAGACGATTCCCTTTTTCTGGTACTGGGCGTCGCGCTTCACCATCTTCGACAACATCTTCGCCACCGAGGACACCCCCTCAACCCCCAACGCCATCGCCCTGATCGCGGGACAGGCCGGCGAGACCCAGTGGGTCAAGCATGGCTCGGTCGGCCTCGCCTACAAGTCCGTCGCGCCGGTCTGCGGCAAGACCTATCCCGACGGCGTGACGCAGGGCGTGCCGGTCGTCAACGATCCCCAGCCCTTCTACAGCTCGCAATTCGACGCCACCGCGACCAATCGCGCTTCGCCGGGCTGCAACGAAGGCTATGGCTCGACCAATATTTCCAACAACCTCACCTTCGCCAGCGTGCCCTTGACCATGCTCGGCAAGAACGCCTCCAAGGTCACCAGCGCCGATCTGAATCCGGCTTTCGATCTCGCCGACATCCAGCAGGACATTCCCTATCTGACCTGGTACGCCAACAAGCCGGTGGGCTGGCGCTGGTATCAGGAAGGCTACGATTTGGAGCCGAGCGACACGACGTCGACCGCCAGCCATGCGAGCTTCGTCAGCCACCATAACGGCGCCGAATATTTCGGCTATATCGCCAACAATCCGGAGTTGAGCGCCAATCTCAAGGGCCTCGGCGACTTCTTCAGCGATGTCGCCGCCGGCAAGCTCCCCAATGGCGGGGTCATTTACATCCGCGGCGGCTATACCAATCTCAACGGCTTGAAGCCGCCGATCCAGAATCCCAATTATCCGCAGGCGCTCACCGCCGCCGACATCACCGCGATCACCAACGCCAAATCCGGCGACGACGACCATCCCGGCTATACCGACCACCAGATCAGCGAGGCCATGGCCGCGCGCGTGATCAATGCGGTGGCCGGCAATGAAAAGCTGTGGAACGAAAGCGCCGTCATCATCACCTATGACGAATCCGACGGCTTCTACGATCACGTGCCGCCGCGCATTCTGTCCTACGGGCCGGACTCGCTGCCGCTGTCGCGCGGCGTGCGCGTGCCGCTGATCCTGATTTCGCCCTATGCCCGCGCCCATGCGGTGTCATCGGCGGAAGGCGACCACAATGCGGTGATCGAGACCATCAACGCCATTTTCGGCCTGCCGGCGCTCGCCAGCCTGCCGGATGAGGCGCAGGCGCTCGCCGCCGGCAACGCCCCCGCCTTCAACCAGTTCGGCCCGGCGGGCTTTGAGCAAAAGCATCTCGGCCCGCGCGACCTGCCGAGTTCCATCACCCAGAGCCTGCTCTCCGGCTTCGACCTCGAACGTCTCGAAGGCCGCCAGCCGCCGCTGCCCGCCTCGCTCGCGAAAATCCCGGACTCGGCGGTGAACAGCCTGCCGCATCTCGGCGGAAAAGGCGGCGTCTGCAAGCAGATCGGCATTACGCCTGAAGACGTGCGCCAGGGCGTCGCCAATAAGGTCCCGGCGGGCTTCAACACGCTGCCTTCGACCCTGCCGAAATACAACTGATCCTCGCATTCCCGCCAGGGTCCCGGCCATCGGCTCGCGCTCTCAAGCGCGGGCCGTCTTTTTGCGAACCGCTCCTCCACTCTTGGTAAACTGTGAAAACATCATGCGCGTCAGTTTCCTCGCCCTGTTTCTCGCCGCCGGCGCCCTTGCCGCGCCCGCCTTTGCCGCCGAAAGCCCCCTTTTGGACAAGGGCCGCCTGTCGGAGATCAAGAGCCGCGGCCATCTCGCCTGCGCGGCCTTTCCCCGTCCGGGTCTCGCCAGCGAAAGCGCCGGCGGCTCCGGTTCCGGCCTGTTCGCCGATCTGTGCCACGCGATCGCCATAGCGGCGCTGGGGCCGGATGCGAAATATGAATTCTCGACGCTGGAGCTGCCCAAGGACGCCGACGATCTCGCCAAAAACGCCTTCGATGTGCTGTTCCTGACCGAGCGGGAAATCGCCGACGCATCCCTGTCGGGCAAGGTCGCGCCGGGTCCTGTCGCCTTCCACGAGACCCATCGGCTGCTTGTCCCCGTGGAGTCGGACGTCAACAAGCCGGAAGACCTCGCGGGCAAGCCGGTCTGCTACCATGAGTCGGATCGGGCCTCTCTCGCGCTCGACGAAAGGTTCGACCGCGCCAGGCTGGAATATATCCACACCGGCTTCCAGGAAGATGTGGAAATGGTCGACGCCTATAATGTGCATCATTGCGCCGCGGTGGTTTCGGAATCGACCGATCTCGCAAGCATCCGGTCGCGCCAGGGTGTGTTGAAATTCGACAGCCGCCTGCTCGCCGAGCCCCTCGGGGTCGTTCCAATCCTGACCGCGACGCCGCTTTCCGACCCGCTCTGGTCGGCGGCGGTCTCCTGGGTGACGCATTTCGAACTTGCCGCCGAGCGCGCGCAAACCAACTGGCGGGCCGGCGGCGCCAAGGCCATCTCGATCGATGGCGCGTTTCTCGCCCTCGACGCCGGCTGGCGTGAAAATATTCTGGCGAAAGTCGGCGATTACGGCGCGATCTTTGAGCGCAATTTCGGAGAGAAATCGTCGCTGAAACTCTCGCGCGGCGTCAACGCGCCCTGGAGCGCCGGCGGCCTGTTCGCTCCGCCCGTTCCGGAATAGGCCGCGACGCTCAGCTCCAACAGGCAGACGCCAAAAAAACCGCGCTTTCGAAGACCGGCGCGCGGATTCATTTCGTTGGAGCCGTCCGGCCGCGAATACGCGGCCGGACGCTGCCCGTCTCAGAAGCGGAACGGGTCGACGAGGTCGCCGATGGCCGGGCCATTGACGGGGACGTAGGGGTTGGCGCTGGAGGTTTCCGGGTTCGGCAGGTTGTCGCGGCTGCGCCTGGTGATCGGACCCAGATCCCAGTTGTATTCGATGAATTTCACGATCGAAGCATGATCGGTGTAGGTGTGGCTGAGGTGTCCGCCCCTCGAATATTTCGAAACGGCGATGAAGGGAATGCGGGGGCCGTCGCCGAAGAAATCGACCGGCTGCACGAACCCTGAGTCATAGTAGCCGCCGCCTTCGTCAAAGGTGACGAAGATCGCGGTTTCGTCCCACAGCGCCCGGTTGGCCTTGACCGCCTCGACGATCTTCTTGGTGAAGCCTTCGAACAGGTTCAGCTTGGAAGACGCGGGATGGCCGTCAACCAGACCGCTCGGCTTGACATAGGACACGGCCGGCAGCGTGCCCTCGGCAATCTGAGCGTAGAGGTCGGTGGTGTCCCGCAGATGAGCGGCGCGCTGGTCGGCGTCGGTCATGATCGAGGTGGAATATTGCGCCCAGTTGCAGATGTTGCAGTATTCGTCGCCGCTGTTCCAGTTCTGCTGATATTTGTCGGCGAGATAACGATTGAACTGGTCGCCGTAATAGGCCCAGGTCACCTCGCGATCGTTCAACAGGTCGCCGATGCTCTTCACGGTGACCGGCGGGACGGTGAAGACGAAGTTGTTGGGGTTGGCGTCGATATAGGCGTTGGAGCCGTCGCCGAAATAGCCCGGATTGTAGTTGTTCACGAGGTAGTAGTGGCCCTTCTGGCAACGCGAGGGCGCCGGATTGGGCAGGGCGCTCAGATAGTCCAGAATCGGCACGACGCCGGGCTGGGTGTTGTCGGCGCAATTGACATAGGAGCCGCCGCCATAGCTGGCCTTGGGCGCGACCGCCGTCGGCGAGCCGGAACCGCCGCCATAACCGTCCTGGGAATAGAAATTGTTGGTTCCGGGCATCGGGTCGGGATTTTCGATCTCGGAGAGAGCCGAAGAGCCGGAAACCGGCGTGCCGGGCGCGTTGGGATCGACCAGATTGTTGGGCGGCGTCGCCGCCTTGCCCTGGCCGTTCTCGAAGTAAATGGCGTCGGCAAAGCCCAGCATGATGTGATTGGCGCCGGCGCCGCCGTTGACGCCCTGATGAAAATTGTCGCTCATCGAATAGGTGTCGGCGAGCGTCTTCAGATAGGGCGCGTCGCCCTGCTGGACGTTGTAGAAGCCCATGGCCGTCGAGCCTTCGCCGGTCGACAGGTTGGTGAACGGCCCATTGGCGTAAACGGTCTGGGAGGCGCCGTTGGAGCCGGCTCCGACGGTGGTTTCAACCCAGGGGTACAGGTCGTTCTGACAGCCGAAGTCGCCGTTCTTCTTGGCGGCCTTCACCGTGCAATCCAGTTGCTGCCACATCTGGAAGAAGCGGTGCACCGGGCTGGCGGCGTAGGAATCATAGGGGAAATTGGCGTTGGTCAGCTGAAACGGCCCGTTGGGGAGAGCGCTGGCGTTGTGGCCGGCATAGCTGACGCGCGCATCCGGGACGCCGCTCGCCTGGCCGGTTCCGCCGGTCAGCAGATATTGATAATAGTCGCTCGGCGGCCGACCTGGACGCTCTCGGCGAGGGTGAGCGCCTTCGCGTTGGTGGCGCAGGAGGTGACATTGGTCAGACCGACCGCCTGGCAAACGTAGGGCGCGGCGGGACCGCCCGTCACGGCCGGCGGCAGGGTCGCATATTTGCCGGCCTTGGTCGGCGCGTTCAGGTAAGTCGCGGTGTCGGTCGCCTTGTACTGCGCCGCCTTGGCGTAGTTGGGGCCGGGCGCGCCGTCGGCGTTGACGATCCCCTGCGAGAGCAGGTTCAGCACGTTTTCATTGCTGTTCACCGGCTTGTAGGTCGCGAAGATGTGGTCGAAGGTGCGATTCTCGCCGATGATGACGATGACATGCTTGATGGGCGTGCGCGCCGTGGCGGCTTTCACATGTTTGGCCGCATAAGCAAGGTTGGGCGCCAAAGCGTGAATCAGGACGGCGCTCAGGCAGACGAAGGTCTTGAGATACGACTTCAATCGCATGGAATGGTCTCCCCCCGAGATAACGCCCGCAGCAGGCTCATGCCATTACGCGCGTAAAGGTCAGGCCTCCGGGCCATCTCAAGCGCGAGTGATTGTTTGATGATTGTTGAATGTCGGCGAGATGAAGTTAAGGTATGAAGCCCGCCTTTCGTGGCGTCTGTTCGGCGCCGCCGTGGCGCCACGCCCGCGGCTCAATGGTTGTGTCTGCCCGCATTGGGTCCGGCAAAAGCTTGCGGCGCGCCGGGCTGCATTGGCGCCGAATTGGTCTCCGGAGCTGGATCGGGGGGAGA
>NZ_NHSJ01000029.1 GCF_002937075.1 Rhodoblastus sphagnicola
AGGATGCCTCACGCATTCGCAAGAACCCGGACATCGCCGCCCGCCTGCGATCTTTCGCGTACAACCTGCTCAGGGCCGCTGGGTGCGACAACATCAAAAACGCCCGCTGGCGCGCCGCACTCGATCTCAATCTAATCCTCGCTATGCCTCGACTGTATTAAGAACTGAACAGCCCTGAGGGCGAGACCGAGACGAACCTCACTCTGATGCTGCGGATCGATAAACAGTTTCTGGAACCGAGAGGTTCACGTCCGGTTCTGAGAGGGGCCGAGGGTGAAACTCCCTTGGCCTACTCACCCCAGCTTGACGCCGCGCAGGCCTCGGCGGCGCAGCTTGCGCAGGAAATCGGTCCAGAAGGTCTCGGCCTCCGAGGGGTCAATATCCATGCCGAGCACTTCGCGGCGGCCATCAGCGTTGGCGCCGATCGCGATGATCACCGCCGCCGAGACGATGCGGCCGATGTCGCGGACTTTGACATAGGTGGCGTCGATCCACAGATAGGGCCAGTCGCCTTCGATCGGCCGGTCGAGGAAGGCTTTGAGCTTGCCGTCGATCTCCTCGCACAACCGGCTGACCTGACTCCTCGCCATAGTCGGCGCCGGTCAGCCCGGCGACCTCCATCTCCATCTCCATCAGCCGCTCGGCGGCGAAGCCGATCATCTCGCGCAAAATATCCGCGTCGGGGGCCTTTTTCCACGAGCGCGCGAAGGTTCATCATCTCATCGGTCATCGTTGGTTCCTCGGTTACGTTGGTGTTCGTAACCCGAACTTAACCGGAGAATCGTCGGTGGCCGCCGAAAGCCGCTCGCTCGCTACGGCGCTATGGGCAGCGCGCTTCGCGAGTGGCTTTCTCCCGTCGTCCTACACCACGCGCGGGACACGATCTTTTCCTCGCCCTGTCGCGCCCCACGCGCCAATTCAACCTCTGCGCTACTTCAACCCAGTCGATCCGAAGCCATCGGAACCCCGCGTGCTGTCGGAAAGATTGCTCACTTCAACGGTCGGGAAACGGCGAACTTCCGCAATCACGGCTTGAGCGATGCGGTCGCCGTGAGCGATGGTAAAAGGCTCAGAACCAATGTAGTAGAGGCCTACCATTACACAGCCTCTGTAATCCTCATCCACCGTTCCTGGGCTGTTAGGAATCATGAACCCGTGTTTGAGCGCCAAGCCTGACCTTGGACGAATTTGCATTTCTGTTCCATGAGGAAGTTCCACACGAAAACCTGTGGAGATAATCTTTATTTGACCATGCTCGAACGTTATCGGTCCTTCTGGAAGAAAGGCGCGAAGGTCCATTCCTGCAGCGCCTGACGTAGCGTAGTCTGGAACCGGCAAATCAACATTGCCTTCGATGCGATTGAATTTAATTACAATCATTATTTTGTCCCTTAGGATTTAATACGACATTATTTGTGTTTTTGTGACTTCGGCAGCATGATTCGCTCCTTGAGATCCTCATTTTCTTCGTTGGCTTTGGGACGCGCTATCTTCCATGGGAGTCCCTGAAGCGCGGTTCGATCACCCGCACGTGGTCGCGACATTTCCGATGAACGTCATTGCATCGCCTTTTGCTGATTCTGCAACGACACCCCAACTTCAGGTGTGTGGCATCCTTGCCGGCGCGGCCTCGGAGTTTACCCGGCAACGAACAATGTCAACTGAAGATAACGAGTATTTGCAAGCCCTGGATGAGACAGACATGATCCAGTTGATCCGAGACAGCAGGCGGTCAAATGAAGACGGTCGCGGGCGTTGTCGGGAAGGTCAGCAAGGAGCCAGAAGCAGACCGCGCGTGGCGGCGGATCGCCATCCGGTCCAATTCCTACCGCGCCTCACCCTGATGCTCCGGCGCATTTTTGCACGGCCAGCGCGGACCCAGGTCGGCGAGGCGCGCCTCGATACATTCCACCTCGAGTTTTATGGCGCAGCCGCCTGAAAACGTCAGCAGAATTTCTCCCGAGGGCGCGTCGCCGGGGATGAAGGCGATGGACAGCAGGTTCAAAATGTCTTCGGGCCGGTCCTGGCGAAAGCCGTGCAACGCGGCCTTGCGCACATGCTCGAAATGCAGGCCGGCCTGGACGCGCAGATGCGCTTCGGCGCGAAGCCAGTCGAACCGGTGCAGGGCGAGGATGAAGCGGCGCTCCCTTTGCTGAAACAGCATGTCCGCGACATGCAGCACAGCATCCTGCGCATGAGCCGACAACACCGCGAGATCGGCTTCGTCCATGGCCATCAGACGCAGTGTCCGCGCCTGCGCGCCGCTTTCGCTCACCATCGCTTCCCCCCTCAGCCTACGGGAGCGAGATGGCGTTCGCGCGGTGGGGATGCAAGGGGTCAGCGGTCGAACAGCCCGCCAAATACTCCGGTCTGCGGCGGAGGCGGCGGGGCCGCCAGCGTCGGCTGCTCTTGCGCCGCCGGTTCCGGCGTGATCGGCGGCGAATGGGCGTGACGCATCGCGCCGAGCAGGCCTTTGGTCTTGGCGGTGTAGTAATAGCCGGAGGCGTAGAGCCGCACGGCCCGGTCCATGTCGCCGTCGGCGAGCGCCCAGGCGTTGGCGAGATAGGGCGTCGCATAGGCGAGATTGGTTTCGGCGTCGAGCAGGCCCTTGGGCGCGCCCTTGTAACCCATGCCGCGCGCTGTGGCCGAGGTGATCTGCATCAGCCCGTAATAGCGGCGATGCATCAGATTTGGGTGGTATTTGCTCTCGCGCATGATGATGCGGTGCAGCAGCGCCAGCGGCACGCCGTGGCGGGCGGCGTATTTGCGGGTGAGATCGGCGAGGCCGGATTTTTCGGCGAGGCTGAACCCGTCGGGGTCAAGCTCGTCAACGCCGGGTTTGTCCAGACGCGGGTCGTAGGGCGGCTGCGGCAAGTCGACGCGGGCCTCCGGCGGGGTCGGGACATTGACCGGCGCGGGCTGCTCCGCCGGAGTGAGATCGACGACGCCTTGCTGCTCGGGTTCGGGCGTCAGGGCTTCTGGAGGCGGGTCGCCTGGAAAGGCCGGTCGCACAGGCGGAACCGGCGGATGCGCGGGCAGACCGCCGGCGAAAGCCGGGGAGGCGAGGGTGAACAGAAGCAGAGCGCGGGTCAGAGCTTGAGCCATGAGTCCTGTCTGCCGCTAAATTGTGGCGAACGCAAGAAGCGAAGGTCACATCGGGTGACTTTGCGTCATACCTGCGCGACGAAAAACAGGCGTGGATAGTGCAGCAGCACCTTGCCGTCTTCCTGCGGCAAATAAGCCATTTCCAGTTCGCGCCGATAATGCGCGAGAAAGGCCGCGCTTTCGTCGTCGTCGTCGAGCCGGTCCAGGAACGGCAGCAGCGCCGAACCGGCGAACCAGTCGATCACCGCATCATGGCCGTCCAGCGGGTGAACGTAAGTGGTCTGCCAGAGGTCGATGTTTTGCACATGTGGCGACAGCCAGGCGTAATAATCGTCGATGGAGCCGATGGCGGCGCGGCTCTTGGCGATCGGCGCCAGCTTTTCCATCCAGGGTCCATCGACCGCCACCATGCGCATCAGCGCGTGGGCAGGGTCTTGCAGGACATTGGGCATCTGCACCGCGAGAACTCCGCCCGGCTTCAGGAAGGACAGCAGCTTGGGCAGCAGCCTGTCGTGGTCGGGCGCGAAATGCAGGGCGGCGTTGGCGAAGATCAGGTCCACCTGGGCCTCTGGCGCCCATTGCGCCAGATCGGCCTCGACAAAGCGCGCGATGGGCAATCGCTCGCGCGCGGCCTTGATCATGCTGGGTGAACGGTCGATGCCCAAAATGTCGCCGCAGCGGTAGTATAGCGACAGAATCGCCGCGCTATTGCCTGGGCCGCAGCCGAGATCGACGATTTTGCGCGGCGCCAGCGGCGGGATGCGCGACAAAAGGTCGCGGGCGGCCTGGGCGCGCTCGCGCTCGAATTTGAGATAGAGATCGCAATTCCAATCGCGCATGGAGCCTTTCCGCCGCGAGAAGTACAAAAGTCTATTAAAAGAGTAGTATTATATCTCGGCGAAATCAACTCATGCCGCGCCTCATTGAACTCATGCCGCGGCGCTTCCAACTTATGCTGCGGCGCCCGGCGCCCCGCGCAGCGCCATCAGGCCGCGCGAGGGGTCGTAGGCGACGAGCGCGCCGAGCATGAAGACGGCCGTGCAGCCGAACACGACCGCGAAGGCCAGCGGGTTGAACTGCGTGTAGAGCGCGAAGCGAATCAGTTCGACCGCATGGGTGAACGGGTTGACCTGGCAGACATAATAGAGCCAGGGGCTGCCTTCCCGCACCCGCCACAGCGGATAAAGCGCGGAGGAGGCGAAGAACATCGGGAAAATCACGAAATTCATCACGCCCGCGAAATTCTCCAACTGCTTGATCAGCGAGGACAGCAACATGCCCAGCGATCCCAGCATCAGCCCGACCAGCAGCAGGGCCGGCAGCACTGTGAGATAGCCCAGCGGCGGCGGCTCGATCTCCCAAAAATACGCGATCAGCAGATAGGCATAGCATTGCAGCACGGACACCAGCGTTCCCGCGATCAGCTTGCCCAACAGTAGGAACCAGCGCGGAAAAGGCGACAGCAGCAGCACCCGCATATTGCCCATCTCGCGGTCGTAAACCATCGAAAGCGAGGACTGCATGCCGTTGAAAAGCTGGATCATCGCCAGCAGGCCCGGCGTGATGTAAACCTCGTAGAGAATGTAGGTTTCATAGGGCGGGATGATGGAAATGCCCAAAACCTGCCTGAAACCGGCGGCGAAGATGAACAGCCAGACCAACGGCCGCACCAAGGCGGAGACGAAGCGCTCGCGTTGATGCAGGAAGCGCAGGCCCTCGCGCCAGATGATGCCCTTAAGGCAGATGGCATAGGCGGCGTAGCTCATGCGAGCGCCTCCTCATCGATCAAAAGCATGAAAGCCTGTTTGATGTCGCTGGCGCCGGTCTGTTCCAGCAGGGTCGTCACGGCGCCGCTGGCGCGGACCTTGCCCTTGTGCAGCGCGATCACGTCGTCCGTCCCGGCGATTTCATCGGTCAGATGAGTCGCCCACAGCACGCTCATGCCCTCGCTGGCGATCAGCCCGCGCACCAGTTTTAAAATGTCGGCGCGGGCGCCGATGTCGAGGCCGACGGTCGGTTCGTCCAGCACCAGCAGGCGCGGCTTGTGCAACAGCGCCCGGGCGATCTCGACGCGGCGCATCTGCCCGCCCGAGAGGTTGCGCACTTTTTCGCCGGCGCGGTCGGCAAGCTGCACGGCGTTCAAAAGTTCTTCCGTGCGCGCATTCGCCCGCGCCTTGCCAATGCCATGCAGGGCGGCGTGGTAGTAAAAATTCTGGGCGACGCTGAGATCGAGGTCGAGCGTGCGCGACTGGAACACCACGCCCAATTGCTCCAGCGCCTTGCGCGGCTCGCGCTGGAGATCGCAGCCGAGCACAGCGAGCGACCCTTGCCGAAGGGCGAACAGCCGCGTCACCAGCGAAAACAGCGTGCTCTTGCCGGCGCCGTTAAGGCCGAGCAGCACGCAGAACTTGCCCCGGCCAACCGAAAAGCTCACATCGTCAAGCGCTTTTCGCGCGCCATAGCAGTGCGAGACATTGCGCGCCTCCAACGCCGGAGCGTTCATGGCTTCGCCTCTCCGGGAATGACCAATTCCCAAGGCGATTCTCCGACCTGAATCGACTTCACGACTTTCAGCGCGGCGACGTCGATCACCGAAACATCGTTGGAAACGCCGTTGGCGGTGAGCAGAAATTTGCCGTCCGGCGTGAAGGCGGCGTGCCAGACCCTCTGGCCGACCAGCAGATATTTGATCGGCTGGCGCGTCTTCACATCGACCACCGCCACACGGTTGGCGGGGCCGAGCGAGACGAAGGCCAGCTTGCCGTCACGCGAAATATTGATCCCGACCGGCTGCACGTTTTCGGCGCGCAGGCCGGGCACCTCGAATCTCACCCGATCGACGATTTTTCGCGTTTCCGCGTCGATAATGCAGATGGTTCCGCCAATTTCAGCGGAAACCCAAACCTCCTTGCCGTCGGGCGTGAAGGCGGCCATGCGGGGCCGCGCGTCCACAAGCACATTGGCCAGGATTTTTCGCCTGTCGGCATCGATGAAATGCGCCATGCCGGTGGTTTCGGTGGTGGCGACGATCACCTTGCCGTCCGGGCTCACCGCCAGACCTTCGGGCTCGACGCCGAGTCGCGCGCCGCCAAGCCGCTCCTTGCTCTCGATGCCAAAGAAGGTGAGGGTGTTGCTGTCCTCGTTGGTGACGTAGAGCGTCTTGCCGTCAGGGGAAATGTCGAGCCGCTCGGGGTCGCGGCCCGCGTCGAAATCGCCGGTGACCTCCTGCGCCTTGACGTCGATCATGGCGACCTTGTCGGCGTCGCCGAGCGCGACATAAACGGTCTTCTGGTCGGGGCTGACGACGAGTCCGCGCGGGCGCTGGCCCACCGAAATCGTCTTCTTCAGCATCATCGATTCGACGGAGATCACCGAGATGGTGTTGCCCTTCTCATTGCTGACAAAGGCGTCGGTGGCGAAGGCGGGGCCAACCGTCAACACCCCCAAAAAGCCTGCAGTAGCCCTCACCCTGAGGAGCTTGCGAAGCAAGCGTCTCGAAGGGCGGGGGCGGTCCACGCGCGAGTCCGACAGCGTCATTTCAAACGGCATTTGGTCTCCGGTCGGTCGAGGCCGAGGGTGTCGAGTTCGGAAAACTGATGCATAAAACCCTCCTGCGGCGAGACGGACACGACGTTTCGTCCGTCGGAGAGCAGAATGGGTTGGCGCAATTGCAGGTTCCAGTCGCGCAGCGTGAGCTTTTGGCCCTTGAACGCCGCCAGCGCGAAATCCTTCGAAAGCAAATAAGTTTTTGCCGCCGCCACATCGCCGGCCGCCTCATGGGCCGCCGCCTCGCCGATCATGCGCGCGGCCTCCCAGCCATTCATGTCGAGCGCGGTCATCGGCCGCAAAAACCTGCGCTCGAAGCGCTGCTGCAACTGGGTGGCGCCGGCCTGCTCGTAGGACGGGTCCCAGGCGGTCGGGACCAAGCCCGCCGAGCCGGCGACAGGCCGGGCGTCCCAGGTGCGATAGGGCAGGTAATCGGCGAAGACGGCGCTTTCATCGGCCGCCACCATCACGTCATAAGATGGCGCGTTCTGGGTGAAGGCGGGAATCTGTTTTTGCACCAGCGTAACGCCGCTGTCGGCGCGGCGCGCCCCTCCGGCATCCGCGAACATGCGTTCCTCCACGATTTTGCCGCCGAAACGCGCCGCCGCGCGTTTGATGGCCTCGGCCCAGAGTCGGTCCTCCTCATGCGAGCCGACCACCAGCACAAATTTGCGCCACTGCTTCCACAGCAGATATTGCGTCAGCCCATCGGCCAGCATGGCGCGCGAGGGCGCGACATGCACGACATTGGCGCGGCAGGACTCTTCGCGCAAAACTTCGTCGGGGGCGCCGATGTTGAACAGCAGCGCGCCGGCGCCGGCGGGACTGTCCGCGGCCTTGAGCAGGCTTTCCGCCGAAAGGTCGGCCAGGACGAATCGCGCGCCCTTGGCTTCCAGATCGGCGAGGGCCTGAGCGGGGTCTTCGCCGGGTTTCAGTCGATGGGCGGCGAGCGAAAAAATCTGGCCCAAAAATTCGCCGGTGACATTATTGTCGTCGAGACCGGCTTGCGCGCCGGCCTGTCCGTCGTTTTCGGCGGGAAGGTTTACGCGCGAAATCGCCGTGCGGTTCTCCGCGCGGCGCAGATAGCCGATCACGAATGTTTGCGCCGTCCCCTCGGGCGCCGGCCCCGGCTCGGCGCGCGCTGGCGCGGCAAGACACATCAGGGCGAAAAGCGCGCGGATCGTTCGCGTGACAGGTCCCAAAACTTCTCCCCGAGGCCGAAGCCGGTTATGATTTTTTTTCTTCAATGATTTGTAGCGGGCGTTCCGATGGTCCCGCAAGGCCGCGAATTCGTGCTTTAGGACAATGCGGCGCGCAAAAAATCATCTCAGCCTGTCCTCGGCGCGCGCAACCCGCGCGAGGTCGGGCCGGAGGTTGTCGGCTTGTCGGGTGAGGCGGTTAACGAAGCCCGGCGCAAAAAGTCTGAATTTTGGCGCAGGCCTTTTCCAGCACGGCGTTGGAGGTGGCGTAGGAGACCCGGAAATTCGGTCCCATGCCGAAGGCCGAGCCTTGCACCACCGCGACGCCCTCTTCCGCCAGCAGGGCCGACACGAAATCCGCATCGGTGAGGATTTTGGTCCCGCCCGCCGAAATCTTGCCGATCGCCCCGGCGCAGGAGGGGAAGACGTAAAAGGCGCCTTCCGGCCGGTGCGCTTCCAGATGCGCGGCCTGGTTGAGCATTGAGACCACCAGATCCCGGCGGGCTTCAAAAACCTTCTTGCTCGAAGCGATGAAATCCTGAGGCCCATTGAGCGCCTCGACCGCCGCCCATTGCGCGATGGAGCAGGCGCCGGAGGTCTGCTGGCCCTGAATCATGTCCATGGCTTTGATCAGCTTGTCCGGGCCGGCGGCATAGCCGATGCGCCAGCCGGTCATGGCATAGGCCTTCGACACCCCGTTCATGGTGAGCGTTCGGTCGTACAGGCCGGGCTCGATCTGCGCCGGCGTCGTATAGACAAAATCGCCGTAGACCAGATGCTCGTACATGTCGTCCGTGAGCACCCAGACGTTTTCATGGCGCAACAAGACCTCTGTCAGCGCTTTGAGTTCGTCGCGCGTATAGGCGGCGCCGGAAGGGTTGGACGGCGAATTCAGAATCACCCATTTGGTGCGCGAATTGATCGCCCGTTCCAAAGCTTCGGGCTGGAGCTTGTAGGCCTGCTCGGGCTTGGTCTCGACGATCACCGCCGTTCCGCCGCACAGGGCGACGATTTCCGGGTACGACACCCAATAGGGCGCGGAAATGATCACCTCGTCGCCGGGATTTAGGCTCGCCATCAGCGCATTGAACAGGATCTGCTTGCCGCCCGTGCCGACAATGCACTGGGTCGGCCTGTAGTCGAGCCCGTTCTCGCGCTTGAACTTTTTGGCGATGGCCTCGCGCAGCGGCAGGATGCCGGCGACCGGCCCGTATTTGGTTTCGCCGCGCGCGATCGCGGCGACGGCCGCCGCCTTGATGTTGTCGGGCGTGTCGAAATCCGGCTCGCCCACCGACAGGCTGACGATCTCGCGCCCCTGCGCCCGCAATTCCCGCGCCTTCTGGGTGACGGCGATGGTGGCGGAGGGTTTTACACGGGAGAGCGCGTCGGCGAGGAAGGCCATTTTAAATCCTGCGGCGAAAGTCTAGAGCGCGATGCGGTTCCACGGAAACGCATCGCGCTCTAGACTCTTTGTTTTCGCATGATCTTTGCCAAAAACCGGCGTCCACTTTTTGGGATCATGCTCTAGCGCGGGAACATAACCTTGGCGGCGCGAAAGGAAAGCGCAAATTCAGGCTGCCGCAACAGCCTGGCCAGCGGGCCGCGCCGCCAGGGCGGCGGCCTCGGCGGCGGGAACCGCCTTGCCGAAATGATAGCCCTGGCCGAAATCGCAGCCCATCAGGCTCATCATATCGGCCGTGCGCTCATCCTCGACCCCCTCGGCGACGGTCATCAGATTGAGGCCGTGCGCGAGGTGGAGGACGGACCTGACGATCAGCGCGCTTTCGGGATCCTCGAAGATGGTCTTGGTGAAGGATTTGTCGATCTTTACCTTGTCGATCTTGAACTGGCGCAAATGATTCAGGCTGGAGAAGCCCATGCCGAAATCGTCCAGCGAAACCTTCAGGCCCGCCGCGCGCAGGCGCACGAGAATGTCGCGCACCAGATCCACGTCGCCGATCAGGGCGGTTTCCGTGATCTCGATTTCCAGCCGCTGCGGGGGGAAACCATGCGCCCGCAAGCTCGCGAGCAGGTCTTCGGGGAAGCGCCGGTCGCGCAATTGCACTGGCGACACATTGATCGAGAGCCCGATGTCCTCAGGCCAATCCGCGGCGTCGCGACAGGCCTGCGCCAGCATGGCCATGGAGAGGTCGAAGATCAGACCCTGCTGTTCGGCCAGGGGAATGAAGATTTCGGGTGAAATCTGACCAAGCTGCGGGTCGCGCCAGCGCGCCAGGATTTCAAAGCCTCGGATCCGGCGCGCGCCGAGATCGACGATGGGCTGGTAATGCGGCGTGATCTCGCCCGCCTTGAGCGCCCGGCGCAGCGCCTTTTCAAGCCCGACGCGGCGCCGCAGCGCGCCTTCCATCTCGGGTTTGAACAGGCAAATCCGGTCCTGGTCGCTCCTCTTGGCGCTGTACATGGCGATATCGGCGGCCGACAGCAGTCCCGCCGGGTCGCTCGCGCCGTCCGAGACGGCGATCCCGATGCTGGCGTCGATCTCGATGCGATGGTCGCCGACCGCGATCGGCGCGCGCAGCGAGTCTCGGATGCGCTTGGCGAGGTCTCGCGCGGGCTGGGGGTCGCAGCCGTCGGCAAGCGGCATGACGGCGGCGAATTCGTCGCCGCCGAGCCGCGCCACCAATCCACCATGCACGACCGCCTCTTCGAGACGTTTCGCCACCTCGCAAAGCACGAGATCTCCGACCATATGGCCCAAGAGATCGTTCACCGGCTTGAAACGGTCGAGATCGACGATCAGAAGCGCGCAGACCTTGGCCGGTTCGCCATCCCCTTGCAGAAAGGCGCGCAATTTCGCGGCGAGCGCGCGGCGGTTGGGCAGGTTGGTCAGGGGATCCTGGTGCGCCATCGCCTCCGCCGCCTTGCGCGCGAGCTTGGCGGCGCTGTGGGCATGCTCCAGTTCGGCGAGATTGGCGCGGAAGATTCGGAAGGCGCTCGCGAGGTCCGCGATCTCGTCGCGCGCCTGGCGATGCGAAAGCTCGACATCCGTGCGGCCCTGCGCCAGAGCCGTCAGAGCCTCGGTGATCTCGCGCAGCGGCGTGAACAGGTTTTTCCGCGCGCGCCCGTAAAGCAGCAGCGCCGCGCCCGTGGCGAACACCGAGGCGACGATCATCATGGTCATGATCGAATCCGACAGGGCGTCGGCGTCCTGCACCTCGCGGGTGATCTGGTTTTGGCTGGCTTCGTCGAGCAGGTCCAGCGCCTGTTCCGTTTCGACATAGGCTTTGTGAATCAGGCTCTCGACGCCGCCCGGGTGACTCCGGTTGTTCATGGTCGAAAACTGCCTGTCGTGCAGTTCGGCATAGTGCTTCCAGGCGGCGCGAAAGCGATCGAACAGCTCCACATTCACGCGGCCCGGCATGATCGCGTCGCCCTGCGTTATTAGCAGGCCGACCGTTTCGCGGCTTTGCGCGAGCGCTTCGAGGGTTTCCGCGCGTTCGGTTTCGTTTTCCGCGTGGTGGACCGTGACTTCCATCAAGCGCATCTCGGACAGCTTGTCGCCCAGTCCGGCGAAATAATGGGTTTCGACCAGGCCGACCTGCTCGATGAACTTCATCTTCGCGTCCACGGCCTTCAGACCGAAAATGCTTATTGACGTAACGGAAGCAATGAGAGCGATAAATCCGAAAATGACCAAGGTCATTCTGACATGGATCGATCCTGCCCAGGATCTATGGTCACGTTCGGCTGGCGTCATGCGCGATCGTTACATCGCGCGCCCTAACCATTTATTTAACGAATGTGCAAACCTGAGTAAACGAGGGACTCAAACCCTCATTCACCGGCGGCGGGGAATGTCCCTTCCCAGCCGCCGCCGAGCGCCTTGTAGAGCTGCACCTGATTGACGCCGAGCGTGGTCGCGCTTTGCGCCTGCTGCTGTTCGGCGATGAGCGCGGTGCGCTCGGCGTCCAGAACATTGATGAATTCGGTGACGCCGTCGCGATAGCGGTCGCGGGCGATTCCCGCCGCCTTGCGCGCATGCAAAACCTGTTCCGACAACCGGGCGTAGCGCGCCTTTTCCGAGCGCAGCGCCACCAGCGCATTCACAACGTCACGCCAGGCCGCCATGACCGTCTTGCGATAGGCCAGCGCGGCTTCCTGCTGCTGGGTCTCGCGCAGGTCCAGATTGTTCTTCAGTTTTCCGCCTTCGAAGATCGGCACGCTCACGCTCGGCCCGAAACTCCACTGGAACGAGGAGGCGCGCAACAGGTTGTTGGTGTTGAGCGAATCCAGGCCCGCCTGTCCGTTGAGCGTGATCGAGGGATAGAACGAGGCGACGGCGACGCCGGTCTGGGCGGTGGCGGCGTGCAGTTGGGCTTCCGCCACGCGTATGTCCGGCCGGCGCCGGGCGAGCTCCGAGCTGACGCCGTCCGGAACGGCGGCGAGGACGAGCGACTTGCGCTTCTGGCCAAGCCGCGCTTTTAGCGCGCCCGGCGGCTGGTCGAGCAGGAACGACAAGGCGTTGATCAGCTCCGATTCCTGCTGCTCCAGCGGCGGAATCTGGGCGCGATAGGCTTCGAGCTGGGAGCGGGCGTTCTCGGTGTCGAGCGCGCTCTGCATGCCCTTGGCCTGGCGCTCGTCCGCGAGTTTCAAAATGCCCTCGGCGACCTTCACATTGTCGTTGAGCACGCCGATCTGAACCTGGGCGCCGCGCAACTGGATGTAGTCGCGCGCGGTTTCGGCCATGACCGACAGCAGGGCGTCGCGGCGCTGATCCTCCGAAACCTGGACCTGGGCGTCGGCGGCCTCCACCGAGCGGCGCACGCGGCCCCAGATGTCGATCTCCCACGAGGCGTCGAAGCCGACGAAATGGTCGGAGATCGGTGGCACGTCGAGGCCGCCGGGAACGAGGCCGCCCATCAGGCTGAGGATGCCGTTCTTGGAATATTGCTCGCGGGTGACCTTCGCGTCGCCGCCGAGCGTCGGGAATTGCACGGCGGCCGTGACGCCGCGCTGGAACCGGCTCTCCGCGACGCGCAGGGTTGCGGTCTGGATGTCGAGATTGGCCTGCGCCACGTCGCGGACCAGCGCCGTCAGGGTCGGATCGCGAAAACTCGCCCACCATTCCGGGTTGGGCGCGGAGGTTTTCGCGCTGGCGGCAAGGGCGCGCTCGGGCAGGCCGCTGGCGGGCGGCGAAAAATCCGGGCCGACCGCATTGCAGCCCGATAGCGCCGTCAGAATGAAAAGAAGAGCCGTTTTCCGCATCAATGGGCCGCTCCAGGTCCGCCAACGCTTTTCTTCGAGGTCATCAGCAAGGTGAGCGGCGCGACGGCGAAGGCCGCGAGCGCGCAATAAAAGAATGTGTCGGAATAGGCCAGGATCGCCGCCTGCGTGCGTATGGTCTGCATCACCCGTCCCAAGGCCATGTCATGGGCGGTCTGAACCGTCTGGCCGGCGGAAACCAGCGCGCTCTGATAGGTCGAAACCAGAGTGTTGAAGGGCTGGTGGAAGGGCGAGGCGTACTGGCTCAGAAAATTCTGGTGGCGTTGCGCGCTGTCCACGACGCTCGCCGTGGACAGCGAAATGCCGACCGAGCCGAATACATTGCGGAACATGGAGAAAAGCGCGACGCCGTCGCCGTTGCGCTCGCGCGGCAGGGTCAGGTAGGCGACCGTGCTGATCGGCACGAACAGGAAGGCCAGGGCGGAGGTCTGGAACAGGCGCATGCCCACCAGCGTCGGGAAATCGATCATCTGCGCGAGATGGCTCGAATAGAGGAAGGCAAAGCCCATGATCAGGAAGCCGATCCCCACCAGATAGCGCGCCGCGACATATTTCATCATGCGGCCGACCAGGGGAATCAGCACGATCATGAATACGCCGCCCGGCGACAGGATCAGGCCGGACCAGGTGGCGTTGTAGCCGAGATATTGCTGGACCATTTGCGGGATCATCACCACACTGGCGTAGAGCAGCCCGCCGGTGGCGGCGATCATGACGCAGCCGACCGCATAATTGCGGTCCTTGAACACGTCCAGATGCACGATGGGTCTTTTCGCCACCGACAGCCAGACAATCGCGCCGACAATGCCGAGCACTGCGAGAACGGCCATGAGCTGAATGAAGGACGAGGCGAACCAGTCGTCGTCCGTGCCGCGGTCGAGCATGATTTCCAGACAGCCGAGGCCGAGCGTGATCAGGCCGAGGCCAATGAAATCCATGCCGCGGCTCTTGCGCTCCTTCACCCACGGCGGGTCCTCGACCAGGGCGGACACCATGAAAACGGCGAAAATGCCGATGGGCACGTTGAGGAAGAAGATCCAGCGCCAGTCGAACGTGTCGGTGATGAAGCCGCCGAGCGTCGGACCGAGCACGGGCGCGACAATGGTCGCCATGGCCGCGACGCCGAAGGCCGCGCCGCGCCTGGCGACCGGAAACGTGTCGAGGATGATCGACTGCTGGTTGGGCTGCATGCCGCCGCCGAAAAAGCCCTGCAACAGCCGGAACAGGATGAGCTGGGACAGGCTGGTCGCCGCGCCGCACAGGAACGAGCAGACCGTGAACATGGCGATGCAGATGAGGAAATAGCGCTTGCGCCCCAACAGATCGCCGAGCCAGCCGGAAATGGTCAAGACGATGCCATTGGCGACGAGATAGGAGGTCAGCGCCCAGGTCGCCTCGTCATTGCTGGCGGAAAGAGCGCCGGCGATATGCGGCAGGGCCACATTGACGATGGTGGTGTCCAGCACCTCCATGAAAGTGGCGATGGTGACGGCGACCGCGATCAGCCAGGGATTGGCCTTGGGCTTCCATCCGGCGTGCGCGTCGGTCATTGCGGCGACACTCACTTGATCGAGACTTGTGGCGCGAGCGAGACTTGGGGCACGACGGAAATGCCGAGCGGCAACGGCAGATTGGGGTCGAGCCCGCTGTCGATCACGATCTTGACCGGCACGCGCTGCACCACCTTGACGAAATTGCCGGTGGCGTTTTCGGGCGGGAAAGCGGTGAATTTCGAGCCGGAGCCCTGCTGGATGCTGTCGACATGGCCTTCGAGATCGAGCTGCGGATAGGCGTCCACCGCGATCTTGACCTTCTGGCCCGGCTTCATGCGCCGGAGCTGGCCTTCCTTGAAATTGGCGATCACCCAGCGCTCGGTTCCGACCAAGGCGAAAATCTGCTGTCCCGGCGCGATGTAATTGCCGAGTTCGACATTGCGCTTGGTGATCCAGCCATCCTGCGGCGCGCCCACCATTGTCCAGGACAGGTTCAATTCGGCCTGTTGCAGGCGCGCCTGCGCCTGATCGACCTGACCCTGAAGCTGGCTGACGGCCTTTTCGGTTTCGCCGATGCGTTGAGGGACCGGCGTCGCCTGCGCCACCTGCGCCTGCGCGGAGGCGACCTGCGCCTCGGCCTGCTTCAGCGCCGCGCGCGCGGCGTCCACTTCCTGCTGGGAGGTCGCCTGCTTGCTCAAGGCGGCCTGGCGGTTGTAGTCGGCCTGCGCCTTGGCCGCTGTGGCCTGGGCGGCGGCGAGTTGCGCCTGCGCCTGCGCGAGCAGGGCGGGAAAATTCCTCTTGGCGACTTCGAGGCCAAAACTCTGCGCGCCGAGCTGCGCCCTGGCGGATTCAAGCACGGCGGCGGCGAGCGCGCGGTCGTTCTCGTATTGCCGGGAATCGATGCGGACCAGTTGCTGGCCCTTCTTCACAAACTGGTTGTCGGCGACATCAAGCGAAACCACCGCGCCCGCCACCAGCGGCGAGACGATGGAGGAGCGGCCGTCGACGAAGGCGTCGTCGGTGCTCTCGACATCGGCCGCGGTCAGAAAATGCCAAGTCGCGCCTGCGGCGACGAGCGCCACCAGCCCGATTCCGATGGTCTTGCCCGGCCCGCTGCTGGGCTTGCCGGTGTTCCCCTTGCCGTCGCCGCCCGCGTCCGGACCCGGCTGACGCGCCGACGCGGTTTCCTGCGTCGGCGTTTCCACGACTGTCTCACTCAAGGCGCGCCCTCGGAATTGACCAAGCGGTCAGTCCATAATGCAAAAGGCGCGGTTTGTCTTGTACGGATTATGTGCGGCCTATGCTTGCACACAAGCCAGCACAGGCCTATTGCGCGGCCGCTTGCGCCGTTTCGAGCGGATCGGTCGGCGCCGGGCCGGTGAGTTCGGGCAAGCCGAGGACAGAGCGCATCCTGCCAAGCATCTGGATCGTGCGCGGCTCCATTTCCTCGACCGCGCCGGCGATATAGTCCACCACCGCCATGGCGCGCTGGCGCGCCTCGGGCTCTGGCAACAGCAGCGCCAGCGTCTCGATCGCCCGGTCGGGCGCGAATTCCACGACAATGCTCTGTTCGCGGATCAGGGCGGCCCGTTTTTCCGCGCCAAGGGAGGCGAAGGGTTCGTCGCGGCCGAGCACTTTCGCTGACCGCTCGAGACGATCGCGCCGCACGGAATGGCGCGCCTGCGCGATCAGGATCAGCATGCGAATCACCGCGACCGCGAAGCCGCCGCGATCGACGCCGAGCAGAATGGCCTCGACCTCCGGCAGATGCGCCAGCTCCTGGGCGTCCATCGTCGTGCGCGTCCACGCGCGACTGGACCCGAGGCGCTTCATCGTCGGCGAACCGTAGATCGAGAAGAAGCTCATTTCATAGGTGGCGTCGCGCATGTCGCGCCAGAAGTCGAACGCCTGGATGACCCCGTTCGCCCAGGTCTTCTCCAGGGCGATGAAGGGATTGGCGGGATCGGCGGGCGCGCGCGCCGTCTCGGCCTGTTTCGCCTGGCCGCGCGCGAAATCCATCAGCGGGTTCTCGTCGGAGAACATGCGGCGGCTGGCGCGCGCCGGATGCATTTTTCGCATGGACTCGGCGGTTTCCTTGGAAACGCTGGCCTGGACGAAGGGACGCCAGAGCATGTCGTAAAGGTCGCAGGCGACATCGGACAGGCGCGACACCGCGCCGAACAGCTCCTCGTCATCGCGCGAATCGTCCAGTCCGGACAATTCGCTCATCTTGCGCTCGGTGAAGGACACGCGGAAATGCGCATCCACCCCCTCGCCGATCTGTTCGTCTATGGTCATCTCGTAAAGGCCGGGGGCGAGCGCCTCGATGGTCTTCAGCGTCGATGTGACCTCGGCGTGCTCCTTCTTCGCGATCGAGGAGGACACGAAAATGCCGAGATGGCCGACTTTTTCGTGGATCATGTAGATGATGCGGTGGCCGCGCACGCGGATTTCGTGCTCGTCGGAAAAAGTGTCGGCGATCCAGTTCAGCGCCTGTTGCGGCGGGGTGATGTTGTCGCCCTTGCTGGCGAAGACGATGATCGGCGAGCGGATCGCCTTGATGTCGAGCCGGCGTCCGCGCTCGATGCGGGCCTCGCCGCGCGACAGCCGGTTGCCGATGAAGATGTTGCGCACGATCCAGCTGATTTCGGCTTCATTCATGTAATGATAGCCGCCCCACCAGCGCTCGAAGTCCAAAAAGCCCGGGCGGGTCTTTTCCGGATTGGCGAACAGGTCGTAATATTTGCCGAAATAGTTGCGGCCGGGATTGAGCCCCTCGAAATTGCTGACGAGATGCGCGCCGTCGAACACGCCGGCGCCGAGATCGGACATCAGCAGGGCGGGCAAGGCGCCGCCGAGCAGGCCGCCATTGTAGCGCATCGGATTTTCGCCCATGCGGCCCGACCAGGCCGCGACCGGCGCGCCATTGATCACCAGCGGCCCGGTTATGCCGGGATTGGCGGCGGCCAGCACCAGCGTCGCCCAGCCGCCCTGGCAATTGCCGACCACGACGGGCTTGGGCGCGTCGGGATGGCGGCGGCGGATTTCGCGCAAGAATTCCGCTTCCGCGCGCATCACGTCGGCGAGGGTCTGTCCCGGTTCGGGCTGCGGACGAAACACGCAGAAATAGACCGGATGCCCGTCGTTCAGCGCCACGCCGACCTGGCTGTCCGGCTTGAACCCGCCAATGCCCGCGCCATGGCCGGCGCGGGGGTCGATGATCATGTACGGCCGCTTCCAGTCGTGCGTTTCCACGCCCTTGGGCGGGATGATCTTCAACAGGATATAATTGCAGGGATGAGCCAGATCCTTGCCGTCGAGCGCCACGTCATAATCGTAGATCAGCACCGGCGGCGTGCCGGCGGCCTCATGGGCGGCGTCGTTGTTGCCGCGCTCGCGCAACACGTCGAGCGTCATCCAGAAGCGCTGGCCGGCGTCGCGCATATATTCGCTGGCCGCCTTGTCGAGTCCGCCCGCCCGCGCGAGATCCGCGAGTTTTTGCAAGGCCGGCGTCGCTTCGGCGAAGGCCTTTTGGGTCCGCTCGCCATGGTGGCGCGCGATTTTATGCGCGTGGACGCCAGCGAGTTCGGCGAGGTTTTTCGCCTGCGCCGCGCCGGTCGCGCCGTCCTCGGCGAGACGTGGAAAGATGCTTTCCGGGCTGTAAGTCGAGGGCATGAGCGCCTCCTTGTTCTGATGTTGGGCGAGGTGAATGCGCGGCCTGGACCCGCAACATCGCTGTTGCGATCATCCCCGCTCGGCTGACGTGTAGCCTATGCCGCGTTTGTGACAGGCGGAATGTGGTTCGCGACCTCAGGCGATGGCCGGAACCAGCGGCTCCTTCAAATTGAGAAGTTCGGCCGTGTGCGCGGCGATCATGCGCTCCTCGTCGGTTTTCAGGATCAGGACGACGGTCGGCGAGCCTTTTTCGGAAATGATGCGCTCGTTCCTGGCGTTGGCCGCGAAATCGATCTGGATGCCGAACCATTCCAGGTTTTGCAGGATGGCCTTGCGCACGTTCACCGCGTTTTCGCCAATGCCGCCGGTCAGGACCAGACAGTCGAGCCCGCCGAGTTCGGCGCAGAGACCGCCGAGATTGCGGCGCACGCGCGAGACGAAATAATCGAGGGCGTCCTTGGCGGATTGTTCGGTCGAGGCTTCGAGATCGCGCACGTCGTTGGAAATGCCCGACATGCCCTTCAGCCCGGAATTCTTGTAGAGCAGATCGGTGATCTCGTCAGCGCTCATCTTCTTCTCTCTCATCAGATAGAGCACCACGCCGGGGTCGAGCTGACCGCAGCGCGTCCCCATCGGCAGGCCGTCCAGCGCGGTGAAGCCCATGGTCGAGCCCACGGATTTGCCGGAATTGATCGCGCACATCGAGGCGCCGTTGCCGAGATGGGCGACGGCCACCTTGCCGCGCGCCAAAACCGGCTCCTCGTGGCGGAGAATGCGGTGGATGAATTCATAGGACAGGCCGTGAAAGCCGTAACGGCGCACGCCTTCGTCGTAATATTCGCGCGGCAGGGCGTAGGTGTCGGCGATGAAAGGATGCCTGCGATGGAAAGCGGTGTCGAAACAGGCCACCTGCGCCGCTTTGGGAAAGCAGTCGTGCGCGGCTTCGATTCCCGCGAGATTGTAAGGCTGGTGCAGCGGCGCCAGCGGCTCGAACGACCTGAGCTGCGCCAGGATTGCGGTATCCACCAGCACAGGTTCGCAATAGTCGGGGCCGCCATGCACCACGCGGTGGCCGACGCCGATGACATTGGCGCCGTTCTGCTCCTTTTCGAGCCAGTCCATCACGGCGGTCAGCGCCATGCGGTGGTCCACCGCAATGTGGCTCTGGTCGAGATCGAAGCCGGTCTTTTCGTCGTTGCCCTTGCGCGCCGAAAAATGGGCCTTGCCGCCAATGCCGTCGATCTCGCCGAGCGCCAGCCGCGCGAGTTTGCCCTGGTCGATTTCGTAAGCCGCGAATTTGATCGAGGATGAGCCGGCGTTGATGGTGAGGATGATGTCGGCCATGAGGTCTCTCTGTTTGAGGCGGCGCGCGAAACACGCCGCCGGAAGGGTTTTAATCGGCCGCGCGTTCGTCTTCGCTGTCCGCGCCGGTGAAGGCCTTTCCGTTGTCTTGCCAGTATTTGTAAAGCTGCGCCAGTGCGCAGGAAACAAGCCGCGCATTGTCATTGTCGGCCCGGCTCGTCAGCATGACGGGCGCGGACGCCCCGACCACGAGGCCCGCCGCTTCGGCATGGGAAATGAAGGTCAGCTCCTTGGCCAGCATGTTGCCGGATTCCAGATTGGGCGCGATCAGCACATTGGCGCGGCCGGCGACCAGCGAGGCGATGCCCTTGGTGCGGGCCGCCTCAATGTCGATGGCGTTGTCCATGGCCAAGGGACCATCGACCACGCCGCCCCTGATCTGGCCGCGTTCCGCCATTTTGGAGAGGATCGCCGCGTCGAGCGTCGAGGGGATGGCGGGATTGATGACCTCGACCGCCGACAGTACGCCGACACGGGGCGCGGCGCCGCAGGCGAGCGCCAGATCGATGGCGTTCTGGACGATGTCCACCTTGGTCATCAGGTCCGGCGCGATGTTGATGGCGGCGTCGGAGACGAACAGCAGGTCGGCCAGCGTCGGCGTGTCGATGACGAAGACATGGCTGATGCGGCGCGAGGTTCTCAAGCCGCCGTCCTTCTTCACGACGGCGGCGAGCAGGTCGTCGGAATGGAGGTCGCCCTTCATCACCGCGCCGGCTTCGCCTGCGCGCACCATGGCGACGGCCTTGTCGGCGGCCCGCCGATGGTTTTTCTCCTCCACCACGCGGAAGGCCGAGAGATCGGCGTTCAGTTCCTTCGCCGCGGCCGCGATGCGCAGGGGATCGCCGATGAAGATCGGCTCGATCAGGCCTTTTTCAAAAGCCAGCAGAGGCCCGTTGAGGGAAGCGTGGTTCTCGGGGCAAACCACCACGGTTTTCAGACGCGGCAATTGCGCCGCGAGCGCCACCAGATGCGGAAACTGTTCGTTTTCCTCAAGAATCAGGGTCGGCAGATGACGCGCTTCGATTTCGACCTGAAGCCGCGGCGCCTCGACAACGGCCAAGCCCTTGCAGACGGTTGCGCCGGTTGCGTTGGTGACGATGGTTTCGAACAGCGCGACAGGCTCCTCGCGCTTCTCGCGGCAGGTCACGGTGACGCGCAGGCGGTCGCCGACATGCACGCGCTTGGCGAATTCGAAGCTTTGCGAGCGATAGAGTGTGCCCGGACCGGGCAGGATGTTGCCGAGAACCGCCGATATCAGCGAGCCGATCCACATCGACGGCGCGATGGGTTCGTTGCTCGTCCGCGCCTTGTCCTCCTCGGTCGGCAGCATGAGTGGGTTCAGATTGCCCGACACGTGCGCGAACAGCAGCAAGTCGCGCTGGGCGCAGGCGCGCTCGACCGAGGCGGTGTCGCCGACCTTGAGTTGCGCCCAAGTCGTATTGGTGATCTTCGTATTGGCGGTTTTGCCGCTTTGAGTGATCATTGCGCAGTCCTATCCTGAAAATCCTGTCTCAACCTTAACAACCCGACATGAAAGCGACATGAACGCGCCTTGAGTCCAGCCAGAGGCAAGCTGAGAGGCCTAACCCTGGCGTAAGTGAGGTTGGGCCGCGCGATGAAAACTGAGACTATACCGACCAATCGCGAGGTGTTTTTTGACCGCGATCATTTCATTGTGTCCAAGACCGATCTGAAGGGGCGGATCACCTATGTCAATCGCGCCTTCTGCGCCATTGCGAACTATAGCGAGAAGGAATTGATCGGCGCGCCGCATTCCATCGTCCGCCACCCCGACATGCCCAGGGCGGTGTTCAAATTCATGTGGGACCGGATTCTTGAGGGCCATGAAGTCTTTGCTTACGTGAAGAATATGACAAAATCAGGCGATCACTATTGGGTGTTCGCGCATGTCACCCCCTCTTGCGACGCCGCCGGGAATTTCCTCGGCTTCCATTCCAATCGCCGCACGCCGGACCGCCGGGTGCTCGGCGAAACCATCATCCCGCTTTACGAGGCCTTGCGGCGAACCGAAGCCGCGCCGGCCAACGCCAAGGATGGGCTTGTGGCGTCCTACCGGCAATTCAGCGATATCGTCCAGAGCAAGGCGCGCAGCTATGACGAATTGGTATTCTCTCTCTAGGGCGCGGGCGGCGGTCGCCCTGGGC
>NZ_NHSJ01000030.1 GCF_002937075.1 Rhodoblastus sphagnicola
CAGTTGCATTGCCTTAATCGTGGCCTCACTCTCGCCGAAGCCATAAAGACGTTCAAGTCCGATGGCGTCCTGCACCCCGCTGTATAGCCTCAAACGCCGATCCCTGCGGCCCACGGCGGAGGGATACAACCCGGCGCGGTTCAGAATCGTTCTTCGGCAGGGTGGCCAAGTCGCACTCCCGTGAGAACGCTTGGACGGCCTTCGGTAAGCAGAGGAAACATCTTGCAGGTAAGGGTTATTCCCGTGGTTGGATTCCGAACAACATGAAGGCTAGCAACAACTATCGTCACAAGTCGTCAATCGCGTACCTATGCAACTGGTTCTGCCATCCGGTAATCAAACGGTACTTCGATGATAAGGGAGTCAAACTGAACGAAGACATGTTCGCCCTTGGGGCCATGCTCCAGTGGATATGGAGGTCACAGATTAGGGACGACAAGCCAATCCATTTGTTCATCCCATCGGAAAGGATGCGTAACCTACTCAAAGACTGGCTGGCAGGGCGTGACATCGGTGAACACCCTGTGTCGATGAGGGAGGCTGCATGATGAGCACGCCCAACAAGGTCAAGGTCTACCTTCATGCCTTGAGTGGTTCATCGACAGGCCCCTATGCATGGTGTGCCCATATCATCAGCAAAGGTACCTATGAGGAGATAAGCGGGTCATCGACGGTGGATCACCAAACCAGACTATTGATCGAGGGGAGCATAGCTGTGCTCAATCGCATTCCGGCAAGGTCCAAGGTCCACTTCGTCTGCTCGGATAACTACCTCGGCACTTGGATCTTTGCTCGGCTTGGGGATGGATCTGAGGCTGCGCTTGCGCCACTGAGGAAGAAGGCGAATTTCGATCTGCTACCGTCACTGGTCGAGGCTCGGGATCGTCATGCCTCCGTCAATATTCTTACCTGTCCGCAGAGCAAGATGGGCGAGAACCAGAAGACCGTTGCTGAACGTGCCAAGGAGATCGTCGAGGAGGCTCAAGAACCTCAGGACATCGTGACCCATCGACCTCCCCCAACTGATGACGCATCCGCGCCTTGGTGATCACCCTCAGCACAGCATGACAACAGCGGTGGGGCGGCTTCGGTCGCCTCCCATTCATCAACTGCGCATACTGCGTCTGTCTTGCAACCACCAGTAAGCTATTATTGAACAGTCTTCGTCATTGAACTTAAACCGGAACGGGAGTGGTCTGCGCGTCAATCGTGTCTCGCAGTATTTTGCACTTCTTAGCGTTCTTAAAAAGAACAGCAAGATAAGATTCGCCGAAGTGCTCGTCTATTGCTTGCTTTAGGTGACCGTGAGCGACCTCAACGTCTTTAGAGTTGAGGGTGCTCGTCTGAGAGCGAAGCAAGAGATGTTCCAGAAATCTGTTCCCGTGGATAGCCAGTTGAGCGTCTCGTCCCGTCATCGACGCAGAGAACGTTTCAACGGCCTTTGCTGCAGCTCGCCATCTCTGAACCGCTTTCCATGCGAGCGTTGCGGCAGGGGCTTCCGAAAATAACTTCGGGTAGTAACCAGCTGGATCGGTGAGGGAGCCGGCGTTTCTCTTTGCCACCACAACCGTAGTTACGTCATTTCCAGAAATAGCGAGAGCCATTGCAAGTTCCTGAACATCAAGCCCCTTCACCGGATCTAAAACTTTCTCGCCGCGTCGGAAGCAATATTGAATCCCTATCGATCTGAATGCGTCGGCAAAGCCATCTTGCTGAGCATCCAGTGCTAAGAAATCTCTCGGCTCAACTTTATTCTGAGTGTTTGTCGCTGTTGTAATTCTATTCGAAATGTCTATGTGGGCGTCTTCAATTGATATTATCTTGATATGGACGTAAGCAGTCTTCACTGCGTCTGGCTTCTTGTCGTATGCAGCAGCTATAGAACTTGTTGTCTGCGCTCCATTGACAATTTTAAGGTTATCTATGTTCCAGTTACCGCTGTCCTTCTGTAGTCCAAGATTGACAGGCCGTCGAATTATTTTGTCGGCTATCGCAGTAATACCATTGTTGAGATACCAAAAGTCCAGCGGTGACCTCAGTATTGTTGCCTCAATCTGTGCATTTATATCACTATCTGACAGGCACCCTCTTATGTTCTCTGTAAAAAGAAGGTCACCATGCGCCTGATACCATGTGGCAACGTCAGCACATGATACCTTTCCGTATATGGCGTAGTATGGTATTTTCTGTTCACCCCACTGAAGTAATGCTACCTCTGCATCTGTCTTTAATCCATTATGAACAGACCTCATCGCTCTCACGATGTCTTTTAGACTGAATGTTTTGTATGATACGACCTCCTGAGAATCAAGGTTGTTGTCGTCAAGGAATTTCTCAATTATTGATTTGCAATCAGAGCTTATTTTATTATCGCTGTTGTAAGCAATGACTAAAACGATAGCGGGGTCGTTCTTAATGGCTCCAGATATCTCATTCTTTATAGTGTTGAAGCGATCATTGAATTTGCTCCATTCCTCGTTAAGAAGAGCGTAGACCCCCATAATGAATTTATGCAGATCACCTGTCTCAATGGTCCCTGTGCCCTTTTCCGACCATTTTGACTGAACGATGTATAAGGTGTTTTTCGTCTTCTCATAAAAAACGCCGTCGATACCGTTGTCCCTACCGCCGTCTGTGATGTAACGGCAAGCCGTAGTGTAATCGACCCCGCCAAGGCTTGCTATGCAGATGCCGACAATGCCTCTTGAGTAAATACCAGAGTCTCCACTGCAGTCTGCTATGTGCATGATGGCGCGAAGTGAGGAATCTATATGAGTCTTTACTCGATTTGTTAAAATTGGGCTCACAATAGCCTCCTCAAAACAGGTGTGTTGCAATTAAGCATGGGCGCAGCAAAGGCACACCGAATCTCCCTTGTACGCTAGTCCGTTTTGCTGAAAGCGGAAAGCGTAATGAGCTAAATCCTCTCTCAACCTCTCAACGCCTATCCGGCATTACGACGCTTTCCGATGCGAGGGGTGCCGTTACAGCCTCCACACAGGCGGGGCTAAACGTCCATTGCCATCGCAAGCGGCAGATCGTTTCGAGTGGCCTTACATTTTAGTAATGGTCCAATAGGAATAGCCTGCCTTGCGGAGCCGCCAATGAATTAGCTACAGAACCTATGAAGGCGGTGCCTCCAGCATCAGCTTAGAAAGCTTCTCAGCAACATTGACCGGTTTCAGGTGCGTGTACCGGAACAGCATCCGTGCATCCTTGTGGCCGCTGATCAGGCTGACTTCAGGGATAGATAGCCCTAGTTCGAAGAACCTGCTGATGGCCTCATGACGAAGGTCGTGGAAATGCAGGTCGTTTATCCCGGCTCTACGCTTCAAGCGTTCCCATGACAGGCGCACAGCGTTGGCGCTCATGGGGAACACTCGATCTGTGTCCTTGCATCCCTCGGGGCGCACAGGAAGGGCGTGAATGGCGGCAGGGCTTAGTGGTACAGTGCGGGGATGACCATTCTTGGTGTTTCTCAGGCTCACGGTGCGCTCATCCGTGTTCACATCGCACCAGCGGAAGGCAAGAATCTCCCCCCGGCGCATCCCTGTATGAATGGCGAAGTGGACAATGCAGGCCACCAACGGGTTGCGACACACACCAAGAGCTTTTCTGAGGGCTTCCAGTTCTTCGGTGCTGACCCTTCGGTCCCTTGAGAGCGCCTCCTTGGGCCTCTTGATCTCAGCGGCGGGGTTCGCCTTCAGCGGAATGCCCCAGTCCACCATGGCCACCTGCAAGCAGTGCCGCAGGATGGTCAACTCTCGGCGCACGGACGAGGAAGACACCTGTTTCAGCCGGTCATCCCTGTAGGTAGCCACCTTGGCCGAGTTGAGCTTGGTCAGCGGCGTTTGCGCTATCGAGTGACCCCGCAAGGTCTTCAGCCGATATGATTCGGAGTGTGATCCCTTCTTGGCCGGAGTAACGGTTTCCGCATACCGGACCAACAAATCGTCCAACCTGAGTTCAGCCATCTGGGATTGCGGGTCGGTCGATTGGCCTTGATCAGCGGCGGCTTCAATCTGCCTAGCCCATTTTTCAGCCTCGGCCTTGGTGCCGAACGACTGCGATACAGGGGCTTGACCCTTGAGTCGCACCTGTGCCTGCCAGCGACCCCCCCTCTTGCGAAACGTTGCCATGCCTGTCCACCAGTGTGACAAGCGGTGTGACAACCTGCGTTTTAGGCTGGGAACACGAGGATCGCACTTGCGAAATCCTCGGTTTATCAGGGGTTTTGTTGGCGCACCCGACAGGATTCGAACCTGTGGCCTCTGCCTTCGGAGGGCAGCGCTCTATCCAGCTGAGCTACGGGTGCCTGCCCTTTGTTTAACCGATACGCCCTGTCCGGCAAAGCATTTTGTTCGGTTTGGGAGGGGGGCGCTTTCGTGTAAGTTCGGACGCTCCTCCTGTCCGAAGAACCGAATGACCAATAGCTCCCCCCCCCTTGCCACGGGCGATCATGTTTTCCTCGTCGATGGATCGAATTTCATCTTTCGCGCCTATTTTCAATCGATCCGTCAGGACAAGAAGTACAATTATCGCGCCGACCGGCTGCCGACCGGGGCCGTGCGGCTGTTCTGCGCCAAACTTCTGCAATTCGTGCGCGAGGGCGCGGCCGGGATCAAGCCGACTCATCTCGTCATTATTTTCGACAAGAGCGAGAATTCCTTCCGCAAGGCGCTTTATCCTGCCTACAAGGCCAACCGCTCCGAGCCGCCCGAAGACCTCGTCCCGCAGTTTCCGCTGTTTCGCGCCGCCGTGCGGGCGTTCGGACTCGAACCGGTCGAGCAGGATGTCTATGAGGCCGACGATCTGATCGCGACCTATGCGCGCCAAGCCGCGCAGGCCGGGGCCGATGTCACCATCATCTCCGCCGACAAGGATTTGATGCAACTGGTGCGCCCTTGCGTCGCCATGTTCGACCCCGCTTCCGGCGAGCGCGAGGAGCGGCGCATCGGGCGCGACGAGGTCGTCGCCTATTTCGGCGCGCCCCCCGAAAAAGTGGTCGATATTCAGGCGCTTGCGGGCGATTCCACCGACAATGTGCCGGGCGCGCCGGGCATTGGCGTGAAGACCGCCGCACAGCTGATCGGCGACTATGGCGATCTCGATACGTTGCTCGCCCGCGCCGGCGAGATCAAGCAGAACAAACGCCGCGAGACCCTGACCGATCCGGCCGTGGTGGAGAAGGTGCGGCTGTCCAAGACGCTGGTGACGCTGGTCGATGATGTGGCGGTGACCACGCCTTTGTCCGATCTGCGGCTGCATCAGCCCGACGGCAAGGCGCTGGTGGCTTTTCTCAAGGCGATGGAATTCACCACCATCACCCGGCGCGTGGCGGAACTGTTCGAGGTGGACGCCGGCGCCATCGACCCCGATCCCGCCTTTCTCGGCGCGGGCGGCTGGCGCGGGCGCAATGGCGAGGCGGCGCCCCAGCCAGTTCCGGAACAACCCGAGGCGCCGACCGTGGTCGCCGGTCCCTCCGCGCTCGCCACCGCGCGGCTGGAGGCCGCCAAGGCGCCGGTGGAGCGCGACAAATATCTTTGCCTGTCCTCGCTTGACCAGGTGCGGGACTGGGTGGCGGCGGCTTTCGAGGCCGGTTTCGTCTGTTTCGACACCGAAACCGACTCGCTCGACGCCATGCAGGCCAATCTGGTCGGCCTGTCGCTGGCGCTCGGCCCCAACCGCGCCTGCTATCTGCCCTTCGGCCACAAGGCCGGGGCGGAGGACCTGTTCGGCTCCGATCTCGTCGCCGGGCAATTGCCCCTGCGCGAGACGCTCGATCTGCTCAAGCCGCTGCTCACGGCGCCTTCGGTGGTCAAGATCGCGCAAAACGTCAAATATGATTGGCAGGTGCTGGCCCAGCACGGGATCGAGGTCGCGCCGGTTCAGGACACAATGCTCGCCTCCTATACGCTCGACGCCGGACTCAACGGCCACGGCATGGATGAGCTTGCGCTGAAATTTCTCGAACATCGTTCGATCCCGTTCGCCGAGGTGGCCGGACAGGGCAAGAGCTTCGTCGGTTTCGCGCGTGTTCCGCTCGACAAGGCGACTGAATATTCGGCCGAAGACGCCGATGTGACCCTCAGACTATGGAACGTGTTGCAGCCGCGCCTCGTCGCCGAGAGCATGGCGACCGTCTATGAGACGCTGGAGCGGCCCATGCCCCTGGTGCTGGCGCGGATGGAGCGGCGCGGAATCTGCGTCGATCGCGCCATTCTGGCGCGGCTATCGGGCGAATTCGCGCAGGACATGGCGCGGCTGGAGGCGGAGGTTCACGACATGGCGGGCGAGACCTTCAATCTCGGCTCGCCCAAGCAGGTCGGCGACATTCTGTTCGGCAAGCTCGGCCTGTCCGGCGCGAAAAAAACCGCGACCGGCGCCTGGTCCACCTCGGCCAGCGTGCTCGACGATCTGGCGGAACAGGGCAACGCGCTCGCCGCCAAATTGCTGGACTGGCGGCAGGTGCAGAAGCTGCGCTCGACCTATGCCGAAAACCTGCCGCGCTATGTCAATCCGCAAACCGGGCGCGTCCACACCTCCTATTCCCTCGCGGCGACGTCAACGGGGCGGCTGTCGTCGTCAGAACCGAATCTGCAGAATATTCCGGTGCGCAACGAAGCCGGGCGCAAAATTCGGCGCGCCTTCATCGCCGCGCCGGGCCAAAAGCTGATTTCGGCGGATTATTCGCAGATCGAATTGCGCCTGCTCGCCCATATCGCCGACATTCCCCAGCTGAAGCAGGCGTTTGCCGAGGGGCAGGACATTCACGCGCGCACGGCGTCGGAGATTTTCGGCGTTCCGGTCGAGGGCATGCCCGCCGACATCCGCCGCCGCGCCAAGGCGATCAATTTCGGCATTGTCTATGGCATTTCCGCCTTCGGACTCGCCAACCAGCTCGGCATTTCGCGCGAGGAGGCCGGGGCCTACATCAAACTCTATTTCGAGAGATTTCCCGGCATTCGCGCCTATATGGACCGCACCAAGAAATTGTGCCGCGAGCAGGGCTATGTCAGCACGTTGTTCGGGCGCAAGTGTCATTATCCCCGCATCACCGCCAGCAACGCGTCCGAGCGCGCCTTCAACGAGCGCGCGGCCATCAATGCGCCGATTCAGGGGGCGGCGGCCGACATCATCCGCCGCGCGATGGTCCGCATGGACGCCGCCCTTGCCGCGGCGAAACTGTCCGCGCAAATGCTGTTGCAGGTGCATGACGAACTGGTGTTCGAGGCGCCGGAAGCCGAGGTGGACGCGACGATTCGCGTGGTGCGCGAGGTGATGGAGGGCGCGGCCTTACCGTCGGTCGCGCTTTCCGTGCCGGTGCTGGTGGAGGCGCTGGCGGCCGACAATTGGGACGAGGCGCATTAGAGCGCGATGCTTTTCCACGGAAACGCATCGCGCTCTAGACTCTTTGTTTTCGCATGATCTTTTCCAAAAACCGGTGTCCACTTTTTGGGATCATGCTAAGGCCCAAAACCCAATCGGCGGAGTGATATCCCAGCCCACGCGGACGCGCGCTCAAGAAAAACCCGGCGGGAGTCGCCTCCGCGCCGGGGTCATGCCGTTTCGAAACCAATCGATCAGTTGTTCGCCGCCGGGGGAACGGCTTGGCCGGTGGCCTCGGCCTGCGCCATGCGCTGGGCGTAGAGCGTGGCGAAGTCGATCGGGTCGAGATAGAGCGGGGGGAAGCCGCCGTTGCGCACGGCCTCGGCGACGATCTGGCGCGCGAACGGGAACAGCAGGCGCGGGCATTCGATCATCACGACGGGATGCGACTGATCGGCCGGGATGTTGATCAGGCGGAACACGCCGGAATAGGTCAGCTCAAACTTGAACAGGGCCTCGGCGCCTTCGCCGGCGGAGCCCTCAAGCAGGATATCCACTTCGAAATCGTGCTCGGCGAGCTGCTTGGCGTTGACGTTGACCTGGATGTTGATGTTCGGCGACTTCTCCTGGGGGCCGAGCGAACGCGGCGCATTCGGATTCTCGAAGGAAAGATCCTTGCAATACTGGACAAGGCAATTCAACGCCGGCGCATTCGCCTGGCCACCATTGGTGTCGGTCATGAAAATCTCCTGCGGATTTCGGGTCTGGCCCGATGCGTCGGTGAGAACCCTGGCCGCCGCGAAGGCTCGCAACGGGACGCAAGGCGGCGGTGGAGTCCGCCTGAAACGCCGCCTAGCACGAAACGCCGATGGAAAACAAGGCGCGCGCGGACGTGACGTCAACACCGCGATCATCCCACGCGGCCTGAATGTGTAATGTGCCGAAAGTCACTGTTTGCGCGGCCTGCGCTCCGAGGAGGCGTCCGTGATGCGCCACTCGCTGGGGTTGAGGTCGATCGCGGTGAGTTCGGGGTCGCCGCGCCGCGCCGGGCGCCGCATTTTCATGGCGAGATCGTCGCGCACCGAGGGGATGGTGAGGACGAGGCCGACCAGATCGGACAGGAAACCGGGCAAGATCAGCAGCATGGCGCCAAAGGCGCCGATCATGCCCTCGGCGATGGCGCCGTCGCGCGGCGTGGTGCCGTCGATCACCGCGCGCAGCCGCTGCAAGGCGACCGCGGCGTTCTCGCGCAACAGCGAGAAGCCGAACAGCGTCGTCAGCACGCCCGCGACCAAGGCCCCGCCGAGGCCGACGACCCGCGCGACAGCGTAGAAGGCGGCGAGTTCGGCCACGACCCAGATCATGATGACCGGTCCGAACACCGAACGGAACAGGGCCGAGAAGCCTTTCATGCGTTCAATCTCTCCAAGCGTCGCCGCCTTGCTGGCGGGGTCGGGCAATGCTACCCATCGCATCATATGGCCGCGCGGTCGTCGCGGCGCAACGCCGGCCTGTCACGAGGGGCGCCATGCAGGTTGATTCCGTTACCATCATTTTCGTCGTTCTCGCCGCTTTTGTCTTGTGGAAGTTGCGGTCCCTGCTGGGCGAGCGCGAGGGTTTCGAACAGAGATTCCAAAATGGGCCGCCAGCTTCCGCGCCTGGCGCGCCGGCGCAACCTTCGCCGATGGAGCTGGAGTGGAGCGAGTGCGCCGAACGCGGCGGGCCGGTCTGGCGCGGATTCGAGGAGATCGCCAAAGCACAGCGCGATTTTTCGCCGAAAAGCTTCCTCGGCGGCGCGTGCTCGGCTTATGAGATGATCGTCAAGGCTTTTTCGGACGGCGACGAGGAGGCGCTGCGGGGCCTGACCAGCCCGGATGTGCTCGCCGGCTTCAAGACGGCGCTGGACGCGCGCAAGGCGCGCGGCGAGACCATGCAGACCACGCTCGTCGGCCTCAACGACGCGAAGATCGTGGAAGCGCGGGTGGAAAAGAACCTCGCCATTGTCGCCGTGCGCTTCGACGGCCAGTTCATCACCGCCACGCATGGGCCGGATGGCGCGCTGGTCGAAGGCGATCCGACCGCCCCGGCCAATGTGATCGACATCTGGACCTTCGCGCGGCCGCATGACTCCGGCGCGCCCAACTGGACCCTGGTCGCGACCTCGCCGGGACAATGATTTTCTCGCGCGCGATCGCCTGCGCCCTTCTGTTCGCGGGTTTTGGCGCTTCCGCCGCCCCCTGCGTTGCGGAAGGGCGCGGCTATGCGCTTGAAAAGCTGTCGTGGAGCGATCTGCCGGATTACGATGAAAAGCCCGGCGAGGCGCTCGCGGTCTGGCGCAAGAGCTGCGGACGGCTCCCGCTCGCGCCAAATCTTCCGGAATTTAACGCGACGGCCTGGAAAAAAGCGTGTTCAGCGGCGCAAGCCGGCGCGACGGATGTGTTCAGGCGCCATTTCCAGCCCTTCCGGGTCGTTCCCGATGCGGCGCCGGATTCGTTCTTCACCGGCTATTACCAGCCGGAAATCCCGGGTTCGCTCACCCCGACCCGCGCATTCCCGACGCCGGTTTACGGCCGTCCGCCCGATCTGGTGACGACCACGCAACTGCCGGGCCTGACGGCGGCGCGGCGGGGGAAAGGCGCGCTCGAACCCTATCCCGACCGCGCGGAGATCGAAGACGGCGCGCTGGAGCCTTCGGGCGCCAGAAAGCTGGTTTACCTACGCGACCGGGCCGATCTGTTCCTGGCGCAGGTGCAGGGGTCGGCGCGGGTGCGCCTGCCCGATGGGCGCATCTATCGCCTGGGTTTCGCCGGCCGCAACGGCCAGCCCTATACCGCCATCGCGCGCATTCTGGTGCAGCGCGGCGTCTCCACCCCGGCGGAGATGACCATGCCGCGCCTGATCGCCTGGCTGCGGTCGCACGGATTGGAAAAGGGCGAGGAGGGCGACGATCTCCTGCGCCAGAACCGCTCCTTCGTGTTTTTCGAGGGCCATTTCGACAAGGGGGCCGCGCAACCCGAAGGCGCCAGCGGGGCGGCGTTGACCCCGTTGCGCTCGATTGCGGTGGACAAGGCCCTCTGGCCCTACGGCCTGCCGTTCTACATTGACGCGGCCCTGCCCTGGCGCAGCGACGCGCCGGAGCCGTTCCGCCGGGTGACGATCGCGCAGGACACCGGTTCGGCCATTGTCGGGCCGGGGCGGGCCGACATCTATTTCGGCCTCGGCGACTCGGCCGGTCTGCGCGCGGGCGCCCTGCGCCACCACGGGCAATTTTACCTGCTGCTGCCGAAGGAATAGCGGCGTGCTCCCTCCCGACAGCAAGAAGAAATCGATTGTGCGCCTGCTGTCGCGCGAGGAGCTTGCCCTGTGGCGCCATGTCGTCGCGGATGTGGTTCCGCGCGGCGGTCGCAAGCGCGTGACGCCCGAGGCGTTGTTGGCGCCCGCGCCGTCTCCGGCCACGCCCATGATTCTGGTCGCGCCGGTCCTTCCGGCCAAGCCGTCCCGTCGCGAACCGCCGCCGCTCGCCCCGATCGAGAAAAAGCTGCGCCGGCGCCTCGCCTCGGGCCGCGAGGCCATCGACGACCGCATCGACCTGCACGGCATGACGCAAGCGCAGGCCCATCACGCGCTGATCGGCTTTATTCACCGCGCCGTCGCCCAGGACGCCCGGATTGTCCTGGTGATCACCGGCAAGGGCGGGCCGGCGTCGGAGACGTCCGGCCTGGAGCGTGGCGTGCTGCGCCGGGCGGCGCCGCTGTGGCTGCGCGAACCGTCGCTGCGGGCGCTGGTGGTTTCGGTCGAGGAGGCGGCGCGGCCCCATGGCGGCGGCGGCGCGTTCTACGTGCGCCTGCGGCGCAACCGGCAAGGCTGATGCGCAAGGCGGCGGGGCGGTGTTGCGAATCGCATCCGCCCCTGTCGCGGAACGGCGGATAGGCTTTCAGTCTCTAAAAACTCCGATCCGCGCATCGTCCCGCGACGAAAGCGCGCGGCGTCACGCCCACGATGCGTTTGAACATGGCGGAGAAGGCGCCCGGGGTTTCATAACCGAGGGCCTGCGATGTTCGGATGACCGACTCGCCTGCAATCAGCATGGGCGCCGCCGCCAGGATACGCGCCTGCTGGCGCCAGACAGACAGGGCGCAGCCGAATTCCTCATGCGCCAACCGCGCCAATGTGCGGGTTGAGGCCCCTGACGATCGCGCCAACGCGGCGAGGCTGTCATCCCCGCCGGGAGTGTCGAGAATGTCTGCGCAGGCGCGCGCGAGGCGCGCGTCTTTCGGCAGCGCCAAGGAAAGCGAATCAATCGGCGCGGCGTCCAGTTCGTCGAACAGCACATTGGCGAGACGCGCGCGCCGCGCGGCGTCCACATCATGTTCACCGCGATAAATTGTCCGCACGATCAGTTCACGCAGGAGCGGCGTCACGACATAACCTTCCGGCGCATCGCCAAAGCCTGGAGGGACGCGCTCCGGCGCGACATAGATGGTTCTCATCGAGACCGCCCCACGCGCGCGCAGTTCGTGAACCCTTCGCGGCGGCATCCATACGGCGCGTTGCGGCGGGACAAGCCAAAGCCGGTTCCCGGCGCGGATCTCCATGACGCCGGCGGTTGCGTGGATAAACTGACCTTGCCGATGGCTATGCGGGCCAACGATCCATCCGTTCGGATAGTCCCGCGCTGCGGCTTCGATGGCGAGCGGCGCCGTCCGGCTTTGCCTGCGGATTGCGAAGGGGCGCGCCTCTTCGCTCTCACACGTCGTTGGCGAGGAGGCGCTCACTGAACCAGTCGCGGGCGGCTGCGCTGGTGAGCTCGAAATAACGGACATAGGGATCGAAATGGCCTCCCGGCGTCAAAACGAGATGTTTGGGCGGCAAAGCCCGCTGATAGGCGCTCAGACTGAGATCGGCGGCTGTCAGGACGTCTTGTTTGGCCACGATCATCAGCAAGGGCGTCGGACTTATGCGCTCGATAAAAATTCCCGGCTCATTCTCGCGCGCCAGTTCCGCGCTGCGCAAGGTGATTTCGTTGCGCCAATTCGGCGCGAAGCTCCGCGTTCCCGTAAAATAGTCGTAGCTGTCCATGCCACCCATGGCGCAGGCGACCGCCGGATCGTCGGATATGGCGGGCAGCATCATTGGCGCATCGCCGCGGAAGCGTCCGGCGCGATCCGCCTCGAAACGCGCGAGAAGACCGGGCGTGAGATCGGCGCGGGTCCTGCGCAGCGCCGACTGATAGCCGCTGATGGTCGGCACTTGACTGACGACGCATTTCACACGGCGATCGATCGCGGCGACTTCGAGGACATGCCCGCCGCTGTAGCTGGTCCCCCAGACACCGATGCGATCGGCGTCGATCCCGCGCGTCGCCTGGGCAAAGCTGATCGCATCGCGATAGCCGCGCCGCTGGAGCACGGGATCGACCTCCTGGCGCGGCAGGCCGTCGCTGTCGCCGAAATTGGCGTGATCGTAAAGGACCACGCAGAAACCCGCGGCGACAAAGACCTCGGCGTAACGATCGAGATATTGCTCTTTCACGCAAGACAGGCCGTGCGCCATGACGATGGCCGGGCGATCGCCGCGAGCTCCCGCCGGTCTGTAGAGCCACCCACGCAGGGTGCGGCCTTCCGAAGCGAATTCAATATCCGTGCGCATGACAGTCTCCGTCCGTTGGCGGTGGACTGTGTCATGTCAGCTCCGTTGAACGTCTGCTCCGCCAAGTTTGACAAACACCACGCCAAATCGGCCAAACGGGCGCGTGAAAGCGCCACGCCTGGCTCCGGGGTCGGTTTGCCCGCCGCATGGTCATCGCAAAAAAACGCGCGTCCCGCCCGTTTGCGCGCGGCTCCGATCCGCGGAAGCTCTTGACCGCTCGCGCGCGGCGCTGCAAGAGCAGGCGACATTTTCAAGGATCAGCCCATGTCCAAGACCACTTTCGACGTCCTCGCGCTCGGCAACGCCATTGTCGATGTTCTCGCTCCGGTCGATGACGCTTTTCTCGTCACGCAGGGGTTGCGCAAGGGCGGCATGCAATTGGTTGACGAACGTCAGGCGCTCGCGCTCTACGACGCCATGGGCGCGACCGCCATCGTCTCCGGCGGTTCGGCGGCCAATACCGTGGCGGGACTCGCCAGTTTCGGGGCCAAGGCGGCTTTCGTGGGCAAGGTGCGCGACGACGAGGCGGGACAGGCCTTCACCCACGACATCAAGGCCGTGGGCGTGCATTTCGCCACGCCGCCCGCGACGCAGGGGCCGAGCACGGCGCGCTGCCTCGTGCTGGTGACGCCGGACGGCCAGCGCACCATGAACACCTATCTCGGCGCCTGCCAGAACCTGACCGTGGCCGATCTCGACGCAGCGGCCATCCAGGGTTCGCAGGTGCTCTATCTTGAAGGCTATCTCTGGGATCCGCCGCACGCCAAGCAGGCTTTCGTCGAGGCGGCGAAAATCGCCCATGCGGCCGGACGGCAGGTCGCGCTGACCCTGTCCGACACGTTCTGCGTTGACCGCTACCGCGACGAATTTCTTGGCCTCATGCGCGAGGGCGTGGTCGATATCGTCTTCGCCAACGAAACCGAATTGCACGCGCTCTACCAGACCGCCGATATCGACGCCGCGCTCGCGGCGCTGCGGCAGGAAAAGGTTCTGGCCGCCACGACCCGGGGCGAGCAGGGCGCGGTCATCCTGCGCGCCGGCGAAGTCATCGCCGTTCCCGCGGCGCCGATCGAGAAGCTGGTGGACACCACCGGCGCCGGCGACCTGTTCGCCGCCGGCTTCCTCGCCGGCCTCACCAAGGGCCATCCGCTCGACCATTGCGCCCGGCTCGGCGCCCTGGCGGCGGCGGAAATCATCCAGCATTATGGCGCGCGCCCGGAGACCGATCTGGCGCGTCTCGCCGAACAGAGCGGCTACGTTCACGCGCTCTGAACAATCGGCGCGCATGGGGCTAACATCCGTTCGCCCCATGCGCGCCAAGACTTCTAGAGCAAGTTCGGTGAACTCCCGTTCACCGAACTTGCTCTAAATCTTTGGTTTTGCGCATATTCTTTTCCGAAAACCGCGCACACTTTTCGGGAATATGCGCTAGTTCCCGCGCCCTCCCGCCATTTGCGTGGCCGCCGAGATAAGACGGGTGACGTAGGTCTTCCCCTGCTCCGGCGCGCGGCGATAGCGGTGCAGCACGAGATCGGCGAGTTCGTCCACCACCAGGGCGTCGGCGCGGTCGATCAGCGCGGGATCGAGCCGCGCCTCCTTGACGATGCGCGCCAGCGCCTGCCGCGAGGCGCGGCCCTGGGCGGGCAGCTTGGTGAGGAAAGCGCGCCAACACGACCAATGCAGCCGCGCCGCCTGGCGGGCGCGGTCGGTTTCGGCGAAGGCGGTCGAATAAAATCCGAACAGTCTGTCGCAGACTGCCGCCTCGGTCCAGGAGGTCAGGTCATCCGGAGATTTGCGTAACGGGAATGCGGGAGCGGAGAGGTAGGTGGAGAGAGACTGCGCCATAATCTTTCACGGGTACTCAGGTTACTATTTGTCGAGTTTTTTCCGGAAATTACGGCCACAGCAAGGCCATGTTCAAGCCAACGCGCGCCGCAACCGCGTTGCCGGTTTGGAATCAATGGGTAGCCCATGAATCAATTTCGCCGCGGGCGGGGGAAATCTTCCCGCTCGCGGCGATCCGCTCTTTTGCGTCAGGCTTGAAAACGCGCGCCCCCCGGCGCTGCCTCATACGGTTTCCGCGAGATCGCTCCGCGATCCGCGGAAACAACTCGCGGGGAACTCCTTGAAGCGAAGGCGGAGTTCCCCGCGAAAGGAATACGAAATCAAAAATGGATCATTCGGATTTCGTATCAGTGGCGGAAATGGCGATGGCCGGTCAGCACCATGGCGAGGCCGGCTTCGTCCGCCGCCTTGATCACGTCCTCGTCGCGCATGGAGCCGCCGGGCTGGATCACCGCCGTCGCGCCGGCCTCGGCCGCCGCCAGCAGGCCGTCGGCGAAGGGGAAGAAGGCGTCCGACGCCACCACCGAGCCCTTGGTCAGGCTTTCCGGCAGGCCGGCGGCCTTGGCGGCCTCGGCGGCCTTCCAGGCGGCGATGCGCGAGGAATCGACCCGGCTCATCTGGCCCGCGCCAATGCCGACCGTCGCGCCGTCCTTTGCGTAAACAATGGCGTTGGACTTGACGTGCTTGGCGATGCGGAAGGCGAATTTCAGGTCGGCCAGCTCCCGCGCGGTCGGCGCGCGCTTGGTGACGACCTTCAGCTCCATGTCGTCCACCACCGCGTTGTCACGCGACTGGAACAGCAGGCCGCCGGACACCGAGCGCACGGTGAGGCCGCTCTTGCGCGGATCGGGCAGCGCGCCGGTGAGCAGCAGACGCAGGTTCTTCTTGGCCGCGATCAGCGCGATGGCTTCCTCGTCGGCGTCGGGCGCGATGATGACCTCGGTGAAGATTTTCACGATTTCCGCCGCCGACGCCGCGTCGAGCTTGCGATTGAGCGCGACAATGCCGCCGAAGGCCGAGACCGGATCGCAGGCGAGCGCCCGCAGATAGGCGTCCTTGAGGCTGCCGCCCTCCGCCACGCCGCAGGGGTTGGAGTGCTTGATGATGGCCACCGCCGCCGTGCGGGCGGGATCGAATTCCGACGCCAGTTCGAAGGCGGCGTCGGTGTCGTTGACATTGTTGTAGGACAGTTGCTTGCCCTGCACCTGCCGCGCGGTGGCGACGCCGGGCCGGTTCTCGCCGGTGAGATAGAAGCCGGCCTTCTGGTGCGGGTTTTCGCCGTAACGCATGGGTTCGGACAGCTTGCCGCCGACCGCGCGATAGTCCGGCGTGTCCTCGCCAATGGCCTGCGCCAGCCAGTTGGAAATGGCCGAGTCATAGGCGGCGGTGCGCGCGTAAGCTTTTTGCGCGAGCTTTTTGCGCAGGGACCGCGTGGTGGCGCCGTCGTGCGCTTCCAGCGCGGCGAGGATGGTCGCATAATCCGCGACATCGACCACCACAGCGACGTCGTCGTGGTTCTTGGCGGCGGCGCGGATCATGGCGGGGCCGCCGATGTCGATATTCTCGATGGTTTCGTCCCAGTCGGCGCCCTTGGCGACCGTCGCCTCGAACGGATAGAGGTTGACCACCAGCAGGTCGATCGGCTCGATGCCGTGGGCGAGCATGGCCGCCTCATGTTCGGGATTTTCGCGGATCGCCAGCAGGCCGCCGTGGACTTTTGGGTGCAGCGTCTTGACACGGCCGTCCATCATTTCCGGAAAGCCGGTGACGTCGGCGACGTCGACCACGGGGATGCCGGCGTTCGCTATGGCCTTTCGCGTGCCGCCCGTGGATACAAGGGCGACGCCTCGCGCGGAAAGGGCGCGGGCGAAATCGATCAGGCCGGTCTTGTCGGAAACGGAAAGCAGCGCGCGCTTCAGGACACGAGCGTCAGTCATCTTGTCTCTCTTTTCTAAAAATTCTTCCGCGGTTCGGGCGGGCCGCGACGGGGCCTTCTTGGCCATTCTGACGCCGCGATTAGCATGTTTCCGGCGCGAATCAAACAATCGGAGGGCCTTGGCGTTAACGCCGGCTTCTTCTAGAGCGCGATGCGTTTCCACGGAAACGCATCGCGCTCTAGACTTTTTGTTTTCGCATGATCTTTTCCAAAAACCGGTGTCCACTTTTTGGGATCATGCTAAGCTAACAGTCGTTGGCTTGGATTCCTTTGTTTGAGCAGGATTTTTATCCGAAAACCGGCGGCGACTTTTCGGAAATCCTGCTTAGAGCGTGTTCGGTGAACATCGGTTCACCGAACACGCTCCAGATTCATGTTTTTACGCGTTTTCTTCACGCGAACCGGAATCCACTTCGCTTGAAAACGCTCTAGGCCGGCTGTCGCACGTTGAAAGACCACAGAATTTCCGCGATATCCGCCGCATTGCCCTGGATCGCCAGTTGCGCGCAGGGACGCGGCCCCCCTGGCGCGGCGAAGAAAATGCTCTCCTCGATCGAAATCGGCAAGCCGCCGGCCTCGAACACCACCGTCGTCCCCGGTCCGAGCAACAGCGCGCCGCGCCCCTGGTCGAGGGGGGAGGCGGTGATTTTCGGATGGAGGTGGAAGCGCAGGGCATAGGCGAAATCGCCGGGCGCGGCGTCGGACGCCGCGACCAGACGATCGCGGCCACGCAGCCAACGGCCGTCGCGGCTCAGGCCAAGCCGGCGTTCATGCCGCAGCCCGTAGCGCCTGACATAGCCGTCATGGCTCGCCGTCACCGCGATTTCCTCGGCGCGTTCGTCGCGGCTACAGATGATCGCGGCGGGGCCGGACAGGATTTCGCCTTCGAAATAGCCTTCGAGGCCTTGGCCCCCCGCGAACAGACATGAGGAGGAATCGTCGAGCGACAAAGTGGAATGGGCGGCGGTGGTGCGCGCGGTCGCCCGCAGGTCGGCGCGGCTGCCGCCGGGGGCGCCGCAATTGACCACAAGGCGCTCGCCGCCGATCGAGAATTCAAAGGACAGGCAACCCGCGTGCGCCGCGCGCGAAAACAGCGGCGGCGGGGCCGGACCGACATCCATGATCGCGAGCGCCGCGCCCGCCGCCAGCCGCTGATAGCCCGCGTGCGGGGCGTTGGCGAGCGTCGCCGAATGCGAATCCTGATAGCCGAGCAGCGTGGCCACGCTTTCGGGCGCGGTGACGCCCATACCGTTGAACAGGGCCAGCGTTCCGTCGCCGTGGCGGAACATGCGCAGGGCCGGCGTCATCCGGTCGAGGGCGTTGAGCAGTTCCGGCGGCGGCGGCAGGCCGCGCGCCGCGAAAGCCTGGCGCAGCGGCAGCAGATCGAACATCAGATCGACCAGGGTCTGCGGATTGCGGGTGATGGGGCCGCCATCGGGCAGGATTTGCAGCTTCAACTGGCCGGACAGCGCGGCGGAGGCGGCGGTCAGTTGCGAGGCCGCGCCCTGCGCGCACAGCGCGAACGCGGTCATGGCCGTGGCGGCGGTGAGTTGCGTCTCGCCGGACAGGCCTTCGGCGAGGCAGCGCTGCAACAGCCGATGACCCTCGACGAGCAAGCCGACGAAGCGGCGGTAATCGTCATATTCGACGTTTTCCAGCAGCATGGGCGACTGGCTCAGCCAGGACAGCGCGCGGCGCGCCACGACCTCGGGCGCCCAGGCCAGATGGTTTGAAGGTCTTCCCCGCAGGGCGATGAATTCCTTGACCAGCGCGCGGGCGTTGGCGCGCGCCAGCGCCGAATCGGCGGCGCGCAGGTGGCGCAGCCAGCCGAAGCCGTTGAGCGCGCGCCCCCATTCCGCCGAGGGCGGTTTCAGCGCGAAGGGCGAAACGCCGCGACTGTCGACGATCTTGCCCGCGAAGGTGAAGAAGCCGGCGTAAATGTCCCCCGCTTGGGTGGCGTCGCCGGTGCGGATGTCCTGCGGCGCGATCAGCAGCCGCTCAGGCTCCGGCGCGCTCCATCGGGCGAGCAGATGAAACGGCGCGGCGAACGCGACGCGCGCCTTCCTGGCGCCGCGCCCGGCCAGCAGGCGCAGCAGAAGGAGGTTTTCCGCTCGCGGCGGAGCGCTCGGTTGCGTCAAAGGCTTTTAAACTCAAGGCGTCGCAGCACGTCGATTGTTCCCACGACGCAAGGTCGCCGATCAAGCTTAAAGAGATGTTAACCGAGTTTCTTCAGGCTGGCGACGTAAAAACCGTCGAGCCCGCGCTGGCGCGGGTTGGGGTCGGGCAGCAGGTCGGGCAGCAGGCGCAGGTCGCCGTCCGCCGTCGCGGCCTCCACCGGCAGGCCGAACGCCAGCGGGTCGATCCGCTCGTGGGACACGTCGGGATTGCGCCGCAACAGCGCGGCGATCTGCCCCTCGCCTTCCTCCGGCTCCAGCGAGCAGGTGCAATAGACCAGGCGTCCGCCGGGTTTCAGCAGGGTCAGGGCATGGTCGAGGATGCGCGCCTGGATGACGGCGAGCGCGGCGATGTCGCCGGGCTTCTTGATCCAGGGCACATCGGGGCAGCGGCGCGCGGTTCCCGTTGCGGAACAGGGCGCGTCCACCAGAATGGCGTCGAACGGTTCGGCCTTGAACTGCGCGGCGTCGCCCACGGCGACCGCGGCTTCGAGTTTCAATCGCGCGAGATTGGCGGCGAGAATCTTCAACCGTTCGGCCGAGCGGTCGAGCGCGACGACCTTGGCGCCGGCGCTGGCGAGTTGCGCGGTCTTGCCGCCCGGCGCGGCGCACAGATCCAGCACGCGCTCGCCCGGCTTGACCGCCAGCACGCGGGCCGGCACGGCGGCGGAGGCGTCCTGCACCCACCATTCGCCCTCGGCATAGCCGGCAAGCTCGGGGATCGGCGCATGGGTGTCGAGCCGGACGGAGCCGGTGGGCAGGACGCGCCCGCCCAGCCGTTCCGCCCAGATGGCGGCGTCGCTCTTGACGGTGAGGTCGAGCGTCGGCTCGTCGCGATGCGCGCTCGCGATCATTTGCGCGCGGTCCTCGCCATAGATGCGCCGCCAGCGCGCCGCCAGCCAGTGCGGCGTATCGTCCTCGAGCGGGTCGGACAGCTCCAGGAATTCGTCGCGGCGGCGGATCAGGTTGCGCAGCACGCCATTGACCAGATTGGCGAAGCCGGCGCTTTTGGTATCGAGCCGGGCGGCGCGCACGGCGAGATCGACCGCCGCGTGGTCGGGGATGTCGAGAAACAGGATTTGCGCGGCGCCGGCGATCAGAACCCATTCCAGCGGGCCGCAATTGCGCGGCAGTCCCTTTTCCACCAACTGGCTCAGCGCCAGCCGGATGGTGCCGAGCCGGCGCAGGGCCACGGTGGCGATGGAGCGGGCGAGGCCACGGTCGCGCTCGGCCACGCCGGACATCCGGGATGGGGCGGTTTCGGCCGCGAATTTTTCGTCCAGCGTGTGGCCGCCCTGAACCACGTCGCCGATGATGGCGGCGGCGGCGACGCGGGCGGCGAGGCCCGGATGGGCCAAAGCCTCGGCGGCGGCCTGTTCGGCGGTCTGCGGCTTGACCTTGCCCGCCGCGCCGGTCTTGCGGATTGGCCGGCCGACACTTTTATCGTTGTTTCTGTTCATGCGCCCGTGATGGTGGGAGTTGCGCGCCGGCGGTTTTGGATTATGAATCGGCTGATGGTTTCCTAGCACAGCGGCGGGTTGAGTAAAATGAGCGATACGCAGTCCGCAAGTGACGAAACGGCTGTCGCGGCAAAGAAAAAATTGACGCCGGAAGCGCGGCGGGCGCTTGCCGAAGCGGAAGAGCGCCGCCGCGCCGCTGGCCCGGCGCCCGAGCGTCCCCCGGAATTTCTGGGGCCGTCCGGTCCCGAGCCGGTGCGCTACGGCGATTGGGAGCGCAAGGGCATAGCCAGCGATTTCTGATTTGATTTGTCGTTTCGCGCCTTCGCCCAATGGGTTCCTGCACCTGGGCCATGCTTATTCGGCCTTGATGAACGCGCGGTTTTCACGCGACCACGACGGGCTGTTGCTGCTGCGCATCGAAAACATCGACCGTGAACGCTCCAAACCGCGCTTCGAGCAGGCGCTGCGCGAGGATCTGGCTTGGCTCGGCCTCGACTGGCCCAGACCCGAGCGGCGGCAATCAGATTTTTTTGGCGCCTATCGCACGATTTTGGACGGACTGGTCGGGCGCGGGCTGGCCTATCCCTGTTTTTGCACGCGCGGCGCCATCGCGGCGGGGATCGCCGATAAACCGGATTGGCCAAGAGACCCCGACGGCTCGCCGCTTTATTCTGGCTCGTGCCGCGAATTGTCGCCGCGGCGGCGCGCGGAAAGACTCGCGGCGGGCGAAAAATTCACGCTGCGGCTCGACATGGCGCGCGCGCTGGCGGAGGTCGCGGCGCCGCTGAGCTATCGCGAGTTTTTCGAGGGCGAGACGGCGCAGGCCATGACCGCGCGGCCCGATTTGTGGGGCGATGTGGTGATCGGCCGCCGCGACGTTCCCGCCTCCTACCATCTCGCCTGCGTCCACGACGATTTTGCGCAGGGGATCACCGATGTTTTACGCGGCTTGGACCTCGAACCCGCGACCGGCCTGCATGTGCTGCTGCAAAAGCTGTTCGGCTATCCCACCCCCGATTACCGCCACCATCGGCTGGTGCTGGACGCGGAGGGCAAGAAACTGGCGAAAAGCAAGTCCTCCATCCCGCTGCGCGAGCTGCGCGCGAGCGGAGTGACGGCGCGGCGGGTCAAGGACGAATTGAGCGAGAGGATGGACGTGCGCTGGTAAGGCGCGCCCTAGACTCTTTGTTTTCGCACGATCTTTTCCAAAAACCGGCGTCCACTTTTTGGGATCATGCTCTAGTCCAGCAGCGCCGCCGCCATCATCTGAAACGCCCGCGCCCGGTGCGACAGCGCCTGCGATCCATCAGCGGGAATGCCGTGCTTTTCCTCCGCCGTCATCTCGCCGAACGTCCGCGAATGGCCGTCGGGCGTAAAACAGGGATCGTAGCCGAACCCGGCCGTTCCGCGCGGCGGAAAGGTCAGGTCGCCAAAAACCTTGCCCTCAAAACTCGCCTCTTCGCCATCGGGCCAGACGACAGCGAGCGCCGAGACGAAATGGGCGCGGCGCGAAGGCGAGCCGGAGTTTTTCACCTCCGCTTCGATCCGCGCCATGGCGGCGGCAAAATCCTTGGACTCGCCGGCCCAGCGCGCCGAAAAAATGCCGGGCGCGCCGACGAGCGCATCAACGCACAGGCCGGAATCGTCGGCGAAGGCGGGCATATCAGTGGCCTTGGCGGCGGCGCGGGCCTTGATCAGCGCGTTGCTCAAAAAGTCCGAGCCGGTTTCCTCCGGCTCGTCCAGGCCCAGTTCGCCGGCCGAAACCGCCTCGACCCCGTAGGGCGCGAGCAATTCGCGCATTTCGCGCAGCTTGCCCGCGTTATGGGTCGCGATGACGATTTTTCCCGTCAGTTTGCCGCTCATGCGGTGAGCGCCTGCTTTTGCAACGCGATCAGTTCCGTCACGCCCTTGCGCGCAAGGCCGAGCAGTTTTGTGAGTTCCTCTTCCGAAAACACCGCGCCTTCGGCGGTGGCCTGCACCTCGACCAGACCGCCGGTTCCGGTGATGACGAAATTGCCGTCGGTATGGGCGACCGAATCCTCGTCATAATCGAGGTCGAGCACCGGCTCACCCTTGTAGATGCCGCAGGAGACGGCGGCGACATGGTCCTTCAGCGGCATGTCCTTGATCATGGAGCGGTCGCGCATCCATTTCAGGCAATCGTGCAGGGCGACCCAGGCGCCGGTGATCGAAGCCGTGCGCGTGCCGCCGTCGGCCTGGATCACGTCGCAGTCGAGCGTGATCTGGCGCTCGCCCAGGGCTTGCAAATTGGTGACGGCGCGCAAGGAGCGGCCGATCAGCCGCTGGATTTCCTGGGTGCGGCCCGAGGGCTTGGTCGTCTCGCGGCGCGTGCGGGTGTGGGTGGCGCGCGGCAGCATGGCGTATTCGGCGGTGATCCAGCCCTTGCCCTGACCGCGCAGCCATTGCGGCGGCTTGTCCTCCAGCGAGGCGGTGCAAAGCACGTGGGTGCCGCCGAATTTTACCAGGCAGGAGCCTTCGGCGTAGCGCGCGACATTGCGCTCGATGGAGACGGGGCGCATCGCATCGGGCGCGCGTTTGGATGGACGCATGATGTTATCCTGAAACAGAGTTTGGTCACGGTGTCGGGCGCCCTGATAACAAGCCTTGCGCAAAATCGCAAAATCGCGCCCGCCAAGGTCGATTTGCGCGCGGGCGCGGACAGGATTAGAATAGGTCCGCATTTGGTTATCACGGCGGCCAGCAATCAAATCACGAAGAGTGAGGAGACGGCAAATGATCACGCAATCCCGCAAGGCTTTCGCTGTGGCTTTGGCGCTCTCCTTCGCGCTCGCCGCCAGCGCCGCCCAAGCGCAACTGGTCCGGCCAGGAGGCGGCAGGGGCGGCGAGCGCGAAG